>DASXZJ010000096.1:0-19600 GCA_036502025.1 Acidimicrobiales bacterium | reverse complement strand
TTCAACTTCAGCCCCACTCAATCCGTAAGCGCCAAACCGGGCCCGACAACTGCTGCGCCCGCTCAAAATCCCTCGCCGCAAACTATTGAAAAGAGTGCCCTCGCATCACTGACGGGATCTAGCAACATTCCAACGCCGTTGGAGGGATGTGAACAGCGCTACGAATCTTCATATTGTGAGAGTTTGAGCACCGCGGCACAGGAGGGACTCTATTGCGGAAGCGTCTCAAACGGGGTGTGCATGGAATACGCGACGGATGTCCAGGCTGCCAAAGCGGTGGCTGGTGCATGCGCGGGAGTTAAGGGGCGGGATGCGGCGGTCTACGCGACCTTGGGGACTCTGTATACGGCGACCCTCTCAGGGTTTGGGGCAGCCGGACTTGTTCTTCTGATTCTAAACGTAACGCCTTTCGGATTGGCGGCCGACACGATTGCGACTGTGGCCACCGTCGTTGGGTTTGGCGGATTCGTCGCCGGCGGACTTGCTGCGAGAAACGGATACTGTTCCGGGGGGTCAGCACCAGAGCCACTATCACCTCAGGAGAGAACGTGCTCGAATTTTACGAGCGTCATTGGTTGTCCATGTCCCTTGCCATCCTTGTCGGGCTGGGCGGGGTTATTGCATGGTTTCTTGTGACTAAATCTCCGTCTAGCAGTGTGATAATCGTTTCTGTTATCGAGGGTGGCCTTGCCTTGGCACTTCTGTATCGCGTTGCAATGACAGCTGGAAAGCGCTCAAGTCGTGGCTGACTAATGCGCGAACGCGGCTTGCTCGATCATAAGTTTGGTGGCTGTGCATCTCAATGCGTACAGGAAAGAGATCTGTGACCTCACTGCAGTCCATGAGTGCCGCAATCGTCTTCTTGAGGACTCAGGTCGTAGTAGCCGCCTACTGATGCGACCACCAAACAAGTCAGTTACCCAGCCTTAAGATAATCGCGTACGGCGCGTCGCAAGAGTTCTGACACGCTGACTCCTTCGGACTCCGCTCGGGTTGCGAGCGCAGTTCTCAGGTCATGGTCGATCCGAAACGACTCAACGGAGGACTCCCCGATGCTCAGCGACGGACGGCCCCGTCGACCGCGACGAGCGAGCACAGCGTCGACGTCGTAGCCGGTCTCCGCTTCTTCGACAGCCTTGGCCACCATCTCGTCGTCAATGTCCTTGCCCGACGCCGTGTGTCCGTACACTCGCTTCTTTGTCATGGCAACAGCCTCCTGAACTGGGCTCGCATGGGCATGGCGTGGATGATCAACTGTTCCGCCTCCACAGTGAGCATCATCACGATCTCGAGCAAGTTCCCGGCACCGTCAGGCCCGATGACGAGCCAGCGGTCTGGCTCTTCACCCGCGTCCTCGAGAGTCAAGAAGTGCTCGATTGCATGGAGGATCTCTGCGTCAGAGATGCCATGTCGGCGGGCCGACGGCAGGATTTCCACTGCAATACTGTACTACAGTAAGTCCGGCTCGACAGCGGACCTGCAGAGACTACTCAGGCCCGAAATGGGGTCGTAAGTCGCCGCCTACGAGGGCCTGGCCGTCGCCTGTTCGCCGAAGCGCTCGAGGTACGGCGCGAAGGCTCGCCGCACACCCTCAGCCGTCAGGTCGAATTCGTCGAGGGAGAACTGATGAGTGCCGGCCTGGCCGGGACGGTGCCCGTTGGCCCACTCCCGCACGGCTTGGCGGCTGGCGTCGGCGAACGGGAGCCCCAGCCGCTCGAAGCTGGCTCCCACCGTGCCGACCGGATCGGCGTTGAGGTCCTCGAAGCTCACGTCGGTGAACCGTTCCTCGCCCACCTCGTCCCGGAAGGCCATGGCCCGCCGGAGGGCCTCGCTCCAGATGGCGGTCTGCCCGGCACCGATGTTCGAGTCGACCTGATCGCTGACCCAGCTGCGGGTGTACGCGATGAGGCTGCACACCGAGCCCATGACCTCGCTCGGGTCGCGGTGCGTCCAGATGAACCGGGCGTCAGGATAGACCGACGCCAGGGCGGGCAGCGACAACATGTGGACCGGCGTCTTGAGGTGCCACTGATAGGGCGGGCAGTGCCACTGCAGCAGCTGCAGGGTACGGCGATGGATCCGGTAGGCCGGCGTCATGTCGCACTCGACCACCCAGTTGGTGTAGCTGGGCACGATGGCCATGCCGTCGAAGTGCGAGGTGCGCAGATCCATCCCGAGCAGGTCCTGGCACTCGGTCGGGCCGGTGGCCGTTTGGAAGTGCAGGGACCGCATCTTGGGGAAGGTGTCGTACATGGCCTGGAGACCCTCGGCCGTCGCCGCGATGCGGGGATCGGTGTCCTGGGTGGCCGCCTCGGGGGGCGGGACCGGCGACGCCGACTCCCAACAGCGGAGGGACCGGATGGCCGGATCGGCGTCGAGCATGTTGCTGAGCGCGGTGGTCCCAGTCCGGGGCAGCCCGATGATGAAGAGCGGTGCCCGAATCTCCTGGTCGGCGATCTCGGGGTGCCGCGTGATGGTGTCCTGCACCCGGAGGCGGCTGCCCAGATGACCGACCAGGCGCGTGCGCATGATGTCCGCGCCCAGGTCGCTCAGTTGGGCCTCGCGCTCGAGCGCCTCGGTCAACCGCTCGAGGCCGGTCCGGAACGAGTCGTCCCCGTAATCGGTCAGGCCGCTCTCGGCCTCGGCCGCCGCCATGAGCTGGTCGGGGTGCAGGCTCACAGGAAGTCGGAGCCGCCGTCCACGTTGATGTTGGCGCCGGTGACGTAGCCGTTGGTGCGCGAGGCCAGGAAGGCCACGACCACCGCGATCTCAACGGGCAAGCCGGCCCGGCCCAGGTCGGCCGGCTGGTGGAAGTGCGTGTCGATCCACTTCATCACGTCGTAGGGGTCGGTCGGATCGAGATTCTCGGCCTCGAAGGCGGGCCGCAGACCCTCGCTGAAGCTGGCCGTGACGATGGAGCCCGGGCTCACGGTGTTGACCAGGATGCCCTCGGGGGCCAGGGACTTGGCCAGGTTCTTCGACAGGCTGGCCAGCGCGGCCTTGCTGGCCGTGTACGCCACCAGCAACGGGCTCTGCCGCTGGATGGAGTGCGCCGAGATGTTGACGATGCGCGCCCATTCGGCTCCCCGCAACAGGGGTAGGGCGGACCTGACGCAGCGCACGGCCGACATGAGCGCGATGTCGAAGACGGCCTCCCAGTCGTCGTCGTCGTCGAGGTCCTCGAACTTGGCCGCTCCCGGGCCGACCGTGTTGACCAGCACGTTCAACGTCTGCCAGCGGGACTCGATGGCTGCGAAGGCGTCGATGACGCCCTGGCGGTCGGTGACGTCCGTGCTGACGCCCATGGCATCGGGGGCGCCGGCCGCCCGCAAGGCCTCCACCGTCTCGTCGATCTCGGCCGGGCTCCGGGCCAAGACGGCCACCTTGGCTCCTTCGGCGGCCATGGTGAGGGCGATGGCCCGTCCCATGCCCTTGGTGCCGCCGGTGACGGCGGCACTGGCACCTTCATATCCGAGGTCCATCGGAAGCCTCCTTCGGGATCGGTTAGCGGGCGAAGCGTTGGCGGATGGCGGCCCGGCGCGCCGCCAGTACCGCCTGGCGCTGCGCCGGGGCTACCCGCGGGGTCGACGGCGGTAGCTCGGCGTCGAGCTGGTCGAAGGGCACCATCCGGGTGCTGGGCACCGGGGCCGCGTCGGCCCGGACCCAGCGGATCATGCCGGGGCCACGGCGGTTGCCGCCGGTATCGAGCCAGTTGGCCACGCCGGGGTCGTGATGGGCCACCACGGCGCGGAACACGCCGTCGTCGAGCACGGCCTGATGGCCGTTGAGGGAGGATTGGTGCCCGGCGTAGTCGATGGTCTCCCACCACTGGTTGCCGATGGAGACGCTCCAGTACAGCGCGGGCGGCGGCGTCATCTCGACGATGAGCGCCTCGCCTTCGGCCAGCTCCCACGATCCCCACACGGTGACGTTGTCGGTGGCCCCGCCGATGTCCGAGCGCACCACGGGCGGGCGGAAGGCGTTGATCCCCTGCTGGCGCCCCATCTCCTCGATGTCCCACCAGAAGCGCACGCTGTCGCGGACGAAGCGGCCCAGGGCGTCCAGTTGGCGGGCCGTGCGCTCCGCCGCGCCGGGCTGGGCGGCGGGGGACGAGGTCGGCTTCCCCAGGCACTCGATCTGCAGCGAGGCCGGCTGCTCAGTGGCCCAGTCGTAGAAGAACTGCCGGATGACCAGCGACGAGGCCCCCTCGGCCAGGGGGAGCCAGTTCCCGTCCCGGCGCTCAGGGGACACGAAGAGCTCGAAGGTGCCGTCGGGCGCCAGGGTCAGGTCCTCGGCCACCACGTCGCCGATGTTGCCGATGCCGGCCATGACCTGGAAATGGAGGAAGCGGGCGCTGCCCCGATGGCCCCAGATGCGGTAGGTGGCGTCGGGTCGGATGGAGGCGCCGGAATAGAGGGCGTCGGGGCAGTCCATGCCCCACTTGAGGACATTGTCGACGTTGCCCGGGCGGATGGCCGGCTCGTAGGGATCGGAACTGCGCAGGGCCTCGTCGATGCCCAGGGCCAGCAGAACCATGAGGTGGCGGTACCCGGCGGCATCGCTCTCGCCGCCCGGGGGTATCCGGTCCGAGTGCAGGAATTCACCGGCCTCGGCCAGGGCGGCCAGGAGGAGCGCCCAGGCCCGGCCCGAATGGAGGTCGGCTGCGGTGAGGGTGCCGTGCCGGCCGGCGGCGCCCACCGAGGAGGGTATCCAGGCCAGCTCGTCGGCCTCGCTGCTCTCGGGCCCCCCGGACACGAGCGCGACTCTAACGGCGGCCCGTCGCGGCTGCCCTGGTTGTGGGGCGGGCGACGACGTGCCACAATATGCGGACGATGCAGCCGCACCCAAGCAACCCGCGCGAAATTCTGGTACTCGTAACGTAAGCGCGCGGCCACACTGCAACGCGCGCTCTACGACCTCCCAGCCGGGGGGTCGTTTCATTTTCCGGCCCGATGTGTTCGGTTACCCCTGAGGCGACAGATAGAGAGACAGAGGAAGCAACGATGGAACTCACAGGAGCACAGGCACTCATCAAGAGCCTCGAGATGCAGGGCGTCGACGTCATGTTCGGCCTGCCCGGAGGCGCCATCCTGCCGGTCTACGACCCGATCATCGACTCCTCGATCCGCCACATCCTGGTACGCCACGAGCAGGGGGCCGGGCACATGGCCGAGGGCTACGCCATGGTGACCGGCAAACCCGGCGTGGCCATGGTGACCAGCGGCCCCGGGGCGACCAACATCGTCACCCCCCTGGCCAACGCCTACATGGATTCGACACCCCTCATCGTGGTCTCCGGCCAGGTGGCCACCGGATCGATCGGCACCGACGCCTTCCAGGAGTGTGACATCACCGGCGTGACGATGGGGATCACCAAGCACAACTGGCTGATCAAGGACGTCAACGACATCCCTCGCACGGTGGCGGCCGCGTTCCACGTGGCCACCACCGGCCGTCCCGGGCCCGTCCTCATCGACTTCCCCAAGGACATCGCCAACGCCACCATGGAGTGGTACTGGCCCTCCTCGGTGGACGAGCTCGACCTGCCGGGCTATCACCCCCTGACCATCGGCGATCCCGAGCTGGTCCGAGAAGCGGCGGCACTGATCCGCGCCGCCCATCGTCCCGTTCTCTACGTGGGGGGCGGGGTCCTCAAGGCCAGGGCCGCCGAGGCGCTCCGGGTCCTGGCCGATCTCACCGGCATCCCGGTGGTCACCACCCTGATGGCCCGCGGGGCGTTCCCCGACTCGCACCCACAGGCCCTGGGCATGCCCGGCATGCACGGCCACTACACCGCGGTCACCGCCATGCAGCGCAGCGACCTCCTGATCAGCCTCGGGGCCCGGTTCGACGACCGGGTCACCGGAAAGATCAGTGCGTTCGCGCCCGACGCCAAGGTCATCCATGTCGACATCGATCAGGCCGAACTGGGCAAGGTGCGCCGGGCCGACGTGGGCATCGCCGGCGATTGCCGCCTGGTCATTGAGGAGTTGCTGCTGGCCATGGGGGCGTACGACGGGGCTCCGGTCCAGGACCTCGCCCCGTGGTGGAAGCAGGTCCGTCAGTGGCAGGAGCAGTTCCCGCTCTACTACGCCGATGCCGATGGCGGTGCCATCAAGCCGCAGAACGTGGTGGAGCAGTTGCGGGACGCCGCGCCCGATGACGCCGTCGTGGTGGCCGGCGTCGGTCAGCACCAGATGTGGGCTTCGCAGTACTGGGAGTTCAACCACCCCTATACCTGGGTCAACTCGGGCGGGGCGGGCACGATGGGCTTCGCCGTGCCGGCGTCCATCGGGGCCAAGGTGGGACGGCCCGAGCGCATGGTGTGGGCCATCGACGGTGACGGCTGCTTCCAGATGACGGCCCAGGAACTGGTGACCGCCACGGCGGAGCAGATCCCCGTGAAGATCGCCATCCTGAACAACGCCTACCTCGGCATGGTGCGGCAGTGGCAGGAGATGTTCTACGAGGAGCGGTACTCCGAGGTCTACCTCTCACCCGACCTACCCGACTACGTCAAGTGGGCCGAAGCGATGGGGTGTGTCGGCATCCGGGCCGAGTCGCCCGAGGACGTCGGCCCGGCGATTGAGAAGGCCAACTCCATCGACGACCGTCCCGTCGTGGTGGACTTCCGCACCGACGCTTTCGAGAAGGTGTACCCCATGGTGGCGGCCGGGCAGTCCAACGACGACATCGTGGTCCACCCCGACCAGTCGGGGCTGGCCCGGTGAGTACCGCCCAGTTGACCTCACTCCGCGGTGGCCGAACGGGCAAGCCGCGTCACCACATCCTCTCGGTCCTCGTCGAGAACAAGGCCGGGGTACTGTCGCGAGTGGCCGGCCTTTTCAGCCGCCGTGGCTTCAACATCTACTCGCTGGCGGTGGCCCCGACCGACGAGAACGAACACTTCAGCCGCATCACCATTGTGGTGGACGTCGAATCGGCGCCCCTCGAGCAGGTCATCATGCAGCTGGACAAGCTGGTGAACGTGGTCTCCATCGGAGAGCTCTCCCCGTCCGAGGCGGTGGAGCGCGAGCTGATCCTGGTCACGGTGGAGGTGGGTCCGCTCGAGCGGTCGCAGGTGATCCAGCTGGTCGGGGTCTTCGGCGGGGAAGTGGTGAGCGTCGGCGGAGACCAGCTCACGGTGATGTTGGCCGGCCGTCCCGAGAAGATCAACGACTTCGAAGGGCTGCTGGAGCAGTACACCGTGGTCGAGCTCCAACGGACGGGGCGCGTCGCCCTGCCTAAGCTGGACCGCCGCTGATCTGGACGCACTGGAACGACGAAGCGAACGAGAAGAGAGAGAGCAGACAACATGGCCACCCTGTACTACGAGTCCGACGCCGACCCGAGCCTGATCGCGGGCCGGAAGGTCGCCATCCTCGGCTACGGATCGCAAGGGCACGCGCACGCCCTCAACCTGCTGGAGTCCGGCGTGGACGTGCGGGTGGCGTTGCGGGAAGGATCGAGCAGCCGGCGCAAGGCCGAGGAAGCCGGTCTGCGGGTCACCTCGCTGGCCGACGCGGCAGCCGAAGCCGACGTGATCATGGTGCTGCTGCCCGACACCGAGCAGAAGGCGGCCTACGACGAGCACATCGCCCCGCACCTGGCCGAGGGCGACTGCCTCATGTTCGCCCACGGGTTCAACATCCGGTTCGGGCAGATCGTGCCGCCGGCCGGAGTCGACGTGGCCATGGTGGCGCCCAAGGGCCCCGGGCACCTGGTGCGCCGGACCTACACCGAGGGCGGCGGCGTCCCATCGCTGATCGCGGTGCACCAGGACGCCAGCGGCAAGGCTCGCGAGCTCGCCCTGTCCTACGCCCACGCCATCGGGGCCACCAGGGCCGGGGTGCTCGACACCACGTTCGACGAGGAGACCGAGACCGACCTCTTTGGTGAGCAGGTCGTCCTGTGCGGTGGGCTCACCGCGCTGGTGACGGCCGGCTTCGAGACGCTGGTCAATGCCGGCTATCAGCCCGAGTCGGCGTACTTCGAGTGCCTCCACGAGCTCAAGCTCATCGTCGACCTCATGTACGAACAGGGCATCGCCGGCATGCGCTATTCCATCTCCGACACCGCCGAATACGGCGACGTCACCCGCGGACCCCGCGTCATCAATCAGGCCGTGCGGGCCGAGATGCAGAAGATCCTCGACGACATCCGCAGCGGCGCCTTCGCCGAAGAGTGGATCGCCGAGAACAAGGCCGGACGGCCCAACTTCGAGGCCCTGCGCAAAGCGGGCCAAGCCCATCAGATCGAAGAGATCGGCCAGGAGCTGCGGGCCATGATGCCGTTCATCTCCGCCGGCAAGTCCCGCGTCCAAGACGCCTCAGGGGGCTGACTACGCCGCGCCAGTTGTGGTGAATCGCACGCGACTGGCGTCGTCGTGGCTAAGCGCGTGCCCCGGCAGGTGATGTAGCTGTTGCAACTCGGCACGCCTCGTTATTGGCGGCTTTGCGCACCGGCGTTGCCGAACAAATCACTTTGACTTAGTGCAGCCCGTGTCCCATGATGCGGACGTCTGACCGTTCAACGTCGCGGCAGACATTCGATCAATGGTTGGCGGTCCCGTTGTCGATGCTCCATCGAAGCGAGAGGACGCTGACTATGAGAAACGCAACTACGAGGCTGGCAGTGGTCATGCCATTCGCCCTCATGGCCGGACTGACGTTGGTTGGAGTGGGCGGCACGACGTCGGCGGGTGCTGCTCCGTTGCCGCCGGCCGCGATCCCTCTCAGTTCTGGTGGGCCCGTTCTGTACGACAGCACCACGAGCCCGCTGCCCGCGAACCAGCCCAGCGAACCTATCCAATCGTCGCAGAATTCCGAGTTCGGCAATGAGATCGCCCTGGCTGGAGCGGCACCGTTCACGTTGAACAACGCGGTGGTCACGCTCAGCAGCTGGGGCTGCGAAACCGGAGGTGGCACCACGTGCCAGACGACCCCTGGGGCGACCTTCAACTGGCCCATCACGCTGAACATCTACAACGTGGGTGCGACCGACGGCACCCTCGGGTCGTTGATCACCTCGGACACGCAGACGTTCGCCATTCCGTTCCGGCCGTCGGCTGACAACACGGACTGCACAGGCGGCGATTGGAACGCCGGAACCGTTGCCTCGCCGGATTGCGAGGGCGGGGTGGCGAACAACGTCGACTTCCTGCTGCCGACCGAGACGCCCCTTCCGGCCAAGGTGATCTACGGAATCGCGTTCGACACCACCAGCTACGGCCCCAATCCGATCGGAACACCCTGTACCATCGCCAATTGCCCCTATGACTCGCTGAACGTCGCCCTTACGTACGCGGCTGCTCCGAGCGTCGGAACGGACCCCTTCCCAGGCACGGTCTTCCAGGATTCACAGACGGCCGGCCAGTACTGCGATGGCGGAACGACAGGCACCTTCCGGCTCGACTCGCCTGCGCCAAATGCGTGTTGGTCGCTAGGGGCGTCCAACGGACTACCTCCGTTCCAAATCCCGGCAGTGCGGTTCAACGGCGTGACGGTCCCCGACGCCCCGACCATCGGGGCGGCAACGCCGGGCAACGGGTCGGCCACGGTCGCCTTCACGCCGCCTTCGAACAGCGGAGGAGTGCCGATCACGTCCTACACGGTGACGGCGACCGACGTGACAAACTCAGCCAACGGTGGGCAGACCGCCACCGGCGCGAACAGTCCGATCACCGTGACCGGCCTGACCAACGGCGACAGCTACACGTTCTCCGTTACCGCGACCAACGATGTCGGCACGGGCCCTCCCAGTTCCCCCACGGGCGCCGTCGTCCCGGCGATCGCCCCGGGCGCACCGACGATTGGGACGGCCACCGCCGGGAACGCCTCGGCATCCGTCAGCTTCACGCCCCCAAGTAGCAATGGCGGCTCACCCATCCTGAGTTACACCGTCATCGCGACCGACTCGACAAACTCAGCCAACGGCGGGCAGACCACGACCGGGTCGACGAGCCCGCTCACCATCGGTGGCCTGACCAATGGCGACAGCTACACGTTCACCGTGACCGCAACCAACGCAGCCGCCACCGGCCCCGCGAGTGCCCCTTCAAATGCGGTCGTTCCGCTTGGAGTGCCGTCTCCGCCGCCCACCGTGGTGGCAACAGCGGGCAACGCGTCCGCCTCAGTTTCATTCGGCTCTCCGGTGACCGATGGTGGTTCGACCGTCACGTCCTACACGGCGAGGGCGAGTGACGTCACCAACTCTGCCCACGGTGGTCAGGTGGTCAACGGGTCGGGCAGTCCACTCTCCTTCACCGGGTTGACCAACGGCGACACCTACACCTTCACGGTGACGGCCACCAACGCTCAGGGGACAAGTCTGAGCAGTGCGCCTTCCAATGCCGTGGTGCCGACGGGGACTACGCCGCCGATCACGACGTCGGGTAGCTATGACCTGGTCGGATCCGATGGTGGGGTCTTCGCCTTCGGTTCGAGCATCTTCTTCGGTTCACTGCCCGGCATGGGAATCCATGTCAACGACATCGTCGGCATCGTGCCGACCTCCGACTCGGAGGGCTACTTCCTGGTCGGTAGTGACGGCGGCGTCTTCGCCTTCGGCGACGCTCCTTTTGAGAACTCACTGCCCGGTATCGGGGTACATGTCAACGACATCGTCGGCATCGTGCCCACGAAGGATGACAAGGGTTACTTCCTGGTCGGCCAGGACGGCGGCGTCTTCGCCTTGGGCGATGCGCCCTTTGAAAGTTCACTGCCGGCCGAAGGCATCCACGTCAACAACATCGTCGGGATCGCGTCGACATCTGACAACGGCGGCTACTGGCTGGTCTCCTCTACCGGCACCGTCTACGCACTCGGGGACGCCAAGAACGACGGCAGCGCCTCTTCCGGTCCCATCGTCTCCATCGCCGCCACCCCGACCGGGGCCGGCTACTGGGTGACCGGGGCCAATGGTTCAGTTGCCCCCTTTGGCGACGCCGTTAGCAACGGCTCGCTGCCGGCGCTCGGGATCAGTGTCAGCGACATTGTCTCCCTGGTGCCGTCCAACACAGGGACTGGGTACCTGCTCATCGGCAGGGACGGCGGAGTCTTTGCGTTCGGCACCGCCTTCCCGGGGTCGCTGCCCGGCATCGGCATCCACGTGAACAACATCGTGGGAGCAGTGCCCACGTCCTGATCGATCCGCACCGCGCTCCCACCTTGGCCTTGGCGGGGCCGACGGGTTGGATGGCTAACGGGACGAATGCCCCGGCGATGACGGCGTGGTCCACGATGTCGGGGTTCGAAGCTCCATGCAGCTGGTGGCCCACCCCAATTCACCTGTTCAGAGAGGCCTTTGGGGGTGCGCGCTTGACTATGACATCATAGTGATGTCATAGTGACAGCGTGAAAATGTCACTGGCGATCGAGGGCCTCCAGTCCGACGTGACGGCGGTCGGGGAGCTGGGTGATGAGGCCGTGGCCGAGATGGCCGAACGGATCGCCGCCGTGCTGGCCCGGTCGGCCTCCAGCCGGATGCTCGACCTGCTCTCCGAGGCGGCGGCCGAGGTGTCCGAGGAGCTCCCGGACGGGAGGATCGAGATTCGCCTGATCGGTGACGACGTCGAGTTTGTCTATGTGGACGAGCACCCGCGTCCGTCCGAAGACGACGGCGAGCTTTCGTCTCGCATCACGCTCCGCCTGTCAGATCAATTGAAGGCGAGGGTCGAGGAGAGCGCATCCCGGGAAGGGATTTCGGTGAACGCGTGGATCCTGCGCACCCTTGAGCGCGGGACATCGGCGCCGCGTGTCCGCAGTGGCGGGCCGGGTTCCCGACTGCATGGGTTTGGCACCAGCTGAAAGAAGGAGAGAAGGACATGAACCGATCATTTGAGACACCCGACAGGGTTCTCCTCGTCGTGGCGAACAGCGTGGGCCAGGTGACCGTCACCGCTCGCGAGGGCACCACGACCGAGGTCACCCTGGAGGCCCAAACCCCGGGCGGCCAGGATCTGGTCGAACGCGCCGTCGTCGAGAGCCGACGGACGGGTGACCGCCACGTGGTGGTGGTCAGGATCCCGCACAAGCACGGCATGAAGTTCGTGCGTCGCAACGCGGTGAATGTGCGGGTGGAGGCGCCATCCGGGGCCGACGTCGACGTCACGACCGGATCGGGTGACATCGAGCTGAATGGCACCGTGGGGGAGACGCACGTCAAAACGGCGAGCGGGGACCTGAATGCCGATGACATCAACGGCGACCTCACGGCCAAGACGGCGAGCGGCAACATTTCGGTTGACGATGTCAGCGGTGACGTTCGCTTGCAATCTGCCTCCGGGGACCTGCAGGCCGACCGCGTGAGCGGTCGGGCCACCGTCGTCACCGCGTCAGGCGACGTCGAGGTGGGGTCGGTGAGCGACCGGGTCGAGGTGAGGTCGTCCTCGGGCGACGTGAGATTGGGCTACGTCTCGGGCGACACTTCCATCGTCGGTGTCTCGGGCGACGTGCGGGTGCTCGCCTACGCCTCGGGCCGGTTGAATGTCCGATCGGTCTCGGCCGACATCACCGTCGGCATCGCCGAAGGAGTCTCGTTCGCCGTCGACGCCGAATCGATCTCCGGCACCGTCAGCTCCGAAATCCTGGTCGAGGATTTCCCGGCAGGGCGCGCCGGGTCACCCGATATCGTCATTGCGGCAAAAACCGTGTCTGGCGACGTGCAGCTGGAACGGGCAGTCGGGGTGACGGCTGCCTGAGGTGGCGCTGCGGCATAGCGTGGACTGCATGTGCCGAAATATCACCACGCTCAGGGGATTGGAACCACAGGCCACGGCCGAGGAGATCGAGGCCGCCGCACGCCAGTACGTGCGCAAGATCAGCGGCGTCCAGGCCACCTCGCCGAAGACCGAGGTGGCCTTCGAGCGGGCGGTCGTCCTGGTCACCGCGGCCACGGCCGAGCTGCTGGCCGAGCTCCCACCGAGGCAGCAACCACCCCCCACTCTCCCGCCGTTGCGGCGCATCGCGCACGCCAAGCACTGATCGGGTCGCCGAGTGACTGGCCCGGCGATCTCTGTAGGTGACTTGACAGTTATATACCTGAAGGATCATATTACCTGAGTGGCCACCACGTTCGAGGTCCTGGCCGAGCCCAATCGGCGCCGCATCCTGGATCTCCTGCTGGAGGCCGAACGCCCGGTGGGCGAGTTGGTCGAGGTCATGGACGTGAGCCAGCCGGCGGTGTCCAAGCACCTGCGGGTGCTGCGCCGGGCCGGGCTGGTCGAGTCGCGCACCGAGGCGCAGCGCCGGATCTACCGGGTGTGCCCCGAGCCGTTGCGGACCATGGACGAGTGGCTGGAGCCCTACCGCCGCCTGTGGGCGTCACGACTCGATGCGCTGGCGCAGCACCTCGACGCGCTGGACACCAAGGAGTGAAGAGATGACCCAAGAGGACATGGACTACGGGGTGCTGGCCCGGGACGGGGCGCAACCGGTGCTGCGGATGGAGCGACGTCTGCATCATCCGGCCGCCACCGTCTGGAGCGCGCTCACCGAGGAGGAGCAGCTGGCCGCCTGGTTTCCGACCACCATCGAGGGGGACCGGAAGGCCGGGGCTCCCCTGACCTTTGGCTTCCGCGAGGTCGAAATGCCGGACATGGAAGGCCGCATGCTCACCTTCGATCCCCCGACGGTGATGGAGTTGAACTGGGGCGGCGACATCGTGCGCTTCGAGCTCACCGCCGACGGCGACGGGTCGATCCTCACGCTCATCGTGACCTTCGCGGAACTCGGAAAGGCGGCCCGCGACGCCGCCGGATGGCACGTCTGCCTCCAGCAGCTCGACTACGCGGTCGATGGCGACGCGCTCCCGTGGCTGCCGGCTGATCGCTGGAAGGAGGTCCACCCGGGCTACGTGGAGCGGTTCGGACCGGCGGCCTCGACCATGGGGCCCCCCGAGGAGTGGGAACGCGTGCACGGCGACCCGGGCGGAGGGTCGCTGCCCTAATTGCTCGTGACCGAGATGGGGAAGTTGAGAAGGCCCCGGAGGGTGAAGCTCTCCCGCCAGGCCGGCGGGTCATCGAGATGCTCGATCGAAGAGAACCGCTGCAGGAGTTCGGCGAGCGCTATCTCGGCCTCCATGCGGGCCAGCCCGGCCCCGATGCAGTGGTGGACGCCCCATCCGAAGCTCAAGGGTGTGTTGTTCTGCCGGACCAGATCCAGCACGTTGGGATCGGGGAAGCGTCGAGGATCCCGATTGGCGGCCCCCTGGAGGACGATGACCCGTACCCCGGGCTCGAGCGTCTCCCCGTGGAACTCAATCGGCTCGAGGGCGGCCCGCAGATTCATCTGCACCGGGCTGTCCCATCGCAAGAGCTCTTCGACCGCGGTGCCGGCGAGCTCGGGCGATTGGCGCCATCGAGCCATCTGATCGGGGTGTTGGAGCAGGGCCAGGAGCCCGTTGCCCAGGAGGTTCGTAGTGGTCTCGAAGCCGGCCGCGAACAACAGGGTCGCGGTCGAGAGTATTTCGTTGTCGGTCAGACGATCGTCGTTCTCCTTGGCCTGAGCCAGTCCGCTCATCAAGTCATCCTGGGGCTGGCGTCGACGCGCCGCCAGGAGCTCCCCGAAGTACTCGTCGAGTTGGCCGATGGCGGCCACGGCCTCGGCCGCTTCCTCGTCCGTCAGGATGGGTTCGATGCCCTTGGCGACGGCGCGAATGACGGGTTGCAGGTCGGCGCGATCGGATGTTGGTACACCGACCAGCTCCCCGATAACCGACATGGGCAAGGGGAGCGCGAAATCCGACATGAAGTCGACGCGGACCGTTTCGGCCAGACCGTCGAGCAGATCGTCGACGAGGGCTTTGACGGCCGGCCGCAGGCGGTCGACCTGTCTCGGCGTGAAGGCCCGCGAGACCAGCTTGCGCAGTCGCGTGTGATCGGGGGGGTCGGCGAGCAACATGTTGTCGCGCGACAGCTCGAAGATCTTCACCCGATCGACCGAGGCGCCACCCAACAGGCTGAGCGCGTCACCGTCGCCGGCCATGCCGCGGCCGAAACGGGGATCTCGCAGGACGGCCAGACAGTCGTCATAGCCGGTCACCACCAGCGGCCCGAATGCCGTACGAGCCACCGGGGCAAGCTCTCGCATCTCGTCGTAGAGCGGGTAGGGGTCGCCGCGCCCCTCCGGGGTGAGGAGGATCTGCAGCAGGAGGCCGTCGGCCGCCGGGCTCGACGTGATGGTCATGGCATCTCATCTTTACACCGGGCCCACCCGGTCGGACCTGGTCTGTGAGCTAGACAATCCCCATGTCAATGCCAGGCAGCGTCGTCGTCGTCACCGGCAGCAACATCGGGATCGGGAAGGAGACCGCGGTCGGTGTGGCCGCCCTCGGGGCCACCACGGTGCTGGCCTGTCGCAACCAGGACAAGGCGGCCAAGGCAGCCGGCGAGATACGGGAGCGGACGGGCAACGACGACGTCCACCTGGTCGCCCTGGACCTGGCCGACCTGGCCTCGGTGCGCACCGCCGCCGAGCAGATCCAGGAACGCTGGGACCGCCTCGATGTCCTGGTCAACAACGCCGGCGGTACCTGGTCGGACCGGCAGCTGACGGTGCAGGGGTTCGAGCAGACGTTCGGGGTGAACCACCTCGGGCCCTTCTTCCTCACCAGCCTGTTGCTGGATCGGCTCAAGGCCAGCGCCCCCTCGCGGATCATCAACGTGGCCTCGGTCGGGCATCACATGGCGTGGCGGGGCATGCGATTCGATGATCTGCAGAGCGACAAACGCTACGCCGCCATGGAGGCCTACGGCCGCTCCAAGCTGGCCAACGTGCTGTTCAGCCGTGAATTGGCCAAGCGATTGGTGGGCACCGGGGTCACGGCCAATGCGGTGCACCCGGGCCCGGTCCGCAGCGGCTTCGGCATGGACGGCGACTTGAAGGGATTGATGGGGCTGGGCAACAGGTTCATACGGCCCTTCGAGATCAGCGCAGCCGCCGGGGCGAAGACATCGGTGTACCTGGCCGCCTCACCTGAGGTCGAGGGGAAGACCGGCCTGTACTGGGTGCGGAGCCGACCGGGCCACATGAGCCGCCAGGCCCACCGCGACGAGCAGGCCGCCCGGCTGTGGGACGAGAGCGAGAAATTGCTGGCCGGCGCCGGGTTCGCCCTGGCCTAGGACGTCACCCGGCCAGCGCGCCCACCACGTGGTTGATGCAGGCGCAGAGGGAGGCGATGTCGTCGGGCTCAATCGCCGGGAACATGGCGATGCGCAGCTGGTTGCGGCCGAGCTTGCGGTAGGGCTCGGTGTCGACGATCCCGTTGGCCCGCAGCACGGCGGCCACGGCGGCGGCGTCCACGGCGTCGACGAAGTCGATGGTGGCCACCACGTGGCTGCGCTGCTGTGGGTTGTCCACGAAGGGTTGGGCGAAGTCCGACTGCTCGGCCCAGGTGTAGAGGATCTCGGCCGAGCGATCGCAGCGGGAGGCCGTCCACTCCAGGCCGCCGTTGGTGTTCATCCAGTCGATCTGCTCGGCCAGCAGGTAGATGGTGGCCAGGGCCGGCGTGTTGTAGGTCTGGTCCAGCACCGAGTTGTCGACCGCCGTCTTCAGGTCGAGGAAGGTGGGGATCCAGCGGCCGCTGGCGGCGATCCGCTCGACGCGCTCGAGGGCGGGCGGCGACATCAGGGCGATCCACAGGCCACCGTCGCTGGCGAAGCACTTCTGCGGGGCCAGGTAGTAGGCGTCGAACTCGGTCGGGTCGACGCGCAGACCGCCGGCGCCCGAGGTGCCGTCGACGGCCACGATCCCGCCCCCGTCGGCCGGTAGGGCGGCTCCCTTGGGGCGCCGGATGGGCATGGCCACCCCGGTGGAGGTCTCGTTGTGGGTGAGGGCGTAGAGATCCACCGAACCGTCGGCCACCGGGAGGGGGTGGGTGCCGACCGCCGCCTCGATGACCTGGGGGTCCTTGAGGTGCGGGGCGGCCGCGGCGCAGGAGGCGAACTTGGAGGAGAACTCCCCGAAGCTCAGGTGCTGGCTCTGCTCCTGGATCAGGCCGAAGGTGGCGGCGTCCCAGAAGCAGGTGGTACCGCCGTTGCCGAGGACCACCTCGTAGCCGTCGGGCAGGGAGAACAGATCACGCAACCCCTGCCGCACCCGTCCCACCTGTGACTTCACGGTTTTCTGGCGATGGCTGGTGCCGAGATACGAGGTGGCGACCTCGGCCAGGGCGGCGATCTGCTCGGGGCGGACCTTGGAGGGGCCCGATCCGAAGCGCCCGTCTGACGGCAGGAGTTCGGTCGGGATGGAGATGTCGGGGGCGTCAGGCACGTATGAGATCATGGCATCCGTGACGACACCTTCCGCCACGCCAACCGAACTCCGCCGGATCTCACGCCGGGCCGCGGCCGTCGCGCCGTCGGCCACCCTGGCCGTCGATGCCAAGGCCAAGGCGCTCCAGGCCGCCGGGGAGCACGTGATCGGGTTCGGCGCCGGGGAGCCTGACTTCCCGACCCCCGCCCACATCGTCGAGGCCGCGGTCGAGGCGTGCCGCGACCCGGCCAACCACCACTACACCCCGACCGCGGGCCTGCCGGTCCTGCGAGAGGCCATCGCCGCCAAAACCTTGCGCGACTCGGGCTTCTCGGTCACCGCGTCCCAGGTGCTGGTGACCAACGGGGGCAAGCAGGCGGTGGCCAACGCCTTCGCCGTCCTGTGCGACCCCGGCGACGAGGTCCTGGTGCTCGCCCCGTTCTGGACCACCTACCCCGAGGCGATCGCGCTGGCCGGCGGGGTGCCCGTCGTGGTGTCGTCGGACGAGACGACCGGCTTCCGCTCCGGTGTCGAGCAGCTCGAGGCGGCCTGGACCCCGCGCACCAAGGCCCTCCTCTTCGTCTCGCCGTCGAACCCCACCGGGGCCGTGTACCCGCGCCATGAGATCGAGGCCATCGGGCGCTGGGCCGTGGCCAAGGGCATCTGGGTCCTGACCGACGAGATTTACGAGCACCTGGTCTACGGCGGCGTCGAGCACCATTCGATGCCCGTGCTGGTGCCCGAGCTGGCCGAGCGCTGCCTGGTGGCCAATGGCGTGGCCAAGACCTACGCCATGACCGGGTGGCGGGTCGGGTGGCTGATCGGCCCGACCGACATGATCACCGCGGCCACCAACATCCAGAGCCACGAGACCTCCAACGTGTCCAACGTGTCCCAGCGGGCCGCGCTGGCCGGGGTCTCGGGCGGTCTCGAGGACGTGGCGATGATGCGGGCGGCCTTCGACGAGCGGCGCCAGATCATCTACAAGATGCTCAACGAGATCGACGGCGTGCTCTGCCTCGAGCCCGAAGGCGCGTTCTACGCCTTCCCCTCGGTCAAGGGCGTGCTGGGCCGGTCACTGCGGGGGCAGCGTCCCTCGACCAGTGCCGAGCTGGCCGAGCTGTGCATCAACGAGGCGAAGGTCGCGGTCGTGCCCGGGGAGGCGTTCGGCGCCCCGGGCTATTTCCGCATGTCCTACGCCCTCGGCCGGGACGACATGGTCGAAGGGGTCTCCCGTTTGGCTTCGTTGTTCGCCGAAGCGCAAGACTGATTCCACCTAGCGGGGGAGCAAGGAGACCACTGCGGTGGCACGAGTACTGGTAACGGAGAAGATCGCGCAGAGCGGCCTGGACCTCTTGGCCCACGCCGGTCACGAGGTCGACGTGCAGGAGGGCCTGAGCCCCGAGCAGCTGCTGGGCGCCATCGTCGGCGCGCACGCCCTGATCATCCGGTCCTCGACCCAGGTGACCCCCGAGGTGTTGGCCGCCGGGACCTCGCTCCAGGTCGTCGGCCGGGCCGGCGTCGGGCTGGACAACGTCGACGTCACGGCGGCCACCGAGCGCGGCGTCATGGTGGTCAACGCCCCCACCTCCAACATCCTCTCGGTGGCCGAGCAGGCCATGGCCCTGCTGTTGGCCCAGGCCCGCAACATCCCCCAGGCCCACGCCGCCCTGGTGGCCGGGCGGTGGGAGCGCGCCAAATGGGAGGGCGTGGAATTGCACGGCAAGGTGCTGGGTGTGGTCGGGCTGGGCCGGGCCGGTTCGCTGGTGGCCCAGCGCGCTCTGGCCTTCGGCATGGAGCTCATCGGCTTCGACCCCTTCGTCGCCCCCGAGCGGGCCCGGGCCATGGGCGTGCGGCTGGTGACCATCGAGGAGCTGGTGGGCGAAGCCGACTTCGTGTCCATCCACACGCCCAAGACCCCCGAGACGATCGGCCTCTTCGGACGGGACCTGCTGGCCAAGGCCAAGCCCGGCATCCGCATCATCAACACCGCCCGCGGCGGCATCGTGGATGAGGAGGCGTTGGCCGAAGCCATCCGCGACGGCATCGTGGCCGGCGCCGGGCTCGATGTGTTCGAGAAGGAGCCCTGCACCGAGTCGCCGCTCTTCGAGCTGCCTCAGGTCGTGGTCTCGCCCCACCTGGGCGCCTCGACCGAGGAAGCGCAGGACAAGGCCGGCGTGACCATCGCCGAACAGGTGCTGCTGTCCCTGGCCGGCGACTTCGTTCCCTACGCGGTGAACGTGGCTGCCACCGACGTCTCCGACGTGGTCCGGCCTTTCATGGCCCTGGCCGAACAGCTGGGCCACTTCTTTGCCTGCCTGCACGACGGGCTGCCCGACGGCCTGGAG
>DASXZJ010000095.1:0-3087 GCA_036502025.1 Acidimicrobiales bacterium | reverse complement strand
CGCGGTGGACGGTGTGCAGCGGTCGCCCCGGTATCCCGGAGGCGTCGCGCTCCGCTTCGCCCGGGTGAAGCGGTACCGGCCAGACAAGACGGCGGCCGAGGCCGACACCATCGACGCAGTGAGATCCCTGCTGACCAACAGAGAGTAGCGCCGTGCTGATCTCGGCGGCAGCTGAGGAGGCCGCGCTGACGACGCTACATGGGGCAACCGAGGAGCCTGAGGAGTCGCTCTTTATGTGGATCATTGGTGGGGCGGGAAGCTCTGGCGCGTAATAAGCGGGGTGTGCCGGTCAATTCTGCGACTGCCTGACCTATCTGACACCTTCGATTTAGGCATCTACACGGGATGCCCACGACGGTGGGTCGTCGCCGTATCCGCTGGCTCGGGACGGCCATCGCAGCGCCTCGGTCCCGAACTTGCCCGGAGGCAAAACAGCAGTGATGGGCCCCGTCGCGCTGTCGAGCTCGGCGAGCCATGGGGACAACGCGGGTTCGGCAGCGGCTCCCTCAGCTGGCGTCGGGGGTGTCGAGGTCAGCCACCAGGCGGTCCGGGCCAGAGAGACCCTCCGGATATGCGTGCCGCCATGGTCGGCCTGCCGGCGGAGCCCATCCAGGGCGGCGGCGGCGGCGAGATAGCCCGTGCCATGATCAAGGAGCTGGCAGGGCAGCACGCCGGGCCCTTCGCCGGCGAGTTTCTCCTGATGGGCGATGCCGGTCGGCGCTTGCACGATGCTGTCGAAGCCTCGCCGGGCCTTCCAGGGACCACTGTGTCCCCACGCGGCGAGGTACACGACGACGATGCCGGCGTGGTGCTCGGCCAGATCGTCCTCGCTCAGACCGAACCGGTCGAGGGCGCCAGGCCGGTAGCCGCAGACGACGACATCGGCCTGATCCAACAGACGGTGCAAGGTGTCGTCAGCGTCTCCGGAGCCCAGGTCGAGCAGCGCGCTGCGCTTGCCGAGCAGGGCGTCAGCCACCTCACCGGGGCGCATATCGATGTGATCGGGCGGGTCGAGCCGCAACACATCAGCGCCCAGGGCGGCCAGGTAGCGCGTGCACACCGGGCCGGCGATGACCCGGGTCAGGTCGAGAACCCGGACACCCGACGCTGGGACGCTGCCAGGGCCACGGAGGCGGGGAACCGCTTCGCCCAGGACCCGATGCCCGATCAGCGGCTCGTTGGCCACCGCGTCGCCCTGTGGGTGGGATGCCCATGTGTCGAGGGTGCGGACTGCGCCGGCGACACCCCCGGCGGAGAAGAGCGCTTCTTCTACCTCCTCGGCGCGCCATTCGGTCAGGGCTGCGGCAACGGCGGAGACATCCTCCGGCGTACCGAGCGTGGACAGAAGCGCCGCCCGATGCCAGGGATAGTTGGCGTGAGTGCGCACCCAGCCGTCAGCCGTTGGCCAGAAGCGCGACAGTGACGCGAACCCGGCCCCCGCTGACCGTCCGGCGAAACGAAAGTAGCGTTCGCTTCGCACCGCCGCCGCCAGGTGGCTCCGGTCAAGGCGCGCCTCGCTGAGGGAACCGCCGCGCTGTCGGTGAAGGACACTGGCCGCCAGCATCGCCAAGGCCACGGACGCGACCGCCACGTCTTCGACCGGGAACCGGGAACGCAGGAAACCATGGCTCCCGGTGATCTCGATTGGGTCCGGCAGTCGAACTGGGTCCGCGTCCCTCACCAACTCAGCCCACGCCTGCCTGATGAGTCCAGCTACCGGCTTCTCAGCCGTCACGGCGGAAGGCCCGCTCGGCAGCGACGCGGCAGACCTGGATCAGGTACTCGTCGTAGAACTCGTCGCGGCCCAAGCGCTGCGCCAGCCGATGCTCGGGGTGCGCACGCCACGCAGCGTGGTCCTCACCTGTTGCGAAAGTGACCAACGAGACTCGCTCTCCGTCCTCAGCGGTGAAGGTCTTGACCTCGCCAAATCCGGGCATACGCTGTGCAAGCTCGACCATCTGCTGCGCGAGGGGGCCGTAGGTGTCCGCTGCTTCTTGGCGCACACGTGACCGGAACACCGTGACCACCCGGCGGTCGACGTCCTCGAGATCGCCGGGAAGGAAGTGGTAGTGCTCGCGCCGGGACTGCCACGGGGCGAGCGTGACGCTGGCGGGTTGGTCGCCGCGGCCCACCAGCCAAGCCAGCACACGTCGCACGTCCGCCCCGGCGATCCGCTCGGGGAGAGCCTTTAACGCGAGTGATAGCTCCCTATCGACGTAGCCGTCAGGCCAGTCCTCATGCGTGTAACCAACGCCGAGGTCGGCGTGATGGAGCTCGACTTCTCGCCAACGGTGAAACGGCAACACTCGACAAGGCCACTCAGCTCCCTGGGTCAGGCCGTGGCCCCGCCAAGCGGCTGGGCTCGTGCGAGCCCACGTCGCCTCGAGCTCCGTGGCGGTCGAGCGCACGTCGTCACAGATCTCGCTGGCCGAGCGGTGCGCGCCCGCTTCGATATCGGACGCGCGTTGCTCGTAGCCGCCCGGGTACTGCTCGACGCTGCGTCCCTCGGATGCTGCGCCGAGCATGCGAATGTGCGACTCAGCGTTCCGGGCCAGGTGAGTAAGGACATGGGCCACCGTCCAGCCCGGGAGTCGGCTGGCCCGGCGGAGGATCGAGTTGTCGATCGACTCGAGCTCCTGGCCCAGGCGTCGGTGCGCATCGGCACATCCGGCGGTCGTCGCCTGCAGCTCGTCGGATACTCGAGCTTCTCCGGGATCGGACCCCGTCACGAGGACCAATCTAGGTTCCAAGGGGTCCCACCGGACCAATCCACATTGCCGGTCATGATCACCAGATCCACCTGAAGCGGTGCGAGCGATCTAGCGTCCCCGACCAGCCATCGCACCCGATTGGCGTAGGGTTTTCGGCGGGCGACAGCAATGGAGGCGGCCGCGGGATCGACTCCGATGACCGACTTGGCACGTCGGGCGAGAAGACAGGCGAAGCTGCCGGTTCCGCACCCGAGGTCGAGAAGAGATCGGGCATTGAACTCTTCGACCAAGGCGACGTAAGCATCCAGATCGCTTCGGTCGAATTCCACAGCGTCGTAGATGTCGGCTAGACGGGGCTCCGCGAACATGACGTCAG
>DASXZJ010000094.1:0-42224 GCA_036502025.1 Acidimicrobiales bacterium | reverse complement strand
TGAGGAAGAGGTCGACCGTATGGTGCGGTCGGGGGTGGATCCTCGGGGTTGACTCGCCACTCCGGTCTACGGCAGGAGGTCGAGCAGCGTCCGGATGGTGCGTTTGGTGGACCCGGTGATTCCACCGACGGTCGAGCTCGGTCCGAGAAGCGGGTTCAGGAGGGGCGCCAGCGTGAGTGGTCCGGATCCGACGGTCACGCTGGAGCTCGCCGTTCCCGAACCGCCGGCGCCGGGGATGGCGGAGCGCACGAGCGGATAGGGGACCACGACGGGTGGATTCGACAGGGTGGCGTCACCGTAGGAGAGCCATGTCTGGCTCTGCGGAGTGAAGCCGACCGGCGCCGCCGCGTAGTCGCACACGCCCGAGGGGAATATCCGACGCAGCTCGGCCAGGTCGGCGGCCGTGATGGATCTCGGATAGTTGGCGGCGTCGACCGGTGTGAGCTGGCAGTCGAGATTGTCCATGGACATCGGCCCCCCGGCGGCCTGGCGTGGGTTCTCGGTGCGCAGCAGCCCGTCGACACACAGCCCGTCGACGCCGACGACCCCCACCCGGCACTGACCGGCTGCCGCGGCCGGCGCAGACTCAGAGACCAACTGAGCCCGTGGGACGCCGGGGTTGGAGGCCTCCAAGGCGTCGAGCTGGTCGAGCCAGGCCTCGGCGACATCAACGGCCGTCGAGGGCAGGGCGGCTCCGCTCCATATGACCTGGCTGTCGGTGTCCCCGGTGGCTTCCAAACGAGCCTGCATGACGTAAGGCCAAATCTGCTGGTGGATGTCGAGGTCAGGCACCAGATCGGCGGGCGGGATGCTCTGGTCGATGATCGGCGTTTCGGCCAGCGCCCCCCGACCGGTGATTTCGCCACTTTGATAGATGAGCGCCGCCTCCGTTGGCGAGATCTGGTTGCGCGCCGCCACGAACTTGCCGTCGTGATCGAAGCCACCGATGTCCCGGTTCAGGGTTATGAACTGCTGGGCCGTGATGGCCCCGGATGACAACGCGTCCAGGCCGTACTGCACGCCCGTGTTGTCGATGGGCAGGATGGCTTGACCGGAGGCATCCCGGCCGAGCAGGTTTACGTCGTCGTCCTCCAGGTCGCAGCGCACGCCGTTGGGATTCGTGGCGGCGTTGTAGATCTGGCTCTTCGGGATGCCGCCCGGGCAGGAATTCGGATCGAGGTCCGATCCGAATTCAGCCTGCCAACCGTCGCACGTCTCGGGATCGATCTCGCCGGTTACGGCGTCCTGCCGGATGATGTTCCACTGTTGCGGGTTGTTGGTGAAGACGTGATTGAGCAGGATGCAGTCCGACACCGTCATGGCCGTGGTCAGTACGTCGGGAAAGGACAGCAACGGCGTGCCGGCATCGATCAATCCCGGGTAGTTGTTGGCCACCAGGTATTGCTGAATGGCCCCGCCCGAGGCTCCGGCACCGATGGTGTGGTTCACGTCGCCGTATTGGTCGGTGATGTGCTCTTTGACCATCATGAGCGTCTCGGCGCTCGTGCCGGGATTGCACGACACTCCGAACGTGGTGAGCGTCGATTCGGCCACCATCCAACCAGCGCTGAGCTCTCCGGTCAGATCGAGGAACGGTCCGGCGATGTCACTGGTCGAGAGATTCGTGATCTGACCGAAGACATCGGTGGCTGAGTTCGAGCCTTGTTTGAAGCCCGTCCCGCACGACTCGCCGAATTGGTACAGCAGGTTGTGGTTCCATTCGGTCGGCTGGAACGCCGCACCCGGGCCCCGAGCGCCCGGATCATCGAGCACGGCGATCCGCGTGATCGAACGATTGATGACCGCCGATTCCACGCGCACCACGAAGGGCACCAACCGGCCGTCGAGCTCGGTACGAGCCGTGCCCTTGGGCAGCGGTCCATCGGGATTGGAGAGTGGCACGAACTTCCCGAGATTGGTGCGGGCGTACCAGGTGACTTGGGTCGGCGCATCGCAATTGGCGTCGGTCGGTTGGCCCATTCCGGATGCGGCCGTGGAACACTCGAAGGGGGCTTGATGGGGGCCCGAAATCACCGGTCCGTCAAGCGGGTGGTCGATCACGGTGAGGGTCACCGTGCGGGTTCCGTAGTGGCCATCGACGGCCGTCGCCGTGAATCGGTTCGTGCCGAGTTGGAGTTTGGGCACCACTCCCTCCCGGATCCCTCCGGCCTGATCAGGGCGAGATGCGATCGGGGCGAACGCGTCTGACACGTCGGTCCCATTCGAGGTGACCCGGAGGGAATCGTCGGGCTGCACGCCCCGGACCTGGACGCGGGCCTCGGGGCCGGTGACCAGCGTCGGTCGGGTCGAGACGGTCGTCATCTCAATCTGACCCGGGGCCAGACCGGGGGCGTCGAGGGAGAAGGGATCGGCCGGTACGACGTTCGGCCCGTCGCCGGCCAACGACGTCTCGGCTGCCACGTCCGAAGTGGTGGCGGACGCCCTGGTCGTGGCGGCCGGAACGGTGAGGAAGCAGGTCATGGCGGCGATTCCGGCCACCGAGGCGAGAGTGGCCCGGTTGCGTCGCGCCCGCGGCGGGTTAGCGCGTCCCAGTTGCTCCGCTTCTGCTACGAGTCCCGCCATTTCAGCTGAACATACACCGAGGTACGGAGGCCCCGGCTCCGCCACTACTTGACTAAATCAGTCGGAGTTATGCTATTCTGATCCACCGGCACCGTGGCGGCGCATTACGGACGGACGAATTGAGTGGGCAACTGATCTCATGGTTTCAGCGATGATTTCCCCTGACTCCGCCCCCGGTGCGGTGCGCCCGAAGCGCTGGGCCCTAATTGCCGTCGCGCTGTTCGGGTTGTCCCTGGTCATCATGCCGATCGGCTTCAAAATGTTCAGTGCCGCACCTCAGGGCGCGGTCATGATCAGTCAGTTCAAACCGTTCATGACAACGGCGCGCCTCGACGGCTTTCAGACCGACCTCAGGGAGATCAATGCCGGAGTCCGGCAGAGCGACACCCAGGTTGCGGCGTTCTTGGGGGGTGGCTCGGTCAACCGGGCCGCGTTCGATTCGACTTATCCCACCTTCACGAGCTTCGATCAGCAGTGGCCGGCCATTGATTCGAGGATGACTCACCTGATGAATCAGGTGCAGGGCAACCTCGGCAATTACCTGGCCGTCGCCGCGCTGCCTAGCTTCAGGCTCTTTCCATGGTTCTTCGTCATCCCCGGGGTGCTCATCCTCGGCCTCGCGCTCACGGCGCTGAGGCGGCCCCGTCTCCGTCCCCGCAGCCGATGGGCGCTGGTGGTTCTCGGCGTCGGTCTCGTCGCCGCCCCGGGCATCTTTCAGATGTTCCAGCGGGCTCCTAAGGGCGGGCAGATGATGTCGGCCTTCAAGACCATCGAGACGACCAGCAACGTCGAGCAGATCCAGGGTTACTTCGCCACCATGGCCGTCGGTCAGGGCGCCATCCGTCTGGAGATCGTCCCCAGTCTCGAGCACGCCCGACTGACGGCGGCGCAGATCAACTCGGCGTTCCCGGCCGTGGCCACGCTGGATGCGAAGTGGGTCCACATCCTCAATGACATGACCCCGATGATCGGCGCCATGAGTGACAACGTGACGCGGTATCAAGCGATCGCCGGCCTCCCGCCCTTCCCCCTTTTCCCCTGGTTCTTCGTGACGCCCGGCATCCTGGTGGCCGGATTGGCGCTGGCGGCGGGATCCGGCGAGAAGAAGCGCCAGAAGACCAAGGTGCCCGAAGACGCTCACGTTCGGGTCGCGCAGTTCCAAGGAGTCTCTTCATGAACCGATTCCGCCCCCTTGCCATCGGGCTCGCCGCGGCATTGAGCGCCGTGGTATCTGCCGCCATCCAGAGTCCGTCCGGGGCTTCCTCGTCCGCTCCCAAGGCCCTGATCGGCACCTTCAAGCTCGACCCCGGGGCGTGCCAGGGCTACACGGTGACGGGCACGTACTTCCGGATGATCAACCCGGGGGGCTCTGTAGCCCACGGCGGCTTCTTCGCGAATCCGGACTCACTGTGCTCCAACAAGACCTACACCCTGGCCGTGGCAGGGCGTCAGGACGGCTTGGTGACGGGCCGGTACCAGCCGAACCCGAAGCCCGCCTTCAACGCGCAGGGCGGCGCGCTGGCCAACGCCATCGTGCAACCGCAGGGTTTCACCGCCATCAATTTCTCGATCGCCACCAACAAGACAGATCCCCAGACGGGCGAGTCGGTGCCCGCGCCCTCCATCATCGATAAGAACGGGAAGCTCTCCGGTCAGATCGAGGCGTGGTCGGCGGCGTGGAACAAGCTCTACTTCAACCAGGGCTCGCCGAAGCCGGGAGGATCCCATCCTGGACTCACCCGGCCGTTGACGGGCACCTACAACGCTTCCTCGCACGCGTTCGTCATCACTTGGACGAGTCAGGTGGTGGGCGGCCCTTTCAACGGATTCACCGGCTATTGGCACCTGGCTGGGACATTCGTTCCGAACAAGTAAGGACTGGACGCCCGTGCGATACCGAACTGACATCCATCTCCCGCCTCGCCGCCTGATCCTCCGGTGGGTGGCCGCCGGATTCGTGGCGGTTGCCGGATGGACCCTGTTCAAGATCGGGCCGGCGGCGGCCGCGCCGACGCCGCTGATCGGCACCTTCACCGTTACCCCAGGGTCGTGCAGCGGGGGGTTGGCCAGTGGTACCTATCTCCGCATGGTCCTCTCGGGGGGCACCAACAGCTCCGGCCCGTACTTCTCGAACAGCGACTCCTCGTGCAGCGACCACACCGTGACGCCGCTTTCGCCGGGCACGGCGGGCGGGTTGGTCACAGGTTCGTATCAGCCCCAACCGTCACCCGCCTTTGATGGGGCGGGAAACGCGCTCTCCCACCAGATCACCACGCCGGTCGCCTTCGAGGGCGTGAAATTCGCCACGGCCACCAATTCGGTTGATCCCCAAACGGGGGCGCCGGCGCCAGCGCCGACCATCACCGCCAACGGGACAGCGCTCTCGGGGAATCTCGAGAGCTTCGGCGTGTCCTGGAACAACCAGGAGTTCAACCAGGGGTCGCCCAAGCCCGGAGGGTCCGCGCCGGGGAACACGACTCCAGTGGTCGGCACCTACAACGTGCCGACGGGGTCCTACACCCTGCAGTGGTCCAGCCAGGTGGTAGGCGGTCCATTCAACGGCTTCTCCGCTTTTTGGAATCTCACCGGCCGCTTCATTCCCGCCGCTTCCTCATCTGGCGGGTCAGCGGGCGCGAGTGGCGGCGTGGCGTCCGGCGTGCTCCCAGGGTCGGGCGCCACGACCGCGCCTTCGAGTGGCCACTCATCGACCGCTGGATCCACAGCCGGCGCCACGCCCACTGTTGGTGTGACTCCGACCACGGCAACTCCGTCCGGTTCGATACCGGGAGGCGCGCCACCCGGCGCCACCGGTACCGGGAGCGACGTTCGCACTGCTCAATCGTCGCGCACCATCACGACTGGACAAGGTGGGTGGAGCCCGTCGTCTTGGCTGATCGCGCTGGCGGCCATCGTCGGCGCCTTCGGTTTGGGTGGGGTGATGTGGTCCGAACGCGCCCTCCGCCGTCAACGCCCGCTAACCCTCCGAGTCGAAGGTAGGTGACCATGAGCCAGAACCAAGTAATCACAGCGTCCCGCCACAGTGCGAGGCGCCTGTTCTCCTTCCCCAATCCGGTCAACGAAGTGTCCGCTCGATTGGTGGCCGCCGGAGTCGTGGTGATGAGCCTCTTGACCATCAGCCTTGATCTGAAGTGGGCCACCATCGTCATCGCCTACGGTTTTGTCGCCCGCGTCCTGACCGGTCCCACCTTGAGCCCGCTGGGCCAATTCGTCACGCGGGTGTTGACGCCTCGTCTGCACCTGGCTGAGCGGCCGGTGGCCGGGCCGCCCAAGCGGTTCGCTCAGGGGATCGGCGTCGCCTTCTCGGTGGCCGCACTGATCTTGACCGGTCTGGGCTACTGGGGAGCGGCGCAGATCGTGCTCAGCCTGCTCACCGTGGCTGCCCTGCTCGAATCGGCGGTGGGACTCTGCCTCGGTTGCCGGGTCTTTGCGGTGCTGATGCGGCTCGGTGTCATCCCGGCTGAGGTCTGTGAGCGATGCAACAACATCTGGAGCACTCCCACCCCGGCTCAGGGCACCGCATGACGACCGCCGAACCCGACGGCGCGGAGGTCATGGTCGCCGCCCGGAGCCGCCGGCTGCATGCCCTGCGGCTGGGCTCGGCCCTGGTGACTCTTCTCTCGGTCGCTGCTCTGGGGGTCATGGCGGTGAGTGGTGGGCGCACCGTGACCAAGCACACCACCACCGTCATCAAGAAGACCGAGGCGGCCGACCGATCCAGGAGCCCCGTACCGGCCACCTCGGACCCGGCCACACCATTGGCCGGTTCCGCCGCCGGAGCGCCGGCGCTGGTTGCCCCGACTCCGAACGGTGCGAGCACCCCTTCCCCCGTTGTCACGGCCGCCGGTGTGACGGCCCCGGCGACGGATCCGGCGGCGACGTCGACGCCTGTCCCGACGGCCGCTCCGGGCTTGCCGGCCACCCTGCCGCTCCCCTCCTGCCCGCTGCCGCTGGCCACTCCGACTCAAACCGGCGGGTTGGAGTCGCTGATCGCCCTCTCGCCCCTCTTCGGCCCATTCTCCGCCGAGGCGTTCGCGTCGGCGGCGGTTTTCCAGCCGGTGCTGCAGCTATTCGGGCCGTTCCTGGTGGAGTTCGCGCAGGTGTATGCCGCCGCAGAGCCGTCGTTGACGCCGTTGCTTGCCCAATTCGAAGGGCTGGAGAACGAAGGGTTCTCGGTCTTGTCGCCGTACTACCTGCCGTATCGGACCAAGGTCCTGACCGCTGAAACCGCGCTGGCCACGGCGCTCGCCCCGTACGCCGAGAAGCTGGTGTCGAACCTCGCCGCCTCGTGCGTGGTGGACTTCGAAGGACTGCTCGTCCCAGCGAGCGCTGGCTGAGCGCAGGCCCGGGCACTCCCGGGCTTCAGGACTGAGCGTCCCGCCCGTGGGGGGTGTGTCGCTTGAGGTCGCGCTGACCTTCCTCGACCTCCTTCATCACTTCTTCCGAGGCTTCCTCCAGCATCATCAGGCCGGTCCTCGCTTCGGGGAGTGCCCGCAATAGCTCATCGAGCTTTCGCTGCGTCGCGGCCTGCTCCCACTCCTGTGTGTGTTGGATCACGAACACCATGGCCAGGGTCACCCCGGACGTGGACGCCTCGAACGCGATGATCCAGGCCTTCGGGAACCCGCTGGCGATACCGATGGCGACGGCCCCGACAAGAAGCACTCCGATCGCCAAGGCAGCGACGGCGAGGGAGGTGTAGTGGTCGATGGTGTAGAGCCATCGGCTCCCCACTGAGCGCTGGACCGTCCGATGCTTGACCCGGTACCGCTTCCACCGTCGCTGTCCTGTCTTCGCTTCAACCACCTGAAATCCCTTGGGATCATGTCGGGAATGCCCGCTGGTGCGGCCGGCCTGACGCGAAGTCAGACAAGCACTTATTTCGATCCTCGCGGCAGGCCGTTGACGGGTTTCTTCGCTGCCCGCCGACACACGAGTTATACCCGTCAAGACTCCATCTCAATCTGCTCAATCGGGTTCCTCATCTCGCAATTCGGGTAAGCCAAGAGCAACGAAAGGAAACACCATGGTTGAACCGCGAGCCGCATTTGCGGATGTCACACGACACGCCCGCCACGCCAAGCGCTCGGCCGGAAGGCTGTTGCTCTCGGGCGTCGGATTCTCAGCTGCGTACTTCCTCGATCCCGACCAGGGGCCGGCGCGTCGTCGGCAGGCGTCCAATTTCTTCAAAAGAACCCGGCAACGCCTCGCCCACCAGTCGGTCCCCGATCCCCGGCCGGGCCCTGCCGAGCCGGCCGACGCGATGAAGAACGACCGCCTGGTTCCCCATCCCGGCATCGCTCCTTCGTTCGGATCCAACGGGAGGAAGGTGGTCTCGCCCTGGTGAGCAGGCGACGGTCGCCCAGCTGATCGAGGCGGGCCGGTCAGCCGACGCGCGTCAGCATCCCCTTGGGGGCTCGCACCGCGTCGGGGTGCGCGATGTGCGCCAGGGTCTCGACCCCCTCGATGAGGCGCGGTCCGGGCCGCACGAAGGCGGCGTCAGCGTCCACCGCCCACACCGGCACGCCCTCGGGTAGGTCCCCCGAACGGACGATCTGCTGGGTCAATTCTTCGGCCCCGTCCAGGCGGTAGCCGCACGGAGCCACCACGATCACCTCGGGCTGCGCCGCCGCCACCGCGGCCCACTCCGTCCGTTGGGAACGCTCCCCGCTGCACCCCAGCACCGGCACGGCGCCGGCCGCGGTGACCAGGTCGGGCACCCAGTGGCCCGAGGAGAACGGTGGATCCGTCCACTCGAGTACGGCCATCCTGGGCTTGGGGCGACCGACCGTCGCCGCAGCCACCCGGTCCAGGCGCTGCCGCAGGGACTGGACCACGCCCGCCGCCTGTGCCTCGCGGCCGGTCGACCGTCCGACGGTCTCGATCGATGAGAGCACCTCCTCGAGGCTCATCGGATCGAGGGTGACCACTTCGGCGCGGCAACCGAGATGCTCCAGAGCCCCCTCGACGTCCTTGATGTCGACCGCGCACACCGCGCAGAGATCCTGGGTCAGCACCAGGTCGGGGTCGATGTCGCGCAGGGCCCCTTCATCGAGGGAGTAGAGATCCTCACCGGCCGCCACCCGGGCGCGGACGGTGGCATCGATCTCCGCCGAGGTGAGGCCTTCGGGCAGGCTGGTGGTGGACACGATCCGGCGGGTGCGCGCCGCAGCGGGGAAGTCGCACTCGAACGTCACGCCCACCACGTCGTCGCCCGCGCCGACCGCGAACAGGATCTCCGTGGCCGACGGCAGCAGGGAGACGATGCGCACGGTGGCACGCTACCAATGAGGCGTCGGTCCGGCCGGGCGACCTACGGTGTGAGGTCATGAGCGACGCACTGCTGCGGGTCGGCCGCGGCCTGTCGGACATCACCGGTGAGGCGGCTGAGTGCGGGATGCTCGGCTACGGCAAGGCCGACCAGCAGACCGAGGGCATCCACACCCGGCAACGGACCCGCGCCTTCATCGTCGCGGTAGGCGAGGACGGGCCACGGTTGCTCCTGGTGATCAACGACCTCCCTCTGGTTTTCGACAGCGTCCACCAGGAGGTGTTGCGCCGGCTCCGGGTCACCTACGGCGACCGCTACACCGTGGCCAACACCATGATCACGGCCACGCACACCCACTGCGCACCCGGGGGGTACTCCCACCACCTTCTCTACAACTCGAACACCAAGGGCTTTCGTCCGAAGACCTTCCGGGCGCTGGTCGACGGCATCCTCGAGGCGGTCACCCGGGCCCATGCCGACCTGGCGCCTTCCCGGCTGGTGCTGAGCCACGGTGAGTTGCACCACGCCAGCGTGAACCGCTCCCGGATCGCCTTCGAGCGGAACCCCGAAGACGACCGCGCCTTCTTCCCCGACGGCATCGACCCGCAGACGACCCTGCTGCGCATCGAGCGGCGCGGCAAGGTAGTCGGTGCCATCAACTGGTTCCCCACCCACAACACTTCCATGACGAACGAGAACCACCTGATCAGCTCGGACAACAAGGGGTATGCCGGCTACCACTGGGAGCGCGAGGTCAAGGGTGTCGACTATCTGACTGACGCAGACGCCAAGCCGGCGTTCGTCGGCGCCTTCGCGCAGACCAACGCCGGCGACATGTCGCCCAACCTCAATCTGCGCCCGGGGAGCGGCCCGACCGAGGACGAGTTCGAGAACACCAGGATCGTCGGTCTGCGCCAGTACGAGGCCGCGGTGGCGCTGGCCGAAGACGCCGGCATGCCCGTGACCGGTCCCGTCGATTCTCGGGTGCTCTATCTCGATCTGGCCTCGGTCGCGGTCCGGCCCGAGTTCAGCGGCGACGGGCAGACCCACTCGACCAGCGGGCCGGCTGGAGGCTCCGCCTCGTTCGCCGGTGCCTGGGCCGACGGCCCCGCGTTCCCCGGATTCCGCGAAGGCAGGAATCCGTGGTTCGACTGGCCCGCCAAGATCGCCTACGGGCTCTCGGAGCGGTTGCGGGACTCCCAGGCGCCCAAGGGGATCATGCTGCCGGGCGGGTTCCTCAATCGCGTCGTGCCGGTGGTGGCGCAACGGGTGCCGGTGCAACTGCTGCGCCTCGGCCCGCTCTACCTGATCGGCATCCCGGGCGAGGTGACGATCACCGCCGGTCTCCGGTTGCGCCGGACGGTGGCTCAGATCGTCGGCGCCGAGCTGGCCGATGTCCTGGTGGCCGGGTACTCCAACGGGTACATCCACTACGTCACCACGCCCGAGGAGTACGAGGCGCAGCAGTACGAGGGCGCCAGCACGCTCTTCGGCCGCTGGGAGCTCCCGGCGCTCATGCAGACGGCGGCCGCGTTGGCGACCGCCATGCGGGACGGGACTCCGCTGACCGAGGGCGAGCCGACCGCCGATCTCTCGGGTCGCGCCCGGCGCCGGCGCGCCCGGGCCACCCTTGACGTCGCGCCACCAGGGAAGTCGTTCGGCGACGTGGTGGTCGCCCCGAGGCCGGACTATCCGGCGGGACAACGGGTGACGGTCGTCTTCGTCGGGGCGCATCCGAACAACCTGCTGCACCGCGGTGGCACCTACACCGAGGTCCAGCAGCTGATCGGGAAGTCCTGGCGCAGGATCGCCGACGACGGGGACTGGGACACCCGCTTCTCGTGGGCCCGGACTGGACGGGGTGGTTCCGAGGTGACGGTCAGTTGGGCCATTCCCGAGAGTGCCGCCGACGGCGACTACCGGATCGTCTACCACGGCGACGCCCTCGTCGCCGGACGCGAGCTCCAGGCGTTCACCGGCACGAGTGCATCGTTCCGCGTCAGCCGGTGACCGGGATTCGTCAGTGGAGCCCCGGCCGTGGCTTCGGCTGGCGCGGCGACCCGTGGCGACCGGTGACGAGCGGGAGGTCCAGCGGGGAGAGCACTCCGGCCGGCGCGGCGCACACCGACGCCAGGGCGTTCACGATCGGCATGGCGGTGGTCACCCCGATGTCGATGTGCTCGAGGTCGTCGAAGGAGAAGTTGAGCTTGAGCCTCAGGTTCGGCTCGCCCTGCACGTCGATGCGGTAGCCGTAGAGGAGCGGCCAGTCGGGCGTTTCGGTGTAACCGAGGAACGATCCGAGTTTCCAGGTGGTGCGCATCGTCACGACGGGTTGGCCCTCGAAGAGGGCGGACCATCGGGCGTCGAGGGCGGCCACGGTGCCCCGGGGGATCGACATGAATCCGAGGTCCCTGTCCTCGTTGGCCACGGCGCAGTCGAGCTCCAGGGTGTAGTCGTCGACCGGCAGGCGTAAGCCGTCGGCCACGATCTCGAGCGCCTCGAGGTAGTCGGGCTCCAGGCGCCAGAGCTCATCTCGTAGTCGAGCTTCCTCAGGTGGCGTGCCGAAGCCGTACGCCTGCCAGTTGCCGGCCGAGGCATAGAGGGCGCAGTCCATCGACTCGGTGATGGCCAGCCGATCGACCCGCCGGCACATGGCGGTGCTGGCCAGCGCGACGGTAGGCACGTGCATCGGGTTGCACCCACTGCCGTACAGCGATGCCTGGCCCGAGGCCGCGGCGGCCGCCAGACGCTCGCCGGCTCCCTCGCCGTAGTGGCGGCCATTGACCAGCCGGGCGCTGGTGGCGACGTTGATGCCGGCGCGCAGCAGCTGCTCGAGCTCTCCGAGGTCGGGCCACTGCGGCATGTAGACGACGCAGTCCGGGGCGAGGGCGATGATGTCGGCCACCTCGCTGGTGGCCCGGATCCCGACCGGCTCGATGCCGCAAAGCAGCCCGGCGTCCTGACCCGCCTTCTGGGCCGAGTGGGTGTAGCAGCCCACGAGCTCGAGGTCGGGATGCTCGACGATGGCCCGTAGCGCCGTGCTCCCGACGATCCCGGTGGTCCACTGGACGACACGCCAGCGGGGCCGGCCTTCAGGTGCCTGCACGCTGCCCACCTCCCGCGTTTGTCCCGACCCGATAAGACAAAAGATACGGAAAATGTCTAATATGTTGCAAGTGACGGTGACCCTGCAGCCACCAAGGGCGCCCCGACCGGGCGGGAGGGCGGTGGCCCGTCCGGGCCCAGAGCCAGCCGGAGGTCCGGGGTCGACCGAGGAGAGAATCCTCGGCGCCACCTTGCGGCTCCTCGGTCGCCGTGGGGTCCGCCGGCTGGGTATGCAGGAGGTGAGCGAGGCGGCGGGAGTGTCGCGGGGCACGCTCTACCGCTACTTCCCGAGCAAGGACCGTCTGCTGGCCGCGGTGGCGGTCTACGACGAGAGCCGCTTCACCGAAGGGCTGGCGGCGGCGCTCGGTGCCGTTGAGGACCCGGCGGCGCGTATCGAGGCGCTGGTGGCCTTCGCCTTCGACTACATCCGCATGCACCCGGCGCGTTCGCTCTTCGAATCGGAGCCGGCTTTCGTCCTGGGCTACCTCCTGGCCCACCTGCCCAAACTCCAGGCGGCCCTGCTTTCGCAATTGGGCGACGCCTTCGACGCGGTGCCGGTGGTGGCGTCAGGTCATCTCAGCCGTGAGCAGCTGGCCGACGTCGTCGTCCGCCTGTTCGCCTCGAGCTTCATCATTCCCGAGCCCGACGACCGGGCCCTCGTCCAGTCCATCAACGGCATCCTCCTGCCCACCTCGGCCTAGTCGAGGGGCGGGACACTCGACATGACTGCGACTCGGACGGACTTTCGAACCTTGCGAATCGGCACGACCACCACGGTCATCACCACGGAGAGGAAACATGGACACCGAGACTGAAGTACCCGGCGGCAACCCCATGAACGGCATGGACCCCGAGATGGCGGCCAATCCGCAGCCCTTCTTCAAACTGATGCGGGACGAACCCGTGATGGTGCTCGAGGGCATGGGCGTCCTGCTCAGCCGCAAGGCCGAGATCGACGAGGCCCTTCGCCACCCCGAGGTCTTCTCGTCCAACATGGACGCGGTCGATTTGAAGAACGTGCGCCCGATGATCCCGCTGCAGATCGACCCACCGGAGCAGAAGAAGTACCGCAAGCTCCTCGACCCGCTCTTCTCGCCGCGCAAGATGGTGCTGATGGAGGAGTCGGTGGCCGTTCTGGTCAACGACCTCATCGACCGCTTCGTCGACCGCGGTGAGGTCGATTTCGCCAAGGAGTTCTCCATCCCGTTCCCCTCCCAGGTGTTCCTGACCTTGCTCGGGCTCCCGCTCGACCAGCTCGAACGCTTCCTGATCATGAAGGACGGGATCATCCGTCCCGACCACGTGACCGGGGAGACCTGGGGAACGGCGCCGGTCCACGAGTACCAGCAGAAGACGGCGGACTCGGTCTACGCCTACTTCAACGAGGTTCTCGACGAGCGCGAGAAGGAGCGGCGCGACGACCTCCTGTCCCACTTCCTCGACGCCGAAGTCGAGGGCATCCGGCTGACCCGGGAGGACATCCTCGACATCTGCTTCCTCTTTCTCATCGCCGGTCTCGACACGGTGACCTCCACCCTGGACTGCATGTTCAGCTACCTGGCCCAGCACCCCGAGCAGCGGGCGCAGCTGGTCGGGGACCCGAGCCTCATCCCTTCGGCGATCGAGGAGCTGCTGCGCTGGGAGACCCCGGTGATGGGGGTCGCCCGTGCCGCGGTGGCCGACACCGAGCTCAACGGCTGCCCGATCAAGAAGGGCGACCAGGTGATGATCATGCTCGGATCGGCCAACACGGACGAGGCCGAGTTCCCCGACGCCGATGTCGTGCGATTCGACCGGGAGGTGAACCGGCACCTCGCCTTCGGTGGCGGTGTTCACCGCTGCCTGGGCTCGCACCTGGCCCGGATGGAGCTCCGGGTGGCGCTGCGCGAGTGGCACCGTCGAATTCCCGAGTACTCGGTGCTCGACGGACACACGCTCGTCTACACGCCCTCCATCCGTTCGATCGAGCACTTCCCGATGGTCTTCCCGACGGCCGCCGGCTAGCTAAGTGGATCCGACCCGGGCCCCCGGGCGAAGATCGCTGCCAGCCGCACCACCTCCTGCTCAATGTCGTGAGCCAGCCAACCACGCAGGAGCGGCGCGACGGCACGCGCCGGACCCTTGAAGGTGAAGGTGTAGCGGTGGGTGACCTCGGTACCGCCTGGGGCTCCTTGGCAGATGAATTCACCGTGGAAGCCGGTGAAGCGATCCTGCCAGCTCGGCTCGTTGTACACGTCGATCCGTTCCCCGGGGGTGAGGTGCATGCGTTGCCTGGCCGCGACCGGCACGCCGCGCACCCGGGTCCACATGGCGACGACCACGTCGTCACCGTGACGTTCCAGTTGCCGGACCCGGCGGATCTTGTGGTCGGCCTGGCGGTAGCGGTCGACATCGAGCACGAACTCGAGCACTTGGGCGGGTTCGGCGGCCACCAGCGCGCCGCCCTCGACGACGATCGTCCCCTTGTTCAGCGGGGTGACGGCGGACATCGTCACTAGTCTGCCCTCTGGTGACCGCGAGGCTTCCAGGGCGGATCGAGGACGGGCCGTTCGTGCTCAGGCTGTGGCGGGGTGAGGACGTGGAGGCCTTGCACCGGGCCATCCACGAGAACCTGGACCACCTCGCTCCTTGGATGGCGTGGATCTCCTTGGAGCCGCTCACCCTCGATCAGCGGTTGGTTCTGATCGAGGAGTGGCAGACGATGTGGGAGGACGGTGCCGCCACCCCGATGGCGATGCTGTTCGAGGACGAGGTGGTCGGGGGGACGGGCTACGTCCGCCGGGAGGGGCACGATGCCACCGAGATCGGGTACTGGGTGCATGTCGCGCATCTCGGTCGGGGCTATGCCACCCGGGCGGCCCGGCTGCTGACCGACGCCGCGTTCGAGGTGGTCGGACTCCCCGCCATCGAGATCCACCACGACAAGGCCAACGTGCTCAGCGCCCGGGTCCCGCCCCGGCTGGGCTACCAGTGGGCCGGCGAACGACCCGACGACATCGCGGCGCCGGGGGAGATCGGTATCGACTGCACCTGGCGCATGACGAGGCGCCAGTGGAAGGCCCGCGGTCCCGAGACCAACAGACCCGGTCAGGCCTAGTCTGACGCGGTGTCCATCACCCCGACGGTCGCGCCATGAGCGCAATGGAGGCCGGTCTCTTGACGCGCCAGCTGGCCATGGCCCTCGAGCCGGTGGCAGGCCAGGTCTACTTCTTGGGCGAGTGCCATGCGGAGTACGAGAAGCTCGGCTTCTCGGCCAGCCCACTGGCCATCGGCAACGGGGTCCAATTACCCGACGGCCCGGCCTACTTCACCAGCCGCGGCTCCGTCATGGGGCAAGTGCCCGGAGAGCTCGTGGCCGCGGCCTTCGCCGTCTTCAATCCCGACGCGGTGGTGCCCGGCGTCTCGTACGGCTGGACCCTCTGCGACGCCACGACCATCTGCGCGGCGCGCACCAGGGGGGCGACGGCTCAGTTGGTGCGCATCCTCGGCGAACAGCCGGACGGGCTGGCTCGGGCCACCGCGCTCCTCCGGCGGGCGACGGGGCCCCTCCGGCCGGAGGGTCGCCCGCTCTACGCCGGACTGTTGAATCTCGGCCTGCCCGGCGACCCGGTCGGCGACATGTGGCGCCTGACCGATCTGTTGCGCGAATACCGCGGCGACGCGCACACGGCGGCCTGGACGTCCGCCGGGCTCGACGCCACCGAGATCGGGCTGCTCTCGGAGCTCTATTGGGGCTTGCCCATGCGCAGCTACGTACGCACGCGCGCCTGGACGGACGACCAGCTCGACGCGGCCGAAGAACGCCTGGCCGGGCGGGGGCTGGTGGCCGGAGGAGGACTCACCGCACCGGGGCGCGCCTTTCGAGAGTCGATCGAGCAGACGACCGACCGACAGTGCGAGGTCGTGGTGCGGACGCTCGGCCACGATTTCGACGAGTTGCTGGCGCTGCTCGAGCCCTGGGGCAAGGCGATCCGCGAGGCCGGTGGGTACCTGCCGCAGGGGCCGCACGACCTCGCGCCCGGGCCACGCACCGCATGAACGAGGTCCATCTCGCCCTCTGCGCCAGCCCTGAATGGGCCACCTTCGTGGCGGAGGAGCTCCTGCCGTGGGCCCTGACGGGCGCCGAACTCGGCGACGACGTTCTCGAGGTCGGCGCCGGACCCGGAATGACCACCGACGTCCTGCGTGGTCAGGTGACCCGGCTGACGGCCGTGGAAATCGACGATGCGCTGGCCGATGCGCTTCGCACCCGGCTGGCCGGCAGCAATGTCGACGTGGTCCACGCCGACGGCACCTCGCTCCCGTTCGACCGCGGACGCTTCGATACGGCCACCTGCTTCACCATGCTCCACCACGTCCCGACGCCCGAGCAGCAGGACCGCTTGCTGGCCGAAGTGAAGCGGGTGCTGCGCCCGGGTGGCCTGCTGGTCGGTACCGACAGCTCGGCCTCCGACTCGCTGGCCGAGCTCCACGTGGGCGACACCTATGTCCCGGTCGATCCCGACACGCTGCCGGCCCGCTTGGCCGGCGCCGGCTTCATCGACGTGATGGTCGAGTCGCTCGAGGGGCGCTTCCGCTTCCTCGCCCGCGCCGGCTCCTGATCGTCCCGGCGAGTCCAGGAGCAGGGCCCCGGCGCGCCCGTTCTCAGTCGCGGCTTGAGGGCTGGGCGCTCACCCAAGCCTGCGCGCCCATCTGCATCGCGTCCCACGGGCTCCCGAGCGGCGGCGTATACGAGAGGTCGAGCTCGCTCACGGCGTCGACTGTCATCTCGTTGAAGATGGCGGCGGCAGCAATGTCGATGCGCTTGGCGACCTCGGCATGCTTGTGCCCGAAGAGCTGGACACCGAGGAGCCGGCCGGTCCTGCGGTCGCCGGTATAGCGCATCCGGATGCGGTGGCTGCCGGGGTAGTACGCCTTGTGATCGTCGGCCTCGAACTCGACGGTGACCGGGTCGAAGCCGGCGGCGACCGCCTCGTGGTCGCGCAGCCCCGTGCGCGACGCCACCATGTCGAAGATCTTGACGACCTGGGTGCCGAGGCTGCCGGCGAACTCGCGGCTTCCGCCGATGGCGTTCTCACCGGCGACCCGGCCCTGCTTGTGGGCCGTGGTGCCGAGTGGCAGGTAGCTGAGGCCGAGGAGACGGTGGTGGGTCACGGCACAGTCCCCGGCGGCGAAGACACCCTCGAGGTTGGTCCGCATCCCACGGTCGACCACGATCGCACCGCCGACGCCCAACTCGGCACCAGCCGAGACGGCTAAGGCCGTGTCGGGCCGGACGCCGACCACCACCAGGACCAGGTCGGCGAAGGCGGTGAGCTCGGCACCGGACGACTCGACCGTCCCGATCTGGAACCGTCCCGCCGAACCCTTGGGCGCCCGAACGATCCGCTTGACCGTTGTACCGGTCCGTACATCGACGCCGTGTGCGCTCAGCTCGGCGTTCACCAGGGTCCCGAGACTCGGGTCGACCGTCGGGAGCACTTCTCCGAGCTGCTCGAACTGAGTGACCGAGAGGCCACGGTCGGTCAGGCCCTCGGCCATCTCCAGCCCGATGTAGCCCGCGCCCACGATGACCGCGCTGGCGGGCTGGGCCTCCTCGAGGGTGCGCACCAGTTCGAAGGTGTCGCCCATCGAGTGGAGCAGGTGGACCCCGTCGGCCGGCCCGAGCGCGTCCGGACCTGTCAGTCCTTCAAACGGGGGTCGGGCCGACACGGCACCGGTCCCCACGACGAGCTGGTCGTAAGGGATCTGGTCCGCGACCCCGGCCTCGTCCACCACGTGCAGTCGGCGGCCCGACACGTCGATCTCGGTGGCCAGCGTGGCCAGGCGGACGTGCATGCCGGTCGCCTTGAGGTCGTCGAGGGTGCGGTGGGCCAGGTTGCGCCAGTGGGTGACCTCACCCGAGACGTAGTAGGGAATGCCGCAGATGGAGAAGTTGGGATACGCGTCGGCGACCACGACGGTGACCTCGGCGGTCGGATCGAGTTCGCGGGCTCGCAGGGCGGCACTGATGCCGGCATCGCTTCCGCCGACGGCGACGAGGTGCATTGGGGTCCCTTCCTTGGTGAGGTGATCGGAGGTCCGGATTCAGCGGGTCTCGAGGTCGGTCTCGCCACGGAGGTGCGGCTCAATCACGTCGGCCGCCTCGGCCTTGGTCAGGCCCGGGTACAGCCCCCTGATCAGCCCGATGGCCAGGAGGCCGCCCACGATCTGGGCCGAGATGAAGTTCGGGGCCGAGGACGGCGCGATGCCGGCGAAGGTGTTGGAGAACATCCGGCCGACGGTGACGGCCGGGTTGGCGAAGCTGGTCGAGCTGGTGAAGAAGTAGGCGGCCCCGATGTAGGCGCCGACCGCCGCCGGCGCCAGATGGGAGCGCGCGGATCGGGCCAGTGCGAAGATCACCAGCATCAGACCGACGGTCGCCACCAGCTCGGAGAGCCAATGGGGTCCGCTTGCCCTGTGCTTGGTCGAGATGGAGATGGCGGCCTCGGAGAACATCGCATTGGCCACGATGGCACCGCAGATGCATCCGAGAACCTGGCAGGGTAGGTAGGCGGCGGCGTCCTTCCATTTGAGCCCCCCGAACGCAGCATCCACGAAGGAGACGACCGGGTTGAAATGGCCGCCCGAGATCGGCCCGAACATCAAGATGATGGCGAAGAGCCCCGTGGCCGTGGCGGCTGCGTTCTCGAACAACTCGAGCCCCAGATTGCCCGGTGAGAGGTGCTGGGCCGCTATGCCCGAGCCGATGACGACGGCGGCCAGGAACGCACTTCCCAGGAATTCGGCGAGCAGTCTTCGCCACCACGTCGTGTCCCGCACGCCCCAACCCCTCTCGACTCAGCAGCAGGATGAACTGGTGCTGGCCGCGCCCACCGCGACCGGATCGCTCCCGCTGGCTTCGGGGACGCAACAAGACCCGTCGCCGGCGACACCCGTCTCCGGCGGCGCATCGGCGAGGACGGTATAGACCTCCCAGGGCGCACCGTCGGGATCGCTGACCCAGACCTTGTCCTGAACGGCGTAGCAACACGTCGTCTGGTCTTCGACCTCGGTCTCGAGGCCCTGGTCGGCCAGGCGTCTTGTGGCGGCTGTCACCTCATCGGTGCTCTCGACTTCGACGCCGAGGTGGTTGAGGGCGCCGACTGTTCCCTGACCCCGTGCGGCGTGATCCTCCATCAGCACGAGCTTCAGCGGCGGGTCCGCGATGGCGAAGTTGGCATAGCCCGGCCGGCGCTTGGCCGGCTCGGTGCCGAAGAGATTTGAGTAGAACGCGACGGCTTCGTCGATGTCGCTGACATTGAGTGCGAGCTGGACCCTCGACATGGTGACCTCCCGGTAGTATCGATGTCGGTCGATGTATCGAGTATGGCTGATACATCGATACCTGTCAATGTAAGGAGTCCGATGAGCAAATCGGCGACGGCGACGAAGGCCCGAACGGTGGAGTGCTGTGCCTCGGTGCTGGCCGCCCCGCTCGACCCGGTCGATGCCGCCGAGCTGGCCCGCGGGTTCAGCGCACTGGCGGACCCGGTCCGGTTGCGGGTGCTGAGCATCCTCGCCGCGTCGCCCGAGGGAGAAGTGTGCGTGTGTGACTTCATTGAGCCCCTGGCCAGGAGCCAGCCCACCGTGTCGCATCACCTCAAGATCCTGAGCGAGGCGGGGCTCGTCCGAGGTGACCGGAGGGGCAAATGGGTGTGGTACTCGCTGAACCGCGAGCGGCTGGCTCAGCTCCGGGCGGCCATCGATAGCTAAAGGGGCCACCTGGTGGCACCGTGCTACAGCAGATGCTTGTGTTCGGTGCCGCGCCCCGGGGTGATGGACAGCGCCCGGCCCGGTTCGTGCACCCGGGCGGTGTGCCAGACGTTAGGTGGGTTGACGGTTGCCTCACCGGCGTGCAGTTCGACGACGTGCTCCTTCCCGTCGATCTCCTGGACCAGGTCGACCCGGCCCGAAAACAGGAAGACCACTTCCTCCCCGCCGGGGTGGCGCTCCCAGCTGTCCCATGTGGCGTCCTGGGGGACGATGCAGACCAACCGGCCTTCGTCCCCGTCGGACTCCGACAGCTCGTTGTAGCGCTCCAGGTACTCAGGTGTGAACGAGAAACCCGGCAACGGAACCGCTCTCACCCCCAGCCCGAGGTGAATGAACGTCCGGTCCAGCGCGAAGGCGTCGCCGTCGCCCACGTCAGAAGAGGGGCGACCAGCTGGCCGAGCGCAAAATGCGGCTCTCCCACTGGTCGCGCACTTCCAGGGCGTCGTGCATCCAGGTGCCGGGTGCCGTGGCCGAAGACGGCAGATCCTTGGCCAAGAGGTAGAGCAACGCTTTCTGGCTGACCACCCGCTGCCAGAGGATGACTTCGGTGGTCTTGTGGGTGCCGAAGACCGGCTGGTAGGCCGCCTCGAGCTCGATGATGCCGTGGCCGCCCTCCCTGGATTTCTCCAGTTGGGAGCTGTAGAGCGTGCCCGCCGCCTTGAGGTAGTTCTGCAACCCGCCCTCGAATGGCCACGCCGTGTCCTCCATGAACAGGCTCAGCTCGTGCTCCTCGGCCTGGGCCGGCACCGTGGCCAGGTCGATGCCCTGGCGGGGTGACCACGAGACGGGGGTGAGGATTTTGGCTACGTGGTCGTGCCGCATGCCGTCGATCCGGGAGGACCAGTCCTGCAGGTCGCCCTGGCGCACCCGATCAGCCAGGGCCGTCCAGGCGGCGGCGTCCCGGCACCCGGTGATGGTGACCACCGTGTAGGCGGCTCCGCTCCCGTGCGCCAGGCGGAGGTACCACAGCAGCCGGGCGTCGTCGCCCTCGCCCAGCGTCGGCAGGTATTCGTCGCGGTACGCCGCGTCGAACGCCTCTTCGCGAGCGCCGGCAACCTTGTGCACCTCGTGGACCAACAGCATGGCGGGACCCCCCCTTTGGGTTGTGGATCAGACGGGTGTACGGCTCAGCGGGTGGTCGCGATGCCGCCGTCGACCGGGATGATGGCCCCGGTCAGGTAGGCGCCCGCCCGGGAGGCCAGGAAAATGGCCGTACCCGCCATGTCGTCGGGCCGGCCGATGCGCTTGAGTGGCGCGCTGGCGGCGATCTGCTCCCCGAAGGCGTCCAGGGTGGCCGCCATCATTTTGGACTGGAACGGCCCCGGAGCGATGGCGTTGACCGTGATGGAGGGAGCCAGCCGCTTGGCCAGATGGCGGGTCAACTGGTGCACCGCGGCCTTGCTGGCCGAGTAGGCGTACGTCTCGAGCACGGGGACGGAGATCCCGTCGATGGAGCCGATGTTGATGACCCGGGCCGGGTCCTCCTGGGAGCCGGCGGCCTGCAGCAGCGGGACAAGGAACTTGGTGAGATGGAACACTCCCTTGACGTTGAGGGCCAGCACCCTTTCGAAGGCCGCCTCGTCGAAGTCAGCCAGCGGGGTGCCCCAGGTGGCCCCGGCGTTGTTGACCAGGATGTCGAGGTGGTCCACCCGGGACCCGATCTCATCGGCCAGGCCTCGGCACCCCCCATCGGTGGAGAGGTCGGCCGGGATCCCGATGCAGGTGCCTCTCTCGGAGAGCTCGGCCGCCACCTCGGCACAGGCCTCGGCCTTGCGGGACGAGATGTAGACGGTGGCGCCGGCTTCGACGAACCCGCCCGCGATCATCCGGCCAATGCCCCGGGTGCCCCCGGTGACCAGGGCCGTGCGGCCCGTGATCGAAAACAGGTCCTGTGCGCTCATGGCCTCATTGTGGTCGCGGAGGTCACGGTGCGGCCAACGCGAGGGCGCTGCGCACGATCACGCCCGCCCCGACCCGAAGGGACTCGTCCTCTACGGCGAAGGTGGGGCTGTGGTGCATCCCGCTCGTTCCGTCGACCCGGGCCCCGCCGACAAAGAAGTAACAGCCCGGGATGTGGTTGAGGAATTCGCTCACGTCGTCGCTGGGCGACGAGGGCGGCATGCGGAAGACCTTCTGGGCTCCCAGTACGCCCTGGGCCTGTGCCTCGACGATGTCGGTGACGCCCTCGTCGTTGACCACGGCCGGCGTCTGCTCGGGCACGCTGAGCTCGACTGTCACCCCGTGCGAGTCGCCGATGGCGTCGCACAGGGCGCGCAGGCGGGCAAAGGCCTCCGTGCGCTGCTCGTCGGTGAAGGTGCGCATGGTCCCGGTCACCGTCGCCCTGGTCGGGACGACGTTGACCGCAGTGCCGGCCGAGAGAGTGCCGGCACTGCAGATGCAGTCGGCGCCCTCGTAGTGCAGGCCCTCGGCCACCGTGGCCAGGCGGGACACCAGATCGGCCGCGGCCTTGATCACGTCGCCCTTGGCGGTGGGCATGGCACCGTGGCCTCCGGGCCCGGCCAAGGTGATGCGCAGAGAGTGCGCTTCGGACATGGCGATGCCGCCTCGCAGGGCGACGAATCCGCTGGGCAGGACCGACGCCACATGAAAACCGACGAGCCGGGCGCCCGCCATGGCGTCGAGCGCCCCGCCCTCGACCATGCGCTTGGCGCCGCACAGGGCCTCCTCGCCCGGTTGGAAGAGGAAGACGTAGCGACCGGGGAGCTCCTCCCGGCGTGCGCTCAGGACGTGGGCCACCCCGAGGAGGGCGGCTACGTGCACATCGTGTCCGCAGGCGTGCATGACGCCCTCGACGTCGGAGTGGAGCGGATTCGTATCGTTCTCCTGTACCGGCAGGGCATCGATGTCGGCCCGCATGACGACCGTGCGGCCGGGGCGTCCACCATCGAAGGCGAAGATCCCACCCGTCTCGGTGACCCGGAGGGACTCGTCTATGCCGAGCGCGCCCATGCGATCGCGGATGAGGGTCGTGGTGGCGTGCTCGGCGAAGGCCAACTCCGGCCGGCGGTGCACCGCTCGGCGCAGGTCCACCATCTCGTCGAAAACGGCGTTGACGTGGGCCGGACCGATCAGCTCAGCCACAGCGGATCGGACCGGTCAGCGGCTGAGCAGGTCGCGGGCGATGTGAGTGACCTGGATCTCGTCGGTGCCGGCGTAGATCTGAAACACCTTGGCGTCACGGGCCAGCTGTTCCACCCGGAACTCGGCCATGTAGCCGTTCCCACCGAAGAGTTGCACCGCCTCCATCGCCACGTCGGAGGCGGCCTGAGCCGAGTAGAGCTTCATGGCCGACGCTTCGGCCAGGGTCAGGCTCTTGCCGGCCGAGGACATCTCGATGTGGCGGAACACCAGGTTCTCCACGTTGAGCCGAGCGATCTCCATCCGGGCCAGCTTGAGCTGAATGAGTTGGAACTCGGCGATCGGGCGCTCCCAGAGCAGGCGGTCCTTGGCGTATTGGATGGAGAGCTTGAGGCATTCCTCAATCAGGCCGAGCGACATGGCGGCCACGCCGGCCCGCTCGGTGACGAAGTTGCCCTTGGCGCTCTCGCGTCCCTCGCGGCCACCCGGGCGTCCCTCGGTCTCACCGAGCAGCCGGTCCTTGTCGACCCGTACATCGGTCAGGAAGAGCTCGCCGGTAGGCGAGGAGTGCAGGCCCATTTTTCTGAAGGGCTTGGACTGCTCGAGCCCGGGCATCCCGGCATCGAGGATGAAGGTGAGCACCGGACGCTGGCGCAGTGGCGTATCACTGCCGTCGTCGAGCTTGGCGTAGAAGACGATGGTGTCGGCGTAAGGGCCGTTGGTGATGAAGGTCTTGTTCCCGTTGAGGATGTACTCCTCACCGTCCCGCTTGGCCGTCGACTGCATGCCACCCAGGGCGTCGGACCCCGAGTTGGGCTCGGTGATGGCCCAGGCCCCGATCTTGTCCAGGGTGAGGAGATCGAGTCCCCAGCGCTCCATCTGGGCCGGCGTGCCGCTCTTCATGATGGTGCCGGCGGCCAGACCCGTGCTCACCCCGAGGGCAGTGACGATGCCCGGGCAGTAGTGGCACAGCTCGATGATGGGGATCAGGGTCATGGCGGCGTTGCCGCCGCCCTCGGCGCGCTCGGGTGCCGGCGTATCGGAGAGCTTTCGCTCAAGCTGCCGCTTGAACCCCTCCCGGGCCAGGCTGTCGAGACCGAAGGTGCGGTAGAGCTTGCGAATGACCTCGTAGGGCGGGGTGTCCCCGTGCTCGAGCTCTTCGACCTGGGGCTTGATCTCCTCCTCGACGAAACGGCGCACCGTGTCGCGGATCGCCAACTGCTCCTCGGACCACTCGAACATTTCCTACCTCCTACCGGCCGTTGCTGACCCTACAAGGTGGCCTCAGGCGTCGGCGATTTTGTGCAGGACGTTGCGGTCGGTGTGGCTGAGGTGCTCGGGCAGCTTGCCGTGCTCAATGAGGGAGACCTCTTCATAGGAGAACACGCCGTCCTCACCCACGGCGATGGTGACCTCGTAGCGCACCGTGCGGGCCTGGGCGGCCAGGAAGTTGTTGGACAGGATGCCGTAGGTCTCCGAGCCCACCGTGGATTCGAGGGTGAACGTCGTGGCGTCCGGAGCCACCGTGGCCCCGGCGATGAGGGCCGAGCCGCGGGGGATGAGGAAGCAGCGCATGACCTGGCTGTCCACGGCATCCCACAGCCAGTAGCCCACCTCGGTGTGGAAGGGATTCTCCTCGGTGCCCCGCCAGGCCGCCATGCGGTAGTCGAGCCCGTAAAGGGACTGGATGCCGTTCTCCACCGGACCGAACGGTTTGAACTCGGTGTGCTCGCGATAGGGGGTCAGGCCGATCTCGCCCTTCTCGTTGGAGTAGGCCACGTCCTCTCCCTCGTCGCCCTCCCACACCCCGGCCAAAAGGGCCAGGGGCCCCCATTCAGGTCCTGCGCTCACGGATGCATCCTCTCCGAGGCGATCGGCCGCCCCTTGCGTCGGCCGATATTAACGACCATCGGCGAAGTGGGCGGTTTTGCAGTATCCGTTTCCCCCGGGGACATGGCGCCTCCAACTGGGATGTCGCGGATGATTACGTACATTTTGCCCGCATGTTGCCGTCCGTTCGCTGAAGGTTCACCTTCCATCGTTACATTGCGCATCAGTGACGCACACCCGGAAGCGGGCCATCGCGACCGGCGCTTGACGAGACGAAGGATGTGGAGCCTCCCCCATGGCAGGCGATGACCGAGTAGAGGCAAAGGTGGTACCCGACGAGGCACCCGTGCACGCGGCCCTCGATCCCGTCCTCGAAGCGCTCGACCCCGACCGCGAGCGTCCGTCCGAAATAATGGAAGCGAGGAAGCTCTGCCTTCAGTTCGGCCAGAAGGCGATCCTCTCGGATATCGACATCGCGTTCAAGCGGGGGACCATCACCGCGCTGATCGGGCCGACCGGTTCGGGCAAGTCGACCTTCCTGCGCACCCTCAACCGGATGAACGACCGCGTGGCAGGGTTCAAATACCAGGGCGATGTCATGCTCGAGCGTTCGAGCATCTTCGATCCCCACATCGATCTCCTCCTGCTGCGGCGCCGGGTCGGCATGCTCTTCCAGCGACCGAATCCTTTTCCCATGTCCATCCGGGACAACGTGGTGGCCGGGGTGAAGGCCCACCGCATCGCCAAGGGCAAGCAACTCGACGTGGTGGCGGAGCGCCGGCTGACCGAGGTCGGACTGTGGGACGCGGTCAAGGACCGCCTCGGCGACTCGCCCTTCCGCCTCTCCGGCGGCCAGCAGCAATTGCTGTGCCTGGCTCGGGCCCTCGCCGTGGGACCCGAGGTCCTGCTGCTCGATGAGCCAACCTCTTCGCTCGACCCGATCTCGACCGAAATGATCGAGGACCTGATCCGCCGGCTCTCACCGGCGCTCAGCCTCATCGTGGTCACCCACAACCTGGGTCAGGCCCGTCGCATCTCGCACAACACGATGTTCTTCTACCAAGGAGAGCTCATCGAGCATGGCGACACCGAGCAGATCTTCGAACATCCCCAGCAGGGCCACACCGAGCGCTACGTGTCTGGACGAATGGGCTGACACCCACCCTTCGGGGACCAATCGGCGGGGTCCCAAGACTGATCGCAACGGCAACCCAAGCATCTCAACAAGCAAACCCCCAATAAGGAGGAACAACCCGTAATGCGAATTTCGCGATTCAAGCGCGTTGCACCGGCATGCCTGCTGGCCGCAACATCGGCGCTGCTGCTCACCGGATTGGCCGCCACGGCCGCCGGCGCCAGCGTCGCCAAAGCGAGCGCGGCAATTGAGAAGCCGTCTGGCGGGACGGTGAGCGAGACGGGGAGCACGCTGCTCTACCCCCTGTTCAACCTGTGGTCCTCGGGCTACAGCACCGCCTACCCCTCGGTCACCATTCAAACCGCCGGCACCGGCTCGGGCACCGGGATCACCGACGCCACCAACGGCACGGCCGACATCGGAGCCTCCGATGCCTATCTGGCCCCGGCCCAGCTGACGGCGGCCCCGTCGCTGCTCAACATCCCCCTGGCCATCTCGGCCCAGCTGGTGACCTACAACATCCCGGGCGTGACGGCACACCTCAAGCTCACCGGCAAAGTGCTCTCGAGCATCTACCAGGGCAAGATCACCAACTGGAATGACCCGGCCATCGGCGCCATCAACGGTGGGGTCACCCTGCCCGACCTGCCGGTCGTCACCCTGCACCGCTCGGACAGCAGCGGCGACACGTTCCTGTTCTCGTCGTTCCTCTCCGACACCGACCCGAACGGCTGGGGCAAGTCGGTCTCCTTCAACACCACGGTGCCCTGGCCGAACGCCCCCGGCGCGCTCGGTGAGATGGGTAACTCGGGCATGGTGGCCGGCTGCAAGGCGACCCCCGGTTGCGTGGCCTACGTGGGCATCAGCTACCTGACCCAGGCGCTGCAGGCCGGCCTCGGCTACGCCCAGCTCCAGAACGGCCACAAGCAGTACGAGCTGCCCACCGCGGCCGCGGTCGCCGCCGAGGCGGCGTCCTTCACCAAGAAGACGCCGGCCAACGGCAGCATCTCCCTGATCTACGGCAAGGCCAAGGGCGGCTACCCCATCGTCAACTACGAGTACGCCATCGTCAACGGCACCCAGTCCAGCTCCGGCACGGCCAAGAGCATCCGCTCGGTCCTGGAGTGGGCGGTCAACGCCAAGGACGGTAACAACGCCACCTACCTCAGCCAGGTGAACTTCCAGCCCTTGCCGGCCAGCATCATCACGGCATCTCTGAAGCAGATCCACAAGATCAAGTAGTGGTCGTCACGGGCGGCACTGCGGGCCACCCGCCCGCCGCGCGGCTTGGAGGGGCTATGCGCCGGACATCTGTCCGGCGCATAGCCGACTCCCTCCGCAACATGGAGGAGGGCATCTGGCGGACCAGCGCCCGGGTGGCGGTGCTGCTTCCCTTGGCCGCCCTGGTCTTCGCCCTCACCGTGTTGGTGATCAAGGCGATCCCGGCCATCAGGGTCAACGGGCTGAGCTTCCTGACCGGGAGCACCTGGTCCTACGGCAGCGCCTACAGCAGCACGGTGTACACCCACGGTGTGGCCCACGCCCAGGGCTCATCCTTCGGGGCCTGGCCCATCATCGCCGGCACGCTGCAGTCGTCGGCCATCGCCCTGATCGTGGCCGTGCCCATCTCCATCGGGGCCGCCTTCGCCCTGACCGAACGGATGCCGGGCTGGGTCTCGCGACCCCTCGGCTTCGCCATTGAGCTCCTGGCCGGGATCCCCAGCGTGGTGATCGGCCTGTGGGGCCTGCTCACGCTCGGCCCCTGGCTGGCCACGCACGTCTACCCGACCATCGGCCACCACATGCCCGACGTGCCGGTGCTGCGGTACTTCCGTTCCCCCACCGGGGGCGGCCAGGGCCTGCTGACCGCCGGGCTGGTGCTCGGCTTGATGATCATCCCGATCATCGCCTCGACCACCCGCGACCTCTTCGAACAGGTGCCGCCGCTCCCCAAGGAGGGCGCCTCGGCGCTGGGCATGACCGACTGGGAGGTGGCCAGCAAGGTGACTATTCCCTGGGTGCGCTCGGGCATCATCGGCGCCTCGGTGCTCGGCCTGGGCCGGGCCTTGGGCGAGACGGTGGCGGTGGCCCTGGTGGGTGGCTCCATCCTGCATCTGGCCCCCAACATCTTCGGGTCGATGACCACCATCGCCGCCACCATCCTGACCCAGCTCGACGGGGCGCAGACCGACGGCACCGGCTTCGCGGTGGCCAGCCTGGCCGAGCTCGGCCTGATCCTGGCTGTGATCTCGGTCGCGGTGAACCTGGCCGCCCGGGCCATCATCCGCCGCACTTCGAGCCTCGGCCCTTCAGTGGGACCGGTCTAGACGATGAGCTCGCTGATGGAGGGCATGCCCAACACCCGCCGCCGGACCGTCGCCGGCGTCGTGTTCCTGGTCTTCACCTACGTGGCCCTGCTCCTCGTGGTCGGGCCGGCGCTGTGGATCCTCCTGGGCGTGGTGGCGCACGCCGTGCCCCACTGGAAGTGGAGCGTGCTCTGGACGCCGAGCAAGAACGCCAGCGGCGGTTTGGAGAACGCCATCATCGGGACCCTGATCCTCATGCTGGGCGTCCTCATCATCGCCGGCACCACGGGCGTGCTGGCCGGCATCCACCTGGCCGAGCTGGCCAAGCCCCGTCGCAACGGGCGGCCCAGCGGTGGGTTACTCCGGACCGCGTCCGACGTCCTCTCCGGCTTCCCCTCCATCGTGCTGGGCTACTGCGGGTACGTCGCCCTGGTGGTGGGGCTGCACTGGGGCTTCTCCCTGCTCCCCGCCGTCATCATCCTCTCCATCATGGTGATCCCCTACATCGCCAAGTCGACCGAGTCGGCCCTGCGCCAGGTGCCCACCGGTTACCGCGAGGGTGCGGCGGCGCTCGGCATGTCGATGGGTTACGCCCTGCGCCGGGTGGTCATCAAGTCGGCCCTGCCCGGCATCGTGACCGGGCTGCTGATCGCCCTGGCCATCGCCTGTGGCGAGACGGCGCCACTTATCTACACCGCGAACTTCACCGACGCCGTCCCGGGAGCCGCGCTGATCCATTCGCAAGGCTTCGCCTATCTCACCTACCCGGTGTTCACGTACTACAACCTGCCCAACAACCAGTCGCACTACCTGGCCTACGACGCCGCGCTGCTCCTGGTCGTGATCGTGCTGCTCTTGCTTGTCTCGTCGCGGATCATCGTCGCCCGGACGCAACGGCACTCCGAGTCCCGGGGCCGCTGAAGGCGGAATCCGTCGGGCGGCGTGGGTCGCCGCCCTCTCGTGGTCAGGAGACGCGACCGGTTGAGCCGTCGATGGCAGCGCGGTGGGCGGAGGTGATGGCGGTGACCACCGACGGCGCCGTGGCAAGGATGCCCAGTGCACAGACGGCAGCCGGGATGGCCAGACCCAGGGCCGCCCCCGACGAGAAGAACGCGGCGAACTGGACCGCCGCATTGAGGGTCCAGCTCGCCACCATGAAAAGCCAGTAACGCAACACGAGCTGGCGGCCCGGGTCGCTTGGTTCCAGGCAGTCGCGCAGGGCCTGGTAGGGCATCCAGTAGTTGACGACGGGCACCCACCAACTGCCCACGCCCCAGCCCGGGCTGTGGGTGGCGGGCCATCGGAGGGCACGGGCGGTCGAGGCGGCTCGGTGCTGCCAGGTGGCTCCGATGATGACGGCGACCAACGTGGCCAGGCCCACCAGCCACACCACGACACTGAACCCGCCGTAGAACCCGTTGGGGATGGTGAAGTTGGGCACCGTCTGGTTGTTCTGCGTCGCCTGCAACATGACGTGGTACTCGTGGCCGATGACCCGGTACTGCGCGGCGTGGAGGCGCACGTTGACGAGGGACGCCAGGAAGTACAAGCCGGGGACGGCGACCGCGATCCGGGCCAGCGGTGCGACGGCGAGCTCACGATGGCCGGGAAACCCGGCGTCGGACTGGGAACGCACCGCTGGGCCGGTGGGAGGTGGGTAGCTCGCCATCGGAGCCGGGGGAGGCGGAGGCTCGGCCGGCTGCACCACCGCGTCGGTCCAGGCGTAGCCGTCCCGCCACCGCTGCCCGGGTCCCCCGGCGGGATCGGCGTACCACCCCGGGGGCGCGCCCGGATACCCCCCTTGCTGATCGCTCACCCCGACATCAAAGCATGCGCCTGGCCGGGGACAGGCCAGGCGGTCGCTCCTGGCCGGGCCCGAGCGCGACGCGTAGCGTGGCCGCATGCGGGTCTTCGTGGCCGGAGGGACGGGCGCCGTGGGACGGCCGCTGGTGTCCCGGCTGGTGGCGGCGGGGCACGCCGTCACCGTGTTCTCCCGGACCGAGGACCGGGAGGCCGCGCTCGGTGTGCCGGGGGTCATCGCCGCCGTGGGCGATGCGCTCAACGCTCGGGCGCTCACCGCCGCCGTCGGCGCGGCCCAGCCCGAAGTGGTGGTCAACCAACTGACCAACCTGGCGCCGTCCATGAACCCCGTCGCCCTGGCGCGCGGCCTGAAGCAGACGGCCCGCCTGCGCCAGGAGGCCTCGGGCACCCTGGTCGAAGCGGCCCGGTCCGCCGGCGCCCGGCGGGTGATCGCCCAGAGCATCTCGTTCATCTACCGGCCCGGGCCCGGCACGCGCACCGAGGCCGATCCGCTCTGGACCGATGCCGGAGGGCAGATCGGCGCGCTGGCGCAACCGGTGGCGGCGTTGGAGGTGCAGACCCTGGGGGCCGCGGGGATCGAAGGTGTGGTGTTGCGGTACGGCAGCTTCTACGGGCCGGGGACCTACTTCGGGCCCGAGGGTGCGTTCACCGGACTGGTGCGACGGCGGCTGATGCCGGTGGCGGGCCGGGGCGGTGGGCTCTTCGGATTCGTCCACCTCGACGACGCCGTCGGGGCGACAATGGCCGCGCTCGAGGGCCCGACCGGCGTCTACAACGTGGTCGATGACGTGCCGGCGGCCTCTTCGGAGTGGATCCCGTTCGTGGCCGCGCGGCTCGGCGCCAAGGCGCCGCGCCACCTGCCCGAGGCGCTGGTGCGGGCCGTGGCCGGGAAGCATTCCGCCTACCTGATGTGCGCCCAGCCGGCCGTGTCCAACCACCGGGCCCGCACCGAGCTCGGATGGGAGCCCGCGTACGCCGATTGGCACGCCGGCTTCCGTGCCGTCCTCTCGGCGGGTTGACCTGCCCGTCCGGCGTGGCTCAGCTGGCGAGGGGGTCGCGGCTCGATCGGATCACGCGCCACGTGCCCAAAGCGGCGACGCTTAGCCCGATCACCATGAGGACCCCGGCCACCACCAAGGTGGGCGGTGCCGTATCCGAGGTGCCGATGATCCCGTTGCCGATCCCGGCGCCCAGGAACCTCGGGGCGTAGGCCGCCATCGCGCCCCACCAGGTGATCGTCCCGGCGGCGATCGCCACCATGACGGCCGTGAGGGCGACGGCCAGGGCTCCGAGCAGCCGCAGGGTGCGCTCGGGCAGGGTGAGCCGACGGGCAGTCGAGACGGCCGCGCCGGTGCCGGCGCCGATGGCCGCGAAGATGCCCACACCACAGATGATGAAGACCGCCTCGTATACGCCCAGGCCCCCGTTGCGGTTATACGAGCTCAGATGCTGTGCCCACACCAGCGTGACGACGATGAGCACCGCCGCGATCACGCCCATTACGGCAGCCGGCACGAGGCGGCGGCTTACGGAAGACCAGCCCTCATCGCGCCCGAGCCGAATGAAGGCGGGGAAGACGATCAGCGTCGCGGCCAGCACGATGACGAAGCCCACGACGGCGGCCACCCCCACCGTCGTGAGGGCGTCACCGGGGAGTCCCTGATGTCCCGGCGGAGTGGCGGGATGCCAGTTGTCGGTGAACTTGGCGAAGATGGCGCCGCCCACCAGGAACAGCGCCCAGGCGGCGAGGACCAATAGGGAGCCGGCGCGCCTCCGCTCGCCCGGGCTTACCGAGTCGCCGAGCAGCCCGGCGGCGCGGGCCCGCTCGACCGAGCCGGCCCAGGCGATGGCGGCACGGTCGCGCCGGGGCACGTGGCCCATGCCGTGGGTGTCCTCCAGCAGGGCGACCATCTCGTCGCCGTAGCGCGCCCGCCAGCCGGCCGGGTACCACCGCAGCATCCGCGCGAAGCGCTCGGGGCCGCTCACTGCGACACCGCCACCCGGCGCCGGCGGCCCCCGAGTGCCGCGGCCAGCACGCCGAGCCCGAGGCGCAGCGCGCCCTCGTCGGCCAGGGTCCGCATGTCGCGCACCGCCGTGGCGAGCGCGGTGCGTCCGTTGGCGGTGATGCGGTAGGGGCGGCGGCGCTGGTCACCCTCGGTGGGGGCGATCAGGCCGCGTTCCTCCAAGCGTGCGATGGCGCCGTAGAGGGTGCCGGGGCCGAGGGCGACCCCGGCGAACTCCTCGATGTCCTTGGTTAGCGCGTACCCGTGCTTGGTGCCCGAGGCCAGGCTGGTCAGGATGAGGACTGCGGGCTCGTTGGGGCGACCGAGCCCACCCTCGGCGGAGGCGGCACGTGGTGGCATGCGTTGCACACTACTACGTCGTACGTAGTAGTCAACCCCACCCCTGCGTCAGAGGAGCACCCCGGCGATGGCCGTGATGGCGGCGACGTGGTCGTCGACGCCGGCGCACCCGGCGGCCATCGTGTTGACGGAGAGATGGGTGGCGCCGGCATCACGCCACCGTTGCGCGTGGGTGCCGAGGCGATCGAGATCACGGGTGGCGTAGTCCACCCGGCCCTCGAATTGAATGGCGGCGGGGTCACGGCCCGCTTCCTTGGCGCCCACGGCAATGGCCTGGAGCGCTTCGGTCAGGCCGCCGCCGGGGCGGACGCCGGGAAACCAACCGTCGGCGATACGGCCCACCCGACGCAGGGCGGCCGGGGCGAAGGCGCCGATCCAGACAGGGATGGGCCGCTGCACCGGGAGGGGAGCGAGGCCGGCCGCCGTGATGTGGTGAAAGCGACTGTCGACCGTCACGCTCTTCTGGGTCCAGAGTTGGCGCAGGACGGCAACCTGGTCTTCCAGGCGATCGGCCCGGGTGCCGAAGTCGTAGCCCAGGGCCTCGTACTCGACGGCGTTCCAGCCGAGACCGAGCCCGAGCCGGAAGCGGCCGTCACTGAGCAGATCCAGTTCCGCCGCTTGCTTGGCCAGCAGGGCGGTCTGGCGTTGCGGCCCGATGAGGATCGAAGTGGCAAAGCTGAGCTTGGTGAACCCGGCCAGGTAGGCGAACATCATGAGCGGTTCGCGGAAGGTGTCCGCCACGGTGTACGGGCCCCCGATATCGCCGTGCACGGCAGTGTCGGCGCCCAGGACGTGGTCGTACGCCGCCAGGTGGGAGTAGCCCAGATCCGAGGCGGCCTGGCCGTAGGCCCGAACCGCACCTCGATCGCCACCGATTTCGGTCTGGGGGAAGATGACGCCGATATCCATGGGGTCAGTCTGCCCCGGTTCATCGCGACCGCGCCCGGCCTAGCGTGGGGGCGTGAAGGTGCGGATCTTCGTCGAGCCCCAGCAAGGGGCGACGTACCAGCAACTGCTCAACGTGGCCCAGGCCACAGAGGCGGGTGGGTTCGACGCGCTGTTCCGTTCGGACCACTACCTGACCATGGGCGGCAGCGGCCTGCCCGGGCCGACCGACGCCTGGGTCACTCTCGGCGCGCTGGCCCGCGAGACCAGCCGCATCCGGTTGGGCACGCTGGTCACCTCGGCCACCTTCCGCCTGCCCGGCATCCTGGCCATCACGGTGGCGCAGGTCGACGCCATGAGCGGCGGACGGGTGGAGCTGGGGCTCGGGGCCGGGTGGTACGACGGGGAGCACACCGCCTACGGCATCCCGTTCCCGCCGCTGGGCGAACGCTTCGAGCGCCTGGAGGAGCAGTTCGAGATCCTGACCGGGTTATGGGGCACCCCGGCCGGCGAGACGTTCACCTTCGCCGGGAAGCACTACCAATTGACGGACAGCCCGGCCCTGCCCAAGCCGCAGCAGCAGCCCCACCCGCCGATCATCGTGGGCGGCGGGGGACCGACCCGAACGCCGCGGCTCGCCGCCACCTTCGCCGACGAGTTCAACCTCCCCTTCTCCTCGCTGGCCGACACCCACGCGCAGTTCGGAAGGGTGCGGGCGGCCTGCGAGGACCGCGGGCGCGACCCGGACAGCCTCGGCTACTCGGCTGCCCAGGTCGTCTGCTGCGGGGCCGACGAGGATGAAGTGGCGCGGCGGGCCAAGGCGATCGGCCGGGAGCCCGATGAGCTGCGCCGGAACGGGGCGGCGGGGACACCCGACGAGGTGATCGAGAAGCTGCGGACGTTCGCCGCCGCCGGCGCCGGCACGGTCTACCTGCAGGTGCTGGACCTCGACGATCTGGACCATATCGAGCTGCTGAGCCAAGCCGTGCTGCCCCACCTCTCGTGAGGCGCCCGGGGTGGACAACGAGGAGGGGGACCCGACCATGACCCTGACCACCCGGGGCGCGGTCGCCCCGTCGTCGTCGACCACGGCGGCGGTCGCCCCTCCACCCGCCATCGATGAGGCTGCGCTCGATGCGGCGGTCAACGAGCTGGCGGCGCACGCCGCGGGCTGGGCGGCCACGCCGCCGGCGGCGCGGGCCGATCTGCTCGACCGGGTCCGGCGCGACACCACGGCGGCCCAGGACGCCTGGTTGGCCGACGCCTGCGCGGCCAAGGGATTGACCCCCGGCTCAGCTGAAGCGGGCGAGGAGCTCTTCGCCGGCATCGGCACCCTGGTGCGCATGGCGCGGCTGTACCGCGACGCCCTGCGCCAGATCGCCTCGTCCGGGCGGCCGTCTCACGGCCCGGTGAGCACGGCGCCCGACGGGCGCCTGCGCGTGCGGGTGTTTCCCGAGACGGCGTTCGACCGGGTGGTCTTCCCCCAGACCACGGCCGAGGTCTGGATGCAGCCCGGCGTCACCAAAGAGGATCTCGACGCCGAACAGGCCGCCGCCTACGCCGACCCGGCGGCGCACGCCGGGGTCTCCCTCGTGCTGGCGGCCGGCAACGTGGCGTCGCTCGGGCCGCGCGACGTCCTCTCCAAGCTCTTCGTCGAGGGCAAGGTGGTCGTCATGAAGGCCAACCCGGTCAACGACTACCTGGTGCCGCACTGGAGCCGGGCCCTGGCCGCGCTGGTCGAGGCCGGTGTGCTGCGCATCGTCGACGGCGGCGCGGCGGTGGGCCAGTACCTGACCGGGCACGCCGGCGTCACCGAGGTGCACATCACCGGGTCGGACAAGACGTATGACGCCGTCGTCTTCGGCCCGGGCGAGGCGGGGGCGAAGCGCAAGGCGGCCGACGACCCGCGGCTGGACAAGCCCGTCTCGGCCGAGCTGGGCAATGTCTCACCCGTGATCATCGTGCCGGGGAAATGGTCGATCGGCGAGCTCACGTATCAAGCCGAGCACGTGGCCACCATGCTGGTGAACAACGCCGGCTTCAACTGCCTGGCGGCGCGGGTGATCGTGACCCACGCCGACTGGCCGCAGCGTGACGCCTTCCTCGGCGCGCTGACCCAGGCGCTGGCGCAGATCCCCACCCGGCGCGCCTACTACCCGGGTGCGGCCGATCGCTGCGGCACCTTCGTGGCCGCGCACCCCGAAGCCGAACAGTTGGGGACCGGACCGGCAGACGCGCTCCCGTGGACCTTCATCCGCGGCGTCGAGCCCGGCCGGACCAAGGACATCGTCTTCAACGTCGAGTCGTTCTGCGGGGAGTGTGCCGAGACGGCGTTGACGGCGCCCTCGGTGGCCGCCTTCATCGACGCCGCCGTGGCCTTCTGCAACGACGTGCTGTGGGGCACGCTGTCGGCGACCATCCTGGCCAGTCCGACCACCTTGAAGGACCCGGCGGTGGCCGACGCCATGGACCGGGCCACCTCCGATCTGCGCTACGGGGCCATCGGGGTCAACGTCTGGCACGCCCTCGTCTTCGCCATCGGGACCACGACGTGGGGGGCCTACCCCGGCCATCCCCGGACCGACATCGGTTCGGGGTCGGGCGTCGTGGGCAACGCCGCCATGTTCGGCCGGCCCCAGAAGTCGGTGGTGCGGGGGCCGTTCCGGGCCCGGCCCAAGCCGCCCTGGTTCGCCACCGCCTCGGGCTCCTATGACGTCATGCGCCGCTTCGTGGCCTTCGAGGCCGACCCGTCGGCGGCCAAGATCCCCGGCCTGCTCCTCTCGGCCATGCGGCACTGACCGGCCGGCGCCGGGTCATCTGCCGTCAGATCGAATTGTTGGGCGTCGAGCGGCGCGGGGTGACCAGTGGCGCCGGCGCCGGCGCGACGTGGAGGGTGATCCGGGCCACGGTGTTGCCGCCCACGGCGAGGCAGCTCAACTCGGTCGGGCAGGTCAGCGCGGTGAGCGTCAGCGGCGTGTACGCGGTGCTGGTGGCCGCGAAGGTGGAGCCGGCGTCGCCGCTGACGGCTACCGCGCCCGAGCCGACGGTGGCGGGCTGACCGACCCACCGGGTGCCGACCATGGCACAGGTCCGGACCAGTGGGCAGGCGATCCCGTAGATGTCGTCGACCGACGGGGTGTGCGGCGAGATCGTCCAGTTCTCCCCACCGTCGTTGGAGACCAGCAGCTCCCCCTTGGCCGGAACGATGTCGCTGACCGTGGTCGACGTCGTGCCGACCGCCAGGCACACGATGCCGCTGGCGCAGGTGGCGCTCTGCAGGAGGCCGACCCCGGCGGGCACATGGCTGGCCACCCAGGTGGTCCCGCCGTCGAGACTGATGACCACCGCCCCTTGGCCGTGACCGGTGGTCGTCGGCGTGTTGCCGGCCACCAGGCAGGTCAGGCCGGTGGGGCAGGAGAGGTCGCGCCCCTCCTCGAACCCGGGCGGCAGATCCCCCTCGTGGGTCCAGGTGTGGCCGAAGTCCGTCGTGCTGGCCGACCAGGTGGTGGTGCCGTCGTTGACCAGGACGGTGCAGGAGGCGATCGCGCCGCACTCCACACTGGTGACCGCCACCGCGTTGGCCGGTGCCGCCATCTGCTGCCAGCTGTGCCCACCGTTGCGTGACGTGAGGACGACGCCAGCCGGGGGGTACGACCCGGTCGAGCCGACGGCCATGCACGTCGAGATCCGGGGGCACGCCACACCCGACAGAGCTGGCGCCGGGGCCAGCGGCACCCGCCGGGCGGTCCAGGTCTGCCCGCCGTTGGCCGTGGTGATGATGACGATCGGCCCCTCGGCTGCGGCGCCCGGGGCGGTGGTGGTCGGGTTGTTCGGCCCGGCCACACCCACCGCCACGCAGTGCTCGGCGTCGGCGCAGTCGACGGCCCCGAGCTGACCGGTGCCGGCGGGCGCCGGCTGTCCGATCACGTCCGTGGCGCCGCTCGGCTGGCCCAGCACGCGGGGCACGGTGGAAGCGGCCGGGTGGGCGGGGGAGGTGCAGGCGGCCGCGGCCAGGCCCAGTGCCACCAGCAGGGCGGGGAACCACCCACCGCCGAGGGGACGGGCGCGCCGATGACGTAGCCGAGATGGGAGGGGCACCGCGGGATGACATTAGTGGTGGGGACCCGGTTTCCCGGGGCACTCCCCACTACCCTCGCAGCAGTGGACTGGGTCGACATCCTGCTCATCGGGCTCATGCTGCTGGCCGCGGTGCACGGCTTGCGGCTCGGCGCCCTGGTCCAGATCCTCACCTTCGGGGGGTTCTGGGTGGGCATGCTGCTCGGCACCGTGGTGTGGGTCCACCTCCTGGACTTCATCAAGAGCACCGACACGCGCGCCCTCATCACGGTCGCCCTCGTGCTCCTCACGGCCAGCGGGCTGGGCTACGCCGGTCGCGTCCTCGGCACCTGGAGCAACGTCACCCTGCGCCGATACCACCTGGGGCACATCGATTCGGTGGCGGGGGTGATGGTGGCGGTGGTGGCCGTCCTACTGTCGTCGTGGCTGGTGGCCAGCGTGATCTCGTCGCCCAACTCGCGCTTCACCTGGCTCAGTTCGGCGGTGGCCCGCTCCGACATCCTCCACTCGATCGACGGCATCCTGCCCCAGGTGCCGCCGCTCTTCACCGACCTGCAGGACTTCCTCAACACCCAGGGGTTCCCCCAGGTGTTCAGCAGCCTGACGCCCCCGTCGACCGGCTCGGTCTCGACGCCGACCAGCGCCGCCACCCAGGCTCTGGCCAACCCCGCTCTCTCCTCGACCGTCAAGATCCTCGGTGCCGCCTGCGGCAACGAGCAGGAGGGATCGGGGTTCGTGGTCGGCCCCGGGCTGGTGGCCACCAATGCCCACGTCGTCGCGGGCGAGGCCACCACCGAGGTGTTGGTCAACGGCACCCCGTACCGGGCCAGCGCCGTCTTCTTCGACCCGGCCTTCGACCTGGCCGTCCTGCGCACCGACGCGCCGCTCGGCCCGGTCCTGACCATCGATCCGAACCCGGTCGGCCGGGGGACGCAGGCGGCCGTGCTCGGCTACCCCGAGGACGGGCCCCTCTCCATCGGCGCGGCGGGCGTCACCGCCGAGGTCACCGCCGTCGGCCGGGACATCTACAACCAGGGGACGGTCACCCGCGGCGTCTACGCCCTCGACGCCGACGTGCGACCCGGGAACTCGGGTGGCCCCCTGATGGGCCCGGGCGGGCAGGTCGTGGGCGTCGTCTTCTCCCGTTCCACCGTCTACCCCAACGTGGGCTACGCCCTGACGTCGCCCGGGGTGCTGGCCCGGGTCCAGACGGCCGAGACGCGACGGGCAACGGCGAGCACCGGTCCCTGCGCGCCCGCCTAGCTCCCCTAGCCGGGCAGAATGAGTCCCATGACCCAGCCCATCGAGGACTACGCCGTGATCGGTGACATGCACACGGCCGCCATCGTCGGCCGGGACGGCTCGATCGACTGGCTCTGCCTGCCCCACTTCGACTCGCCCTCCACCTTCTCCCGCCTGCTCGGGGACGACTCCCACGGCTTCTGGCGGCTGGCCCCGGCCGGCGGGGCGTCGGCCATCACGGCGACCCGGCAGTACTACCGCGAGGACTCGCTGGTTCTCGAGACCGAGTTCGACACGGCCACCGGTACGGTGCGCATCACCGACTGCATGCCCATGCGGGACTCGCACCCTCACGTAGTGCGCCTGGTCGAGGGGGTCTCGGGCAAGGTGGACATGCACATGGATCTCGTCGTGCGGTTCGACTACGGCGAAGTCGTCCCCTGGGTCAACTCGGCCCTGGGCCTGGTGCGGATGACCGCCGGTCCCGACGCCGTCGCCCTGTGGCACCGGGTGGAGGTCGAGGGCAAGGATCTCAGCACGGTGGCCGATTTCACCGTGGGCGAGGGACAGCGCTTCCCTTTCACCTTCGTCTGGTATCCCTCCCACGAGGACCCGCCGCCGCCGCTCGATGCCTACTACGCCATCTGCCTGACCGACGCCGCGTGGTCGGACTGGGCGGCGCAGTGCACCTACGAAGGGCCCTGGCGCGACGCGGTGGTGCGCTCGCTCATCACGCTCAAGGCACTGATTTACGAACCCACGGGGGGGATCGTGGCGGCCGCCACCACGTCGCTGCCCGAGACCATCGGCGGCAACCGAAACTGGGACTACCGCTACTGCTGGCTGCGCGATGCCACCTTCACCCTCGAGTCACTCATGCGAGGGGGGTACTACGACGAGGCGATGGCCTGGCGCGACTGGCTGGTGCGGGCGGTGGCCGGCGAGGTGTCCCAGCTCCAGATCATGTACGGCCCGGCCGGCGAGCGCCGTCTGGAGGAGTGGGAGGCCGACTGGCTCCCGGGTTACGAGGGTTCGGCCCCGGTGCGGATCGGCAACGCGGCCTCGGGGCAGTTCCAGCTCGACGTGTACGGGGAAGTGATGTCGGCTCTGCACGAGTCGTTCAAGGCGGAGGGCGTGCACAGCCGGGCGGCCTGGGCGCTGCAGACCGCCCTGCTCGGCTACCTCGACACCGTCTGGTCCGAGCCTGACGACGGGATCTGGGAGGTCCGCGGGCCGCGCCGCCACTTCACCCACTCCAAGGTGATGGCCTGGGTGGCGTTCGACCGAGCCGTGCGGACACTCGAGGAGTGGCCAGACCTCGGCGGACCGCTCGAAGACTGGCGCGTCCGACGGCACGAGATCTTCACCGAGGTCTGCGAAAAGGGGTTCAACGAGACGGTGGGGGCCTTCACCCAGTACTACGGCTCGGACCAGCTCGACGCCAGCGTTCTGATGATCCCCTTGGTGGGCTTCCTGCCCGCGACCGATCCCCGCGTCGTCAGCACCATCGAAGCGGTGGAGAAGTCGTTGATGGACGACGGCTTCGTCCTGCGCTACCGCACGGCGGACGACGGCGCGGTCGATGGGCTGACCGGGCGGGAGGGCGCCTTCCTGGCCTGCTCGTTCTGGATGGTCGACTGCCTGCACATGATCGGCCGGACCGACGACGCCGAGGCTCTCTTCGAGCGGCTGCTGGGGCTGCGCAACGGACTGGGCCTGCTGTCGGAGGAGTACGACGTGGTGGACGAGCGCCTGGTCGGCAATTTCCCCCAGGCCTTCTCCCACGTGTCGCTGGTCAACTCGGCCTTCCGCCTGAGCGGCCACGACCCCCTGACCCTCGGGCCGGACCCCACCGTGGCGCACCGGCGCATCGTCGAGCACACCATCGCCATGATGCCGACCATCACGCGGCCCAAGCTGCGCCGGCGCCGCCCCCGCGCCCAGCGCCGCCCCGGCTCGCGGCGCTGACCCGCACCCGATCGAAGGGAGACCGATCATGAAGGCGTTGACCGTGATACCGCTCACCGCGGGATCGGCCGAGCTCAGCGAGGTGGCCGAGCCACCCGAGAGCGACGGCCCCGTGCTCGTGGAGACCCTGGCCGTCGGCATCTGCGGCACCGACATCGAGATTCTCTCCGGAGCGTACGGCTGGCCGCCCCCCGGTCAGGAGCGCCTGGTGTTGGGCCACGAGTCGCTGGGTCGGGTGCTCGAAGCACCGGCGGGCGGCGCGCTGGCCAAGGGGGACCTGGTGGTCGGCATCGTCCGCCGGCCCGACCCGGTGCCCTGCGCCAACTGCGCCGTACTCGAGTGGGACTTCTGCCGCAACGGGCTCTACACCGAGCGGGGCATCAAGGAGCACGACGGGTACCTCTCCGAGCGCTACCGCATCACGCCCGACTTCGTGGTCAAGGTCGACCCGACGCTGGGACTGCTCGGGGTGTTGCTGGAGCCGACCAGCGTGGTGGCCAAGGCGTGGGAGGAGGTGGACCGGGTCGGCGGGCGCGCCCACTGGGACCCCAAGACGGTGCTGATCACCGGCGCCGGTCCCATCGGGTTGCTGGCCGCGCTCCTGGGCGTCCAGCGCGGCCTCGACGTCCACGTCATCGACCAGATGACCTCGGGGGTCAAGCCCGACCTGGTGCGCGACCTGGGGGCCACGTACCACACCGGCGCGGTGGCCGACGCCCTGCCCGGGCCCGACGTCATCATCGAGTGCACCGGCGTGGCCTCGCTGGTGTTCGACGCCATGTCCCACGTCGGCACGGGCGGGGTCGTCTGCCTGACCGGCGTGTCCTCGGGTGGCCACACCCTCGAGATCGACGAGGGGGCCCTCAACCGGAGCATGGTGCTCGAGAACGTGGCCGTGGTGGGCTCGGTCAACGCCAACAAGCGCCACTACGAGGCGGCGGCCGACGCCCTGGCCCGGGCCGACCGCGCCTGGCTGGCCCGGTTGGTCAACCGCAAGGTCGCCCTGGCCGACTGGGCGCAGGCCATCTCGCGCCAACCCGACGACGTCAAGGTCGTCGTCCAGGTCAACCCCGAGTGAGCGGGAGCCACCCGCACCCGCACGGCCACACCCACGGGCCCGACGATCCGCCGGCGGTGCCGATGTCGCGCGCCATCGCCCCCGGCGTCCTGGAGATCGACACCCTCTTGGGCGGGTGGGAGCGGGTGACGGCCGGCTACCTAATTGAGGGCGACGCCCCGGTCCTCATCGAGACGGGGAGTCAGTCGTCGGTGCCGGTGCTGCTGGCCGCCCTGGACCAGATCGGCGTCGGGCCCCGGGAGCTGGCCGGCGTGGCCGTGACCCACATCCACCTGGACCATGCCGGTGGGGTGGGCGATGTGGCCCGGGCCTTCCCGAACGCCACGGTGTACGTCCACCAGAAGGGGGCGCGCCACCTGGCCGACCCCACCCGCCTCATCGACTCGGCGGCCCGCGTCTACGGCCCGCTGCTGGACTCGCTCTACGGCCGGATGGACCCGACGGAGGCTGAACGCCTCCACGTGGTGGCCGACGGGGAGGAGATCGAGGTCAGTCCCGGCCGCACCCTGGTGGCCGTCGACTCACCGGGTCACGCCAAGCACCACGTCGGATTTCACGACTCGTCGAGTGGCATCCTCTTCGCCGGCGATGCGGTCGGGGTGAAGCTGCCCGACGGGGGCGTGCTGCG
>DASXZJ010000093.1:0-27627 GCA_036502025.1 Acidimicrobiales bacterium | reverse complement strand
GCTGGCCGACCTGGCCTCGGGTGCGGTGTCGATCGTGGTGGGCACGCACGCGCTGCTGACCGAGGAGGTGGCGTTCGCCTCGCTGGGGGCGGTGGTGATCGACGAGCAGCACCGCTTCGGCGTGGAGCAGCGGGCCACGCTGCGGGCCAAGGGCGAGGACGGTGACCCCGACCTGCTGGTGATGACGGCCACCCCCATCCCGCGCACGGCGGCCATGGTGATCTTCGGCGACCTCGATCTCACCGTCCTCGACGAGATGCCCCCGGGCCGGGTGGCCATCACGACCACCTGGTTGCCCGATCCGGGGGACGAGCACCTGGCCTGGGACCGGGTTCGCCAGGAGGTGGCGGCGGGGCACCGGGCCTTCGTCGTCTGCCCGCTGGTGGGCGAGTCGCTGCGGGTGGAGGCCAGGTCGGCCACCGAGGAGTTCGAACGGCTGTCGGCGGGGGAGCTGGCCGGGTTGCGCGTCGGCCTGCTGCACGGGCAGATGGCCCCGGCCGCCCGGGAGGAGGCGATGGCCCGTTTCCGCTCGGGCGACGTCGAGGTGCTGGTGGCGACCACGGTCATCGAGGTGGGGGTCGATGTCCCCGAGGCCACGGTGATGGTGATTGAGAGCGCGGACCGCTTCGGCATGGCCCAGCTGCACCAGCTGCGGGGCCGGGTGGGCCGGGGGGACTGGCCCAGCTGGTGCTTCTTGCTGGGGGCCGGCGCCGCCGACAGCGTGGCCGGCGAGCGCCTGGCCGCGGTGGCCCGCACGACCGACGGCTTCGCGCTGGCCGAGGACGACCTGCGCCTGCGCGGCGAGGGCACGCTGCTGGGGTCGCGCCAGAAGGGGCACACCGACCTGCGGCTGGCCTCCTTGTCGGATACCGAGGACCGGCTCCTCCTCACCGAGGCCCGGCGGGTGGCCGAGGCCATCGTCGGAGACGACCCGCTCCTGAGCGAGCATGCCGAGCTCGCCGACGAGATCCTGCTCTTCTTGGACGAGGACGAGGGGGAGTACCTCTTCAAGAGTTGAGGGCGGTCTAGGTTGGCGGGGGATGCGTGTCATCGGAGGCCGGAGTCGAGGTCGGCGGCTGGCGGCCAAGCTCCCCGTATCGGTGCGACCGACCTCGGACCGGGTGCGCGAGTCGATATTCGACATCCTCGGCTCGCAGGGGGGCGTGGCCGGGCTGTCGGTGGTCGACCTCTTCTGCGGCAGCGGCGCCCTGGGGCTCGAGGCGCTCTCGCGGGGCGCCACCTCGGTCACCTTCGTCGATCGGGACCCCGGGGCGCTCGACGCGGTGCGCACCAACCTCGACGCCGTCGGCCTGGGCGACGAGCCGTCCACCGTGGTGCGGGCGGCGCTACCGGGCTGGCTGGCCACCGCCCCGCCGTTCGACCTGGCGCTGTGCGATCCGCCCTACACCTTCGAGGGCTGGACGGAGCTGCTGGGGGTTCTGCGGGCCGAGGTGGCCGTGCTCGAGTCGGCCGCCACCATCGCCCTCCCCGAGGGGTGGGTGGTCACGAGGGAGCGCCGGTACGGCGGTACGCTCGTCACCGTGGCTCATCGCAGCGGTACCACCTCGTGAAAGTCGGTCTGTTCCCTGGCTCCTTCGACCCCTTCCACAACGGTCACCTGGAGATCGTCGAGCGGGCCAGCCACCTCTTCGACGAGGTGGTGGTGGCGGCGCTGCGCAACCCGCAGAAGAGCACGGCCCTGTTCGACCTGGCCGAGCGCCAGGAGATGCTCGAGCAGGTCGTGGCGCACATACCGTCCGTGCGGATCGTCTCCGTATCGACGCTGCTGGTGAACGTGGCGCGGGACGTGGGCGCCTCGGCCATCGTGCGCGGGCTGCGGGCCGTCTCCGACTTCGAGACCGAGATGCAGATGGCGCAGATGAACCACCACCTGAGCGGGGTCGAGACCATCTTCATCCCGACCAGTTCGAAGTACTCCTTCGTGGCCTCCAAGCTGGTGCGCGAGGTGGCCCGCTTCGGCGGTGACGTGTCCGCCTTCGTGCCCAAGGTCGTGGCCGAGCACATGGCGGAGAAGTTCAAGGATCTGAAGGACGGCAAGGACGGGATGGACGGGATGGACGGCCTGGTTGGCATGGATGGCCGGGACGGCATCGACGGAAAGGGGGAGAAATGACCGATCAGTTCCTAGATGTCGAGGAGCCGGCCCAGGAGGCGGACGCCGAGTCGTTCATCACCCAGGTGATCGACATCGTGGCGGGTGCCAAGTCGATGCCGCTGTCCTCCTCAGCCATCATCGCCCGCGAGGATGTCTTGTCGCTGCTGCAGGCCGCGCTGGACCGCCTGCCCGACGAACTGCGCCAGGCCCGGTGGTTGTTGCGGGAGCGCGAGGAGTTCCTGGCCGAGAAGACCCGCGAGGCCGAGGTGCTCATGGACGAGGTCCGGGCGCAGGCCGAGCGGATGGTGCAGCGCACCGAGATTGTGCGCCAGGCCAACTCGGTGGCGCAGCGGATCCTCGACGACGCCAACGACGAGGCCCGCACCATGCGTCACGAGGCTGAGGACTTCTGCGACCAGAAACTGGCCGGGATGGAGATCGTGCTGGACCGGCTCACCCGCACCGTGCAGTCCGGGCGGGCCAAGCTGGCCGCTCCGGCGGCGGTCGAAGCCGAGGGCCCCAGTGACGGGGCGGGGACGGAGGAGGACGGCTTCTTCGACCAGGACGTGACCTGAGCCGATGGCCACCGACCCCTTCATCGTTCACGTCGCCCGCCTGCGCCGCACCCCCGGGGCCGTCTGGCACGAGGTGCGCCGGGGCCCGGTCGAGGCGGCCGGGCCGCTCGACGTCGCCGGCGTCGACCCGTACAAGAGCGTGGTGCCCGCGGGGTCTCCGGCCGAGTGTGACCTCACACTGCGACCCTTCTCGGGCGGAATCGACGCGGTGGGGACCGTGCGCGCCCCGTGGGTGGGGGTGTGCCGGCGGTGCACCGCCCCAGTCTCGGGGGAACTCGTCATCCCGGTCCGGGAGCGCTTCGTCGACGTCCCGGTGATCGCGGGCGACCCGGGGAGCGAGGACGAGCTCTACCCGATCGTCGACGACACCATCGACCTGGGCCCCCTGGCCCGGGACGCCGTCGTCCTCGAACTGCCCATGGCCCCATTGTGCGCGGATGACTGCCGGGGGCTCTGCCCCCAGTGCGGCGCCGACCGCAACGAGGGCGAATGCGCCTGCGTTGCCCCTCGGGACCCCCGTTGGGCTAACCTCGACGTGCTCCGGTAGCTGACGCTCGCCCCACCCTGGGGCTGCGCTGAAGCGGCGGCCAGCTCGCCCCTGAGTTCGCCCCTGAATCGAACGTTGGAGATCCATCATGGCTGTCCCCAAGAAGAAGAGGTCCAAGGCCAAGGGCCGCAGCCATCAGGCCGCGGCCTGGGTCCTGCGTCGCCCGCCCCGCAGCGTGTGCCCCCATTGCCAGGTGGCCAAGACGCCGCATGTGGTCTGCCCCAGCTGCGGCTGGTACAAGGGTCGGCAAGCCGTAGAGGTCGACTGACTTGAGCCGGCGGGGCGAGCGTCCGTCCGCCGAGACGCTGGCCACCCTGCCGGTAGCCGTCGACGCCATGGGCGGCGACAAGGCCCCCGGGGAGATCGTCGAGGGCGCCCACCGGGCGTTTGCCGAGGACGGCATCGCCGTCGTGCTGGTCGGCCCACCCGAGCAGGTGGGCGACACGATGGGCCTGCCGCTGGTGGCCTGCACCGAGGTCATCGCCATGGACGAGGACCCGGCCGGCGGTGTGCGCCGCAAGAAGGACTCCTCGCTGGTCCGGGCGGCCGAGCTCGTCCGCGATGGGAAGGCGTCGGCCATGGTCAGCGCGGGCAACACCGGAGCCACCATGGCTTCGGCCCTCCTGCGCATGGGCCGCCTGCCCGGCGTGGTCCGCCCCTGCATCGCCACCCCGTTGCCGCGTCTCGGGCGCACGCCCGCGGTCCTGGTCGACGCCGGAGCCAACGCCGAGTGCACCCCGGCCATGCTGGTCCAGTTCGCCCAGATGGGGGCCGCCTACGTGGCGGCCCGGTTCGGCACGGTGTCCCCGACGGTGGGCCTGCTCTCGATCGGGGAGGAGCCGACCAAGGGCACCCCGCTGGTCAAGGACACCCACAAGCTCCTGGCTGACGTCGGGTCCGGGTCCGGGTCCGGGTCCGGGTCCGGGTCCGGGTCCGGGTTCGAGTTCGAGTTCGTGGGCAACCTCGAGGGCCGCGACCTGCTCCCCTCACCGGCCGACGTGGTGGTGACCGACGGCTTCACCGGCAACGTGGCCCTCAAGGCCCTGGAGGGCTCCCTGCGCTTCCTCTTCGACGCCATGCTGGGGGTTTTCGCCACCAACGAGGAGACTCAGGCGGCCTCCGAGGTCCTGCTGCCCTACCTGCTGCCCACGGCGGCCGAGCTCGAGCCGGAGAACACCGGGGGGGCGATGCTGCTGGGGCTCGACGGGGTCTGCGTGATCAGCCACGGGTCGTCGAACGCCACCGCCATCCTCAACGCCGTGCGGGTGGCCCACGAGTGCGCCAGCCGGGGTCTGGCCGACCAGGTGGCCGCCGCGGTGCGCCCAGCGGCTCAGGGGTAAAAGCCCAGTTCAGAGGGCAGAAACGGGCGCTCTGGACGTCAAAACCGGTAGCATGGCGCCATGCCAGCCGAAACCCACACCAATCAGGGGCCCTTGGACCGCAACGGCGTCTTCGAATTGATCCGGGACCAGCTGGCCGACATCTTGGAGACCGATCCCTCCACCATCACGGAGGGGGCGTCATTTGTCGAGGATCTCGACGCCGACTCGCTGGCCCTCATTGAGCTGGTGGAGGCACTGGAAGAAGAACTGGGGGAGCGGACCGTCGGGTTCCGCATTGATGATGAAGACCTTGAAGACCTCCGTACCGTCCGCGACGCCGTTGACTACGTCTACGCCAAACTCGAGGCGGGGTGACACGAGCGCCGACGGCGCGGCCGCACTGGCTGAACGGTTGGGCCACAGTTTCAACGACATCGACCTTCTGCGCCACGCACTGGCCCACCGGAGCTGGTGCGGCGAGCAGGAGGGGGGAGCGCCCTCCAACGAGCGCCTCGAGTTCCTCGGTGACGCCGTTCTCGGCCTCATCGTGGCCCGCTACAGCTACGAGCGGTACCCGCACTTCCCCGAGGGGATGCTGGCCAAGGTGCGTTCGGCCGTGGTGAACGCCCGCGTGCTGGCCCAGGTGGCCGACCGGCTCGGGGTGGGCGAGGTGCTGCTGCTCGGCCGGGGTGAGGAGACGTCGGGCGGCCGGTCCAAGGCCTCGATCCTCTCCGACGCCTTCGAGGCCATCCTCGGCGCGGTCTACCTCGATGCCGGCTGGGAGGCCGCCGAGCTGCTTGTGCTGCGCGAGTTGAGCGACGCCATCGCCCAGGCCGGCCGGGAGCCCGACGACTTCGACCACAAGAGTCGCCTGCAGGAGCTGGCCGTGCGCAACGGCGAGGGGACGCCTCGTTACGTCGTCGTCGGCTCGGGGCCGGACCACGACCGCGCCTACGTGGCCGAGGTCCATATCGCCGGCGCCCGCTGCGGCGTCGGGGAGGGGCGGTCCAAGAAGGACGCCGAGCAGGACGCCGCCCGCAAGGCCTGGGAGGACCTCCACCGTGCCTGAGCTGCCCGAGGTCGAGACGCTCCGCCAGGACCTGGCCCGCGAGGTGACCGGCAAGAAGATCAAGGCGGTCGCGGTGGCCAACGGTCGCTCCGTCCGCCGCCATGCCTCCGCCAAGCACTTCCGGGCCCCCCTCGAGGGCCGGACCATCAAGTCGGTCGGCCGGCTGGGCAAGTACCTCTTGTTGACGCTGGACAGTGGCGACACCCTGGTCGTGCACCTGGGCATGAGCGGCCAGCTCCTCCGGGTCAAGTCGGTCAAGGACCCCAAGCCCAAGCACACCCACGTGGTCATCACCTTCACCCAGGGCGGCGAGCTGCGCTACGTCGACCCGCGCACCTTCGGCGAGCTCTTCGTGTCCTCGCCCCCGCTCAAGGCCGACGGCACACCGCTCAGCCCGGTGTCGGGCACGGCCGGGGGGGACGGGGCGGCCATCCGCAAGGCCATTCCCGAGTTGGCCCACCTCGGCTTCGATCCCATCGAGGACATGATGAGCTGGGACCGCTTCGGGCTGTTGCTCCACCAGCACAAGGCGGGCGTCAAGTCCATGCTGATGGACCAGAGCTTCACCTGCGGGATCGGGAACCTCTACTCCGACGAGATGCTCTACCAGGCCGGCCTGCGCTACGACCGGCCGTCGGACTCGCTCACCGCCACCGAGGTGCGCCGCCTCTACCGGGCCATCGTCGAGACGCTGGCCGATGCGATCAAGCACCGGGGTTCCTCGCTGGCCGACGAGCAGTACCGGGACCTCTTCGGCGAGATCGGCGACTACCAGGGCTCCCACCAGGTCTACGACCGCGAGGGCGAGGCCTGCCGGCGCTGCCGCAACACCATCATCCGGGTCAAGACGGGCGGGCGCTCGACCTTCTTCTGCGAGCACTGCCAGGTCTGAGGCATCAGGGCCGAGGCGTCGGGCCAGCCCGAGGCGTCGGGCCAGCCCGTCCCGGCGAGCACTGAAAGGAGTCAGGCCCAGGACGGGCGTCGAGGGTCCGTCCTCCGACAGTCAATTTCCGGGGTGAGTCGGAATTGTGAACCCACTCCCGAAACGGGCCCCTCGCCGCCGACCTCTCGCCCTAACACCCCAGGTCACGGCCCCCTCGCCCGATCGCCCGGTGACCGATCCCTGGGTGGGTCGGAATTCCGACCCACCCCGGAAATTGATCACCGGGCGATGTCCACCGCTCGACCCCCGACGCCACCTCCAACACCGCGCGCTGACCCAACCACCCCCGGCCTCAACCCCGCGACGAGCGAACGCGCCGTGACCCGGCGCCGCCACGGCACACCACGAGCCGAGCTGCCTCGACCCGGGGAGAGGACCCTGTAGGGTCGCCCCGATGTTCCTGAAGTCGCTCAGCATGAAGGGGTTCAAATCCTTCGCAGATCCCACCGTGCTCGAGTTCGAGCCGGGCATCACGGTGGTGGTCGGGCCCAACGGGAGCGGCAAGTCCAACGTGGTCGACGCCGTCACCTGGGTCCTGGGCGCACAGGGACCCCGCTCGCTTCGCTCGGCGAAGATGGAGGACGTCATTTTCGCCGGGACATCGTCACGCCCCGCGCTCGGACGGGCCGAGGTGTCGCTCACCATCGACAACGCGTCGGGCAAGCTCCCGATCGACCTGGCCGAGGTGACCATCACCCGGACCCTCTTTCGCAGCGGCGACTCCGAGTACGCCATCAACGGGGCGCCCTGCCGGCTGCTGGACGTCACCGAGCTGCTCTCGGACTCGGGCGTGGGCCGCCAGCAGCACATGATCATCGGCCAGGGCCAGCTCGATACCGTGCTCAACGCCCGGCCCGAGGACCGCCGGGCCATCATCGAGGAGGCGGCCGGGGTCCTCAAGCATCGTCGCCGCCGTGAGCGGGCCGAACGCCGGTTGGCCGCCACCGCGGAGAACCTCGAACGGCTGGGTGACCTGGTGCGCGAAGTGCGGCGCCAGATCCGCCCGCTCGAGCGCCAGGCTGCGGCGGCCCGGTCGCACGACACCGTGGCCTCCGAGCTGTTGGCCCTTCGCCGCTACCTGGCCGGGACCGAGCTGGCCGAGCTCACCGAGCGCCATCGCACCGCGGCCCGGCACCTGGGCGTGTGCCGGGACGAGGAGCGCGAGCTCCACCAGGCCCTCGACGCGCTTGACGCCGAAGCCTCTTCCACCTCGGCCGAGCTCTCCTCCCGCCGCGAGGAGGACCTGGCCCGCGCCCTCGGCCGGGTCCAGGGCCTGGTCGAGCGGGCCCGCGGCACGTCGGGGGTCCTACGGGAGCGGGGCCGGGCCGTCCTGGCCGCCCTCGATGCCAACGCCGACGTCGACGTCGTCTCGACCCTGGAGGCCGAGGCCGCCCGCCTGACGTCTGAGATCGCCGCGGCCGCCACCGAATCGACCGCCGCCGAGCCTGACCAGGCCAACCTCACCACGGAACGGGCCGCCCTCGACCGCGAGGAGCAGACCCTCCGCGAGCGCTGGAGCGACCTCCTGGGGGATGACACCCCCGAGGAGGCCGCCACCGAGGTGCAGACGCGCACTGAACTGGTGGCCCGGGCCGCCGCACGCGAGCAGCAGGACCTGGCCGGACTCGACGAGCGCCTCGCCGCGCTCGAGCAACGCAACGCCGCCGCCGCGGTACGGGCGGACCTGGTCAGCAGCCAGTCGTCGACGCTCGACGCCACCGCCGAGCGGTTGGACGTAGAGTTGGCGGCCCGTCTGGGCGACCTCGAGCGGGCCGCACTGTCGGCGGAGTCCGCGCAGAGTGCGGCCGACGAGGCCGAGCAGGTCCGCCACCGCAGCGCGGCCCGGGCCGAAGCGCTCGAGCGCGCCCTCCACGATCTCCAGGGCGCCGGGGGCCGCGAGGTTCTCAGGGGGGTCGACGGGGTGGTGGGCTCACTCGTCGAGTTGGTCGAGATCGACGAGGGCTGGGAAGCGGCGTTCGAGGCCGCCGCCGGGGCCGGGGTCGCGGCCGTCGTCGTCGACGGCCGCCAATCGGCTCAGGCCGCGCTGTCCAAGTTGCGCGAGCGCGGCGAGACGGGCGCCGTGCTGGCACCCCGCGCCCCCAGCCGCGCCCCCGACGCTTCACGAACCCCCGCCTCGGCCTTCACCCCAACCCCGGCCTCCGCCCACGCCTCCCCGACTGCCCACAGCCTCGACCTCCCCCAGGGCAGCAGCGCCGAATCGGTGCGACGCCATGTGCGGGCCCGCCAGGCCCAGTCGATCGCTGAGCCGGTCCTGGACGCACTCATCGGCCGCGCCGTCCGCGTCGACGGGTGGGAGGAGGCCATCGACCTCTCCCTCGAGCGCGACGACCTCGTCGTGGTCACCCCCGAAGGCGACCGTTTCGCCGCCTCGGGGTGGCGCGTCCGGTCGGCCACCAGCCTGGTCACCGCCGCCGCCGTCGAAGAGGCCCAGCGGAAGGCGGAGGAAGCGGCCACGACGGCCGACGCCGCCCGGACCGTCCTCTCCGAGAGCCGCATCGCACTGGCCCGGGCCCGAGACGCGCGAGCCCTGGCCGAACGCGAAGCCGACCGCCACGCCTCGGCCCGCACCACGGCGGTCGCCGACGCCGAGCGCACGGCCGAGGAACGGCGTCGCCTGGCCGACGAGCTGGCCGCCGTCCGCACCGCCCGGGCCGAAGCGGGCCGGCGCCTGGCCGCCGTGGAGAGCGAGCTCGAGCAGCTCAGCCAGTCCCTTCCCGCCCTCGAGGAGGCAGCCGAAGCCTGGGCCGACCTGGCCACCCGTCGAGCCGCCGCCGCCTCACGCCGCCAGGAGCTCGAGGTCCGCACGGCCGGTCTGGCCGAACGTCGCCGCGTGCTGGCCGAGCGCCAGGCCGAGGTCGAGCGCCGACTGCAAGGCCACTCCGAGGAGCGCGCCACGGCCGCCGACCGCCGTCAGCGCCTGGAGGCCGAAGGCGCCGCGCTCTCACGCCTCGAGGCAGTCGTCGAGGGCGAGCACGCCCGCCTCGAAGGCATCTTCGACACCCTGCGCCGCGATTACCAGGACCAGGTCGACGCGGTGCGGGCCGGCGGGGAACGGCTCGAGCAACTGCGCCAGGACCGCCACACGACCGAACAGCGGCTCGATGCGGTGCGCACCCGCACCCGTGCCCTCGACCTCGAGACCAACGAGGTCGAGCTCCGCTCCGAAGCCCTGCACGAGCACATCACCCGGGACCTGGGCGCCACCCCCGACGACCTCGCCAACCTGCCGAGGCCCGAGATCCCCGGCGGCGACGCCGAAGGCACCACCCTCATCAGCCACGCCGACGCGCTGGAGCACAAGCTCACCGCGCTCGGCCCGGTCAACCCGCTCGCCCTCGAGGAGCTCTCCACCCTCGAGGAGCGTCACAAGGAGCTCGAGGTGCAGGTCGACGACGTCCGCGGCGCCCGCCGGGAGCTGCACGAAGTGGTGCGCACCCTCGACCACGAGATCCTGACGTCGTTCGCCGCCGCCGCGGCCGACGTTAACGAGCACTTCTCGACGTTGGTCGCCATGCTGTTCCCCGGCGGCACCGGCCGCCTCGTGCTGACCGAGCCCGACGACCTGCTCAACACCGGCGTCGAGATCGAGGTGCGCCCGGCCGGCCGCAACGTGCGCCGGGTGTCGCTGCTCTCGGGCGGCGAGCGCTCCATGGCGGCGCTGGCCTTCCTCTTCGCCGTCTTCCGCAGCCGCCCCTCGCCCTTCTACCTGATGGACGAAGTCGAGGCGGCGCTCGATGACGTCAACCTCCACCGCTTCCTCGGCCTCGTCCGCGAGTTCCGCGACGAGGCGCAGTTGCTCATCGTGAGTCACCAGAAGCGCACCATGGAGACCGGCGACGCGCTCTACGGCGTGACCATGGCGCCCGGCGGCTCGTCGCAGGTGGTCAGCCAGAAGGTCGAGAAGGAGAGCGAGAACGTATGACGGCGCGGCTGGCTGAACCAACATGACCGCGCTCTACATCGGCCTCGCGGTGGCGCTGGTCGTTATCTTGGCGGCCGCCCTCCTCCTGCGCAGCCGCTCCCGGCGGGCCTCGGGTCAGCCCCCGGTCACCCGGGCCCCGAAGGAGCGACCGCCGACCCCGGCCCCCAGAGCCGAGCCCCTGGCCGAAGCCGGGGCCCCGCCGGAGGCGAGGAAGGCGCCGAAGAAGGAGGCGAAGAAGAGGCCGGCAGCGGACGCAGCAGCGGAGGCGAAAGAGGCGGAAGAGGCGGAAGAGGCGGAAGAGGCGGAACCGGTCTCGTACCGCAGCCGGCTGGGGAACGTCCGGGGCATCTTCAGCGGGGCGGTGTCGGCGCTGCGGTCGGGGCGGATCGACGCCGCCACCTGGGAGTCGCTCGAGGAGGCGCTCATCCGGGCCGATGTGGGCGTGGCCACGACGCAGGCCCTGCTGGCCGGGTTGCGCGCGCGGGTCGAGGCCAAGGAGATCGCCGGGGGCACCGACCTCCTCTCGGCCCTGGGCGACGAGATCCGCGCGCTGCTCGATACGACCGACTCGCGCGCCCTGCGCTTCGACGGCCAGGCCGGCGCCGTCGACGTGTGGCTGGTGGTCGGGGTCAACGGGGTGGGCAAGACGACCACCATCGGCAAGCTGGCCCGCCAGCAGGCGGCGGCCGGGCGCTCGGTGCTCCTGGCCGCCGGCGACACCTTCCGGGCCGCCGCGGCCGACCAGCTGGGCATGTGGGCCGAGCGGGCCGGCGTGGACATCGTGCGGGGGGCTGAGGGGGGCGACCCCAGCGCCATCGTCTTCGACGCCGTGCAACGGGCCGGTGCCCGGGGCCACGACCTGGTGCTGGCCGACACGGCCGGCCGGCTGCACAACAAGGCCAACCTGGTCGAGGAGCTCAAGAAGATCCGCCGCATCGCCGATCGTGACCCGGGCAACGTGACCGAGGTGCTGCTGGTGCTCGATGCGACCACCGGTCAGAACGCGCTCGCCCAGGCGAGGGAGTTCACGGGGGCGGTGACGGTGACCGGTATCGTGCTGACGAAGCTCGACGGGACCGCCAAAGGTGGCATCGTCATCGCCGTCCAGCGCGAATTGGGTCTTCCGGTCAAGCTGGTAGGGCTGGGCGAGGGGCCCGACGACCTGGTTCCCTTCGACCCCGACGAGTTCGTCGACGCGCTGCTCGGGCTCGACTAGGGCTCGACGAGGGCTCGACGTGGGCTCGACGAGGGCTCGACTAGTAGTCGACGCTCGGCTCGGGTCCGGTTCCGGCGGCGACCGCTTCGGACGGGAGGGGCGCCACCGGCAGCGGCACCCGCTGAGTGCGACGGGCGTAGGACACGCGGAAGCCGACGAGGACGTACACCAACGCCATGAGGGCGACCACTGCGAGCGAGCCCACCGCCCACAGCATCGGGCTGAGGTGCAGCCCACTCCCCGCCGCGCTGGTCTTGACGAGGGTGTGGCTCGCGTGGGCCAGGTTCAGCATCACGAGAGGCCGGCCTCGTCGTCATCGAGGTACAGGACGGGGTGGTTCATCCAGACCGGGTTGGTGGCCGGGTCAACCATCGGGTCGAGGTCAGGCCCGGGGGCGGTCGGGTCGCCGCCCGCCGCACCCGCCGCGGCCGGAGCGTTCGGGGCGCGGCGATGGGCGTCAACGAACATGGGGAACGGAACGTTGCCGTCCACGGACTCCTCCTCGAAGAGGCGCAGGAGCCGCGCCGCGGCGTCAGCCGGTACCTCGAGGGGGCTTTCGGCGCCTTGCTCAGCGTCATCGGGCGACATGACGTCCCTTGCGCAACAGCGGACAACTCGACACGCGGTCGGGGCCTCCGGACTTACGTAAAGGCCCTCACTGTCGAAGGTCTACCCAGCCCTCACTGTCGAAGGTCTACCGAAGCTATACCCCACCCGCGTCGATATTGAACCACGCAGTATCCAGCCTCGAGACGGCCTCGTACGGGCCGCTCGCCCGTCTCCGACCAGGGCATTCGGCTCCACCCGGCCCTGGCTCTCGGAAGACCCAAACCACCAGAGAGCCGAAGGCGACCGAGCCGGCCGCACCGCTAGCCTGGGGCACCCATGTTCGACGGCCTCTCCTCACGCCTGGAGCAGATATCCACGCGCCTGCGGGGCAAGGGGCGCATCGGCGAGGCCGACCTGGATGAGGCCCTGGCCGAGATCCGCACCGCCCTCCTGGAGGCCGACGTCGAGCTCTCGGTGGCGCGACGTTTCTGTGACGGCATCCGCCTGCGGGTCAGCGCCGAGTCGCTGTCGAAGAGCCTCACCCCGGGCCAACAGGTCATCCGGGCCGTGCACGAGGAGCTGGTCGGCGTGCTCGGCGGCGAGAGCCTCAAGATCAGTTACGCCTCCCGTCCCCCCACCGTCGTGCTCATGGCCGGCCTGCAGGGCGCGGGCAAGACCACCGCCTCGGCCAAGTTGGCCCTGTGGTGGAAGCAGCAGGGCCGCAACCCGCTGCTGGTCGGCGCCGACCTCCAGCGCCCGGCCGCCGTCGAGCAGCTGCGGATCCTGGGCGACCAGGCCAAGGTCACCGTGTTCTCCGAGCCCACCGACCCCGTGCGCGCCGCCCGGGCGGGCCTGGAGGAGGCCCGCCGCCTCGGCAAGGACGTCTGCATCATCGACACCGCGGGGCGGCTGACCATCGACGCCGAGCTGATGGAGGAGATCCGGGGAATCTCCGCCGCCACCGAGCCGCACTACACGTTCCTGGTCATCGACGCCATGATCGGCCAGGACGCCGTGGCGACCGCCAAGGCCTTCGACGACGCCCTGGCGCTCGATGCGGTCATTCTCTCCAAACTCGACGGCGACGCCCGGGGCGGCGCCGCCCTGTCGGTCAAGGGCGTCGTGGGCAAGCCGATCGCCTTCGCCTCGACCGGTGAGCGGCTGGGCGACTTCGACCTCTTCCACTCCGACCGCATGGCGGACCGGATCCTGGGCATGGGCGACGTGCTCAGCCTTATCGAGCAGGCCGAGAAGACCATGGACGCCGGCGAGGTGGCCAAGGGCGCCGCCCGGCTCATGTCCGGCCACTTCACCCTGGAGGACTTTCTCTCCCAGCTCCGCCAGGTCAAGAAGATGGGATCGCTCGGCGGCCTCATGAAGCTCATGCCCGGCATGAACAAGGAGATGCGCCAGGCGGCCGGCCAGATCGACGACGGCGAGGTGGCCAAGGTCGAGGCCATCGTCTCGTCCATGACCCCGGCCGAGCGCGACGACGCCACCCTGCTCGACGGCTCGCGCCGCAGCCGGATCGCCCGCGGCTCGGGCACCACCATCCAGGACGTCAACGCTCTCCTCAAGCAGTTCAAGGAGATGCAGAAGATGATGAAGGGCATGGCGTCGGGCCACATGCCCAACCTGCCCGGGATGCCGTCGATGCCCGGGATGGGCGGCCGCGCCGGCCGCAAACTGGCCGCCCAGGCGGCCGGCCTCGGTGGTGCCGGGGCCGGGGCCGACTTCGACATGCTGGCCCAGCTCATGGGCGAGGCCGACGCGGGGGGCGCCGGGGCCGGGCCCGGCGGGCTCGATTCCTTCCCGGGTCTGGCACCGGCGCCGTCGGCCCGACCCGTGGTCAGCGGCAATAAAGGGACGAAAAAGAAGAAAAAGGGCGGTCGCGTCACCCCACCGAAAAGTCGGTAGGCCTGGCATCTGCCAGAATGGACGGACAAAGTCCAGATGATGGAGGAATTAGTTCGTGGCAGTGAAGCTCCGCCTGGTGCGGATGGGAAAGAAGAAGCAGCCGACCTACCGGGTCGTGGCCGCTGACAGCCGGTCGCCTCGCGACGGTCGCTTCCTCGAGATCGTGGGCACCTACGCCCCCCGGGGCTCGTCGACCGCCGAGCCCGACGCGGTCATCAAGATCGACAACGAGAAGGCCGTGAAGTGGCTGGTCAACGGGGCCCAGCCCACCGAGCGGGTGGAGAAGCTCCTCAAGACCTCCGGGGCCTGGGACGAGTTCGCCGCGGCGAGGGCCACGTGACCGATCTCTACGAAGCGGGCGACATCAACCAGACCGGTGGTGGCGGGCAGGTCGACGTCAACGAGGCCGACGAGTTCGACGACGTGGACGACTTCGACGAGGTCGACGACGACGACAACCAGGGCAACAACGCGCCGGACCTCAGCGGCGGCACGCCCATGGCCGTCCTCAACTACCTGGCCCGCTCGCTGGCCAACGACCCCGACTCGGTGGTCATCGACACCGAGGAGCGCCGGGGCGGCCTGCGTCTGAACCTGCACGTCGCGCCGGACGACATGGGACGGGTGATCGGCCGCCGTGGCCGCACGGCCCAGGCCATCCGCACGCTGGTCAACGTCGCCGGCGCCAAGGACGGCATGGCGGCCAGCGTCGACATCGTCGACGACTAGGTCCACGCCACCGCCTGACCTCCTCAAAATCGGCCGGGTCACCAAGGCCCACGGCCTGCACGGTGAAGTCGTCGTCCAGCTCTGGACCGACCTGACCGAACGCCTCGACCCCGGGTCGGTCCTCACCACCCCCCGCGGCACGCTGACCGTCGAGCACGCCCGCCCCTTCCAGGATCGGTGGATCGTGCAATTCGAGGGGATCGTCGACCGCTCCCAGGCCGAGAACATGCGCGGCATAGAGCTGGAGGCCGAAGCGGTCGAGGTGCCCGGCAAGCTCTGGGTCCACGAGCTGGTCGGCGCCTTGGTGGTCGACGTCGCCGGCACCGAGCTCGGGACCGTCAGCGCGGTCGAGCCCAACCCCGCCAGCGATCTCCTGGTGCTCGAAGACGGCGGGCTGATCCCGTTGCGGTTCGTGGTCGAGGGCGGGGGAGAGGGTGACGCCGGTTCGCGGGGCGGGTCCACGCCGGGCACCTTGGTGGTCGACATCCCCGAAGGGCTGCTGGACCTGGGGTGAGGATCGCCGTCTTCACCATCTTCCCCGAGGCGATCTCGAGTTTCTGCACCACCTCCATCCTGGGCCGGGCTCAGGAGGCGGGTGCGCTCTCGCTCAGCGTGCACGACCTGAGGGAAGGGGCCGACGATGCCCGCCGCACGGTCGACGACAGCCCGTTCGGGGGCGGGGCGGGCATGGTGCTCATGCCCGAGCCCGTCTTCCGGGCCGTCGAGCAGGTCGACGACGCCCCCCGGCCTCTCTTCCTGCTGGCCCCGGCGGGCCGGCGCTTCAATCAGGCCACCGCCGTGGAGCTGGCGGCCCTCCCGGACGGCTTCTCCCTCCTCTGCGGGCGCTACGAGGGCGTGGACCAGCGGGTGAGCGACCACCTGGTCGACGGGGAGCTCTCGGTGGGCGACTTCGTGCTGGCCGGGGGCGAGTTGGCGGCCCTGGTGGTCATTGAGACCGTGGCCCGGCTCCTGCCCGACGTACTCGGCAACGAGGACTCGGTGCTCGAGGAGAGCTTCTCGTCCGGGCTGCTCGAATACCCCCAGTACACCCGGCCGGCGGACTTCAGGGGCTGGGAGGTCCCGGCGGTGCTCCGATCGGGTGATCACGGCGCGGTGGCGCTCTGGCGGCGCACCGAGGCGCTCCTACGGACCGCGGCGCGGCGGCCCGACCTGCTCCATCACCTGGTCAAAGCCGGTGCGCTGACCGAACGCGACGTGCGTGACCTGGCCGATCACGGCTACGATGTCCCGTCCGGCCCTGCGCCGGGGTAACCGAAGGACGCCCCTCATGCACCCCACTGAAACGATCGATCGCGACAGCCTGCGCACCGACATCCCCGAGTTCCGTCCCGGCGACACCGTCAAGGTGCACGTGCGGGTGGTCGAGGGCACCCGGGAGCGGGTCCAGATCTTCCAGGGCGCGGTCATGCGGCGCCAGGGCGGCGGTGTCCGTGAGACGTTCACCGTCCGCAAGGTCAGCTTCGGCGTGGGCGTGGAGCGGACGTTCCCCGTGCACTCGCCGACCATCGCCCAGATCGAGGTCGTAACCCTCGGCGACGTCCGCCGGGCCAAGCTCTACTACCTGCGGGAGCGCTCCGGGAAGGCCGCCAAGATCAAGGAGCGGCGGACCGCTAAGCCGTAGGGACGTCATGTCCGAGGAAGACCTCGAGCGCTACGAGGCTGAAATCGAACTGGGCCTCGTCCAGGAGTACCGGGCCGTCCTGCCCGTCTTCGCCTACGTGATCGAGACCGAGCGCCGCTTCTACCTGGCCAACGAGGTCTCGCTCAGCGTGCGCTCGGACACCACGCCGGCCTGTATCGAGCTCGAGCTCAAGGACGCCTGGGTGTGGGACATGTACCGCCCGGCCCGCTTCGTGCCCTCCGTGCGGGTGGTCACCTTCCGCGACGTCAACATCGAACGGCTGCCCGAACAGGAGCTCTAACCGGGTGAGGGGTCCCCGGCCATCGAATTCAGCAGTCAGTGCAAATGGAGCGCTCACTACCGGGAACACCCTCGGCCTTCCCTGAGAGTTTCGGGCGGCCGGAAATTTCGCGCACCAGACACCGAACGACGTACGACCGTTCTCCGATATGGATCACCGCCCTGATCTCCGAAACCTGGCCAGAGGCCGCGCCGGCGAGGAGACCGCGGCGGCCTGGTACCGGCGACGGGGTTACACGATCGTGGCCCGCAACTGGCACCACGAGTCCGGTGAGATCGATCTGCTCTGCCGGCGCGGTGGCGTCCTCGTCGTGTGCGAGGTCAAGGCTCGGCGCACCGACCGCCTCGGCGCCCCCCTCGAGGCGGTGACGAGGGGCAAGCAGCACCGGCTGCGCCGGCTGGCGGCGGCCTACCTGCAGACCGCACCGGGCGGGTACGACGAGATCCGTTTCGATGTGGCCTCGATCCTCGGAAGTGCCCTGACCGTGGTCGAAGGTGCGTTTTGAAACCGGACCGGCGTAGGGTCATGCCTCATGGAAACCCTCATCGTCAAACGGGACGGCGGCGTGGTCACCGTCACCATGAACCGCCCCGAACGCAAGAATGCGGCCAACGGCGCCATGCTGAACGAGCTGCTCGCCATCTTCGAGGAGGTGGAGCGCAACGATGCCGATCGGGTCATGGTCCTCACCGGGGCCGGCGGATCGTTCTGTTCGGGCGCCGACCTCTCGGATCCGGCCGGGCCCGCTTCCGCCGTCGCCTCGCAGCACTTCCTCAACCGCATGCGCCGGCTGGGCGACGTGGCGCTGGCCTTGCACCGCATCACCAAGCCGACCATCGCCAAGGTCGACGGCTTCGCCGTGGGGGCTGGTCTCTCCCTTGCCCTCGGGTGCGATCTCGTCGTCTGCACCGACGCCGCCAAACTGTCGATGATCTTCGCCCGCCGCGGGCTCTCGCTCGACAACGGGGCCTCGTGGCTCCTGCCTCGCCTGGTCGGGATGGCCCGGGCCAAGGAGATCGCCCTCTTCGGTGGGATGTGGAGCGGCGTCGACGCGCAGGCCATGGGTCTGGTCAACCGGGTCCTCCCGGTCGCGGAGGTCGACGCCTTCGTCGACGACTGGGCCGCCACGCTGGCCGCGGGCCCTCCGCTCGCCATGTCGATGACCAAGACGCTGTTGCACGCCTCCTGGCAGGCCACCATGGAGCAGGCGGTCGAGGACGAGGCCCGCTGCCAAGCGGTCAACTTCTCCACCCAGGACACCGCCGAGGCCATGGCCGCCTTCGCCCAAAAGCGGGAACCCACGTTCATCGGCCGCTGAATAGAGTGGGATCGTGCTCAATGGTGTCCAAGGCATGGTCGGTGACACCGCCCTCGTCACCCGGGAGATCCAGGGCGAACACCACCCCGGCCGGGTCCGGGCCCGGGGCGAGGAGTGGTTCGCCATCCCGCTCGATCCGAGCGAGCACATCGGCGTCGGGACAAACGTGATCGTGGCCGATGTCGAGCGCGGCCTGCTCGTCGTCTACGCCACGGACAACTAAAGGAGCATCATGCTGGCATCAGCGGGTGAAATCGTCGGCATCGCCGTCGCCATCGTGGTGGTGGGTGGCGGAGGGCTCGCCTTCTTCTTCTCGCGCTGCGTCAAGATCGTCCAGCAGGGGAGCGTGGGCGTGGTCAAGCGCCTGGGGGAGTTCAAGTCGATCGACCAGCCCGGGATGCGCGTGCTGCGGCCCTTCATCGACCGGATGGAGAAGGTCGACATGCGAGAGTTCCCCATGACGGGAGACCAGCAGTCGGTCATCACCAAGGACAACGTCTCGTTGTGGGTCAGCGCCACTATCTTCTGTCAGGTGATCGACGTGAAGTCCGCCCTCTTCGAGATCAACGACTACCAGTTGGCGGTCGACCAGCTCTCGCGTACCGCCCTGCGGGCCGTCTTCGGCGAGCTCTCCCTCGACCAGGCGCTCTCCGAGCGGGAGACCATCAACAGTCGCATGCAGGACCACATGGCTGACGCGACGGTGAAGTGGGGCGTGCGCCTCAACCGCATCGAGATCCTGGACATCACCCCGCCCACCAACGTGATCCAGGCCATGTCCGAGCAGAAGGAGGCCGAGCAGCACAAGAAGGCGGCCATCTTGAAATCAGAGGGTGAGCAGCAGGCCGCGATCAACAGCGCCGGCGGGCGCCAGCAGGCTGCCGTCCTCGAGGCTCAGGGCGCCAAGGAGGCGGCCATCCTGCGCGCCGAGGCCGAGATGAAGGTGCTCGAACTCCAGGCCGAGGGTGAGAAGAAGGCGTTCGTCCTGCGCGGCGAGGGCGAGGCGGCCCGGCTGACTTCGCTCGATACCGCCACCATCAACCCGCGCACCCTCGCCGTCCTGCAGCTGCGCGCCCTCCAGGAGATCGCAGCCTCCAACAACGCCAAGGTGGTCGTGCCGTACGAGGCCACCAGCCTCATGGGCGCGGCCGAGGTCCTACTGAGCACGCTGCGCTCCGCGGACCTCGATCAACCCACGACACCACAGGTCGCCCCCACGCCACCGCCTGCCTGACCCACCCGACGTATCGCGCTCGGGGCGCGCGCGAGCACCGCGCCCTCCATCACGTTCACCTCCTGCCTGAACGGAGGGCGCATGCTCGCTGCCATTTCCACCGCCACCTTGACCGGTGCCGTCGGTCGCCCGGTCTCGGTCGAGGTCCACGTCTCCAACGGCCTGCCCGGGTTCACCATCGTCGGCCTGCCCGACGCCGCCGTGCGCGAGTCGCGCGACCGCGTCCGGGCCGCCCTGCTCTCGAGCGGCTTGCCTTGGCCGCTGCGGAGGGTCACCGTCAACCTCGCCCCGAGCGGCGTCCGCAAGGGAGGAGCCGGGCTGGATCTGGCCATCGCCCTCGGCGTGCTGGTGGCCTGCGGCGAGCTGGATCCCGGCTGCACCGACGGCCTGGCCTTCTGCGGCGAGCTGGGCCTCAACGGCGCCCTGCGGCACGTGCCCGGCATGATCGCCCTGGCCGACGCCACCGCGCCGCTGGGGCTGGTGGTGCCCCTCAGCGACATGCGGGAGGCCGCCCTGGTCCGGGGGAGGGGCGCCCATGGGGTGGCCACGCTGGCCGCCCTGGCCCGGATCCTGCGGGGCCAGGGCGAGTGGCCGGACGCCCCGTCCTCCCCGGCCCCGCCGGCGCCGGACGCCGCGCCCGACCTGGCTGACGTACGGGGACAGCCGGTCGGGCGCCACGCCCTCGAGGTGGCCGCGGCCGGCGCCCATCACCTGCTCATGGTGGGCCCGCCCGGCTCGGGCAAGACGATGCTGGCCCAACGCCTCCCCGGCCTCCTGCCGGCCCTCACGCCAGCAGAGGCCCTGACGGTGACCCGGATCCACTCGACGGCCGGCTGTCCCCTGCCCGAGGACGCGCTGGTCAGCCACCCGCCGTACCGGGCGCCGCACCACCGCTCCTCCATCGTGGCCCTGGTCGGTGGCGGCAGCTGGTCGCTCCGGCCGGGCGAGGTGAGCCTGGCCACCCACGGCGTCCTCTTCCTCGACGAGATGGGGGAGTTCCCGGTGGCCGCGCTCGAGGCACTCCGCCAGCCGCTCGAGGAGGGCGTGATCCGGGTCAGCCGGGCCGGGGGGACGGTCACCTTCCCGGCCCACTTCCTGCTGGTCGGCGCCATGAACCCCTGCCCGTGCGGTGAAGGCGTCTACGAGGGGGCGTGCGCCTGCACCGAGGTCGCCCGGGCCCGCTATTCCCGCCGCCTCTCCGCCCCGCTGCTCGACCGCTTCGACCTCGTGGTGCCCCTCTCGCGCCCCGACCCCGACGATCTGCTGAGCGACGTCCCCGGTGAGCCGAGTGCGGCTGTCGCCGCCCGGGTCGAGTCGGCCCGCCGACGGGCCGCGGCCCGAATGCCCGGGGAGGAACCGCCCATGCACCGCGACGGGGCTCGACTGCTGGCCGCCCGCCTGCGCGGTGGTCACCTGAGCGCCCGGGGCCTGCACAAGGTGTCCCGGGTCGCCCGGACGGTGGCCGATCTGCTCGGGGCCGAGCGCGTCGGCGAGGACCACGTCAGTGACGCCCTCTCGCTGCGCACGGCCCGAGCGACGGTGGCCCCATGACGCCGGACCGGCTCGCCGCCAGCGACGGCGACCTGCCCGAGGCAGCGTTCGCCGCCGCGCTGGCCTCCCTACCCGGTGTCGGACCGGCCACGCTGCGCCGCCTCCTGGCCGCCCCGGAGCCTCCGTCGGCCGCCTGGTCCCGCCTGACCCCGGACGCCACCGCCGGCATCGAGGTGGCCCAGGTGTGGCAGCGCCACCAGGAGCGGGAGATCGGCGTCCACCGGCGGGGCCGGCCGGGATTCCCCGAGCGTCTGGCGGGCGACCCCGACGCCCCGGCGGTGCTGTTCACACGGGGCGACCTCGAGGTGCTGAACCGGTACCCGACCGTGGCGCTGGTCGGCACGCGCAGCCCCACCCGGTACGGCATCAGTGTGGCCGCGCAGTTCGGGGCCGACCTGGCGGCGGCCGGGGTCAGCGTCGTCTCGGGCCTGGCCCTCGGCATCGACGGCGCGGCCCACGAGGGCGCCTGCGCGGCTGGAGCGCCACCCGTGGCGGTGGTGGCGGGTGGTCTGGACGACCCGTATCCCCGCCGCCACGCCCGGCTCTTCGAACGGGTGGCCCAGCTGGGCGTGGTGGTCTCGGAGTCCCCGGCCGGCGTGCGCACCGAGAAGTGGCGCTTCCCCGTGCGCAACCAGCTGCTGGCCAAGCTCAGCGACGTGGTGGTCGTGGTCGAGAGTCGCCACGGTGGGGGTTCCAGGCACACCGTCCACGCCGCCCTCGCCGGGGGGACGCCGGTGGGCGCGGTGCCCGGCTCCATTCGCAGTCGCACCTCCGAAGGGACCAACGCCCTCCTGGCCGACGGCGCCTTCCCGGTGTGCGACGTCGGCGACATCCTCATGGCCCTCTCCCTCACCGGCGCCCGCGATCCACGGCCCGGTGAGGCCGGGCCGCCCACGGCCCCCGCGGTGCCCAGGCGACCGCCGCCCGACTATCAGGGGCCCGACCGGGCGCTCCTCGACGTGCTCAGTGCGGAGCCGTCCTCCCTCGACCAGCTGGCCCGGGCCGCCGGACTGGACCTCCCGGCCCTCTGCGGCGGCCTGGAGCGGCTGGCCACGGCCGGGGTGGCCCGTGACATCGGCGGCTGGTGGGAGCGGGTCTGAGCGCACCACCAGGAGCGGGACGGGCCCGCCCAGCGCGTAGTGTCACCGGCCGTGGAAGGACGATTCCTCAGCCCGCCCAGCATCGAGGGCCTGCTGGCCGGTGCCACCGCGGCCAGGGCGGACAGAGCCGACGTGGTGTTCATCGCCGAGGGGCCACTCGGAGACGCCATCGTGCTGGCCACGGCGCTGGCCGTCACCATTCCCGAGATCCTCGTCGGGGTGCGCATCAACCTCACCACCGAGGCGCACCGTCATCCCGCCCTACTCGGCCGGGAGATGACGACCTTCGATCAGGTCAGCGGGGGCCGGTCGGTGCTGGCCTTCATCGGCCCCTTCTCCGACGCGACCGGGGAGGCCATCGGGCTGTGCCGGGACATGTGGCGCCAGGGGATCGCCGCCGGCGAGGGGCCCCACTACCCGGTGGCCGGTGCGATCAACCGGCCGGGGCCATGCCGTGACGGCGGCCCGCCCATCGCCCTGGATCTGACCGACGGGGCGAGTGCCGATGCGTCGCTCCTGCGACTGGTCGACCTCGTGCTCATCCCAGCCGAGGGCTCGGCGCCGCCCGCTCTGCCCGCCGGCGTCGATGTGTGCCAGATTCAGGACGCGTGAGCCAGACCACACCGACCGCCGTCAGCGGTCACCACCTGCCCGCGCTCAACGGGCTCCGGGCCCTGGCCGTTCTCGGTGTGATGGCCTACCACCTGCAGCTGGGCTGGGCCTCGGGGGGCTACCTGGGGGTGGATCTCTTCTTCGTGCTGTCGGGCTTCCTCATCACGACGCTCCTGCTCGAGGAGTGGGCGGGGACCGGCACCGTGAACCTGACCGACTTCTGGGCCCGGCGGGCCAAGCGACTGCTGCCGGCGCTCTTCCTGGTGGTGGCCGGGCTGGCGCTCTATCTCGTTCTCAACGCTCTGTTCGGGGGCGCCGGCGCCAACGGGCTGGTGGACCTGCCCGCCCTCCGGGGCGACGCCCTCTCGACGCTGCTCTACGTGGGCAACTGGCACGCTATCTACGCGCACCAGTCGTACTTCGCGCAGTTCTCGACGCCCTCACCGCTGCAGCACACGTGGTCGCTGGCCATCGAGGAGCAGTTCTACCTGGTGTGGCCGCCCGTCCTGCTCCTCCTGCTGCGCGCCGGCCGCCGCTCGTGGCGCCAGGTCGGCCTGATGGTGACCGTGGTGGTCGGCCTGGGTTCGGCCGGCCTCATGGCCCTGCTGTTCCATCCGGGCGCCGACCCCACCCGGATCTACTACGGCACCGACACCCGGCTGTTCGACCTCATGGCGGGCGCCACCGTGGCCTTCCTGGCGGCCGCCCGACCGCAGCCCTCCCTGCGGGCGCGGCGGACGCTGCACGCCGCCGCGCCACTCGCCGCCGCCGGCCTCGCCGTCTGCTGGGTCACCAGCGGGACGGCCCAGGGCCTCCCCCGCAGCTGGATGTTCGAGGGCGGCTTCCTACTCTGCGCCGTGCTGGGGGCGGTGGTGGTGGCGGACGCCCGGCTCCTGGACCGGGGGGTGTTCACCCGGGTGCTCTCCCTCCGGCCGCTGCACTTCCTCGGCACCATCTCCTACGGCATCTACCTGTGGCACTGGCCGATCTTCGTGTACATGACCGGGGCCCGGACCGGTCTGTCGTCGGGGCCGCTCGACGCCGCCCGGGTGGCCTCCACCCTGGTGGTGGCCACCGTCAGCTACTACCTGGTGGAGCGGCCGATCCGCCGGGCGAACCTCCGCGGCCCGCTGCGCCTGTGGCTGGCCCCCCTGACCGGGGTGGCCACGGCGGTCGCCCTCGTGGTCGCCACCACCCCGGCCGTGGCCGACCCGAGCACGGTGGCCTCCACCTCGCACACCATCGCGCCGAGCGGTTCCGCCGTGGCCGGGTCCGGCGGCTACCGCGACCAGGTCCCCATCACCCTCCCGGCCGGGACCACGATCTCGGCGGCCGAGCCGCTGCGGGTTGTGCTGCTCGGGGATTCGGTCATGCACGACGCCTCCTACGGCATCACGGCCGCCCTCTCCGCGACCGGCGAGGTGAGCGTGCAGACCAACACCATCCCCGGCTTCGGCTTGACGACGGCGAGCAACTGGCCGACGTCGATCCCCCGCATCATCAACGAGGAGCGACCGCAGCTCCTCGTCGCCACCTGGAGCTGGGACCAGGACGGGCCGACCACCCCCAACGCGCTCCACCAGCCCAGTCGGTACACGACGCTGCTCAAACGGTTCCTCCGGGTGGTCCTCACCCCGGGCGACGGGGTGGACGGGGTGATCTTCACCGAGTTCCCGCCGTCGGGCACCATCCCGGCCGCCGACCCGGCCAACCAGGCCGTCTACAACGCCGCCCGCGTCAAGGGGAACAACGCCTGGAACGCCATCGCGGCGGCGATGCCGGCCGCGTTCCCCGGCCAGGTCATGTACCTGCCCCTGGCCGACTCGATCCTCCTCGACGGCCACTTCTCCAGCTGGCTGCCGCCGATCGGGCAGCCCCAGGCCCCACGCGCGACGTGGCTGCGGGTGCGCAAGCTGGACAACGTGCACCTCTGCCCCGAGGGCAGCGCCCGCTACGCCGACGCGCTCCTGACCGACCTCAGCTCGCTCCTGCATCTCGCCCCCGCCGCCGCCGATTGGCCCGAGGGCCCCTGGACCGCGGACCCCGACTTCAACGATCCACCGGGCGCCTGTCCAAACGACCACCCGCCGGGCGGATCCTGAACCGCCCCCCACCCAGGCGGTCGTGAGTCCCGCCGAAGGGTGAGGTGGAGGTGGCCCGAGCCGGGAGGTTGGTGAGGGGGATCAACCCGTGGGATGCCCACAGGGTGTCACCGTGGCGGGGCAGGGCACACGTAGACGGCCCTTGATCAGCCCACTTGACTCTCACCGTCGGTCAGGGTTCAAGCTTCATCTTGTGGACGACCTCATGGCGATTGGTGAGTTCTCACACCGCTCGGGCCTGTCGGCCAAACGACTGCGGACGTATGCCGCCGAGGGACTCCTCACACCGGCCGCGGTGGACCCGGGCTCGGGTTACCGCTACTACTCGTCCGGCCAGTTAGCTGACGCCGAACTGATTGATGCGCTCCGTCACGCGGGAGTGCCGCTCGCCGACATCCGCGCCTTCATGCATCTGCCGTCCGAAGCACGTATCGATGCCTGGGTGAGACATCTCCACTCCGATGCCGACCACCGCCAAGGAGCTCTCGCCCACGCCCGCCATCTCCTCACCGAGAGTGAGCACGCTTTCGTTCCAACTACCAGGGCAGATCTCAAGGAGGGATTCATGACCACACTACGAACGGCCGGTCGCACTGACATCGGTCAGCGGCGCGAGAACAACGAGGACGTCATCGTGAACAGTGACCGTCTTGCGCTGGTCGCCGACGGTATGGGGGGACACCCGGGCGGCGAGATAGCGGCTGATGTCGCGGCGGGTGTCATTCGGGCGGTCTTCACCGGACAATCGGCGGATGAGCTCGAAGCGGCGGTCCGTGCTGCGAACTGGGCGATCCGGGACCGGGCAGTCGGCCAGTCCGAATTGGAGGGTATGGGAACCACGATCTGTGCGGCTGGACTCCTCGTTTCCGGACAGCTCGCACTCGTCAATGTCGGCGACAGCCGGGCCTATCTCTGGCATGAAGGTGCGCTAAGCCAATTGACCAAGGACCACAGCGTGACGGCTGAGCTGATCGAGCAAGGAGAGTTACGGGAGGAGGAGGCTGCTCAGCACCCCTACTACGGGGTTCTTACGCGAGCGCTCGGCGTCGCGCCAGATGTGGCAGTTGACCGCCGCACCGTTGCCTTCGAGAAGGGAGACCGGGTGGTCCTTTGCAGCGATGGTCTATTCAACGAATTGTCGAGCGATGCTATCGCCAGTGCCGTGGCAGGAGCGGGAGACCCAGCCGCGATCGTTGACACCCTCATCGAGAGGGCAAATGCTCAGGGCGGTCGCGACAACATCTCCGTAGTGGTCGCCGAGGCGGCTGCCTGACCGGCGGCGCGAGCGGCCAATCCGGGTTGGACGAACGCTCCCACCGAGCCGGCGGCATGGGATAGCTGATGCGTACGCCGGCGACCGATGCACCTCAGTGAGTGGAATACTTCCGGTGTGGATCACTGGGGCGCACCGCTCTACGGCGACCCGTGCCGAGAGTGTGGATTTACCTGGGCCGCTGGACGGGATGCCTCGACCTCAATGATGCGCAGTCTCCCAGACTCGATCGACGAGCTGGTCATAGGCGCAACGGGGACCGAGCGGCTCTCGGATCTCGAGTGGAATGTCTCGGGCTACATCTCACATATGGCAGACAACATCCGGATTTGGGCCGAGCGGCTTGTCGCCGTGGCGCGGGGTGCGGACCCGCACGTCGTCCCCTACGACCCCGATTTACTTGCTGAATCCAGGCACTACAACGACGTGGCGCTCCAGGGGGCCACGTGGTCGTTTCGCATCGCGGTTGAGAATTGGCTCAAGGCTGTCGATGAGGCGAATCCCGCTGAAGTCGTCCTGCTTCACTCAGAACGCGGCGCAATGGAACTCTCCGATGTCGTTGCCTCGAACGCCCACGACGCCTTCCACCACCGCTGGGATTTGACGAGGATTCTTCACAGGCGCTGAAACAACGCCCCCAAGGCGCCCGGGGGTACAGAAGGTTGGCGCCCATACCTCGGCGTTCGGGAGCACCCAAGACGGAATAGGGAAGCGTGGCTGCCAATCGACGATTTTGGCGGAGCTAGATCCCGGGTTCCCGAGAACGATGACGCTTCTTGAGGAATCTCACAAGCGTCGTCAGCACCGTCGCCAGAACGCTGCAGCTATCGCCCACCGAATCCACGATGGGATGTGGCCGTCCGTTCTGACCACTTCCCACAGTAGGAGCACCGACAATGGCGCTAGACGACACCCACCCAAAGAGCGACCAATTGCTGAGTTCGCGGCTGAGAGGCGGTTCGCTCTTGATGAGTGGGAAGACTCACAAGCTGAGGATAATCCCGGCGACGCTCGCATACCGGGCGTACTGGATACCCCTACGTCATCGAGGACATTGAGGAAGCTACCGTTGCTGACACTGACCGCGGGTAGAAAGCGTTTCAAAGGACTTCGTGGCGCTCCACCTAGAGACCGGCCTTGTGGCGATCATCCTCGGCGTCGTCCACTCCAGCGTGACCCTCATGGTTATGGGATTGCTTACTTCCCGGCCGGTATTGGCCTTGACGTGTTGCTGCATCAGCGGCGACGACATGCAAGGGAGCCTGTTCGGCGGGTTTATCTCCCGTACCGGTATGCGGGGCTACCCCCGAAACTTCACTGTTGGGGGTTGATGAATCCTGCCTTGGCGCGCAGAAGGGGCCCCGAGGAGCCCCTCCGCACGACAACAACTCTGCCCTGACTCTTCACAGATTACCAGGGTCGTCCATGTCACAGCCCTCCGGTAGCTTGCCTTTTAGCGCCCTGGGTCTGGACGACAGCTCTGCCCTGACTAAGCGGATGCTCCGGGTTCGATTCCCGGCCGGGGCGCCGCCCGAGCGTCGGGTTGCTGATGGCCAGTCACTATCGAA
>DASXZJ010000092.1:0-15045 GCA_036502025.1 Acidimicrobiales bacterium | reverse complement strand
TGCGCGGACGAGTCCGGGCGAAAGGGGAAGCCGGCAGCGTCTTGATCCTCGTGCCCACTCTCGTCCTGGTGCTCGTCGTGCTCGCTGCCATCGCGGTCGACTCGGCGACGGTCTTCCTCGGTCAGCGCCAGCTCGGCGATGCCGCCGCGGCGGCCGCCAACGACGCCGCCAGCGCCCTGTCCGACCCCAGCTTCTACCGCTCCGGACAGGTTGCCCTGGATCCCTCGGTCGCCCAACGTGTGGCCGACGCCTCCATCACTGCCCAGGATCGGTCGGGGGTCTCGATCGACGGCCCCGTCGACGTCAGGGTCGCGGGGCGGCAGGTCTGCGTGTCGCTCACCGGCCACGTCGAGGCGATCTTCGGCCGGGCCATCCCCGGCGTGCCCCACGCCACGACGGTACGGGCCAGAGCCACAGCTACGGCCGCTGGCGACCAGGGCACCGTGGTCCAGCACCGGTCGCTGTGCTGAGGGCGCGACCACCGTCATCGGGTGATGCTGATGATGTCAGCGAGCAGGGCGGGGAGGACCTCGTCGACTGATGGTGTCGCCGCGATCTCGGCTGCGAGGCGGCTGGCCTGTGCCGGTAGGTCGGCCTCGCCAGGGCAGTAGTGATCGCCTCGGCGATGCGAGGCGCGTCCTCCTCTGCGAGCTGGCGGGAGGCTTCAACGAGCACACCGGCGCCGGCCTGGCGATCCGTCGACCGTTCTCGAACTGGTCGGCGAAGAGCGGCACGATTACCAGAGGGACGCTGGCGGCGAGGGCGCCGAACACGGTCCCCGAGCCCCCGTGGGCGACCACCAGACTGGCGTCGTCGAGTACTCGGGTCTGGTCGATGTAGGAGCGCCATCGACATGTGGCCGAGCACGGTCCCGAACGTCATGTAGACGAGCGGCGCTCGGGACCCACGCCACCAGTCCGGCAGCTCCGCGGCGTGGTCTCGGATCCGGAGGCCATCGTCGAATCTGACGGTTGTCGGGAAGGGTGAGGGGTCGAGCGTGGCGGGGAGTCGGGTCAGGTACGGCGAGACCCGAAGCTCCTCGACCAGGCCGCGTCGGTGTTCCTCGAGGGCCGGCGCGACGCCGGCGATCGAACTGGCCTCCCCTTCAGCCAGCGAGATGGCGAGCTGGGCGGTCGGGATACCGAGTCGATGGGCTACAACTGCCGACGCATACTCACATGGGTCGCGCAGCACGAGGTCCGGCGCATACTCGACGCACGTCTGCTCTGCAGTCGGCAGCATGGCCGCCGTTGCGAGGCGACCGAACAGCTCCCGGTTGCCGGGTATGGACGCTCGCTGTGCCGGCGCGGCCGTTAGCTGTTCCCTGATCTGCGCCACCTCTGCCTCTGGGGGCTCGCCTCCAGCCTGGAACGGGAAACCGGACTGCTCGACGATCTCTCCGAGCGCTGGCGGTCCAATGACGAGGACCCGGTCTCCCCGCCGCTGCGCCGCTGTGATGGGGACACTGCCATCCGGCACCGGTCGCCTCTTTGAGGGGGCCGCTGATTGGTCAGCGCGTCAACGCGAATGTCCAGTTGGTCGCGTAGTCATTGTCGCTGGCAGGGTCGAAGGGTCGGGGGCTCCTGGATTGTCCCAGCGCCAAGGGGGGAAGTCTCCTCTGCTTCCCCAGCCGGTAGCCAAAATCTCGGCCACCCGCCCGCAAGGTTTTTGTCTCTCGGGCGTTCCTCCTAGGACACGGTCTTCTGTTCTGTCTTTGTTCTGTGGTTCGCGCCGCTGGGAGGTACTGCATGGCCGCCATCCGCCTGGGGGAAAGCCGAGGGTCTCACAGACGGGTCGTAGCGCCGATCGTCCCGTCCTTACCCCCACTGCTGCGGAGCGCCTCGGACGGTCCCTCTCCCCCCAAAGGGGGACGATCTGTCGCCAAGATGCGACGGTTCTGGGACGACCCTGCCTGGGGCAACGCGACCTGGTATCTCGAGACCACCGGCAGCTACGCCGAGCCCAATATTGCGCAGTACTTCGAGGCCGGCCGCACCATTGTGAGCGACGCGCTCGATCGCGCGCCCGTCCGTCCTCGCCGCTTCGAGAGAGCAGTCGAGATCGGTCCTGGGCTGGGTCGGAATTGCGTGGCCCTGGCCGATCGTTTCGAGGAGGTAGTTGGGCTCGACGTCTCGCCCGACATGGTCACGCGTGCCCGCGGGCTGGTTCACCACCGGCGGATCAGCTACCTGACTGGGGACGGGTTCAGTCTTTGGCCCGTCGCCGACGCCAGCGTCGACCTCGTACTGTCCTACACGGTCTTTCAGCACATCCGCAAAGTGGGCGTGATAGAGAGCTACCTCCGGGAGGCAGCACGTGTGCTCCGACCGGGCGGGGTCGTCGCGTTCCAATGGAACAGTGAGCCTGGGCCGCTTCATTGGCGGATGCGGAGAGCGCTCCTGGCGGCGGTTGACCGTAGCGGGATCCGCTACGAGCCCTACGGGCGCAACCCTTCGGAGCTTCTCGGATGCCGGGTACCGGTGGATCGGGTCCAGCTCGTCCTCCGGTCGTCGGGCCTGTCGACCGCCCGGGTCAGAGGAGAGGGGACCATCTTCACCTGGGGATGGGCGCAGGCGCCCTGACGCCGCGATGTCCGGTGCGGACGGTACGTCGTCGTCTCCCGCTGGCAGCCAGGGGAGGGGCGAGAGGTTGGTCGCCTGTCAGCATCTTTCATGCTATTCTGTGCCAGTGGCTCGGCTGGGTGAGTACGAGGTGGACGGATTGCTGGGTCGCGGATCGGTCGGCTCCGTATACCGGGCGCGGGCCCGTGCTGGCCGCCAGGCTGTTGCCCTCAAGCGGGTGCTTTGGGCAGGCGACGAGCACCTGATCGAGGACTTTCGAGCGGAGGCGGCGATGCTCGCCGAGATCGATCATCCGCACATAGCCAAGGTCGTCGACATGGTCGTCGACGACGAAGGGCTCGTCATTGTCATGCAGCACGCCGATAGCGGATCTCTCGCCGACCTGTTGCGCCGCTGCGTGCGCCTGTCGCCCGACGAAGGCGCCACCTTGGTGGCCAAGGTTGCCGACGCGCTCGGCGCTGCACACGCACACTCGATCTTGCATGCGGACGTGAAGCCCTCGAACATCCTGATGGATGGCGACGGCGAGCCGCTGCTGTCGGACTTCGGCCTATCGCGCTGGATGGCGGAGGCGTTGCCGTCGGACGGAGCCGTGGTCGGGACGGCCGAGTACCTCGACCCGGCCGTCGCCAAGGGTGCTCCACCGAACGCGGCGAGCGACATCTATTCGTTGGGGGTCGTGTGCTACGAGGTCTTCGCCGGGCGGTTGCCCTATCACGGCATCAATCCGGTAGCCACGCTCAGGGCTGCCGACCGGGGCCGGGCGGAGCCGCTCACGCACGCCGCGCCGGCCGTACCTTCTGTCCTCGCCGCCGTGGTCGAGCAGTCGATGTCTCGTCGGCCGCAAGCACGCCCTTCATCCGCCGGCGAGTTGGGTGATGCTCTCCGATCCCATATCGAGGGGCACCGCCGCCTTCACTGCAAGCCGACACGCGTTCTCCCGACTGGACGGGGCGCGACCGAGGACTTTGGCCAGTCAACTGGACTACGAACCCTTCGCGCCCGGCACCCGGCTGCCGATAGTCGGCGCGAAACGCCTTGGTCAGTCCTTCGCTCGCGAGGGCCGATGGTGTGTGCCGGCGGCGTCACGGCTGCAGCGCTCGTGCTGTTGGCCGGCTGGGCGTTCGAGCACCACCAGGGTGCTCAGCGCTCGGGCGCTGCGTGCGGGGCAACGACAACTCCAGCGCCGAAGCAGGCCAGTCCTTCCACCGTGACGGCGACGGTGCTGGCCGACGTCGCTGGCAATGGATGTCGGGTGCCGGTTACGTGGTCGTCGGGGATGGCCACCGTGTCCTTGGAGCGGGGTCGGCCTCCGGATCGGTTCGCCCTCGGGACGGCAAACGATCAGCTACTCCTGGGCGACTGGAATTGCAGCCGTAGCGCCACTCCAGCGCTCTACCGTCCAAGCACGGGCCAGGTCTTCTACTTCGCTGCTTGGGCAGAGCCGGGACACGACGTTACGCCGAGTGTCGCCGAATCCACGGCCATCATCGATGGGGTGCCTCGCGTCATCCATGATGGCGTCCACGGCTGTGATCGGGTCAAGGTGGATCTGCCTGTGGTTCGACCCCAGTAAGCAGCGGAGACATAGCGGCCGTCCCGATGATGTCGCGCCGCTGGCGCACACCGGGGGCGGAGCAGGACCCATGACCGCGGTGGAAGGCGCCAGTCGTTACGGCAGTGGCATCACCTATTCCATGACCGGTCCGCTGATTGTCGGTAGTGACGCCTACGCCGGGACGTTCAGCATCGTTGAGAGCTGGGGACCTACTGGTGGGCTCGCGACAACGATCCAGGGCAACGCGAATGGCAAGATGCTTTCAGGACCATGCGCTCCACTTACGGGTGTTCCCATCGCATCCCAGGGAGTCAACGCATTCACCTGCGCTGTCGATCTGGACGGATCGACCGCCAACCTCACGTTCGACCTCACCATGGTGAGCACTGGCTCCTCACAGACGGGGCCTTCCGATTTCACCTACACCTTCGCGGGTGCGTACACCGCCGACTGAGCCGTTCGCCTTTCGGCGGTGGTCTCGCGGCGAAGATGGTGCTGAGGCAGCCTTGACCTGCAAAAGGCCGTGGCGGAGCTCCAGCCGTCGATCGGCCAGGCGGTCGATCAGGTCGGGCTCGTGTGATGCGAACAGAAGGCTGCCGCCCGATCGTTTGAACTGCTCGACGCGATCCAAACAACGGGCTCGGAACCCCTCGTCGCCAACCATGAGCACCTCGTCGATGAGGAGGAGATCGGCCGGCGCGTGCATGGCGAGAGCGAAGCCCAATCGGGCCACCATGCCCGACGAGTACTCACGGAGCGGGCGCAGGAGCGCTGGCCCGAGCTCGGAAAACTCTCCGATCGCAGGACGCAGCCGAGTCAGGTCAGCCCGCCCGAGGCCCAGCAGGCCGCCGGCGACCTCCAGGTTCTGCTCGCCCGAGAGGTGGTCGCTGAAGCCGACACCCAAGCCGAGCACGGCAGCGACGCCGCCGCGCACGGACAGATGCCCGCACGTGGGTTGCTCGACCCCTGCGACAAGGCGGAGCAACGTGCTCTTTCCGGAGCCGTTGTGGCCGATCAGCGCGACCGACTCGCCTCGGCGAACCGAGAATGACACCTCACGAATGGCCCACTGGACCGGTCGTGGTCGCCGCCACGAACCCTGAGAGAGTGCGCCACGCAGCGTGTCAGTCCCGATGAAATGGACGTCGTAGCGCTTCCCGACGCGGTCGAGCTCGAGCACCGCGCCTGCTGTCATGCTCAAGCCTCTGCCACGAAGCGATCGGCCGCGGACGAGAACCAGCGCCAGGCCGCGGTTCCGCCGACCGCCACGAAGACCGCCGTCCAGGCGAGCGCCCACCCCGGCGGCCACGACCCTCCGTAGAGAACGCTCCGGAATGTCTCGACAATCACAGCCACCGGGTTCAGTAAGTACACGACTCGCCACGGCATGTGGACCTGGGCCGACGAGTAGAAGACCGGAGTCGCATAGAAGCCCAGGAAGAGCGCAAGTGGCACGAGGTGGGAGACATCGCGGAAGCGGACGCAGAGTCCCGATATCAGCAACGAGGTCATCGTCACCAGACCCAGCAACGCCGCCAGCACCGGCGCCAGGGCGAGCAAGCGGGGCCCGACCGTTCCGTCGGCCACCACGAGCACGGGCGCCACCACGAGGAGCTGGGCGGCGAGATCCACCACTGCTGAAGCAACGGTAGCCAACGGCAGAGCGACCCGGGGGAAGGCGGCCAGCCGCAGCAGGTCGCCGCGACCTCGAATCGAGCCCGTCGCCTCACCGACGGCGGTTTGAAAGAAGAGCCATGGCACCAGCCCGGCGAGGAGGAACTCGGGATACCGCGGCTCGGACACCCGGACCACCTGGCCGAAGAGCAGAACCAGCACCGTGAAGTAGAGAAGAGGGCGTGCGACGGCCCACCCGATGCCAAGGAGCGAACCTGCGTAGTGCTCCCGCAGCTCTTGGCGAACGAGAGCGCCCGTGGCCATCCGAAGGTGGCTCCACGATGAGCGGCGTGCGCCGTCCCTCACGGCCGGCTGGATCGCACCACAACGGACCTTGGTCAGGGATCGCTCCACAGCCGGCACATCTGACGCGCCGTCTGGCTCGACGGCTTCGTCGGCGAGCATCGCCACTTCGGCCGCCGCCAGCTCATCCATGGCCTCGCCCGTTGCAGCTCGGCCGTGAGATCGTCCCGAGCGGCGCAAGTAGGCGGCGATCACATCGCCGTGGCTGGTCGGTTCGATCTGCCAGAGCAGGCGGGCGACGTCGCTCCACTGAGCGCCCAGGCGAATCCAGTCCAGGTCGACATCGGTCGCTTCGTCCGGGGTTGCCACACCCCAGACCGGAACCTCGGCCTGTCGGCGGACGAGAGCGTCGAGATCGGATGCCACCGCATCCAGGGCGGTTACCACCGCCGCAGGGGGGGACGCGAGCTCGCCCAGCTGGGTGGCCCGCACGAGCGACGTCAAGGATCTCGGCCGGTCATCCCCGTCTCGCGCCCGAAGCACTTGAGTGAGAGGCCCGGAAGCGGCGTGGACGGCCGCCCAACCTTCGGCGGGCGGTCGACCCGAACCCGCGGCCAGCGTCAGGGCCACCAAGCTCTCGAAGGGCTCCGCCGGTGATACAGCTAGTGGGTTCGCAACTAGGGCGTTCGTCTCGGCCAGGTGGGCGAGCTCGGCTGCGTCGGTGTCGGGCCCTACGTCTACCCGCGTGAGCGCCAACGACTCAGGCCAGCCCGGCTCGGGTCGACGCCAGTCCAGGCAGCCGAAATCGAAGCCGCACTGAGTGACCGTCGCGATGACCTCGGCGTCAACAACACCGTGGGGGTACGAGAAGGATCGCACCAGTCGCCCGCTCGCGTGTTCGAGAACGACACGTGCTGCCGCCACCTCGCGAGCTAGCTGATCGATTGGCACCTCGGTGAGCGGGGCGTGGCGCCAGGCGTGGGCCCCCACTTCGTGACCCCGATCGGCCACTTCCCGCACCCCGTCGGCATCGAGCAGCTCGAGGTCGGCGCAACCCCTGTCCCAGTCGTTCACCCCTCCCAGGGATCCTGCGACAACGAACAGGACCGCCCGCATCCCTCGCTCCTCGAGAAGGGGTGCGGCCACCTCCAGGAAGCTGCGGTAACCATCGTCAAAGGTGAGGACGATCGGGCGACGGGGTCGTCGGTCCGCACGAAGTGTGTCGAAGGTGACCGCTTCGTAGCCCGCTGCGACCAGGGCGTCGAGCTGGACGGTCAGGGTCTCACGGGAGACCGCATACGGACGCATTGACCGATTGGGTGCGTCGCCAACGTGATGCCACATAAGAAGCGGCACAGGGGCGTCAGCGTGACGCGTACTCGAGGGTGTCGCGTGCTTGGAGAGGTCGGTGGTTACCATGGACGTCTGATCCGCTCCCGCCACCGGGACGCGTAGGCGGTCTGCAAGGCAACGATCGGTCCAGCCAGATAGCCGAGCAGCTCGGCCCCACCAAGATGGAGAGGACGAGACCGCTCGTATCGGCACTCCTCGGCGAGCAGGGCAGTCCACAGTGAGAGGATCTCCCAGTTGCGGTTGTCGATCGCTCTCAGCACTACGTTGACCGAGCGGCCCAGCCCGTAGCCGAACAGCTGCCGGCGGAGAGCCGATCGACTAGTACGGTGCTGGTGGCGAACCATGACGGCCGGGTCGTACAAGACCGACCACCCACCTTGCACGACGGCTTGGAGGAAGGCGTCATCCTCGGCTGATGCGGCCCGCGTCCCGGCGCCGAGACGTTCGTCGAAACCGCCGACGGCAGCCCACGCCCCTTGGCGGACAGCGAGACAGGCTCCGACCGCCATCCAGTCACCATGCCGCAGTGGCCACCACCGATCGGGCGAGGAGTGCGCGTCGTAGCGGATGGGGAGAAAGCCCCTGCCGTGTCCGGCAACGCGCTCGAAGTCCTCCTCGGCACCGCAGTCGATGGAGGCGGGCAGCACGAGACCGCCGATGGCACCGGCGTCGGGGACCTGATCGATCGCGCCCCCGAGGCGGCGGGCAAGCTCGGGAGCGCTTCCGGAACGCAGGCGGCAGTCGTCGTCGAGGAACAGCACCCAGCGAGAATCTACCCGCGCGAGGACGCGGTTTCGGGCGGCGGCGAGCCCCGGCCGGGGATCGTGCTCGTAGTCGACCCCGGCGGCAGCGCACATGGCGGCCAGCCGTGGCTGGTCGGTCCCGTTCTCGAGGACGACCACGTCGAAGGCACCGGCCAACTCGCTGACGAGTCCGGCGGATACCTCGGGGCCCCGAGTCGTGCAGATGGCCACGACCAGCTCGCCTGGTTCGAGTGGCCGGGGAACCGACGTGAGCGGATGACGCGGCGGTCGACGACCCCGCTCGAGCGCGTCGATGATGTCGTCGCGCGTTCGGGGTCTAGTCCGCAGCCGAGGCGCCAGGTCAGCCGCGACCGAGGGCACCAACGCGGTCGCCAGTACGTGCCTGGATAGCGGTCCGGCAGCGTTGACGACGCCCGCCGGACGGCCGTCGACGCGGAGCAGCAGCCGCCGGTCGTGCCGAGCGGCGCCGTTCGTCGATGCGCCCCCGGGCTCGTCGACGACGTGCCCGGTCTCGACATGCGCCTCCGCATGCGTCCGATGGCTCGGGGGGACGGGTGCCGGCCAGGGTTCGCGAACCAGGTCGCCCAGCAGCCACGCCGCGTCGGCGAGAGCTCGAGCGCGCCGGCGCCTGAGCACGAGCGTCTCTATCCCTCCAAGCACCTCCAGGCTGACGGTCTCCAGCCCGTGGTCGAGGAACGGCGGGTGGAGCGTGTCAGCACTCGGCCCGTGCTGCAGGACCAAGATGCCTCCCGCCGTCAAGCTGCGGACGAGTCGCTCTCGGACGAGACGAGCTTCGTGTAGTGGGACCTCCTCGAGCTGGCCGACGCAGACGACCGTCTCGTAGCGACGCATTGGGAGACGGCGTCGGATGCTCCCGGGGCGAACGCGAATATCCCCGTGGGCGGCGAGCCGTCGACTCCGCGCCGGGTCGGTCTCGAGTCTGACGAGCACGGTGGCCCGGTCAGCGAGCAACGCTGTGAGCTTGCCCTCATCCGAGCTGATCTCGAGGGTTCGTCCCGTCAGGTTGGGGAGTGCAGCGAGGATGGCCCGATGCCGGCGATCCGCGCCGCCGGATTGGACCTCGCTCTGGGCGGGAGATCGGGCCTGGTCACAGCGAAGGTCGGCTGCCGTGGGGCCGAGGAACGTCACCTTGTCGCCTGTCGAATCTGGGCCCGGTAACGCAGGAAGCGGGCGGCTCCGACGGCCGCAGCGGCTGGCTGCGCCACCAGCCCGGTGAGGGACACGCGGGGTCGCCCCAGGACGGCTCGACCCGCCTCGGCCGATGCCAGCCGGAGGTTCCAGCGCCACTCGCGGGCGAGAATCCGGAGCGCGTGCAGCTGTCGTTCTTCGGTCAGCACCTTCGCCGCTTGGGCGCCAGCGCCAAGGCCATAGCGGATGAGCGTTCGCCGCAGGGCGCGTACGGTCTCCGGATGATCGTGGTAGACGAGTGCCTGGGGCTCGTAGACCACCGTGGCTCCGGCGGAAAGCGCCCGTCGAAAGAGGTCGAGCTCGTCCCCGCTGCCCATCGGCGTCCCAGCGCCGAGGGCCGCGTCGAACCCTCCGAGGGCCTCGAGCGTCGTGCGTCGCCACGCCATCGACGCCCCTGTTCCCAGGCGCCACGCGTCGTAGGGGGAGTCGGGAGTTCCGGTGGTCCCGCCGTAGCGCGCTCCCGCCCACCCGCGATGGTACGGATACCGGTCGTCGACCACGAGCGGCACCGCCAGGTCGACCCTTTGGGCCAGCACTCCCGCAGTGACTCCGTCGACACTCGAATCGGCCAAGGGCTGTCGCAGTGTCGCCAACCAGCTCCGGTCCGCCACGCAGTCGTCGTCGATGTAGACGACGAGATCACGGTCGGCCTCCTGGAACCCGCGATTCCGGGCCCACGAAGAACCCGGGCGTGTCTCGTGGATCCACCGAGCGCCACCTCGGGTGGCGACTCGACGACCCGATCCCGAGGGGCTGTTGTCGACCACGATCAGCTCGTCCTCGTCGCCCAGCTGCGGAACGAGCGACTCGATGCAGTGGGCCAACTGGGCTGGGCGACTGGCCGTGCAGACCACTACGGCGAGCGGCTCGGACGGTCGGACCGTGGCTGTCACCGACCATGCCGACCGGTCACCCACCGCGGACGCCACGCTCCGTGTCTGCCAGAGCGAGCCGAGCTCGTCGATGACCTCGGCGGCGACGTCAGCGGGCTCGGCCGACCCCGAGACGAGGTAGCAGCCCAACAGGTCGTCGCCATCCCTCACCTCGACGAAGGTCGCCGGAGGGAACGCCGCGGGCCCTTGCCTCGCCAGTTCCACAAGGTCAAGGCGCACGACATCCACACCACGAGTGTTCGACGGGCGAGAGGCTGCTCCTTCACGGGCGGAACAGTGGGTCAGGGACAGCGACAGCGGGACCAGCGGGCCCAGCGGGCCAGGGAGGCGACGGCGCTGTCAGGCGCGTGAGGGTCTGTCGCTGGCGGCCCTGAGCGTCAGGTGAGCACGTACGTGGTCGGCCCAGAACGCCGCCTGAGCCCGGTCCCGCCGCAGGCGAAACTGAAGGTAGAGACGGGCGCACCCGGCCAGGTTGAGGGCGCGAAATGCCGTGGTGGAGATCGGGCGGTGGTGACGGCCATAGAAGCGGTACGTGTTGTGGAGGTAGGTGGCCGTTCGTCGCCGTCCGTAGGCGGCTTCGCCCGACGCGTTGCCAACGTGGCGGACGACCGCACTGGGCTCGAACCTGATCTCCCAGCCTCGCTGCCGGGCTCTCCACGCCCACTCGAGATCCTCGACGTACATGAAGAACTCCTCGTCGAATCCGCCGATGTCCTCCAACGCAGCGCGGCGGAGCAACAGCGCCGCCCCCACGGCCCAGTCCACGGGGCGCGGGTGGTCGTGCATCCACGACCCCATGAGCAACAGATCCTGCGCTCGGCGTCGGCCGACCCGGTGATAGAGCCCGGCGCCCGTCACGGCCGCCACCTTGAGCGAGGGGAAGGGATACGTCGAGTGCTCGAGGGTCCCATCAGGTCGCTCTAGACGAGGGGCGACGGCGGCCGCAGAGGGGAATGCCTCGGCGGCGCGCACGAGCCTGCGCACGGCACCCGGCTCAGGCCAGGCGTCTGAGTTCAGGGCGAGGAACCAGGGGGCATCCGAGCGGGCAAGCAGCGTGTTGACCCCGGCGGCGAAGCCCAGGTTCTCCGAGGCGGCGTCGACCTCGGCGTCGGGGAACTGTGCCGCAACCGCTTCGGCGGTCCCGTCGCTCGATGCGTTGTCTCGGACCAACAGGCGCAGCCGACAGCCGTCGCTGGCGTCCATGAGGCGATGAAGGGCCGCGATCGTGAGCTCGCGGGTGTTGAAGGTCACCATCCCGACGTCCACCCGCGGCAGATCCTCGAGGCTCACCTGCTGGCCACGCGGTGACAGCTGCGGCGCGCCGTGACTGGTCACGGCCGTGTCGCCCAGCCCCACGTGAAGAGCGTGCCCTCACCGCGAGTTCCCAGAAGTCGCAGACCGGACTGGGCCAGCACGCGCTCGACCCGCTTCACCGGCACGCAGCTACCAAGGAACTCCGAGGCGTCACGTCCGTGGGACTGCTCACGAAGCCCGGCGCGCTGCATGGTGGCGTAGAGGGCTCGCCGGGCGGCCCACCGCCGAGTCCCCATCGTGCTGTTCCACTGAAACACGAAGAGACCTCCCGGGCGGAGTACTCTGCCCGCTTCGTCAATATAGCCCTCGATGATCGGCACCTTGGGTATGTGTTGAAAGACGGTGAACGACAGCACGAGGTCGGCCGTGGCGTCACCCAGAGATCCCATCGTGGCCCCGTCGCCTACCTTGAACTGCACCCGTGGGTCCTTCACCAGGTGGCGCGCCTGCCTCGTCATCTCGGGTGAGATGTCGATGCCGACGACCTTGTCGAATCGTGTCGCGAGCGCTTGGCAGATCCGACCGAGTCCCGATCCCACCTCGACGGCCAGCCCTCGGGAAGGCGGCTGGACGGGCGCTCGGTCGAGCGCATCTGCAACGATCTCTTCGCCGGCTTCGAAGAACTGGACCATGTCGGGACTGTCGTAGTCGACGGTGGTGTCGACGTACCAGGCTGCGTTCAGGCGGGCCCGGTCGTCCCAGTAGGTCCGCATGCTCCCGGTCGACCGGTCGCTCATTGGCCTTCTCCTCCTTGTGCGGGTTCGGTAGAAGCAGATCGTGGGGCTGGGCCGGGCATTCCGGAATGCCCAAACGGAAAGCTCATGAAACCGCGCCAGAAACCGGGTCCCCTGCTAAAATCGGGTCCACGATGACCGAGTCCATACGGTGGATGAGCACCAAGGAGGCCTCCGAGCGCCTGGGGGTGACCCTGCGGACGCTCTATCGCTTTATCGACGAAGGTCAGCTGGCGGCCTACAAGTTCGGGCGCGTCATCCGGCTCAAGGAGTCCGATGTCGACGGCTTCATCGACTCTGCTCGCATCGAACCTGGCAGCCTGGAGCATCTCTACCCCGAGCCCAAGACGGACAGCTCGCTGACCGAGCCCAGTCGCACATAGACCGCGGTGGGCGGTTCGCCCGCCACTCTCAGGGTTGCCACATCCACCCCCACCGAACGCAGCTGGCCCACGATCGCCTCGGGTTCTCCCTGGACGAGCACCCTGACGCGTGGCTGCTCGACCGCAAGCTCGGTGAGTATGTCCACCATCGAGGCAGCGAGCGGCACGGGTCGGGCTCCGGCAGCCTCCGGGGCGGGCTTGCCGCTACCTCCAGGCTGGGCCCGCAGCGAGGCGATGGCGTCGGTGGCCACGAAGGTCGTCCCAGCCATCCCGTCTGGTCCTCCACCCCCGTCGGAGGCGTCCGACCGCAGCACCCAGACGTCGCGCGCCACCGCGACCAGCCGGCCCCGGTGGGCGCGGCCCGCCGTTGTCTTGAGGACGACGGCGTCGCCTCGCTCGGTCAGGTCGAGGGCGACCCCGGGCAGGGTCGCCTCCTCCGCCGCCTGGCGGCGAAGCCATCGCTCCCGCGAGCGGGCGTTGGCCGCGTCGGACGCCCTGGCGTCGGCCGCCCAGCGGCCGAGGTCGCCGAGAAGCCTGTCGACGCCTTGCGGCTCGCGGCCAGTCGTCACGCCGATGACCACGCTCAACCGAAGTCCACGGCGTGCCGGCCTGCCGCCACCAAAACCTGGGCCTCGCCATCACCAGTGGCAAGGGCGAGCGTCCGGCCGTCGAGACGGACCGGCGTCCCGGGAGCGAGCTGGGCCAGCGAGAGGTCGGCGGATCCATCGGCCGTGGTGGCGACCGATCCATGCCGCCGCGGGGCAAAGCCCGCATCCTGCAGGCTTAGAGTCAGGGCGCCGACGTCGGTGAGCGTGAGGTCGAGCTGCGCCCGCGGCGGCGGTGCCGATCCCAGTCGCCAGTCCAGCTCCGAGACGGCCGCCGAGCTCGGGTCGCCGGGGACGAGGACACCACGTGTCAGCTCGATGGTGGCCGCCGGGTCAGGCCGGGCATGCGAGTTGGCGTCCATGCTAGCGAGCATGCCAGGTGACGCCTGGCGGCCCGACAGCCCCTCTACCCAACAGGTGCTCGCCGGGCCGATCCCGAGGTCCGGCCGGACCAGGTGGGGATACCAGCTGAATGAGACGTGGCCGGGGTCCTTTTGCCGGACAGCCTCCCCCATGTGGGTGGCAGCCGAGGAGAAGCCATCCTGGGTCGCGTAGACGAGGTGGTCCTCGGCCGGGTACAGCTCGAAGCGGTACCGCTCGCCGAGGGCGTCGAAGTAGTTGATCTGGTCGAGCACGGAGCTGACCGGCACCAGCTCGTCGATCGCCCGATCTACACCTGCCGACCGCAGGCCAGCGCCCGCCGGCCAGGCTGCCAGCCCGGTCGTTGGCTCGTCGTCGGTGTCGAGGGCCCACTCGGCGATCGGGATGCGGGGACCGGCGAGCGTGTTCCAGTCGACCCTCCACCAGGTGTCAGTTAGGGTGAGGCCGACGGCCGCCCGGAAGATGTCAGCGCCGTTCATATCCGCCGGCCCGGGTGGGTAGATGTACGTGCCCCTTGGTGAGCGCCAGGCCGGAGGCTGGCCTCGCCACGGTCGACCCCTGGGCTCCGTGGTCGTCGTAGAGGTAGTCGCTCCAGTAGCTGACGCCGGCGTCGAGGCGGCCAGTGCCGGAGGTTGGGGGAAGCTCTCCGGGAACGGCCAGCCGGTTGGCGTCGGGAGCCTGGGCTCGGGCCGCTGTGCGGCTGTGGGCACCCCGCTCGGCAACCCGGCGACCGGCGCGTTGGTCGTGGAGGCGGTTCCGGCGGATGCGACTGGGGTAGTTGTAGACGTGAGCATGGTAAGGAGCGCGGAAAAGCCAACGAGGCGTCTCGTGCCTGGTTCTTCGACAGCTGGTTTGGGCCTACCTGCCCGACCCGGCGCTCGCCGCTTGCTCCCCCGGGAGGTGGGCGGTAGGGCGACGCAGAAATAGACTCCCTGGATGTGAGCGATTGCATCTTCTGCAAGATCGTGGCCGGCGAGCTTCCGTCAGAGGAGGTGGCATCGACGAATGCGACGTATGCGTTCAGGGACATCAAACCGGGAGCGCCGACGCACGTGCTCGTCGTGCCCCGTCAGCACATCACTGACGCCAGCGCCATCCGGCCCGAGCACGCGGAGGTGGTGACGGAGATGCTCCAGCTGGCCCAGCGGGTGGCGGAGAGCGAGGGAGTCGCCGAGAGTGGCTACCGGCTCGTCTTCAACGTCGGCGAGGATGCTCTGAACTCAGTTCCTCATCTCCATCTGCATCTCCTCGGAGGACGGCGCCTCGGATGGCCGCCGGGATAGGGGTCGAATGATGGTTAAGCGCTTCCGATCGGATACCGTCCCTGATATGGGCTCCGAACCTGACGAGGC
>DASXZJ010000091.1:0-6396 GCA_036502025.1 Acidimicrobiales bacterium | reverse complement strand
GGCGACGGTGCGTTCGCGGTCGTGATCGCCAAGCAGAGCGACAAGCCGAAGCTGAAGAAGATGGTCAATCAGATGTTCAATTCCATCGCCGCCAACACCGTCAACGGGGCCGGGAGCGCCTGAGGGCGCGGTTGGGCCCCGATCCGGGCCTGGGCCGAGGGGGAGGCGTAAGGCCAGTTGAGGGCCCTGTTGCCTCACGTCAAATCCTCCGGGAAGGCTGAATCGTTGCCTCACGAAGAAACCTCCGCCTGAGGCGGATTCTTAAAGGCTCGGTTGACCGCTCGTGGCGGTGCCGCGGTCTTGGACAGGGCAAGGCGTTCGAGCTGGGCGCAGAGCCGGGCGATCTCTCGTTGGAGCTGGCCGGGATGGAGGGCATTTCGGGCCCGGGTCAGCGCACTGCGCTGGGCTGGCCTCAGCACGTTGGCGTCGATGACCCGCTGGTAGGGGGTGGCGGCACGGTCATGCCGTTTGATGACCTTTGCCCCCACCCGCTCTTTGGTGAGGAGCTTCTGCTGGGTGAGAAGGAGGTTGGTGTAGCCGCGGTCGAGTTCCCAGATCCGGTTCAAGAGGTCGAGCTCGACCGCGGAGTCGAAGCGCAGATAGCCGACCAGCTCTCGGACGTGGGTCCAGTTCTTCTGCTCGACGTGGCAGCCATCGTTCTTGTTGCCCGGCCGCGAGCGGGTGAAGGTGATGCGCCGGCTGGTGCACCACTCCAAGAAGTGGGCGTTGATGAACTCGGACCCATTGTCAGAGTCGATGCCCTCGATGGGGAAGGGGAAGACCTGAACCACGTGCTCCATCGCCTCGGCCACCCAGATGGCGGCCTTGTTGGGCACCGAGCGGTTGACCGTCCAGCCCGTGGCCACGTCAGTGACGGTCAGGGTGAAGCAGAACTCGCCGAAGGAGTTGCCACCCTCGTGGCCCACCAGATCGATCTCAACGAAGCCCGGACGGCCCTCGTCCCACTCCGACCAGGTGCGGATGGGAATCTGGGACTTGAGCAGGGCTCCGGGCTTGGTGTGGCTCCGGCCCCGGAACTCGGCGAGCACCTTGGCGCCATAGAGACGACGGTCGACCGTCGCCGCGCTCATCTGAATGAGCAGCGCCGCCTCGGCGTCGGTGAGGTCGAGCTCACCGTCTCGGCGGAGCATCGGCACTAGGACCGCGAGCATGGGGGCCAGGCGCTTGCCGGCCGGCATCCGAGTCGCCCGCCAGCACAGTTCGAGGGCCGAGATCACCGCGGAGGGGTAGACGGGCCGGCGAGGGGCTCGCGCCCGGACGATCCGGACGTCGGCGGCGGTGCGCAACCGGGCTCGGGCGTGGTCCCGGTGCCAGCCGGTGAGGGTGACCAGCTGGTCGAGGATCGCCGCCTTTTGGGCCCTCGACCCCCGCCGGTACTCCATCGCCAGCTTGTTCGTGACCGCTCGTCGTTCGCCCACCGAAAGCTCCATCGATCTGGCGTAGCCGAGGGCAGCTCCCAAGCGGAGGTTTTTACGTGAGGCAACGATGCCGGCTACGCGGAGGTTTCTGGTGAGTCAATACGCCTCCGACCAGCGCCTTTCGGCCAGGCGGTAGGGTGATGGACCCGCAGGACGAGGTCGTCCCGGGCGCTTAGCTCAGCTGGTTAGAGCGCAGCCTTCACACGGCTGAGGTCGTGGGTTCGAGTCCCGCAGCGCCCACGAAGAGGTCTTCACCGAAGGCCCATTCTCATCTTCACCGAAGTAGTGACATCTTGGCCTCCGGGTGTGACACGTCATGACCGGGGTTGCGTCTGAAGGGTTTTCTGGCGACCATTGGGGACTTTGGTGGCCACGGGGCCGGGCTACGTGGTCGAGCCCCCGGTGCCTGAGGCCACCAGGTCACTCAGGGTCCTGCGCCGTCGACGACGTGTCTTGGGACTGAGGCCGGCGGCCAGGCGTCGCTTCTCCTCGGATTGGCGTACCTCGAAGGCATCGAGGATGCGCTCATTGCGCACGACGAAGAGGGCGGCGGCGAACAAGGAGATGGCGGTCGTGCCCATGAGGCGACACCATCCCCTGGTCATGTCGTTCGAAGCCCGGTCCTTGGCGGTCGAGAACGTCCGTTCGACGGCGGTGCGGCGGGCATAGGAGATGCGGTGCGCCTTGGAGGGGTAGTCGTGTTTTTGCGCGGTCTTGGCCGTGACGCTGACCGGCACGGTGATGCTCTGCTGCGTGCAGCACCGCGGGAGATGCTCGGGAGGGGACACCTCGGGGCGTTGGTGCGAAAGCGCCATGGAGCGCTCGCGCACCGGACAGCGCAGTTTGCCGGCCGCAGCCGGACAGAGCACCCGGTGATAGCCATCGGCGTCATTAGCTGAGATCCGCCCGAGTTTGTAACGGGCCAACTCCGCACTCATGGCGTCATGGGCCACGGTCTCGTCCCTGCTCGCTCCTCGGGCCAGCGGCCCGAGCGCCAAGAGGGCGGCCGGGGTGGAGGGACAGTAGAGGTTGCCGTTGGAGATCACGGCGCCACCGAAGGTGCCCCGTGGTCCGCGGTCAGCTGGGTGATGGTCGGTCACGATGGCGGCCCCGAGGGCGCGCAGGGCCAGGGCCCAGTGCTCAGGAACGCGATGGGCATAGCCCGAGTCGCTCAGCACGTCACCGAGGGCGATGCCGCTCTCGGCCATGCGCGCCAGCACACCAACAAAGGCCTGCGGTGGGTCGATGTGGCAGTTAGTGAGCAGGATCCGACGAACAAGCTCGGGGACAGCGGGGCCGCCTTCCTCGCCCACCATGGTGGCGGCTTGGAGTTCATAACCGAAGAACTTCTCGTCGCGTTGCCCGGGCTGGTTCGACTTGCGCCGCCCCCATGACGCTTCGGGATCGGCGCAGGGGCCGCCCTTGTGCGGAGGCGGGAGGGAGAACGTCTCATGGTCGCTCCAGTCGACGGCCAGCGCCTTGGTTGCCTCACTCACCCACCGTGGCACGCTGGCTTCGAGCAGATCGTCGACGGCTCCGCACAGCTGCTCTGAGGGTGCGCCGTCGGGGTGATCCTTAGACAGTGCGTCGACGACGAGTCCGAACGTTCGCTCCACCTGGCGATAGGTGAGCAGGTGGGGACCGCTCGACCAGTCGACCTCGATACCCAGGCGCCGGCGATCCTCTCCACTCAGCGAGATCAGCGCGTGATGCACCCTGGTCAGGTGGGCCGCTCGCCCGTCGGCTTGGCATATCAGCATCCCCAAGCACAGCGCATGGGCGCTGAGCTGGCGCGGCCGGCCGCCACCGGGCAGGAGTCCCTCCAGGCGCTCGGGCACCCCCGAGCGCACCAGCACCGCCTCGAGAGAGGACAGCGCGTTCACCTTGGCGCGCCGAGCAGGGCGACGGAGGAGCGTTCGCTTGGCGCCGCCATGTCGGCCACGAGGTCGCCCAGGCGCTGGGTGCAGGTGATGCCCGCCGCGTCGAGAAAGCCCTTCAGCCCGATCGCTCCTGCCACTTCGACCAACCAGGTCGAACGGAGCCGCGAAGTCTCGAGCCGGGGCAGGTCACCGCCTCCGGAAAGACTCGAGATCAACGGGGTGGTGACGTTGTGGCGATAGGGATCGTTGCAGCCAACGACGTAGCCCGACCCGGCAAAGCGGGCCGAGGCGATGAGCACGTCGTGATAGCGCGAGAGGACGGGCACCACCCGGGGCCGGGTGCCCTTGACACAGACGATCAGTCCGCCCGAACGGGCCACGACGTCGCGGCCGGTGACGCAGCGCAGGTCGGCCCCGACCAACCCCGCACCTGCCCCCAGGCACAGCAGTCCCTCGGCCCGCCGGCGCCGGGCTTCTGTCGGCTGGTGGGCGGCCAAGGAGAAGTAGGCCGCCAGTTCGGCTCCTACATAGGGAGCCTTGGCCCTCTCGCGCGAGAGCGCGAGAGGGGCCGGCGGGTGGTTCTCGAGCACCGCTCGGGCCACAAAGCGCAGATTCGAGCGCAGCGTGCGCCGCGTCGGAGCGCTCAACCGCTTGCCAGCGACCGTGATGAAGCGTTCAATCATCTGGGGGGACAAGCAGCGCGCCGGGTCAAGTTCGGCCCCGACCGAGGCCGCGAAGGTCCCCAGCTTGGTCAGGGCAAATAGCAGCGCCCTGGCCCGAGCCGGCGTGGCGGGATCGGCCGACAGGGTCACTTCTTTGGCGAAGGTGGCCACTTCCTTCGGTGCTCGTGGGCAAAAACGGGTGATCGTCCCGGCCACCCTGGCGTCTGCCATTAGGCCAATATACTTAATGCCATGCCACCACCGGGGGATACCGAGTGCGAATCTAAAGAGGTGCCAGTGAGCGCCGAGCACAAAGCCGAGGCCACGCGCCTCCATCAGGCCATCGCCCGCATCGGCTTTGTCCTGCCGGGCACCTTGGCTCGGCGCCAGACGCGTTGCGGGCGCTCAGGTTGTCACTGCCACGCCGATCCACCCCAACTCCATGGGCCCTATTGGCTCTGGACCCGAAAAGTGGCAGCTAAGACGGTGACCCGCATGCTCACCGACGAACAAGCGGTCGACTACCAAGAGTGGTTCGACAACGCCAAGACACTGCGGGCCCTGACCAGCGAACTCGAAGCCTTGAGTCTGGCCATCGTCGAAGAGGACCCCCGCTCGGCGCGGCGCCCCGGTGGGCGCAAACCCAACCCCTCGCGCTGAGGGCACCCGTGTGGTTGGTCACCGCGTAACCCGCGGTCAGCCTTCTGATCGATTGGAATCCGCCGAGGTCAAACCCTTACGTGAAGACCTCACCACAATTTTCGCGAGAGTTCTCGCTGGTCAGTCGTGGTGGGCTGCGGCCAGCCCGTGGTGGACTCGAACTGCGCTCGAAGGGATGCCCGTTATTGTGTGCGCCCTCGTCACCGCTGACGGCGGTACTTGCTCGCAACGTAGTCGTCGACCCAGGCGCGGGTGCTTCGCCATTGGCCATCTGCTCCCTTCTGCGCTTTCAGCCGGCCCCGCTCGATGGCCGCTCGAAGCGTGAACACGCTCTGGGTCCTCGTGGCCAGCGCGACGATCGGAACCAGCCGGTGAGGCCCAGCCACCGCCGGGACCACGAACCGGTAGAGGTTGTCGGTCACCGATCGGGCGATGAGTTCACCAAGAGGACCGGGATCACCGCTGTCGGCTCGTCGCAAGGCCCGAAGGTAGCGGTTCCGATCGCGTGTGTAGATGATGGCGGGCGGGTAGCCGAGGCGGACCAGGAGGAGATTGAGGAGCAGCCGACCGGTTCGCCCGTTGCCATCGAGGAACGGGTGGGTTCTCTCGAAGGCGGCGTGGGCAGCTGCGAGGGCCTCGACAGGGTTTGCGTCAGCCGTGATCGCGACGAGCGAATCAACCCAGTCGGTCATCGTCGCGGGTACTTCAACCCAAGACGGGGGGACCATCCCACCGGGAAAGGGCTGAATGTCGTGGCGCCGGAAGCTGCCCGGCTTCTCTTCTGGAGTGGCATTGGGGTGGGGGGCGACGCCCCATACCGGTCCGATGGCCAGCTCGTGGACATAGCGGACCTCGGTGATCGTCAGAGGCTCCTCCGAGTTCCAGTCGCCGGGTTCGAGAGCTTGGCCGTATACCCACTTTGCGGCGTTGGCGTAGCCGGTGACCTCCATGTACTCCCGGAGCTCCTTGTTCCCCACGGCCCGTCCCTCGGCCAGCAGGGCTTCGACTTGGGCGATGACGAGCGTGTTGCCTTCGAGCGCGGTGGAGTGATGTGCTTCTTGGTACCAAATCGACGTCCAGATGTCCTCGGCTTCGACCGGTGACGGCAGACCGCCCATGCGTCCCCGGAGCTCGGCGATCGCCTCCTCGAGGCGTTGGTAGACGAGTTGCCGGGGCGGGCGTCCTCGGCGAGATTTGTTGTCCGACATCGGTATTAATAGTAACACAACAAACTCGGAAGTTGTCGTGTTCGATTTAATGGCGCCATCTCTCGACAAAATCCGTCCGACCTACGGCGAGGGTCTGGGGCGGACCTGCAGGACGAAGGTTCCTATGCCGACCGGTCTCCTGGCCTGGGAAGGGCCCGAGATTCTCGAGGAGAACCCGCATCTCGCCAAGGTTCGAATACGAGTGCCTACGGCCCACCATGTGATGTGTCAGATTTTCTGGGACAAGTGAACCCTCAGACGATATCTCTGACTCGTCCCTGATAGTCGACCGACGGGTCGAGTTCGAGGTGTCGCAGGGTGGCACCGTTTTCGTCGATCACTCGAATGTCGAGGTCAGCCACCAAGACCAGGACCCTTGTGCCCCTGTGCGCTCGTCCGACCGCGATGTGGTGGAGCTTGGATCGATGGCGCAAGGTGAAGCAACCTGTCTTGTCAACGCGGTCGCGGCGGACCCGGGTGTGGGCCAGCAACGGCTGTCCGTCGATCTCGATGACGGCCTTGTCGAGGGCGCGCCAGGCCTGCATGG
>DASXZJ010000090.1:0-75214 GCA_036502025.1 Acidimicrobiales bacterium | reverse complement strand
TCGGGTCCCCGGGCCACTTCGGAAGGGAGAAATCCCTGGCGAGTAGGGTACACGCTCATGGCCAACCGCCCGGTGCCGCGCACCCTCACACGCGCTCAGCAGGCCCGGCGCCAGCGAGTGGTGGACGCGGCCATGTCGCTCGGGCTCGACGGGGGCTACGAGGCCGTGCAGATGCGGGACGTGGCCGCCCGGGCCGATGTGGCCATGGGCACCGTCTACCGCTACTTCACCAGCAAGGACCACCTGCTGGCGGCCACCCTGGTGCACTGGGTCGAGCTCCTCGACACGCGGATCGGGCAACACCCGCCGCGGGGCGAGCACGCCGGCGACCGCGTCCTCGACGTGCTCGACCGCGCGCTGCGGGCCATGGGACGCCAACCCCGCCTGGTGGCGGCCGTGTTCACCTCACTGTCCTCGCCCGACCCGGCCGCGGTGGGCTGCCAGCAGCAGATCACCCTGTTGATGGAGGGCATTATCGCCCGGGCCATGGGCGATCCGCCGGTACCCGACATGTCCGAGCGGGCCCGCATGATCGGGCACGTCTGGTACTCGGCCCTGGTCGGGTGGATCAACGGATGGTCGACCATGGCCCGCGTCTACGACGAGCTCGCAGTCTCGGTGCACCTGCTGCTGCCCGACGAGCTCACCCACCACTAGGCCGGCCGCTTCGAGCAGGGCCCCACGACCCGAATCGGGCCGGTGCCAGGGGCTAACGTGCCTGCGATGTCCGAAGCATCAACGGCCGGTCTGCCCATTGAGATCTCGGGGCTGACCAAGCACTTCGGCTCCATCCACGCGGTCGACGACCTCAGCTTCACGGTCCAGCCGGGCAAGGTCACCGGATTCCTCGGGCCCAACGGATCGGGCAAGACGACCACCTTGCGCATGCTCCTCGGGCTGGTGGCACCGACCGCCGGCCGGGCCACCATCGGCGGCCACCTGTATCGAGAGCTCCCCAACCCGGCGACCGAGGTGGGCGCCGTCCTGGAGGCGACCAGCTTCCACCCCTCGCGGCGCGCCCGGGCCCATCTGCGCACGGTGGCCCGGGCCTGCGGCCAGGACGACAAGCACGTCGACGCCGCGCTCGACCTGGTCGGCCTGCACGACGACGCCAAGCGCAAGGTGGGCGGGTTCTCGCTCGGCATGCGCCAGCGGCTGGAGCTGGCCGGCGCGCTGATCGGCGATCCGAAAGTGCTCATACTCGACGAGCCGTCCAACGGACTCGATCCCCAGGGCATCGCCTGGTTGCGCGACTTCATGCGCTACTACGCCGGAGAAGGGAAGACGGTCCTGGTCTCCTCGCACCTGCTCTCGGAAATGGCGCAGACCATTGACGAAGTGGTGATCGTCTCCCAGGGCCGCCTGCGCGCGCAGGGAACGCTCGAGTCGATCACCGACAACCTCACCGGCTCGACGATGCGGATCCGCACACCCGAAGGCGACCGCCTCGCCACCGTGCTCGCCGACGCCTCGCTCGGTTTCACCCGGCTGGCCTCAGACCAGGTTGCGGTCCATCAGGTCACCCCCGAGCAACTGGGTCCGCTGTTGGCTCAACACCAGATCGTGCTGTACGAGCTGGTGCACGAGGGCACCGATCTGGAATCGGTCTTCCTCTCGCTGACCGAAGGCATGGGCTTCGGGGACCAGGGGGCTCCGTCGTGACCCGGGCCGTGCGCTCCGAGCTGCTGAAGCTGAAGACCATGCCCGGCATGTGGGTCGTCCTGCTCCTGGCGCTCCCGCTGACCTCGCTTTTCGTGATGGTGGCCTTCTTGAGAGCCGGATCGCACACCTTCCCCACCCAGACCTTCGCCCACGTGGCGACGCTCTCCCAACGACGCCTGCTCCTCGGCGCCGGGTTCTCCAGCGTCACCCTGCTGGCCCCGCTGCTCGGGGTGCTCTGCATCACCACCGAGTACCGGCACCAGACCATCACCGGGACGCTCCTCCTCACGCCCCAACGAAGCCGCGTCCTGGTGGCCAAAATCGTCTCCACCGCGTTCTGGGCCATCGCCATGTCGGTGATCACCTTCGTGGCGGTGGCGGCGGTCGGGCTCCCGTGGAACTCGGCGATGGGCGGGACGGTTGCCTCGGTGCTGGATCAAGCGGGCGCGGTGGTGCCCGAACTGGTCCTGGCCACCGTCCTGCTGGCGCTCTTCGGCCTGGGGTTCGGCACCCTGGTGAAGAACCAGATCGCCGGCGTCCTGGTGACCATCGGCGGCACGCTGATCCTCGAGGGGTTGATCGTGTACCTGGTCAACCTCATCTTCCACTACGACCTCAACTGGCTCCCCAATGAGGCGACGGCGTCCTTCGCCGGGGTCATCGCCCGGGGCGCCGGCTTCGGGGAGGGCGGCGGGAGCAGTTCCCTGAACTTCGCGCTGCTCAAGTGGTGGGCCGGTGGCCTGGCCATGCTGGGCTGGGGCATTGTCCCCCTCACCATCGGGTACTTCACCACCTTCCGCAAAGACGTCACCTGAGCGTCAGACAGTCAGGCGCTCGAAGTCCTCAGGGACATACACGTCCTGGATCGCCGATGCGTCGACGCCGGCGCCCAGGTGGGTGAGGATGAACCGAACCCCGGGATGGGCGGCCCGCAGGGCGCGCACCGAGTCCTCGCTCATGTGGGTGACCGCGAGCCCGGGGTGGGCGTGCTGCCCGTCGCACTCGAGCACCAGCACGTCGGAGGCGGCGGCGATCTCACTCAACCCCGGGCAGGAGGTGGTGTCGCCGGAGTACCCGATGTTCCGACCCTCGCGCTCGAAGAGGTACCCGAAGCAGCGCAGGTGCGGCACGTGCACCACCTCGATCGCCTGGAAGCGCAGCGAACCGGCGGTCTGCCACGAGCCGTCCACCTCTACGAATTTCAGATCCAGCCGCTGGTAGGCGGCGGCCTGCACGTCGGGGATGCCCCCGAGTTTGTTCATGTCGGCCAGGAAGCGCTCGACCCCCGGGGGGCCGACGATGTGAAGGGTCTGCCCCGCCCGGGTGAACAGCGCCTCCAAGAGGAGGAACGGCCACCCGAAGGTATGGTCGGGGTGGAAGTGCGAGATCACCACGGTCTCGATGCCTTCGACCCCGATGCCGAGTTTGCGCAAGTGCGGCAGGACGGTCGGGGAGGGCTCGACCAGGACGGCGTGGTCGAGGACGAAGCTGTTCCAGTAGCGACCCGGCGTGAGGAAGTTGCCGGTGCCGAGGAAGGTCAGGCTGACCGGCGGCGGCGCGCTCGCCACTAGCTCCGCACAACCGTCCCCGGGCGCGCGGCCAGGCCCTCCTCGCTGGCCACCCCGTCCACCCGGATGGGCACGCCGTTGACCAGCGTGTGGGTCACGCCGACCGGCGCGTCGGCCGTCAACCGCTCCCCGTCGGCCGGGAAGTCCCGGATCCGGCGCAACGGTCCGGGGGCGACGGTGGTCGGATCGAACACACAGACGTCAGCCGCCGCGCCGACGGAGAGGGTGCCACGGTCGGCCAGTCCGTAGACCCCGGCCGGCTCCCCCGTGAGCTTGTGGATGGCGCGCTCGAGCGGCATCACGCCCCGCTCGCGCACCCAGTTCCCGAGCAGGTCCGTCGAGAAGCAGGCGTCGCAGAGCTGGGAGACGTGAGCGCCCGAGTCGGCCAGCCCGAGCAGCACGTTGTCGCGGGGCAGGAGCCACGCGATCGCGTCGGGGTCGTCGTTGGCCAGGACCGACCAGAAGCGCGACTCGAGGTTGTCGTCGAGCGAGATGTCGAGCATGACGTCGAGCGGGGTGCAGCCGCGCTCCTCGGCCAGCACCATCACCGGGCGGTCGGCCAGGTCGGGATGGGAGGCGGACTCGGCGACCGAGATGTTGGCCCAATTGAGCGGGAAGCCGCCCTGCCGCCCGCTGACGTCGGCCCAGGCGGTCTCGCGCCACGACGGGTCCCGGTAGGCGGCTGTGCGGTCGTCCTTGGACTTGCCCATCAGCGCGGCGAACGTCGGCCGCATGTTCAAGGTGAAGGGCTCGGAGAGGTTCATCTGGAAGACCAGCGGCCGGCAGGACACCTGCGGCCAGACCTCCACGCCGTCGGCCCAGGCGGCATCGTGCTCGGCGATCACCTTCTCGTGGTACGGGTAGCCCTTGACGGTGAGCAGGGCCGTCCAGGTAAAGGGGCGCCCGATCTCGCGTTGGAGGGCGAACACCTCCTGGTGGTTCATCACGCCTCCCGGCAGCAGGGCCACCACGCCCCGGCCGGCCTGGCGCAGCGGCTGGAGGAGCGCGCGGAGCTCGTCAGTGTCCGACACCCGCGACGGCACCGGCCGGCCGTGGTCCCCGTTGTGGGTGGGCGAAGAGCTCGAGGCGAACCCGGCGGCGCCACCCGCCATGGCCTCGGCCACCACCGAGGCCATGCGCGTGATCTCGTCGTCGGTGGCGGCGCGCTCGTACGCATCGTCGCCCATCACATAGAGGCGCACGGCGGTGTGACCGACGTAGCAGGCGAAGTTCAGAGCCACGCCGCGACGCTCGACGGCATGGAGGTACTGGGGGAAGGTCTCGAACTCGTCCCACGGCACGCCGGCCGCCAACGTGTCGAAGCTCATGTCCTCGACGTGCTGCAGCGTGCGGGCGAGGAGCGCGACGCCGTCGGGGCGGATCGGCGCGATGGAGAAGCCGCAGTTACCCGCCACCACGGTGGTCACCCCGTGGAAGGAGGACGGGGTGAGCGAGGGATCCCAGAAGACCTGGGCGTCGTAGTGGGTGTGGATGTCGATGAAGCCGGGCGAGACGACCTGACCGGTCGCATCGAGCTCGCGGGTGCCGCGGAGGCCGTCGCCGATGCCGCTGATCCGCCCGCCGGTCACCGCCACGTCGGCCCGGCGCCCGGGGGCGCCGGTCCCGTCGATCACGGTCCCGCCGCGAATGACAATGTCAGCGTCAGTACTCATAGCTTCGGCTCCTCGGGTTGCGACCTTGCCCCATCGTCGCAGCCAAATGACCAGCGTGCACGCGCAAGAGTTGCCAGGCTCCGGCGTTGACCAGGTACGGTGGATTTCGAAGACGGAGGTGTTCTCCGTGAGGCCCGCGAGCTAGCGCGCTGGAAGACGGCGCACGATTGAGGTGTCGAGCATGGCGGTCGGTTTTCTGAGACGTCGAGGGGAGCCGCAGCCGACGCCGGTCGACTCACTGCAGATCTCCGGCGCCATCGTGGCGCCCTCCGACGGCCCGTCCCCGGTTGAGCTGGTCGACGCCGGTCACGCACCCCACGGCCTGGGGGTGGTGCGCGACCAGTACGTCCGCAAGATCCGCAAGACCCCGACCATCCGGATGGTCCCCAGCTCCATGATGGTCGACGGCCGTCGCCTGCGCTTCGCCGTCTCGGACAACGTCAACGCGCACGGCCCGGACGGCCCGGGTACGCCGCCGATCTGGGCGGTCAACATCCACGGCTACTTCGCCGGCGGGGGCATGTACTGGAGGGAGAGCGCACGGCTGGCCGAGCAACTCGGCTGGCGGGTCATCAACCCGAGCCTGCCCGGCTTCGGCGGGAGCGATCCGCTCGACTGGCACGACGTGTCGATGGAGAACCTGGCGGCGCAGGTCATGGCCATCGTCCACCAGGTCGACGCCGGCCCGGTCGTCCTGCTCGGCCACTCCATGGGTGGCGCGGTCGCCGTGCAGTTCGCCCACGACCACCCGCGCCGGACGCTCGGGATGATCTACCGCGACGGCGTGAGCACGCCGGCCTGGAAGGACCGCCACGGCATCCTGCCCACCCTGCTGTCGCCCTTGCTGCCCGACGTCGCACCCATGGTCGACCTCATCGCCTCCGTGGTCTTCGACCTGCCCGATCTCTTCATCGGTCGGATGTACTCGACCGTGCGCTCCGTCCTGCCCGACGTGCGGGCCAACATCCGCACCGTCTCGCAGACCATGCCGATCGGCAGTCTCCTGATGTCGATCGACCAGCGCACCGAGATCCGCGCCCTGGTGGCCCAGCAGATCCCGATCCTCAACGAGTGGGGCTGCTTCGACCGCATCACCCCCGGCTCGGCGGCCACCGAGTTCGCCGGCGTGGCCCGGGCGCCCGTCCAGTGGGTGCCGGGCGGCCACAGCTGGATGCTGGCCCGCCCCCAGGGGCAGTCCGACATCCTCACCCACCTGGCGTCGGGCCAGTCGTTCATGGCCGACGTGGCGAACCGCTGGCGCCAGTTCACCTCCCGCGACCACACGTTGCGGGCGGTCAACTAGCCGCTCGGCGTCCGGGCTGTGATGAGCCGGCCGGTCGGCTCGGTCACCAGATGATCGTCCGCCTCCTCGATCCGATCCTGAACCTGCGGGGCTGGGAGGCCTACGGACTGGTCGGGCTGCTCGTCTTCGCCGAGGCCGGCGTCATGCTCGGCTTCATCTTCCCCGGGGAGACCGCCGTCATCCTCGGTGGGGTCATCGCCTCGCGGGGCCACATCAACGTGGTGGGACTGACCACCCTGGTCGTGGTGTGCGCCATCGGTGGCGACTCGGTCGGCTACCTGGTGGGCGAGCGCTGGGGCCGGCGCCTCCTCGACACCCGCCTGCTGCGCAAGCGGCGCCGCCTCCTCGACGGCATCCTCGACCAGCTGAACCGCCGCGGCGCCATCGTCGTCTTCCTGGCCCGCTTCACCGCCTTCCTGCGTGCCGTGGTACCCGGCCTGGCCGGTATCTCGTCGATGCCCTACCGCGTCTTCCTCCCGGCCAACGCGGCGGGCGGCCTGGTCTGGGGGGTCGCCTTCACCCTGCTCGGCTACTTCGTCGGCAACGCGTACACCAAGGTGGAGCACGCCTCGGGCCTCGCCTCGGACGTCCTGCTCGGGCTCCTGGCCGTGGTCATCGTCGTCCTCTGGGTGCGCCGGCGCCGCAAGGAGCGGGCGGAGCTGGGGGCGGCCGGGGGCCAAGTTGAGACGGGGACGGGGTCAGGGCCCACCGAGCCGGACTGAGGTCAGGGCGGCGGAGGTTCGAGCACCGAACGATCACCCTGTCGGAGACCCGTCACCAGGAGGCGGAATGCTTCGGCCGAGTCGTCCCCCTGGGCGTCGGTGTCCATCCAGTGCACCTGCTTCGGGTCCCGGCGGTCCATGCCGAACAGCCCCAGGCGGGGCTCGTAGGTGCCCCACTCGTAGTTGTCGACCAGCGACCAGTGCAGGTACATGGTGACCGGCAGCCCGTCGTCAACCGCCTCGACGACGCCGCCGAGGTGCTCGCGCAGGTAGCGCGGCCGGTCCCAGCCATCCTGGCGCGGCACGCTTTGGTGCCCGGTGACGCGGGTGGCCATCCCGTTCTCGACTATCCAGAGCGGGCGGCCGGCGTGAAGGGCGGACTCGGTGCGGCACCAGCGGCGCATACCCTCGGCATGGGGAGGGACATCCCAGATGGCCCGGCCGGTCGACCAGTCCCGCCCGCCCCCCGCCGTCCGCCGGCCCGGCACGCGCAGCGCGTGGCTGGCCACCGGGTCGTACCAGTCGAACCCGATGGCGCCAAGCGTGCTGTCACTCGGCGATGCGCCGACCGCGGCGACCACCCGCCGCGGCGCCGGGCGCCGGGCCGTCCCCCGCAGGCGCGACCAGAGGGGGCGGCTACCGGGTCCTCCACCGGTTCCGTAAGGGGAGACGGCGGCGAAGAACCTGCGCAAGGCGAGTTCGCCGGCGTGCTGGGGCGGGAAGGAGAGGTCATGGAGGGCGCGGCGCTCATCAATGAACCGGTCGACATCGCCGACGCCCACGCCGAAGGACCGGAGGAGCAGCAGGTCGGTCAGCATGCGGTCGTGCTCGTAAATCGACGAGGAGCTGGTGTTGGTGGTCACCTCCGCCTCGGGTTGCACGGCGATGATGGCGTCGGCGGCCAGCACGTGGCCCGTGAGGAGGTTGTCCAGGACGCAGTAGGCGTCGGCGAAGGCCAGGCGGCGCCCGGGGGGGCACGCCCCCTCGATCCAGCCCATCAGCATCACGATGTTGGGCTCGTTGATGGTGATCCAGCGGCGGCAGTGCGGGGCGAGCGTGGGCACCACCCGCTCCACATGCCGGGCGAAGCGGTCCGGCGAGCCCGGCCGCAGCCAGAACTCCTCACCGAGCCACCACGGATGAGTGAAGTGGTGCAGGGTGACCACGGGCTCCAGGCCGCGTGCCACGCACATGGTGAGGATCTCGACGTACCGAGCCAGCGCGTCCTCGTCGAAGCGATCGGGCTCGGGTTCGAGTCGGGCCCACTCGACGGAGAGGCGGAAGGTGTTGCACCCGATGGCCGCGGCGCGGTCGAGCGCCTCCTCGGGGTGGGCCCAGAAGTCGCACGCCAGGCCCGAAGGCTCCACCCGCCCGCTCTGCTCCCAGGTGCGCCAGTTGTTGCCCGGCTCTCCCTCTCCGTTGTAGCCCCCCTCCACCTGGTAGCCGGCCGTGGCCACCCCGATGGAGAACGGGTCGCCCAGCAGGCTCGGCGCCTTCGGCGGGCGAGCTCGCCGGGGGCGCGCCGCGGCGGACTTAGGTTGAGCAGGCGTTTTGGGTGCGGCGGGCACGCTGCCCAGCTTGGCACGCTCCCCCGGCGGCGACCTCGGGCCCTCCGCCCGGTGCTCTCAGCGGGAGCGGGGGGTGACCGAGCGCAACCGGCTCAGTGCGGCGGCGACGATCTCGACCTCGTCGCGCGCGTCGCGGACGAGGGAGCGGATCTGAGGTTCGGTGGCATCGCTGCAGGCCCGCAGGGCGGCCAGCTGCACGTCACCCGACGCCTGGATCACTTCGGCCACCTGGGTGCGCACCCCCTCGGGCCGTCCCGCCCCGGCGGGCAGTCGCCGTTCGAGCCGGAGGAGGGCATCGAGCTCGTCGGCGGCGTGGCGGAGGCTGCGGCACACGGCAGGGAGCTCGGCGATCGGCGCGTCAACCGAGTCGGCGTGCTGCACCGCCGCTTCGGCATCTTCTACGGCCATCCACATCCGGCGCCGCACCCGGGCCACCGGTCCGCGGCTGAGGTCGTTACGGGTGGCCCGCCCACCGAACCACTCGCGCCAAGAGGCCAGGAGCGAGAGCGAAGCGAGCACGCCCCGGGTGGCCACGTGGGCCCGGACGGTGCGCCAGCGCCGTCGTACGAAGTGGCGACCCAGGAAGAACGCAGTCACCGCGACGAGGAGGGTGACGGCGCCGGCCACCACCACGAACTCAATGGCGTGGGCCAGGAACGACACGGCAAAAGTCTATGCCTGCCCGCTGGAACCCCCCTGGCGGTACATTGTCGGCGTGGATCCCACGGCAGGTACAGCCCCCGGCGCAGAGGGTGCCGCCGGCGCCACCACCGGCACGCCGGGCGGCGACGGGGACTGGGTACCGGGCGTCCCTTCCATCCGCGGCATGCTCCCCAGCATCATCGGCGGGGCGGTCGTCCCCCTGGCCGTGTACTTCATCGTCCGCCATCACGTGCATTCCGATGCGGACGCGCTGATCATCGCCGGGATCTTCCCCGCCGCCTGGATCATCTTCCAGTTCATCCGCGAGCGCTCCGTCGACCTCGTCGGCGCCATCGTCCTGTCCGGGTTCGTGGTGGGCGTCGTGGCCTCGACGCTGCTCGGTGGCAACGCCTACGTCCTCAAAGCCAGGGACTCCGCCTTCACCGCCGTCTTCGGGATCGCCTGCCTCGTCTCCATCCTGATCGCGGAGCGACCGGCCATCTTCTACGTGGGCCGCTTCCTCTCGGCCGGCAACGATCCCGAGCGCAATGCCGCCTTCGACGAGTTGCACGAACTGCCGACCGGCCGGCACACCTTCCGCGTGCTGACGGCGGTCTGGGGTGTGGGCCTGCTCATCGAGGCCAGCACCCGTCTCACCCTGGCCGCCTTCGTGCCGACCGGCGTCTTCCTCTCCATCTCCCCGATCATCACGGCGGTGGCCATCGGCGCCATGTTCGCCTTCACCGTGCGCTACAGCAACCGGTCGCGGGTCATGGGCGAGGCGATGTTGGCCGAGGGGCAGACCTACCCGTCGGTACCGGTCAGCCAACCCGAGCCGGTCAACCCGACCACGCCCCTCTGACCACCCGGGCCGGCCGCACTAACCTCGGCCCGCCGCCTGGCAGAGAGCGAAGGGAGCACGCATGGCTGATGAAGTGTTGCGGGAGCGTCGGGGCCACATCGAGATCCTGACCATCAACCGTCCCGAGGCGCGCAACGCCATCAACGGCGGGGTGAGCAAGGCCATGTCGGGCATCATGGACGAGCTGGGTGACGACGCCGACTGCTGGGTGGTGGTGATCACCGGGAGCGGTGACAAGGCTTTCAGCGCGGGCATGGACCTCAAGGCCTTCTCCAGCGGCGAGGGGGCGGACATCATCGGGGCCACCGGTGGGTTCGCCGGGCTCACCACGCGTGAATTCGACAAGCCGATCATCGCCGCCGTCAACGGCTCGGCCCTGGCCGGGGGCTTCGAGATCATGTTGTCCTGCGATCTCGTGGTGGCCGCCGAGCACGCCACTTTCGGCATCCCCGAAGCCAAGCGGGGACTGATCGCCGGGGCCGGCGGCCTCATCCGGATGCCCAAGCGGCTTCCCATGGCGATCGCCCTGGAGCTGGCCATGACCGGTGACCCCATCGACGCGCCGCGTGCGCTGGCGCTCGGCCTGGTCAACATGGTCGTCCCCGCCGCCTCCCTGCTCGACGAGGCCATCGCCCTGGCCGAGCGCATCGCCGCCAACGCCCCGCTGGCCGTCCGCTACTCCAAGCACGTCATGAAGCGGTCCGCCGACGTCTCCGAGGCCGAGGGCTGGAAGATCAATTCGGAGGCCGTGGCCGTGGTCTTCTCCTCGGCCGACGCCATGGAGGGCCCGGTCGCCTTCGCGGAGAAGCGGGCCCCCAACTGGCAGGGCAAGTAGCGGTAGCGGTAGCGGCAGCCGCAGCGGCACCGTAAAGGCGACACCGGTGTTGGCCCCATGGCTCGATACCCTCCGGCTCAGCCTCCACGTCCTGGCCGCCTCGGTCTGGGTGGGGGGCCAGATCGTCATGCTGGGCCTGGTCGGAGCATCCCGCGGCTTGGGCCCCGAGGCCGCGCCGGCGCTGGCCCGAGCCTTCGCGCGGGTGGCGTGGCCGGCCTACGCCGTCCTCATCGTGACCGGGTTCTGGAACATCTCCACCTTCCACTGGGCCGCGCAGACCTCGGCCTGGAAGGCGGTGCTCATGGCCAAGCTCGTCGTCGTGCTCGCGGCCGGACTCGGATCCCTGCTCCACTCCCGTTCCACCACGCGGACCGCCCTGGCCGGGTGGGGCTCGGTGGCCGGCCTGGCCAGCGTGGCCGCCCTGGCCATGGGCATCCTCCTGGCCGGGTGACTCCGGATACCCCGTGACGGGGTGCACTGACCGGAACGGCTCAATAGGGTCTAACCTGGGCGTGGTTCACCGCCGCGTGAGCCAAGGCTAAGGAGACACACATGCTGGCAGAGATCTTTGGGGTCGACGGGGTCATCGTGCTCATCGTGGTCGTCGTGCTCCTCTTCGGAGGAGCCGCCATTCCCAAGCTGGCACGAAACCTGGGCTCGGCGAAGAACGAGTTCGAGAAGGGTATGGAGGACGGCAAGAAGTCGTCGGCCTCCACCAACGGGACGGCCGTCGCCGCGGACACACCAGCGCCCCAGCCAACCCGAACGCCGGACGACACCGGTTCGGGAGCCTGATCCCGCCGGGCTCCGGCCCGGACACCTCGAAGTACACACACCGATCGGGGGCACGTGCCGCAGGACGTCCTGACCATCGCCGACCAGCTCTGGCGCGGCGAGGTGTCGACCAGCACCATGCACCCGGTCGACCACATCGGCGGCTTCGCCGAGATAACCGATGGGGTGGGCTTCGTCCCCTCGTTCGCCAACGTCTCGGCCTTCGATACCGAGGACGGCCTGGTCCTGGTCGACACGGGCAGCCTGCCGCTGGCCCCGGTGGTGCACGGCGACCTGCGGCGCTGGACCGAGTCGCGGCTGAACACCGCCATCTACTCCCACGGCCACATCGACCACGTCTTCGGCGTGCCCGTATGGGAGGCAGAGTCGACGGAGAAGGGCTGGCCGGCGCCCGAGGTGATCGCCCACCACGCGCTGCCGGCGCGTTTCGATCGTTACATCTTCACGGCGGGCTACAACACCATCATCAACCGCCGGCAGTTCGGCTTCAAAGACCTGCAGTGGCCGATCAACTACCGCTACCCCGACCGCACATACCACGACACCATGGACCTCTCGGTGGGCGGTGTCGCCTTCAGCCTGCGCCACGAGAAGGGCGAGACCGACGACCACACCATCACCTGGCAGGCCGACACCAGGGTGCTCTGCTGCGGCGACCTCTTCATCTGGGCCTCACCCAACGCCGGCAACCCGCAGAAGGTGCAGCGTTATCCCCGGGAGTGGGCGGCCGCGCTCCGGCGAATGCTCGAGCTGGAGGCCGAATACCTGCTCCCCGGCCATGGGTTCCCGGTGGTGGGAGCCGACCGGGTCCGCCAGGCCCTCACCGACACGGCGGACCTCCTCGATTCCCTGGTCGACCAGACCCTGGCCGTAATGAACGCCGGCGGTCGACTGGACGACGCCATCCACTCCGTCCACCCACCCGCCGAGCTCGAGGAACGCCCGTACCTGCGTCCCGTCTACGACGAGCCCGAGTTCGTGGTGCACACGGTGTGGCGCCAGTACGGCGGCTGGTGGGACGGGAACCCCGCCTCGCTCAAGCCCGCCCCCGAGCGGGCCCTGGCCCGGGAGCTGGCCGCTCTGGCCGGCGGACCCGGCGTGCTGGCCGACCGGGCGCTCGAGCTGCTGGCCGTGGCCGGTGAGGACCACGACGGTGAGGGTGAGGGTGCCGCGGCTGAACAGGCCCTGCGCCTGGCCGGTCACCTGGCCGAGAGCGCGTGGCTGGCCAACCCCGGCGACCCGGCCGTGCAACGCGCCCGCCAGCAGGTCTTCGCCGCCCGGGCGGCGCGCGCCACCTCGACCATGACGCGCGGCGTCTTCAATTGGGCGTCCCAGGAGTCCGTCGCCGCACCGCCGGAGGGGGGCCATCCGCACCCGCATTGAGCAGGGCCGGGGCATCGCGCAACCCGCTGTCCAGCTACTTCGTCTTTTTGGGCCGGGTTCGATAGTGTCAGCTTCGTGGACTCGTCGTTGACCAGCCCTTCTGCCATCCCGACCGCTTCGAGCCCCCAGAATTCGACTTCGCGGTCGCCGCGCCGGCGGCTGGCGGTGGTCGGGATCGTGGCCGCCGCCTTCCTCCTCACCGGCTGCACACTGCCCACGTTCGGGGAGTACAAGGGGGCGACGACTCAGGGACGAACCGAGTTCCACCTCTGGCAGGGCTTCTTCATCGCCGGCATCGTGGTCGGCGGGCTCGTCCTCCTCCTGATCCTCTGGGCCGTCTTCCGGTACCGCCGCCGCTCCGAGGAGATCCCCCGCCAGACCCAGTACCACACGCTCACCGAGATCATCTACACCGTGGTGCCGATCGTCATCGTCCTGGTGCTCTTCGTGTTCACCGTGCTGGCCGAGAACAAGGTCGACGCCATCTCACCGAACCCCGAGGCCAAGGTGACCGTGCACGCCTTCCAGTGGGGCTGGGAGTTCGAGTACCCGGGCGGGGTCAAGGTCATCGGCCAGACCACGCAGGCGCCGACCATGGTGATCCCGGCCGGCCAGACGGTGCGCATCACCCTCAATTCTCTCGACGTCCTGCACGGGTTCTACGTACCCCAGTTCAACTTCAGCCGGTACGCCAGCCCCGGTTACGCCTCGACGTTCGATTTCAACGTGCTGCACCCGGGGACCTACCGGGGCCAGTGCACCCAGCTCTGCGGGCTCTACCACTCCTTGATGTTCTTCAATGTCAAGGCGGTGACCCCCGCCCAGTACGCCAGGTGGCTGCGCGTCCAGCAGGCGGAGGTCAAGAACAACCCTTCCTCGGTGCCTAAGCTCCCTAGCGGCGTGAACGGCACCAACACCGGCAACTCGGCCAACAACAACCAGGGAGGTGACCTGTACGGTGACTGACGTCATCGCGCCGCCAGACGCGGCCGAAACCGAGGCGCCCGCACTCCACCTTCCGCCCGCGACCAACGGGCACGGTTCCGACGACGGCCACGCACACGGGCACGACGAGCACGGCCCGACGGGGATCCTCAAGTGGCTGACCTCCACCGACCACAAGGTGATCGGCCTCAGTTACATGATCACGTCGATCGTGATGTTCTACCTGGCCGGGATCATGGCGCTGCTCATCCGGATCCAGCTCACCTCCCCGCACTCCTCCCTTTTGACCTTCGGGCAGTACAACGAGCTGTTCACCATGCACGGCAGCCTGATGTTGTACCTGTTCGCCGGACCGTTCGCCTTCGGTGGCCTGGCCAACTACGTCGTACCGCTCCAGATCGGCGCGCCCGACATGGCGTTCCCTCGACTCAACGCGCTGAGCTACTGGCTCTACCTCACCGGCTCGATCACCATGCTCATGGGCTTCCTCGTGGCCGGCGGCGCCGCCAGCTTCGGCTGGGTCGCCTACGCGCCCCTGTCGAGCGCGACCAGCTCGCCCGGGGCGGGTGGTGACGTCTGGATCATGGCGCTGGCCCTCACCGGGTTCTCGGCCATCTTCACCGGCGTGAACCTGGTCGCCACCATCTTCTACCTACGCGCCCCGGGCATGACGATGTTCCGGATGCCCATCTTCACCTGGAACATGCTCGTCACCGGCATCCTCATCCTCATCGCCTTCCCGGTGCTCACCAGTGCCCTGATCATGCTGTTCTGCGACCGTCACTTCGGTACGCACATCTACAGCGTGGCGGGGGGTGGTTCACCCCTGTTATGGCAGAACCTCTTCTGGTTCTTCGGCCATCCGGAGGTCTATATCCTCGCCTTACCCTTCTTCGGGATCGTGACCGAGGTCCTGCCGGTCTTCTCCCGCAAGCCGGTCTTCGGGTACAAGGGCATGGTGTTCGCCACCATGGCCATCGCCGCTCTCTCCACTGGCGTGTGGGCCCACCACATGTTCACCACCGGAGCCGTGCTGCTGCCGTTCTTCTCTTTCCTGAGTCTCCTCATCGCCGTACCGACCGGGATCAAGTTCTTCAACTGGATCGGCACCATGTGGCGCGGCCAGCTGCAGTTCACCACCGCCATGCTGTTCAGCATCGGATTCCTCTTCGCCTTCCTGATGGGTGGCGTGACCGGGATCATGTTGGCGTCGCCGCCGATCGACTTCGCCACCCACGACACCTACTTCGTGGTGGCGCACTTCCACCAGGTGCTCTTCGGCACGGCCGTGCTGGGTGGTTTCGCCGGCCTCTACTACTGGTACCCCAAGATGTTCGGCCGGATGCTGCGGGAGGGCCTCGGCAAGTGGCACTTCTGGCTGTTGTTCATCGGCTTCTGGGTGACCTTCATGCCGCAGTACGTGGTCGGCCTGCTGGGCATGCCGCGTCGAGTGGCCAGCTATCCGTCGAACCTCGGCTGGCAGAGCTACAACATCGTCTCGACGGTGGGCGCCTTCATCATCGGCGTCTCCTTCTTCCTCCTCCTGGTCAACTTCGTGGTCTCCTGGCGCAACCCCATCCCGGCGGGCAACAACCCCTGGGACGCTCACACGTTGGAGTGGTTCACCACCTCGCCGCCCCCGCACCACAACTACACGCACCTGCCGCCGATCCGCTCGGAGCGCCCCACCTGGGACTACAACCACCCCGACGACCTCACCGTCCCCCACGGCCCCCACGCGGCCCCTCCATCGGGACCGCCCAGAGAGAAAGTGCCCGTCGCATGAAGATCGAAGCGCTCTTCCTCCTGTTCCTCGGCGTCTTCTTCGGCATCGTCGGCCTGGTGTACTGGTTCTGGAGCTACGAGGACGGCGGCGGCATGATGCTGCTCGGCACCTCCCTGCTCGGCTTCCTCCCGGGCGGCTATTACTTCTTCTGGCACCGGAGGTTTGAGGGCAAGCGATTCTTCTTCTGGGGCAAGGTCCAGGGTGCCGGCGACCGCCCGTCGGACCGGAAGGACGCGTCAATACCTGAAGGCGCCGGCGTGATCGAGTCCTTTCCAGGCTCCTCCATCTGGCCGTTCGTGCTCGGCATGGGAGCGTTCCTGACCGTCCTGGCGCTGGTCTTCGGCGCCTGGCTCATCCTGATCGGAGTTCCCCTCATTCTCACCGCCGCCACCGGGGTCACGGCCGAGAGCCGGCGGGGTGGGCACGTCTGACCCATCGGGTCGACCTCCGGGCGCGGCGGGCCAGGGTGGGGCACCGTTAGCCTGAGCCGGTGACGGTGACCGGCTCCCAGACCTCGCCCGTCGAGGCACTCTCGACGCGGTTGGTGGCGCTGATCGCCGTGGCCACGGGCGCCGTCGTCGCCAACCTCTACTACGCCCAACCGCTGCTCCATGAGGTGGCCCGCAACTTTCACAGTGGTCCGGGCGCGACGTCGCTGATCATCACCTGCACCCAGGTGGGCTACGCCGCCGGCTTGCTCCTGGTAGTGCCGCTCGGCGATCTGCACGCCCGCCGGACCCTGGTCACCCGCATCTTCGCCGTGGCCGTGCTCTCGCTCGTGGCGTGCGCCCTGGCCCCGAACCTGTGGCTCTTCGGCGTGGCCTCGGTCGCCGTGGGATGTGCCTCGGTGGCGGGCCAGGTCATGATCCCCTTGGCGGCGGACCTGGCACCCGCCGAGCGCCGGGGCCGGGTGGTCGCCCGCATCATGACCGGGCTACTCCTCGGGATCCTGCTGGCTCGGACCCTGTCGGGCCTGGCTGCCCAGTTGGCCGGGTGGCGGGCCATCTACTGGGTCTCCGCCGCCCTCATGGCGGGCTTCGCGGTCGTCCTGGGCCGGGCGCTTCCCGCCGAAGGGCCCCGGCCGCACCGTAGCTACGGCCACCTGGTGGGCTCCTCACTCCGCCTCCTGGTCGAAGAGCCGGTCCTGCGTCGCCGGGCCTGGCACGGGGCCTGTGCCTTCGCCTGCTTCAGCGTGCTGTGGACCACCATCGCCTTCCTGCTCTCGGGCTCTCCCTACCACTACGCCAACGCGGCGATCGGGCTCTTCGGGCTGGTCGGCGCGGCCGGAGTCCTGGCCGCCAACCTGGCCGGCAAACTGGCGGATGCCGATCGGCACGCGGCGTCGACTCTGGTGGCCGGCCTCCTCCTCGTCGGTTCGTTCGGGTTGCTGTGGGTCGGCCGCACGTCGCTGGCCGCCCTGATCGCCGGCATCGTGGTGCTCGATGTGGGCACCCAGGGGATGCAGATCACCAACCAGGCCATCATCTACGCCCTGCGGCCCGACGCCCGGAGCCGCATCAACAGCGCGTACATGGTCTGTTACTTCATCGGGGGCGCCACCGGCTCTGTCCTGGCGGGCACGGTCTACGGGTCCCGGGGCTGGTCCGGCGTGTGTGTCCTCGGGGCCGGCTTCGGCCTCCTCACCCTCGCCATGACGGTGTACGACCGGGTGCGGCCGGCCGGAGCCTCGAAGGCGGCGGCCTGGTCGGCAGTGGCCGAGCCGTGAACGAACCCAGTCCCAGGGTCGAGGGTGCCGAGCCGGTCTTCCGGCATCTCGACGATCCCGAAGTGCCCTGGCAAGCCGTCAAGGCCCAGCGCAACCGCGACGGCACCGACGCCTTCGTGCGCGAGAAGTGGCTGGCCTTCTCAGCCGACCCCCCGTACCTCTCGCTCTACGCCCACTACGACCCCGGCATGATCGTCCGGCGGCACGGCCATTTGAGCCCCCACGTGCTCTTCGTCATCGCCGGCGACATCTGGTGCGGCGATCGACACTGCCCGGCGGGCACCCACATCGAGCTACCGCTCGGAGCCGCCTTCGGGCCGCTGGTGGCCGGTGACGCCGGCGCCACCCTGTTCGAGGTGATGATGGGCGACCCGCGATCGTGGGGAGACGATCCGGCGGCCCTGGCCCGGACGCAGGCCGAACGCGGGGTGACGTCCCTCCCCGACCCGCCGCTGGAGTACCCCGAGTGGCTCACCGACCTGAGGGCGCATTGGGACCAGCCCTGAGGGGTGCCGGCGCGCTCCTCTGGTGAGGGGTTCAGGGTGAGAGCTGGTCGCCCCGCGCCTCGCAGGTGGCGATCAGTTGGCGCGTCTGGCTGTCGATCGCCTTCTGCACCGACGCCCCGGGAGCCGAGAACGAGCTATTGGCCGTGTTCTCGGCGTTCAGCAGCGTGGGGTCGTTGATGGAGAGGTCCCCCACACACAGTGCGGCTCGGGGCCGAAGGTTGGCGTAGAGATACGCGCTGGCGATGTTGGTGTTCCGCTCATCGATGAGATCGAGGGCGTGCTCGCGCGAACGCGTACCCGCCGTGCCGGAGGATCCCGGATCGCAGGCCACGACGTCGGTCGTCTGTCCCCGCTGGGTCACGGTGGCCTGCTGGGGTGGGAGGGCGTGGGCCCAGGCCGAGAACGCGGCCGAGAGAACGTTGCTCTGCGCGCTCGTCGCGCCAACGACATCGAACTTGGTGCAGGTCTTCCCGGCTTCGGTGTACTGAATCATGGAGCCCCCGTCCCAGGCATCGGCGGCGGCCAGGGCGGATCGGGCGTCCATCCGACCGGACAGGGTCATGTAGGTGTCGAAGGCCCCGAAGGTGTCCGGTGCGCCGTCGCGCTTCTCTCCTGAACTGAGCACGGGTGGCCGCAGGTCCCGCGTCCGCTGACCGAGCAGGTAGGCGGTCGGGTTCACGATGTCGAGCTCCGATGCCGGGGGATGGGTGAAGGCTCCATTGATCATCGGGATGCCGCCCACGTTGTAGAGCACCAGGACGAAGTCGGGTCCGAGGACGTAGGGCACGGCCGAGGTGACGTCGAGGTAATCCGAGTTACCCGTAGGGCCCGCGCTGGGCGCGGGCCCGCTCGGGGGAGTCGACGTGTCGGGCGCGTTCTCCTCGGCGTTGGCTTTTCGCTGCTCGGCCGGTGAAAGGGAGCCGGTGTAGTCGTTCTGGGTGAGCACGGCATCACCCTCCTCGACCGCCGTCATGGCGAAGCTCTTGTCGCTGGTGTCGGCCCGGTTGTCCAACTTGGTCAGGTTGAAGTGCTGGTCCTGGAGCGCATGGGTCATCTCATGGGCGATAGTGACCTTGGTGGCGGGTGTGAGGGTGGTCCCTCGGACGGTGATGTCCTTCTGGGCGTCGCTGTAGTAGGCCAGTACGCCACCGGAGTCGAGCGCCGTCTGGGCGCCGACCAGATTGACCGAGCCGCCGATCAGCCCGAGGGCCCGGTACTGCGCGCTCAGGCGCCGGACATCGGCCCGCTCCGAGGGGGTGTCGGCCTGGTCCTGGGATGCGATCTGCTTGTCGAAGGCCTTGGGGGCCTGGAAGTGGATCGGTACGGAGTGGAGGAAAGCGAGGCCGCGGTCCTTGCTCACGAAGGCGGCGATCGGTCCGATGCCGTTGGGCCAGGATTGGTTCGAGGAGGGCTGTGAAAGGGCCAGGCCACCGGCCAGTCCCCCGATGACCACGACCACCAGCGTGATGATGAGAGCCCGCGAGCGCCGCCGGGGGGGCGGGGTGGGTGCCGGCGCTGGCGCCGGGTCCGGCCAGGGTGCGGTGTGTTCCGTCCACGCCGTCCCGTCCCACCAGCGCAACCCGCTCTGGCCGGCCGGGTCGGCGAACCAGCCCGCCGCTGGTCCCGACGTTGGCGGCGGCGGATCCACGGTGGAGAATCTACGGACTCTGCGGGTCGAACTTACGGCGCCTGCAACGCAGGCAATCCCATGGGGTTGGGGAAGGGGATCAATCCGGCCGCCTGAACCTGCTCGGCGCAGGCCCGCACCGCCCCGTACAGACGGTTGACTTCCCGGTCGCTCAACTCGGCGTAGGCCGGCTCGGCCAGGACGTCGGTCATCGTTTCGATGGAGTCATGGAGGGCGCGGCCGGCGACCGTCGCCCGCCCGTCGGGCTCCAGCAGGCCCCGGTCCGCCATGGCCGCCAGGTCCTCGTCCCACCGCGCCGCGCTCCAGCCGCGGTTGTCGCGCAGGAGATCGGCGGGCACCCCGGCCACGCCGGCCGCCAGCAGGTGCGCCCCGAGTCCGCTGATCCGGTGGGCTACCAGTGCGGCGACGTGGCCGTCACCCCGGTGCTCCCGCAGGGCCGTGCAGGCCTGCCAGGCCTCGGCCACCTCGCCGGGCGGGCCCGTACCGCCCCGTTGCTCGACACGACCGGCGATCGACGCCCAGAGGGCACTGTTGGCACTACCCAGCACGCGACCCGGGCTGGTGCAGGGCCCGGCGGCGGCGCGCAGCTCGGGCAGCGCAGCCACGAGCTCCCCCAGAGCCTCGTCGGAGCAGGCGGCGCGCAACGCCTCCGACGCCGCCGTGGCCCGCCGGACCGTGACCTCGACTGGGTCGAGGGCGTCCCAACACGCCGGAACCGCCCGTTCGACCATGGCGGGGTGGAAGTTGTAGAAGGCGGCGGCCACCGGTCCGGCCCCGACCCGGCCCAGCGGGGCCGCCCGGGCGGTGAAGTAGGTGGCCCAGAAGCCCTTCAGGCCCTCCATCTTCTGGCAGGCCGGCGCGAAGTAGGCGACGGCGTGGACGGTCTCGGTGGCGACCCAGAGGTCGCGCGCGGTGGCTCGGGCGGAACGGCGCTCTGGCGCGACGGTCAGCGGGTGACCTGGCGGGCGCCGGTCGGCGAGCTCTCGCCGTTCCCGAGCACCGGCCCGGCCACCAGCGGCTCGATGTCGATGCGATCGGGCACCGGCGTCGGGTGCAGCTCGGTGTGCTCGTCGTCGGGCCGGGGCTCGGCCGTCACGGTCGAGTACTCGCCCTCGTCGGACCGACGCACGATGACCGCACGCTTGCGCTTCCCGCCACCCTGCACCCCTTGCAGCTCCAGGCAGATCCGGTACGTCACGAAGCCCACGACGATGGGCACGACGAAGAACAGAATGCGGAAGGACCAGAGCACCAGGTTCAGCGACAGGTGGAAGTAGTTGGCCAGGACGTCGGTCGAGCTGGCACCGAACACGGTAAAGAGCATGGCGAAGAAGGCCGCGCCGAACGCGGTGCGCTTGGGCCGGTCCCGCGGCCGGTCCAACAGGTTGTGCAGCGCGTGGTCCCCGGTGAAACGGCGTTCGATGGCCGGCCAGAGCAAGGCGATATTGAACACCAGGCCCGGGAAGATGACCGCCGGCAGGAAGACCTCCAGCGGGATGGTATGGCCGAAGGCGGTGAACTCCCAGGCCGGCATGATGCGCAACGCCCCATCGGTCCAACCCATGTACCAGTCCGGTTGGACCGCGTAGGAGATCTTGTACGGCAGATAGGAGCCGAACTGCCAGATCGGGTTGATCTGGGCGAACGCGCCCAGGAGGGCCGAGGCGGCGGCCACCATGAAGAGGAACCCGGTCGTCTTGGCCATGAAGGTCGGGAACATCGGCGACCCGACCACATTGTTCTCCGTGCGCCCCTCCCCCTTGAACTGCGTGTGCTTCTGGCGCACCAGCAAGGTCAGGTGGAGTCCGATGAGCGCGAACAGTATGAGTGGGAATATCAGGACGTGGATGATGTAGAAGCGGGGTAAGACGGCGTTCCCCGGGAAGGTGCCTCCCCAGATGAACGAGGCCAGGTAGCTACCGGCCAGCGGTATGGACTCCACGATGGAGTACCCGATGCGGAGACCGGTGCCAGAGATCAGGTCGTCGGGCATCGAGTAGCCGATGAACCCCTCGAAGATGGCGATGATCAACATGATGATGCCGACGGTGTAGTTGAGCTCGCGCGGCTTGCGGAACGCGCCGGTGAAGAAGATGCGGGCCATGTGGACGATGATCGACCCGGTGAAGATGTCGGCCGCCCAGTGGTGCATCTGGCGCACCATCAGTCCGCCCCGGACTCCGAAGGAGATGTTCATGGTGGACTGGTAGGCCTCGGACACATGCTGTCCCTTGAGCGGCGCATAGGAGCCGTGGTACAGGACCTCGGTGGCCGAGGGCACGTAGTAGAGGGCCAGGAAGATCCCGGTGGCGATCAGGACGAGGAACGAGTACAGCGAGATCTCGCCGAGCATGAACGACCAGTGGTCCGGGAAGATCTTGTCCAGGAAGACCCGGCCGCCCTTGGCCACGCCGATTCGGTCATCGAGCTCGTTGACGATGTTGCCGACGCGCCCGTAGGGCCCGAGGGCCGCTTTGGAGTTCCGCTTGGTCCGGGCGGTCGCCGCCGTCGTACTCATGTGGTGTTCCGTTCCCAGAAGCCGGGACCGACCGCCTCGTCATAGCCCGCCTGGGCCATCAGGTAGCCATCCGAATTGAAGGCGAGCGGGAGCTGGGGCAGCGGGCGGGGGGCGGGACCGAACTGCGGGACGGCTCCGTTGCGCACGTTGAACATCGACTGGTGGCAGGGGCACACCAGCAGTTCGAGCTCCTGCTCGTAGAGGCCGACCGGGCACCCGAGATGGGTGCACATCTTTGAGTAGGCCACGTAACCCTCGGGCGCCCAGGTCTCCCGGCCCTTCATCGTCGTGAAGCCCACGTCACCCACCCGGATGAGCACGGTCTGATCCATGGACTGCGCCTGGATGTTGTTCTGGTGACCGCGGGGGAAGACGGTCATGATGCCACCGCTCACCAGGGTGTCCTTGTGTACCGCCCGTCCGTTGGAGTCGACGAGGATGGAGCCCTTCCGCCAATCCGTCTTCTCGAAGGAGGTGCCCGGCACCGGGCCGAGCGAACGCAACAGGGGGAAGATGGCCACGATCCCGAAGATGCCCGAGCCCACGGCGAAGAGACCACCGAGCATCCGGCGGCGCTTGACCACGACGGTCGAGCGCTCGACCAGGGCCGCCGCCATGGACTCCCGCTCGGCGTCGGTGCCGGCCAGGACGTGGCGCTCCTCGACGAACGGCCCCTGCGGCATGAGGTACTTGCCCCACGCCGTCATGCCGAAGCCGAGCAGGAACAACCCGGCACCCATGGTCCCGCCCAGGATCCAGGGGTTCCAGTTCTGCCAGTAGGCGGCACCGAAGCCGGCCAGCATGACGATGGCCAGCACGAAGACGACCGCGATGATGTTCTGCACCCGCTCGGGATTCCGGGCGGCGTCGCCCAGGTGGGGATCGTTGAGGGTGGCGATCGGCATCGGCACCCGGGTGCGTGACGGCTCGTGGTCGGTGTCGCTCATGAGCGCTCTCCGATCCAGAAGCAGATGAGGGCCAGGCCACCGACCCCGAGGAGAAGGGCGACGAAGCCCTCGGCCACCGGCCCGACGCCGCCGAGACCGGCCCCGCCAGGGTTGGCCGGGTGCTGAATCCTCGTCGTCACGTAGGCCACCACGTCGCGCACCTGGGCGTCGGTGAGGTTGCCCGAGAATCTCGGCATGTTGGCCGGGCCGATGCGCATCGCCTCGGCCACCTGCTGGGGGGTGACCGAGCGGTTCTGGATCGTCGGCGCGTTCGTGCCGAAGGCCAGGGCGTCACCGGCTCCGGTGATGGTGTGGCAGGCGGCGCAGTTCAACGAGAAGAGGTCCGAACCCACCGAGAGGTTGGCGCCCTTGAGGTTCGGGGTCGGCACGGCCGGCACCGAGGGGTCCAACGTGTTGATGTAGGCCGCGATCTCAAGAGCCTGCTTGTCGTTGTAGCGAGGGGGCTTGCGCTCGGCCTCCACCGCCTTGATGTCCGCCGCCGGCATGCGGCCGGTCGACACCCAGAAGTCGACGGTGGCGGTGCCGACGCCTTGGAGGTTCGGGCCGATGGTGGCCTGCCCGGTGGGCCCGACCCCGTTCGCCTGGCTGCCATGGCAACTCGAGCAGGTCTGGTCGAAGAGCAGCTTGCCGGCCGCCGCGTACGCCGACGACGGATTGGCGTAGGTGATGGCGTTGTCGCCGTACTGCTCCACCTGACCGCCCTTGCACTTGAGCGTGCTGCTGTTGAACGGGTCGCCGGTGTTGTGAACCGGGCTGACGCCCTTGAGGTTGACCGTGCCGCAGGCCTTCGTGGTGTGGCTCGTCGGCGAGCCCCCGGTGGTCGACACCTGCGACGCCTTGGACTGCGCGCCGGCGTTGGCGCCGGGGAGAAAGAGGGAGAGGGTGCCGAGGGTGGCGATGGCCAGCAGGCTGCCGGGTAGGACGAACTGGGCCCGGAACCGGCGCGGCGCGGGTGAGGGGGAGTCCACCATGCCTATTTGAGGAAGAAGAGGCAACTGAAGAGTCCGATCCAGACGATGTCGACGAAGTGCCAGTAGTAGCTGACGCCCTGGATGGCGGCCAGCTCGCCGGGGTCACCACCCACGTCACCCTTCATCCGCCCCAGCAGGAAGATCATGGCCACCAAGCCGAGGAACACATGGAGCCCGTGGAGGCCCGTCATGATGAAGAAGAGCGAGCCGTAGGAGTTGGTGTACCAGCGCGTGGTGAGGAACAGCCACTCGGTGGCCTGGTTGGCCAGGAAGGCCGTTCCGAGGATCAGGGTGAAGACGATGAACCGGCGGGCGGACTTGCGGTCCCGCCATTCGGCCCGGTTCACGGCGTACTGCATGGTGAAGCTGGAGGACACCAGCACGAGGGTGAAGATGGCGCCCCGGATGGTGTCGAGGTGGGTGCCCACCGGCGGCCACACCCCTCCCGGGGCGTTGGCGCGGATGGTGAAGAAGGCCGCGAACAGGCCGCTGAAGAACATGAGCTCGGAGCCGAGCCAGATCATCACGCCGATGGCCAGCATCGGGGGTCGATCGTGGACGATCTTGCCCTGTGGCGCGGGATGCTCGACCGAAACAGCCTGGGTCACAGGGCAATTTCTAGTCGACCGGCCCCTCCCAGCGCCAACAAGCAGGTGAACGGGTCGCCGTTCGACCCGTTCGTGACAAAGGTGTCAGTTGGGGGCGATCACCAGTTCGACCGGGAGGCGGTCGGCGTGCACGATGGTCAGGCGCCGCGTGGGCCTGGTCAGGGCCACATAGAGGGTCCGCAGCCCGCGTGTCGTGGCCACCGGGGGGCCCTCGCCCAGCGAGTCCCCGCCCACCGCAGCGACCATCGCCGGCTCGACCACCACCACGGCATCGAACTCCAGCCCGTTGGTCTCGTCGGCCGGGAGGAGCACTAACCCGGCGGCGAGGCCGTCGCCCAGCGGATCGCGTGGGTCGATGGCGTACAGGCCGGCTTCGGCGAGGGCGCGAGCCAGTTCAGGCAGCAGGACCGCCGGTCCGAGCACGGCCACCCGACCCGGGGACACTGCCTCGACCTCCTCCCGCGTGGCCTGGGCCACGGCCTCGGCCAGCCCGGCCCGGGACGACCGGATGAGACGGGGTATGTTCCCCGACTGGCGCACCGGTCGCGGCGGGGCGATCGACGGGGCGGCCACGGCCAGCACTTGGGCAGCCACCGCCACCACCTCGGCAGGTGTCCGGTAGCTGACGGTGAGCTCGACCAGCCGGGGCGGGCGCTTCGAAGTCAGGTGGCGCGTCACGTCGTCCCAGTCGCGCGGGGCCCAGGGTCCGGTGGCCTGAGCGATGTCGCCCACCACGGTCATCGAGCCCGACAGGGAGCGGCGACCGAGCATGCGCAGCTGCATCGGGGAGAGGTCCTGCACCTCGTCGACCACGATGTGCCCGAAGGAGCGGATCTCGTCGTCGTGGCCCAGCGGCGCACCGGAGGTGGGCATCGGCGAGGAGGCGAGCCCCTGGGGCCAGAACCCACCCTCCTGAGCCGTCCCCTCCTCGGCCCGAGTCGGTCGACGGTTCGGACGAGCCGAGCCACGCCGCGGCCCCAGGATGGTGCGGGCCTCGTCGATGAGGGCGGCGTCGGCCACGGTCCAGGGCACGGCGTCGAGTGACGCGCTGCGGGGCCGGTAGAGCCGTTGCGCGTCCTGAGCCTTGAGGACGCCCTTGCCGGCGGCATCCAACAGCGGCCGGGCGCCCAGGAGGTCGTGGATGAGCTCGTGGGGGGACAGGCGCGGCCACATGCGATCGAGGGCCTCGGCCACCGGCGGCGTACGGCGGAGCCGCTGGGCCAGGTCGGCCTGCTCCTCGGCGCTCGGGCCGTCCTCCTCGGTCTCGGCGCCGCGGGAGAAGCGGGCGCGGTAGTCGTCCGACAGGGCCCGGAGCACGCTGGCCTCGACGAAGCGGCGGCGCACGTTGTGGGTGCCGGGACGCCGGCGCGCCGCGGCGACGATGTCCTCGGTGGTCTTGGCCCGTAGGCGCAGCACACCGGCGCCGAACGGCACCTCGAGGTCGTGGCGTAGGGGCCGCTGGCGGGTCCGCACGGCTCGGGTCAGCACCTGGACCATGCGCACGTCGCCCTTGAGTGTGGCCACGGCGGCATCGTCGGTCCCACGCACCCGGATCTCGGGGACCAGCCCGGCCACGGTGGAGAGGCTGACGCCCGTTTCGCCGAGGGAGGGCAGCACCTGCTCGATGTAGCGCAGGAACAGCGGGTTGGGTCCGACGACCAGCACGCCCTGGCGCTCGAGCGGGAAGCGGTGGGTGTAGAGGAGGTAGGCGGCCCGGTGCAGGGCGACGGCCGTCTTGCCGGTGCCGGGGCCGCCCTGGACGACCAGGACGCCCGTGAGGGGGGAACGGATGATCTCGTCCTGCTCGCGCTGGATGGTGCCGATGATGTCGCCCATGTGCCCCGTCCGCGCCTGCCCCAGGGCCGAGAGCAGGGCGCCGGGACCACCGAGCACCATGCCCTCGGACAGCAGGCGCTCGCCCTCGGATCCGTTGGTCGACGGCCCGGTGTCGGACACGCCGAGCACGGGCGCGCCGGGGGCCCGGTTGGGGTCGGCGAAGTACTCGTCCTCTAACCCGAGCACCGTGCGGCCCCGCACGGCCAGATGACGGCGGCGGGCCAGCCCCTGCGGATCGAGTCCGGTGGCCCGGTAGAACGGCTCGGCCACTGGCGCCCGCCAATCCACCACCAACGGATCGTGATCCGGTCCCGACACGGCCAGGCGGCCGATGTGGAAGGACTCGCCGAGCGCCGGGCCGTTGCTCCCGTCAGTGGGTTCGGTGCCCGGCTCGGGGAAGCGATCGATGCGGCCGAAGTACAGCGCCTGGTCGCCGATGTCCAGCTGCTCGAGGCGGGCCAGGCTGGTCCGCACGACGATGTCGCGCTCGGTACGGGACTGGAAGGTGCCGCCGCGCCCCAAGTCCAGGACGCCCTGGAGCATCTGGCGGGCCTCGCCGCGCATGAAGTCGAGACCATCGTGGGCGCGGTTAAGGAACTCCTGCTCAGCCTCCAGATCGGGATGTTCCGGCAACGTCGCCCCTTTCTCCCCCCGCCCGTCAGGGAAACGGTCCAGCTTACTCGGCGGCCAGCGACGGGGGCACACGCCGAGGCCCGCCTACGATGAGCGGTCGGCCGCGAGCGAAAGGAACCTCATGCTCATTTCAACCATGAACGACGCGCCCGGTTACAAGGTGACGTCGGTCCTCGGGGAGGTCTTCGGCCTCACCGTTCGCTCTCGCAACGTAGGGTCCCAGCTCGGTGCCGCCTTCAAGTCCCTGGCCGGGGGCGAGCTCAAGGGAATGACGAAGAACCTGCAGCTCAGCCGGGAAGAAGTGGTCGGCCGAATGGTGAGCGAGGCGGAAGCAAAGGGCGGCAATGCCGTCCTGGCCATGCGCTTCGACACCTCGGAGATGGGCGGCAACTGGACCGAGATCTGCGCCTACGGGACCGCGGTCGTCCTAGAGCCGCTCGGGTGAGCCCCGGGGCGGTCGCCGACACGGACCTGGTGCGTGCCTGCTTCCGCCAGCCGGTCGCGCGGACCCCGGTGTGGTTCATGCGCCAGGCCGGGCGCTCACTGCCCGAGTACCGGGCGGCCCGCGGCGGAGGGTCGATTCTCTCGGCCATCGGCGATGCCGCCCTCTCGGCCGAACTGACGCTCCAGCCCGTCCGTCGCTACGGCGTCGACGCCGCCATCCTCTTCTCCGACATCGTCGTCCCGGTCCACGCCATCGGCTTCGGCGTGGACGTCGAGCCGGGTCGGGGTCCCGTGGTCGAGCAGCCCTTCCGGTCGGCCGACGACCTCCGAAGGCTGCGCCCGCTCGAGCCGCAGGCCGACGTGCCGTATGTCACCGAGGCCGTGCGCCTGGTGGCCGGGGAGCTGGCCGGGAGCGGGACGGCCCTGATCGGCTTCGCCGGCGCCCCCTTCACGGTGGCCAGCTACCTCATCGAGGGTGGCCCGTCACGGACCTTCGCCAGGGTCAAGTCGCTCATGCACCGCGACCCCGGGCTGTGGCAGAGCGTCATGACCCGGCTGGCCGACATGTCGGTGGCGTTCCTGCGGGCCCAGATCGAGGCGGGGGTCCAGGCCGTGCAGCTGTTCGACAGCTGGGCCGGCTCGCTCTCCCCGGCCGAGTACGAGCGCTTCGTGCTGCCCGCCACCCGGGCCGTGTTCGAGGGGATCGCCGACCTCGGCGTCCCGTCCATCCTCTTCGGGGTGGGCACCGGCGAGCTGCTCGGCCTCATGGCCACCGCGGGCTCCGACGTGGTCGGGGTGGACTGGCGGGTGCCCCTGGACGAGGCACGCCGGCGGGTCGGCCCGGATCACGCGGTGCAGGGCAACCTGGACCCCGCCCTCTGCGTGGCGCCCTGGCCGGTGGTGGAGGAGGCCGCCCGCCAGGTGCTGGCCGACGGCGCGGCGGGCGGCGGCGGCACCGGCCACATCTTCAACCTCGGCCACGGCGTCCTCCCCGAAGCCGACATCGGGATACTCGGGGCCGTGGTGGACCTGGTGCACGCGCACCCCGTCGGGTGAGGGGTGAGTGACGTGAGCGGGCCGGTCGGAGTCCTCGTGATGGCGCACGGCACCCCGGCGGGTCCCGGGCAGATCGCACCTTTCTATACGCGCATCCGCCGTGGCCGGCCCCCCTCGGCCGAGCAGTTGGCCGATCTCGAGCGCCGCTACGACGCCATCGGTGGGGTCTCGCCTCTGACCCGGCGGACGGCGGCCCAGGTCGAGGCGCTCGGCTTGGTGCTCTCGGCGCGGGCGCCGGGCCGGTACGCGGTGGCCTTCGGGGCCAAGCACACCAGCCCCTTCATCGAGGATGCGGCGAGGGGGTTGGCCGACGCGGGCGCCGAGAGGATCATCGGGCTGGTCCTCACCCCACACGGGTCGTCGATGGGGTCGGGGGAGTATCTGGAGCGGGCGCAAGCCGCGCTGGGCGGGAGCGTCCCGTTCCTCGCCGTGCCCCCCTGGTACGCCGAGCCCGGCCTGGTGGCGCTCCTGGCCGAGCGGGTCGAGTCCGCCGTCGGGTCGCTGGTCGCGGGCGAGGGTGGGGGGGACCGGTGCCGGGTGATCTTCACCGCCCATTCAGTGCCCGAGCGCGTGCGGCAGGCGGGTGACACCTACCCCGAGCAGCTGGCCGAGTCGGCCCGCCTGGTCGCCGAGGCGGCCGGCCTGGCGCACTGGGACGTGGCCTGGCAGAGCGCCGGCCGCACCGAGGAGATGTGGCTGGGGCCCGACGTGCGCGACGTGGTGCGTGCGCTCGGCGCCGATGGTGGCATCGACGGCGTTGTGGTCTGCCCGATCGGCTTTGTGGCCGACCACCTCGAGGTGCTCTACGACCTCGATGTGGAGCTGGCGGCCGTGGCCACCGACGCCGGGGTGGTGTTGGCCCGCACGGCCTCGCTCAACGACGACCCCCGCTTCATCGACGTGCTGGCCGACGTCGTGGTTGCCGCGGACGGCGCCGACCCGCCGGCGGACTGAGCCGGTGAGCCGGTGAGCCGTCGGGTCGTGGTGGTGGGTGGTGGCATCAGCGGTTTGGCCGCGGCGTGGGAGCTGACGGGTGGTGGGTCGGGCCCGCGGGCCGACGCACCCGAGGTCGTCCTCCTGGAGGGGTCCGACCGGCTCGGCGGCATGCTGCGCACCGAGGAGTTCGGCGGTCAGCTCGTCGATGCCGGTCCCGACGGCTTCCTCGGCCGCCGGCCCGAAGCGCTGGAGCTCTGCCACGAGGTGGGGCTGGGCGGCGCGTTGGTCCCGATCGGCCAACGGGGGGCCGGCGTATGGGCCCGCGGTCGCCTCCGGCCCTTGCCCGAAGGACTGGCTCTGGGCATCCCCACGCGGTTCTGGCCCACGGCGCGCTCGGGCATCCTCGGCCTTCGGGGCCAGCTCAGCCTGGCCCGGGACGCCCTGCTCCCCCGCCCCGACTGGCGCGGCCCCATCGGCGACCGGGCCATCGGACCGCTGGTGACCCGCAAGCTCGGCCGGCGGGTGGTCGATCGGCTGGTCGACCCCCTGATCGGTGGGATCCACGCGGGCTCGGTGGACGACATGTCCGCCGCCGCCACCTTCCCCCCGCTCCTCACGGCGGCACAGACCCGCGGCAGCCTCATGCGCGCCCTGCGCGCCACGGTGCCCGAGCCGGCGCCAGCTGCTGAGGCGCCCCCGCTGTTCTGGACGTTGGCCGATGGCATGGCGTCCGTGGTGCATCAGCTCGAAGCGGCGCTGTCGGCGAGGGGCGTGACGATCCGTAGCGCCGTGCCGGTGACACGCCTCGAGCGCGCCGCGGCGGGGTGGAGCGTGATCACCGGCGACACCGAGACGCCGGCCGACGCCGTGGTCCTCGCCGTGCCCGCCCCGGCAGCCGGCGCGCTCCTCGGTCCGCACGACGGCGAGGCGGCCGGCTTGCTCGGCGCCATCGAGTACGCGTCGGTGGCCCTGATCACCTTCCGCACGACGCCGGACGCGCTGACCCGGCCGCTGAGCGGGACCGGCTTCCTCGTCCCCCGACGCAGCGCCGGCGCGGCGAGTGCCGACGGCTGGGCCGTCACGGCGTGCACCTATCTCTCGGCCAAGTGGCCGAACCTGGCGCGCCACGGTGAGGTACTCCTGCGGGCCTCCGTCGGCCGGTTCGGTGACGAGCGGTTCGGCGGCTGGGACGACACCGAGCTGTCCGAGCGGGCCTGGCACGAGCTCGGTCAGCTCATGGGCGTGGCGGGAGAGCCGGTCGACGCCATGGTGACCCGCTGGCCGCAGGCCTTCCCTCAGTACCGGGTGCACCACCTCCTGCGGACCACCGGTATCGAGGCGGCGATGGCCCGGCTGGGCACCGTCGCCGTGGCCGGGGCGGCCTACCGGGGGGTGGGGATCCCGGCCTGCATCGCCAGCGGGCGGGCGGCGGCCCGGGCCGTCATGGGCGCCGGTCCGTGAACCTCCCCACTCGGCGCGGCCGGATCATCCTGCCGTCGCTGCTCGCCGGCGTCCTGCTGGCCGGCTCGTTGCCCCCCTGGGGATGGTGGCCCCTGGGTCTGGCCGGAGCGGGACTGCTCTACTGGCGGCTGGCCGGGCTGCCCGTCGGGACGAGGGTGTGGGCGGGTTGGCTGGCCGGCCTCGGCTGCTATGCCCCCGGACTCTGGTGGGCCGGCACCTTCAATTGGTATGGCGCGCTCGTCCTCGTGCTGCTCGAGGCCCTGTTCATCGCCGTGGCGGCCGCGCTGACCCCACCGCACCGGGGCCGGGCGCCCGCCTTCGTGGCGGCCAGCACCCTGGTCGAGGCGGTCCGCATGACCTGGCCCTTCGGGGGTCTGCCGCTGGGCGGTGTCTTCCTGGGGCAGGCGGACGGCCCTCTGCTCCAGCTGGCCCGGCTCGGCGGTCCGCTCCTGCTCACCGCCGGCGTCTGGCTGGGTGGGGTGGGCCTGGCCACTCTCGTGGGCGGTCGCCGCCGGGCCCGCCGCGGCGAGACCCGCGCCCGCTCCGCCCGGGGGATGGCGATCCTGGCCGGGCTGGCGCTCCTGGTGGTCATCGGTGCGCTCGTGCCCGATGGTGGTCCGCCGGTGCGCTCCATCACGGCGGCGCTGGTCCAGGGCGGGGGCACGCGTGGCCTCTCCAAGGAGCAGGTGTCGGCGGCCGCCGTCTTTCGTGCCCAGGTCGAGGACACCATTCGCCTCGGTGACGATGGGCCGGCACCCGATCTGGTCCTGTGGCCCGAGGACGTCATCGCCCTGGACCGATCCCTCCGAGGATCGAGCGAGGCCACCCTGATGGCGACGGTGGCGCGGCAGCTGCACACGACGTTGGTGGCCGGCATCACGGCGCCGGCGTCGACGACCACCTTCTACAACCGGATCGTCGCCTGGGGACCGCGCGGCAACATTGTGGCGACCTTCGAGAAGGTGCACCGGGTCCCGTTCGGGGAGTACATACCGTGGCGGTCGCTGATCTCCCACCTGGCCGATGTGTCCGCCGTGCCGACCGACGAGGTGCCGGGCCACGGCGACGGGCTGATGCGCACGCCCGCCGGGCCGCTGGGCACCCTGGTGTCGTTCGAAGTCTTCTACGCCAGCCGCAGCCGCACGTCGGTCCGGGCCGGGGCCGAACTGTTGGTGGTCCCCACCAACACGGCGTCGTACGCCACGTCGCAGGTGCCGACCCAGGAGGTGGCGGCGGACGCCGTCCAGGCGGTCGAGACCGGGCGTGACCTGCTGCAGGCGGCGCCGACCGGCTACAGCACGGTCGTCACGCCGCGCGGCGTCGTCCTCCGGCGGACCGTCCTCGGCGCGCCGCAGGTACTCACCGCCACGATCGCGCTGCGGCGTGGCTTCACGCCCTATGACCATCTGGGCGACCTGCCGGTGCTCGTGCTGGCCGCCGCGGCGTTGCTCGCGGGGTGGCGGCGGCAACGGAGGACGGCTCAGGCGTAGTACCCCGAGTGGATGTACACGCAGGGAATGCCGGCCGCCACGTACATGGCATGGTTCGAGGGATCGTCCTCGAAGGCCAGCCGCAGGTCGAAGCCCTGGGCTCGGAGATCGGCCACCACGTTCTGCTTGAACGAGGTCACCTGGGCGTAGTCCCCGCGATCGCGCATGACCAGGAGGTCCCAGCGAAGGCCGTAGCGGTGCAGCCAGGCCAATGTCTGGGGCTGGACGCGCCGCGGTCGGCCCGTCAGCAGGACCACGGCCAGCGCCGGGTCGAGGAGCTCCAGGAGGCGGGCGATCTCCTCGATGACCGGGTCGTCCCCGCAGGCCTCGAAGAAGGCTGACCAGTCCCGCCTCCCTCTTTCGAGGAAATGCTGGCGGCCGGCGGCGTCGGACAGGACCCCGTCGATGTCGAAGACCACGGCGGGCCCGCCCGGGTGACGCGCTCCCCCTTCGTCGTGCCAGCGCCAGTTGGGATGGGCCTCCCCCTCCAGGGTCATAGCCGGCCGATGGGCCGATCGGGGGTGACGCACGGCACGAAAGTCCAGCTTACCGGGCATGCCTGCCAGCCCTGGCGGTCGACCATCCCACCTGAGGAGAAGAGGCGAAGCGGCCAGATGGTGAGACTATGGACGCGGCATGACTATGGACGACCACTCGGGGGACGGGATCGATCTCGACCCGCGCCCCGAGCCGTCGGTGACGATCGACGTCGCCCTCGGTCGGCGGGTGGTGGTGATCGGTGACCTTCTGCTGCCTCCGACTCCCTCACCGACCTCGCTGGCCGGTGCCCACGACATAGAGCAGCTGCTCTCGGACTGGCAGGGTCCGGGCATCGTCGTGCTCTGCGGCCAGCTCATCGCTCCCGGTTGCGACGAATCGCCCGGGCCCGCCGACGCGTTGGCGGCCCACGGCGAGCTGACCGGCGCGCTCGGGAACTTCGCCGCCCGGCCTGACTCACGGGTCATTGCGTTGGGCGCGCCGACGGCCGAGGCCGGCGAGCTCAACGGGGCCCTGGCTCGTCTCGGGGTCGAAATCGTGGGCGGTGCCGATCTGCAGTGTGTGACCGGTACCGGAACGCGGACCGTGCTGGTGCGTTCGGGCCAGGCGCGGCCGGACACCAACCCGCCCATCGACGCCGGGCCCAGTGACGAGCGACCCTGGCTCGTCGGCCTCGAACGGCTCGACGACCCGCGCCTGGCCCGCCGGTTCGTCACCTCCCGGTTGCTCTATCGCCGGCTGCGCCGCTATCTGTGGGCACCACCGTTGGTATTGGCCGGGGTAGCCCTCCTGTTGCGACTCGAGTTCGTGGTCGACGGCCTGGGCCACCTGTTCCGATCGCCGCGCCAGCAGCGCGCCCTGCAGCACGCGTACAACGCGTCATGGTTCTCCCGGTTCCTGGTGACCCTGGCCATTGCGGTGGCGCTCCTCCTCATCCTGGCCCTGGTGGTCGCGATGACCTCGCGCGGCATCTGGCGCGCCCTCGGCGGTGACGGTCTCCCTACGCCGTGGGCCTCGGGCGGGACGCGCAGCCAGGGCACGCGTCCGACCGCGCACTCGCTCCTCTGCATCGACGGCGTCGACGTGCTCGACGTCACCCGGGCCGCGGTCGAGGTCGGGGCGGCCGGGGTGGTCGTAGGCGGGGCCCTCGTCGCCGAGCTCACCCATCTCGACGTCGGCTTCTTCGCCTGTCCCGGCGCCACTTCCGAGGTGGTGCACGAGCACCGGGGCCGGCTCGGGCTCCCTCCCACCTTCCTGCATCACCGGCAGATGTCACTGCTGGAGATCGAGACCGGCGCCGATCTGCACGTGCGCCTGATGCAGGCCGAGGCCGACCTGCCCTTGGCCACCATGGGCGAGCGTCTGGTCACCCACGACTCGGTGGTGAAGGGGCGCACCAGAGCGGCTGACCTCCACCCGGAGTTGGTGGCCAGCTGGCCCAGTGGCTCGTCATGGCCGCCCGCCCCCGAGGTGGCGGCCGATCGGATCAGGGTGCGCCGCATCCGCCGACTGGCGGCGGTCTCGCTCTTCGTGGCCGGATTCATCGACCTTCTCTCCGCGGTCACCTCCCCCGTGCGCACCCACCTCCACCTCATCGCGCAGTACCTGCCCGTTGAGGTGTCCCAGGCCGCCGGCGCGCTGGTGGCCATCTCAGGCATCGGGATGATCATGCTGTCTCGCGGGGTGCTCAGGGGCCAGCGTCGCTCGTGGATGGTCGCCGTGGGCCTCCTCTCGGCCACGCTGGCGTTACACGTCATCCATGCCGCCGACGTGTTCAACCTACTGATATGTGCGGCTGTGCTCGTCCTCCTTGTCGTCCAACGGGAGCGCTTCCGGGCCGCCACCGAGCAGGGGACCATCTTCTCCGCGTTCCTCATCCTGGCCCTGGGCGGGGTCGCGGCGACAGTCGGGTCGTTCATCGCCGTCGAGGTGGCCGCTCGGGTGCACCACCATCAGCTGCCCTATTGGCCCAACGTGCTCCTGGGGTCGGCCGAGCGCCTGATCGGCATCCAGGCGGTCCGCTTCCCGGTCCACATCAACCGCTACGCGTCGTGGAGCCTCCTGGCGGTGGGGATCACCCTCATCGTGTTCGCCCTCTACCTGCTCACCCGGCCGGTAGTCGATCGCCAGCTGTCGACCGGGCGGGCTGCGGTGGGCCGTCGGGCCGCCGAACTGCGGGCCCGCGACATCGTGCGGCGTCACGGCACCGGCACACTGGATTACTTCGCCTTGCGTGACGACAAGCAATGGTTCTTCCACCGTGACTCCATGGTGGCCTATGCCGTGTTCGGTGGCGTGTGCCTCGTCTCACCCGATCCCATCGGCCCCTTCACCGAGCGGGCGCACGTTTGGGATGCCTTCCGGCGTCACGTCGATGCGAACGGGTGGGGCCTGGGCGTCATGGCGGCGGGCGAGGAGTGGCTCCCGACCTATCAGGCCTCGGGCATGCGCTTCCTCTACATCGGGGACGAAGCGGTGGTCGACCCCCGGACGTTCTCGCTCGAGGGCGGCAAGATGAAGGGCCTGCGCCAGGCCGTGAACCGCGTCGCCCGCTACGGCTACACCGTGCGCTTCCTGGATCCGGCGCGCCTGAGTACGGCTGATGCCGCCCGGCTGGTCGAACTGATGGCCAAGAGCCGGCGCGGCGACCAGGAGCGCGGTTTCTCCATGATGCTCGGGCGGCTGTTCGACAGCCGCGACACCGGGCTCCTCCTCACGTTGGTCGAGGGTCCTGACGGCGCTCCGGTGGCCATGTGCCAGTTCGTCCCGTCGCCGGCGATCGGCGGCTTCTCGTTGGACCTCATGCGCCGTGATCCGGCTGAGCATCCCAACGGGCTGCTCGACTTCGCGCTGTGCTCGACGATCACCCACTTGAAGGAACGCGGCATGAAGGGATTGAGCCTCAACTTCGCCGCTATGCGATCCATCCTCGACGGCGAATCGGGCGACGGCGTCACCCAACGGGTCGAGCGCTGGGCCCTGCGCCGGCTGTCCGGCGTCCTGCAGATCGAGACACTGTGGCGCTTCAACGCCAAGTACGAGCCCAAGTGGCTCCCGCGCTACATCGTCTTCGACTCGGCCGAGCAGTTCGTGCCGGTGACGGTACAGATCATGCGGGCCGAGTCGCTGACCGAGGTCCCCGTCATCGGCCGCTTGCTCACCACCGGGGTGGCCAAGCGCTCGGGCCCCGCCGTGCCCGAGGCCGTCCTCGAGGCCTTGCCCGACGGCAACGGCTCCAACGGCGCCCAACCGGAGCCCGAGCCCATCCTGCCGACAGGGTCAGCCCGTTAGTGACCGAGCCCGAGATCCGGTGCCCGCGCTGCGGCCACCCGGGCATCCACGCCTCGTGCGAGGACTGCGACCGCTGCTGGGCCGAGCGCCAGGAGCGGGAGCGCCCTCCCCACCACTGATCAGCTGGTCGACGTCGGCCCCGATGAAACGATGATGACGACGGGCCGGCGGAGCACCCCGGTTGAGCCGGCCGCCGGCTCCTGGGCCAGGACCGTCCCCGCCGCCACCGCAGTCGACGGTGTCTCCTCGATGGTGTAGCTCCAGCCGGCGCCGATCATCGTCTCCTCGGCGGCGGCCTGGCTCTCCCCGATCACGTTGGGCACGGTACCCATCAGCGGGCCGGGGAGGTTCGGGGGAACCGGACCGGGAAGCACGGCTCCGGCGGGATTGGTGACGATCGCCGACGATGACCCGTGAAATGACCCATCGCTGAAGACCCCGGCCACCGCGACCACGAAGATGATGAAGGCCACCGCGACCGCCCCCACGACGACCATCGTGCGCCGCGAGACGTTCAGCCGCTGTCCGAGGGGCAGTGCCGGCGCCGGCGGAACCAGCACGGGATCGGACTCCTCGTCCTCGCCCTCGAGCGCCACGGCGGCGATGTCCTCGGGCAGGCCCACGCGGTTGAGGAGCGCCTCCATATCGGAGCGATCACGGACGGAGCGTTCGGCCCGGAGCTCGGCGATGTGCTCACGGATCTCGCTGACCAGGTGGTCACGCTGGGTGGCCGGCAGTCTCCCGAGGGCATCGGAGAGCTCGTTGAGATAACCGTTGACCATGGCGTCAAGTTCGGAACCCAACCATGGTTCGCTCATCGCACGCCCCCCGATTCGAGGATCCCGCTCACGGCGCGGCTGAAGCGCTGCCACTCCGTGGCGAAGATGTCGAGCGACGCTTTCCCCTCGCTGGTGAGCTTGTAGTACCGCCGGGGCGGGCCCTGGGTCGATTCGCGCCAGGACGTCTCGACGGCCCCGTCCTGGCGCAAGCGGGAAAGGAGCGGGTAGATGGTGCCTTCGCTGGTCACCAGTTCGGCGGCCGAGAGCTCTTTGACCAGCTCGAAGCCGTAGCGCTCGCCGTCGCGGAGGAGGGCCAGTACGCAGTACTCCAGTGCCCCCTTGCGCATCTGGGCCAGCTGCGGGGCCCTGCTCTGTACCATGTATTGCATAGTACCTGGCTATGTGGCTATGTCAAGCGCGAAGGCATCGTGAGCGCGCCGGCGCCGGCCAACGTAGGGTTCGCAGGGCAGGGGGAGGCAGGCTCGCGTGAGAACTGGATCAGCAGGAGGCGGTTCGCCGCTCAAGGGCACCGCGTTCCGGCGCGAGGGCCTGGCCGTGCGGGCTCTTCCATTCCTCCTGGTGGCGACCGTGGCCGAAGCCAGCTTGTTCCTGGAGCCGGGCCCGGCGTCGACGACCGATGCCGTCATCAGCGTGCTCCTGCTCGCGGCGACGGCGGCCTGCTTCCTTCTCCCATGGGGGTCCCTTCCCTCGTGGGTTGATCTCATCGTCCCGCTCCTCTTCTCGGGCTACGCGCTCGCCCTCATGCTGGCGGCAGGAGGTTCGACGACCGGTATCGGCATCATCGTGCTGCTGCCGATCGTGTGGACCGCGCTCTATGTCGAGCCCTGGAAATCCATCGTGGTCGTCGCGGCCGTCGTCGCCGTAGCGACAATGACCACCTATCTACCGGTTGGGGTCACCGACACGATCCGGGTGCGCAAGATCGCGTTCTTCGCCTTCATCGGCGCGCTGGTGGCGTACTCCATCGTCGAACTCCGCCAGCGGATGACCCGCTCTAACGAGCAAAACGAAGCGTCCAAGAGAGCCATGGCTTCGACGATCAGCCAGTTGGTGCTGCTGGCCGAACTGGCCGACATGTTGCACAGCTGCGCGGAGAGGAATGAGGCCTACGAGGTCATCGCCCACTCCGCCGAGAAGATGTTCCCGGTGGGTGGATCCGTCTCCATCCTCAGCTCGTCGCGGGACGTGCTCGAGACGATGGCGGCCTGGGGCAATTACGCATCGGGTCAGGCGCCGTTCTCGCCTCATGACTGTTGGGCGTTGCGGAGGGGACACGTCTACGTCTCGAAACCCGGCGCCCTTTACTGTGCCCACCTTGATCCATCGACCGGCATGGCCGCGCTGTGCCGCCCACTGCTGGCCCAGGGCGAGCTGATCGGCGTCCTTAGCATCGCGCTGGCAGCAGACGTCGACGCCGGCGCCAACGATGCGGCTTCCGCTGATCCACAGGATGGCAGCATCCAGCAACTCGCCCTGACCGTGGCGGAGCAGATCGCGATGTCCATGGCCAACTTCACTCTGCGCGATTCCCTCCGCAACCTGTCGATCCGCGATCCCCTGACCGACTTGTACAACCGCCGATACATGGAGGAGACCCTGAAGCGGGAGTTGAGCAGTGCCGTCCGGAGCCAGGATCAACTCACCGTCCTGCAGATCGATGTCGACCACTTCAAGGATTTCAACGACACCTACGGCCACGAAGTTGGCGACGCCGTCCTGAAGTCAGTCGGGGAAGTGCTCCTCCTGCTCTTCCGCGAGAGTGACGTCCCCTGCCGTTCCGGCGGGGAGGAGTTCACCGTGATCCTTCCGAATTGTGCCTGGGCCGACGGCGAACGACGGGCGCAGGAATTGCAGCTGTGCGTGGCCGAGTTGGACTTCCCATTCAAGAGCAAGGCGGCACGGCCGACACCGCCGACACTCTCGATCGGCATTGCCTCCTCGCCTGAACACGGAAACACGGCGACGGCGCTGCTCCGGGCCGCCGATCAGGCCCTCTACGCCGCCAAAGCGGCTGGGCGCGACCGGATCGTGCGGGCCCTGAACCCGACCAGGACCCTCGAGGAGATGGGCGTTCCGCTCATGGGCGACCCGCCACCGGCCCTCAGAGACCTTTAGGAAGCCATCACGTCGATAGGGCTCCCGGCCGGTACCACGCGCAGCTGCGCCAGGTCGGAGAGGTGGAGCCGAACACAGCCGTGTGACACCCGATTCCCGGACATCCCGATCTGCGCGTCGGCGCCGAGGGGACCATGGATGGCCATCAGGGCATCTCCCGAACTCTCCCAGTCCGAGATCGTGTTCGAGTGGGCCGAACTGACGAGGACGAAGGGGCCGTAGCCCGAGCTGGGCGGCTGGGCGAAGAACGCCACGAAGTAGTGACCGGTCGGGGTGGGATCGGCCGTCGTCCCCACACCCGCCGGGGCCGAGAGGACAAGGTGACCGCTCTTGTAGAGGTCGAGGTGCGTGGCCGCCAGGTGGATCACAATCTGGTAGGGGGTCGAGGTCAGCGATACGTCACCGACGCGGACCCACGCTGTGGACTCGTTGGGTCGCTGCGCCAGCCGGACGTCGACCCAACCCGGTTGGGCCGTCACCACCGGAAGCGTCGACACCGCGCCATGCCAGGTCGCCGGGATGGTGGCGGCCTTGGCGCCATTGGGGGTCGCGTAACCCTGGACCGCCCCGTGGAGGGTGGCCAGCAGGGTCGAGCCGGCGGGTGCGATGGGCGGCGGGGTCGAATTGCCGCTCAGTCGCAGACCGCTCGACTTGGTCCCGTTGGAGTGGGCGCTCTGACCCGATGCCTGAGGGCCGCTACTGCATGAGGTGAGCGCGAGCGCCGTCACGGACATCGCCGCGACGGCGCACGCTGCTCGTCTCAGAACACGAGGTGACATCAAATACCAGCCATGAATGGCGCCGCCTCGTGGCTTCAGCCGTCGACGGTCAGCCCGTCACAGGGACGGCGCTGACCACGGGCGACTGCGGAGCCGTCGGGACGACGCCACTACCGGTGCTGCCCGCGGTGTAGGTGAACTGGTCAGCGGTTCCGGTCGGACTGGTGCCGTTGCAGTTGGTGACCGTCACATCGACGGTGCCAGCGGCTCCCGGCGGGGAGGTGGCCGTGATCTGCGTCGGGCTCACCACCGTGAAGGTGGCGGTCGTGGTGCCGAACTTCACGCCGGTGACGCACTGGAAGCCGGTACCGGTGAGGGTGACCGTCGTGCCGCCGGCGGCCGGACCGGTGCCGGGGTTGACGCCCGTGACGGTCGGGGTGGCGTTGATGTCGGGGCCGGTGGCGCCGCACTTGCTCTCAGACAAGGTGATGACGGCCCCGCCGCCCACGGCTCCCAGGAGGGAGATGACGACGCCGTCAACGGTGATCCCCGTCGCACCAACGGAGTTGGTGACGACCTGCTTGTTGATCTCGACGCTCAGGAGCGGCGACAAGGCAGCCGGAAGGGTCGGAACCTGATTCAGGGCGCTGGTGACCGGAATCGCCATGCCGCCGATGACCAGATTGACCACCGTGGTGCCGCCGGTGGATCCGGTGGCGCTTGACGAGCACACCGTGTGAACGGCGTCAACCGAGAGAAGCGAACTGATCCCGAGCGGAAGGGGCAGGACGGTGTTGACGAGCGCCGGGTTGGCGAGGTCCGAGGAGCTGTTGACCACTTCGGTGGCCAGCGTCGCGTTGGTCGCGGCCGTCGCCACCGACGCCAGGCCGGTCGAGATAACCGGGTTGGTCGGGATGGTCAGCAAGCTGGCCGACTGGGCCGCACCACTCGCCGGCAACGTGACCGACGGGAGATGGCTGGCGATGGCGCTACCCAACAGCGTGACGTTCACCCCGAAGGCAGAACCGGACACGGCGTCGGGACCGCCGGCCGCGGTGGCCGGAGCCGAGCCGAGGAGGGCGAAGGTGCCGAGTGTCGCGCCGACGGTGAGCACAAAGGCGCTCAGCAATCGAACGACGCCAAATCGAGAAATTGCGGCGGCGTACTTTGATCCAAATGACATGCGGATACATCTCCTCACGAACACCTAGGGCTATTGCATTGCGGTCAAGCCCGTTGCGGTGGTTCCCCGCTGGAAAGGGTAAGTCATTTCCGCCCCCGCGTCTCGTCGGGGCATACTCAGCCGGGCCCAATCGCCCATTCGTGTGCCTAGCGACAGGAGGAACTCATGTCGGTGACCATGAGTCGAATCGAGCGTGAGGCGTTCTTAGCCGACGTACACGTAGGTATCTTGAGCGTGCATGAAGACGGCCGTGGGCCGCTCACCCTGCCCATCTGGTACGCCTATGAGCCGGGCGGCACGGTCAACCTCATCACCGGTGCGGGCACGCGCAAGGCTCGGTTGCTGGCCGCCGCCGGCCGCTTCAGCCTCTGCGTGCAGACCGAGACCCCGCCGTACAAGTACGTCAGCGTGGAGGGACCCATCGTCGGCACCGAAGCCGACGTGACGCCTTCGGAACGGACGGCGTTGGCCTACCGCTACCTCGGGCCCGAGTTCGGCGACCTGTACCTGGCTGCGACCGCTGACCGTGATACCTCGAGCGTCGTCATCCGCATGACGCCTGAGAAATGGCTGACCACCGACTTCGCCAAGGAGTTCGCTTAGTGCCCGACGAAGAGAAGTGTGGCGTGCTTGGCGAAGTCGAGGAGCACGCTGGGCACGATCCCGAAGCCCACGGTGACGGCCACGCAGATGCCGATGGCCAGCCCGGTGAGTGCCGGGACCTTGACCACCGACGGGGTGGCTTCGCCGAAGGGCGCCACCGGCTCCTCGGTCATGAGCAGCTCGGCGTTGATGGCGGTGATGGTGTTCGAAACCCCCTCGGGACTGGCCCATCCGATCTGACTGCCCGAGTCCAGGCGGGCGTGCGGTGCCGGGACGGCGCTGGGTCCAGGTTGGCCAGCCTGATCGTCGCTTCGGCCCGGCCCCGAGTACATCAGGACCGCTACCCGGAGGTAGAAGTAGGCCGCGATCGCCGCCGTCACCATGGCGATGACGCCGAGCGGCACCGACCCGGCCGACACCGTGGCCAGCACCACCGACAGCTTGGCCCAGAGTCCGGTGGTGAACGGGACACCGGCCTGGGCCAGCAGCAGGACGGCGAAACAGAGGGCGAGGAGCGGTTGGCGCTGCGACAGCCCCCGGTAGCGGGTCAGGTCGTGGTCGCCGTCCCCCTCGCGGCCGAGCACGGTGACGATCGCGAAGCTGCCGATGGTCATGAAGGTGTAGGTGAAGAGGTAGTACAGCGAGGCGCTGACCCCGCGGGTGGTGGCCGACTCGACGCCGAGCAAAATGAAACCGGCGTGGTTAATAGACGAGTAGGCCAGCATGCGTTTGACGTCGCGTTGGCGCAGCGCGACCACTGAGCCGACCACCAACGAGAGCACGGCCAACCCGTAGACGATCGGCCGCCAGTCGGTGGTGATGACCCCGAGCGAGGAGAAGAGAACGCGGAGCAGCGCGGCGAAGGCGCCCGCCTTGGCGATGGCGGCCATGAAACCGGTCACCGGCGAGGGTGCACCCTGGTAGACGTCGGGCGTCCACATATGGAACGGCACCGCCGCCACCTTGAAGGCGAAGCCCACCAGCATGAGGGCGAGTCCGGCCAGCAGGAGCCCGTTGGTGAGCACCAGGTTCTTGGACAGGAAGTCGGCGATCTGGGTGAGGTTGGTCGATCCGGTGGCGCCGTAGGTCAGCGCGATGCCGTAGACGAAGATGGCCGAGGAGAAGCCACCGAGGAGGAAGTACTTGAGAGCCGCTTCACCCGAGGCGGCCCGGCGGTGGTTGAACGCGGTCAGGACGTAGAGGGCGATGGAGAGAATCTCCAGACCTAGGAAGACGATGATCAGGTCGTTGGCCGATCCCATCAACATGGCCCCCGACGCCGAGACCAGGGCCAGCACGTGGAACTCCGCCCCCTCGATCCCCTCCCGTTTGAGATAGCCGTCGGCCACCAGGGCCGTGAGCAACATGGACGACGCGATCAGCATGTTGATCAGGACACTGAACCCGTCCATCACGACGGCGTGGGCGACGTAGGTGTGCGCGCCGTGCTCCTGCACGTCGAACCACTGCCAGATGGAGAGGCTGAGGGCGGCGGCCGAGATGACGACGCTGCCCACGGTGCTCACCCGCACGCGCATGGGTCGGCGGACCAGGGAGGCGATAGCCAGGAGCACCACGCCGCCGCCGATCATGATGATGGGCGGCAGGATGGTCAGGTAGCGGATATAGGGGACGGGCAGCTTGTCGGCCACCGGGGTGGCGTGGGTGGCGGCGGCCAGCAGGGTGGCGATCATGGCCGACCCTCCACTGCCGCGGACCCGTTGGTGGCCACGGCCGGCTGGCTGTGGCCGGTCACTGCCTGGACATGGGCCACCAACTGGTTGACCGAGGGGTTGATGCGATCGAGGACCGGCTTGGGATAGACGCCCAGGAAGACGATCAGGATGATCAGCGGGGCCATGATCAGACGATCCAGCCAGCCCAGATCCCTGGTCGTCTCATCCTCGGCCCGGGGCACACCGTGGAACACCTGCTGGTAGGCCCAGAGGAGGTAGACGGCCGAGACGATCACCCCGAGCACGGCGACCACCGCCCACCAGCGATGGGTGATGAACGTGCCCGAGAGGACCAGGAACTCGCTCACGAAGCCATTCAGCCCCGGCACGCCGATGGAGGCCATCATCACCACGGTGAAGACGCCGGCCATCACCGGCGCCACCTTCTGCAGGCCCCGTAGCTCCCCGGTCTGCCAGGTGCCCCGGCGCTCGTAGATGAAGCCGATGAGGATGAACAGGGCGCCGACGATCAGACCGTGATTGAGCATCAGCAGCACCGCGCCGGAGAGACCCTGCGTGCCGAGGGCGAAGGTGCCGAGCGCAATGAAGCCGATCTGTGCCAACGAGGAGTAGGTCACCAGCCGCTTCAGGTCGCGCTGGGCGCAGGCGACGATGGCGCCGTAGACGATGCCGATCACGGCCAGGGTGAGGATGAGGGGGGCCAGGGTGCGTGAGGCCTGGGGGAAGAGGTTGAGATCGAAGCGGATGAGGCCGTAGGTGCCCAACTTGGCCAGCACGCCCGCCAGGATCACCGAACCACCGGCCGGGGCCTCGGTGTAGGCGTCGGGAGACCAGGTGTGGAAAGGGAAGAGGGGCGCCTTGATCGCGAAGGCGGCCGTGAAGGCACAGAAGAGCAGGATCCCCGTCGCCGACGAGAGATGGGTGTGTTCGAGGGCGGGCAGCGCGAAGGTCAGTGGGCCGTGGGCCTGGGACTGATGAAGGAAGGCCAAGGTGAGGATGCCGACCAGCAGGAAGGCCGAGCCCGCGAAGGTGTAGAGGAAGAACTTGACGGCCGCGTAGGCCCTTCGCTCGTGGCCCCACCCGGCGATGATGAAGTACGCCGGCACCAGCGTCAGCTCGAAGAAGAGGAAGAAGACGATCAGGTCCAGCGACAGGAAGCTCCCCAGCACCGCCGCCTCGAGGAGAAGCATCCAGGCCGCGTACGAGCGGCTGTTGCTCTTCTTCTGCCCCAGGACGATGACCAGAGGGAACAGGACGGCGGCCAGCATGACCAGGAAGATGGAGATGCCGTCGACGCCGAGATACCACCGGACGCCCAGCGCGTCGCCGGTCCACTGACGGTTCGTCACCAGCTGGTAGCCGCCGTCACCGACCTTCATGGCCACCAGGGTGGCGATGGCGATCCCGAGGGTGGCGAAGGCCACCATGCCGGCCAGGCGGTCGCTGAACTCCTTCGATGTTCGCCCGCCTAACCCGAGCAGGGCCAGGACGAGCGCGCCGATGGCCGGGATGAAGATCAGGACGGTGAGGTACGGGAAGCCGGCGTTGTTCATGACCACCAGGTCCGGCTGAGGAGGAACGCGATGATGAGGGCCATCCCGAGCGCGATGCCCAGGGCGTAGTTGCGCACGTAGCCCGTCTGCAGCTTGCGGGTGGCCGAACCGCCCGCCCGCACCAGGCGGGCCGTGCCGTTGACGGCGCCGTCGATGATGCGGGCGTCGACCACCCAGGCGAAGAAGGTGGCGAGCTTCTGGCTCGGCCGTCCGATGACCGCGTCGTAGAAGTCGTCCCAGTACCAGACGCGCTGGAGAAAGGCCGGCTCCAGCGCCGGCTGGTCGACCTGGGCGCCGCGCCACAGCCCGACCGCGACGATGATGCCGATGACCGCGGCGGCGGCGTCGGTGATGGCCAGGGCCCACAGCCCGCCGGCGTGGAGATGATCGGCGTAGAGACTGCCGGCGAAGACCGGCGCCAGCCACCCGTCGAAGCCGAAGCCGTGCACCCAGGGCAGGTTGAGGATGCCCCCGAGGAAGGCGGCCACGGCCAGGATCACCAGCGGCAGCCGCATGACCCAGGGCGACTCGTGCGGCGTGTGGTGCGCCGGCTCGCCGGCCGGCCCGATCTTGTCCCAGCGCTCCTGACCGCCGAAGGCCAGGACCTGGAGCCGGGTCATGTAGTACGCCGTCAGCACGGCGGTCAGCAGCCCGAGCGCCCACAGGACCTTGTAGTGGGCGTACACGTTGTCGAGCACGTCGCCCTTGGCCCAGAACCCGGCCAGGGGCGGGATGCCGGCGATGGCCAGCCAGCCGATGGTGAACGTCGCGGTGGTCCACTTCATGGTGCGGCGCAGCGCGCCCATCCGTTTGAGGTCCTGTTCGTCATCGAGGCCGTGGATCACCGAGCCGGCGGCCAGGAAGAGCAGCCCCTTGAAGAAGGCGTGGGCCACCATGAGGAAGATGGCGGCGATGTAGGCGCCACTGCCCACGGCCAGGACCATGTAGCCGATCTGCGAGACCGTCGAGAAGGCCAGCACCTTCTTGATGTCCTGCTGGGCGCAGGCGATGGTGGCCGCCACGAAAGCCGTGACCCCGCCCACGATGGCGATGACCTCCATGCCGGCATGGGAGAGCGCCAGCAGGTGGTTCATACGGGCCAGGAGGTACACCCCGGCCGTGACCATGGTGGCGGCGTGGATCAGGGCCGAGACCGGTGTCGGGCCCTCCATGGCGTCAGGCAGCCAGTTGAAGAGGGGGATCTGGGCCGACTTGCCGGTGGCGGCCAGGAAGAGCAGCAACACGGCGGCCGTGGCGGCCCCGCCGCCCGCCAGGTGGTGGCTGAGCCCGAAGATCCCGCCGCCGGGACCGCCCTGGTACTGCACCGTCCCCGTCTTCTCGAAGATGAGGAAGATGGCCACCAGGAACCCGGCGTCCCCGATGCGGTTGTAGATGAAGGCCTTCTTGCCCGCCGAGGCGGCCGAATCTCGGAAGAACCAGAACGACACCAGCCAGTAGGAACAGACGCCGACCCCCTCCCACCCGACGAAGGTGAGCAGCAGATTGTTGGCCAGCACCAGCAGCAGCATGGAGAAGACGAAGAGGTTCAGGTAGACGAAGAACTTGGGGTAGTCCGGGTCACCCTTCATGTACCCGATGGAGTACAGGTGGATGAGCGTGCTCACGCCGGTGATGAACATGCACATGGTGATGGAGAGCTGGTCCACCTGGATCCCGACCGGCACGTTGAGCCCGCCGACGTGGAACCAGGTGAAGTAGTCGTGCAGGTAGACCCGGTGGTCGGCCGGCAGGTCGAGGAGCCCGGCCAGGGCCAGGCAGGCCACCACGAAGGCCCCGGCCACCGCCGCGGTGGCGATCCAGCCCGCCCAGGGGTCGCCGATGCGCCTCCCGGCGGCGACCAGCACCACGAAGCCGGCCAGCGGCAACAGAGGCATCAGGTAGGCAGCGTGGAGCACGGTTTCGGTCAGCCCTTCAGGGAGTGGAGGTCGTCGGCCACGGTGGTCGACCGGCGCCGGAAGTTGGTGACCACGATGCCCAGGCCGACCACGACCTCGGCGGCCGCCACCACCAGGACGAAGAAGACGATGGCCTGGCCCCCGATGTCCCCCAGCATGCGGGCGAAGGTCACGAAGGTCAGGTTGGCCGCGTTGAGCATGAGCTCAATGCACATGAACATGATCAGCACATTGCGCCGGACCATCAGTCCGATGGCACCGATGGAGAACACCACCGCGGCCAGGCCCAGGTACCACGCGCCGTTGAGGCTCATGAGGAGAGCTCGCTTTCCGCCCGCTCTTTTTCGGGATCCTGGGCTACCGGTGGCCGGCGGGCCAGCACCACGGCGCCGACCACGGCGATGACCAGGAGGGCCGCCGTGGCTTCGAAGGCGAACAGGTAGGTCGTGAACAGCTGCCGGCCCAGTTGGGCCACCTCGCCCGACGGAGAGCCGGCGTCGCTGATGCGGCCCTGGATCGGCCCGACCACCCGGTGCGCGCCGGTGACCCAGTGCGCCGTGACGAACATGGCGAACAGGCCGGCCAGCGTGATGGCGACCATGACGAAGGCCAGCGGGCGCTGGCCGGCCAGCGGCTCGGTCTCGATGTCCTCCCGCCGGTCGACGCCGAGGAACATGATCACGAAGAGGAAGAGCACCACGATGGCGCCGGCGTAGACGATGATCTGCACGGCGGCGAGGAAGTCGGCCTCCTGCTCGATGAAGAGCACGGCCACGCCGAAGAGGGTCATGACCAAGCTCAGGGCCGCGTGCACCGGGTTGCGCGAGGTGACCACGCCCACGGCACCGACGAGGATCACCGCCGCGCTCGCCGCGAAGACCAGGATGTCCGGCCAGGCCGGGCGCGTCGAAGCCAGCAGAAGGGTGACGTGGAGCATCAGGCCGCCCCGCCGCTCTTGGCCGTCTTGCGCGCCGCCCGCAGCTCCTTGAGGCGGGCCCGGGTGGCCTCCATCTTCTTCTTGTTCCGTGCCGCGCCCGTCTTGGCCCGCCAGAGGCGGCCCTGCATGCCCCGGTGGGCCAACGGGATGTCCTCGTCCAGCAGGTGGGCCTCGAGGATCTCGCGCAGGGGCTTGGTGCCGGTCAGCTCGTCGTCACGCCGGCCGGACTGGCCGCCTTCCGGGGCGCGGGTGCCGTAGCCCAGCTCACCGGACCACTGCACCTCACCTTCGTAGGCCGCGCTGCCCGAGGGCGAGGTGGCTCGCATCCAGCCCGAGGTCATCATGTCGTCGCCCTCGCGCCAGTCCTCCCACGGGAGCTTCTGGGGCAGGCCCTGGTCGTCGACCAGCAGCTCGTCCTTGGTGTAAATGGCGTCAGAGCGGTTGGTGAAGGAGAACTCGAAGAGCTTGGACTCGGTGATGGCCTCCGTCGGGCAGGCCTCCACGCACATGTCGCAGTGGATGCAGCGCAGGTAGTTGATCTCGTAGACGTAGCCGTAGCGCTCACCCGGGGAGACCGGGTGGTCGGGCGGGTTGTCCAGTCCGCGCACGTAGATGCAGTCGGCCGGGCACACCCCGGCGCACAGCTCGCAGCCGATGCACTTCTCCATGCCGTCCTCGTAACGGTTGAGGACGTGGCGGCCGTGCTGGCGCGGTTGCTTGGGCTTCTTCTCGTCGGGGTACTGGGTGGTGACCCGGGGCCGGGTCAGGTGCTGGAAGGTCAGCTTGAAGCCACCGAGGAAGCTGAGCTGGTCCTTCATCTCGTCGCCCACGCCCATTACGAGTCACCACCCTCAGGGGTCCGGGGCGCCGGCGTCAGGCGCTGCCCGACGGACGGCAGAACGGACTCCTGCTCGCTGCGGCCGGCCCCCAGCTGGTTGGCCCGGGTCAGCAGCACGGCCGCCACCAGCACGACCGGCACCAGGATCAACCCGCGCCAGTGCCAGGTGACGACGGCGGCCACCAGGAGGAGCCAGGCCAGCGACATGGGGATGAGGCGCTTCCACCCCAGGTCCATGAGCTGGTCGTAGCGCAGCCGGGGCAGGGCGGCCCGGAACCAGACGTAGATGAAGCAGAAGGCCACCGTCTTGAGCAGGAACCAGATGATCGGCATCCAGATGTCCGAGGTGGGGATGAAGCGCGGGATCCACCCGTTGGGCCCGCCGAAGAAGAGGGTGACCACGACGGCCGACATGGTGATGGTGTTCATGAACTCGGCCAGGTAGAAGAGGCCGAAGCGGATGGAGGCGTACTCGGTGTGGAACCCGCCGACCAGTTCGGAGTCCGCCTCGGTCAGGTCGAAGGGCGGCCGGGTCAGCTCCGCCGTGATGGCGATCATGAAGAAGATGAAGGGCAGGAAGCCAAGCCGGATCAGGTTCCAGTTCCAGAACCCGTTGGACTGCGCGTTGACGATGGCCCGGGTGGAGAGCGAGTGGCTGACCAGCACCACCATCACCACCGACATGCCGAGAGCGGCCTCGTAGGAGATGACCTGGGCCGAGGCGCGGACCGAGCCGAGGAGGGGGTACTTCGACCCCGACGACCACCCGGCCAGCATCACGCCGTAGACCGCGATGCCCGACATGGCCAGCACGAAGAGGATGCCCATCGGCGGGTCCGAGATCTGCAGCTCGAAGGTGTGGCTGCCCAACCGCAGGATGCCGCCGACCGGGACCACGGCGAAGACCAGGAACGCCGGCACCACCGAGAGGTAGGGGGCCAGCTTGAACACGAAGTGGTCGGCCTGCTCGGGGAGGAGGTCCTCCTTGAAGATGAGCTTGGTCACGTCGGCGAAGGACTGGAGCAGCCCCCACGGCCCGGCCCGGTTGGGGCCGATCCGGCTCTGCATATCCGAAATCACCTTGCGCTCGAACCAGACCATCATCGCCGTCGCGATGAGCAGCACCACGAAGGCGACCAGGACCTTGACCACCACGATGACGATGACTTCCCAGTTGATGCCCTGGGCGAAGAGGGAGTCGGTGCCGATCACACCGACTCCAGGCGGACTTCGGTCACGTTCTGGCGGCTATCGATGAGCGAGGCCACCGCGTTGCCCGGCGCCTCGGGGCCGACGGGCACGTTGAAGTTGACGGCCACCACGCCCTTGGGGACGCGGCCGTCGGCCTCGGCGGTCAACACCAGCTGGCCGCGCGACGAGCGCAGTCGGACCTGATCGCCTGTCTTGGCGCCCAGGCGGTCGAGATCGTAGGGATTGGCCCGGACGACCAGGCGCGGCACCAGCGGCGTGAGCGAGGGCGAGCCGGTCACCGAGCTCCCGGCGTCGTAGAGGTAGCGGGTGGCCACCAGCCGGAGGGCGTAGTTGTCGGCGGGGGGGACGTGGGACGCGCCGGCGCCCTCGGACGCACCGAGCCCCGACAGCAAAGCGGGGGCGGCACCCAGGGCAGCGATGCGCGCCCTGACCGAGCCGTCGCCGCCGGCCGAACCGCTGCGCGGCGGGGCGCCCTGACGCTCCACCGACTCGACGCCGGGCAGGGCGACCGGGTCGATCGGCTCGACGTCGGCCCGGCTCACGAACCCGGGGGCGATGGGCACCAGGATCCCGTCGTGGGCGACGTCGGAGTTGAGGACGGCGGCGGTCAGCCCGGCGTACGCCGGCGCGGTGAGGTGTAGCTCGTCGGCCAGGTCGTTGGCGCTGCTCACGCCCAGGTCGGCGCCCAGGGCGGCGGCCAGCTCGGCGGCGATCATCCAGTCCGGCCAGGCGAAGCCGGGCGCGGTCAGCTTCTGGCCCAGCCGGGTCACCCGGCCCTCCAGGTTGGTGGTCGTCCCCGGCCGCTCGTGCGCCACGGCGCAGGGTAGGACGACGTCGGCGTGGGCGTCGACCGAGGCCGAGGGGTGCCCGGTCACCGCCACGATGAAGTGCCCGGCCGACAACGCGGCCTCGGCCGCGGCGTGGTCGGGGAAGTCGCTCAGCGGGTCCGAACCCAGCAGGACCAAGGCGGTGACGGCCGGGGACTCGCCGGCCATGGAGGAGAGGATGCCGGCCGTGTCGAGCCCGGGCGCGGCGGGCACGGCGCCCCAGGCGGCGGTGAACCACGCCCGGCCGGCGTCGAGGCTGACCCGGCCGGGCAGCAGGCCCGGGGCCAGGCCCATGTCGAGGGCGCCGAAGACGTTGCCGCGGCGGAGCGCCGGCAGGAAGGTCGCCTGCGGCAGCGCGGCGGCGAGCAGGCGGGCGGCCTCGGCCACCACCTCGCCCGACTCGGCGTAGGACGGGCGGCCCAGCACGATGACCACGCCCGACCCCCCGGGATGGGCGGCCAGCAGAGCCCGGGCGGCGGCCAGCGCCTGCGGCGTCAGGGCCGAGCCCTCGGGGTGGGTGGCCAGCGCGGCCACGGCGGCGTCGTCACCGCACAGGGCGCGGGCCAGGTCGGGGGCTTCGCCGGGTCGGATGGGAAGTGAGGCCGCCGCCAACGGCGTGAGGGCGGTCGCGGTCGGTGACATCTCAATGAGGGCGGTCGAGCCGATGACGGCCTCGCGCAGACGCAGGAAGAGCACGGGCAGCTCCTCGCGCAGGTCACCCGAGAGGGTGATGAGCAGCGGCGCGGCGCAGGCGGCGTCGATGGTGGCCCGGGGCAGGCCGAGGACCAGCTCGGCCGGCAGGCCGTCGCCCAGCTGGGCGTCGACCGAATCGGTGCCGATGATGCCCTTGGCCAGCTTGGCCCAGGCGTAGGCCGATTCGTTGGTCAGGCGGGCGCCGCCGATCATGGCCACGGCGCTCGGGCCGCCGGCGGTGCAGGCCTTCTGGAGTCCCTCGGCCGCGGCGGCCAGGGCCTCGCTCCAGCTCACCGCGACCAACTCGCCGCTCTTGCGGACCCGGGGCTCTATCAGGCGGCCGTGCTCGAAGCGACCGGTCTCGCGGGCCTGGCCCAGGAACTGGCCGCGGGTCACCCCGAGGCTGACGACCTGGGCCGCGGTGGCGGGGGCGACATCGACGGCCTCGTCGGCCAGGGCCTCCTCGCGCGGGGAGGCGTCGACCTCGTCGCCGTTGACCGACTCGAAGGCGAAGCGCCCCTTGTCGCACAGCCAGCCGTGGTTGACCGGGTCCGAGTCGATGCCGAGCAAGCGGGTCAGCCGGTTGGACGAGGACTGGACCGCCACCCGGCAGCCGACCGAGCAGGCCGTGCAGGTGGACTCCACCTGATCGAGGTCCCAGGGTCGGGCCGTGAAGCGGTACGGGGTGGCGGTGAGCGCACCCACCGGGCAGATCTGCACCGTGTTGCCGCTGAAGTAGGAGGAGAACGGTTCGGTCGGGAAGGTGGCCACCTCGACGTGCTCGCCCCGGCCGGCGAAGTCGATCTGCGCCTCCCCGGCCACCTCGGCGGCGAACCGGGTGCAGCGGGCGCACTGGATGCAGCGCTCGCGGTCGAGCAGCACCAGGTCCGAGATGGCGATGGGCTTCTCGAAGTGGCGCTTCTCCTCAATGAAGCGGCTCTCCCCGGGCCCGTAGGCCAGCGTCTGGTCCTGGAGCGGGCACTCGCCCCCCTTGTCGCAGACCGGGCAGTCGAGCGGGTGGTTGGCCAGCAGGAACTCCAGCACCCCGTCCTGGGCCTTCTTGACCTTGTCCGAGGTGGTGTCGACCTTCATGTCCTGAGCCACCGCGATGAAGCAGGCCGGCTGCAGCGTGGCCCCGCGCGGGCCGTCCACCTCGACCAGGCACATGCGGCACATGCCGACGGGCTCCATGCGGGGGTGGTAGCAGAAGCGTGGGATGTAGGTCCCGGCCCGCTCGGCGGCGGCAATGAGCATCTCGCCCGGCTTGGCCGCGATGGTGCGACCGTCGAGGTCGAGCGTGAGCTCTTCTGTCTTATTCGTGTTGGCGGCGTCAGTCAAAGGGGCACCCCCCGTCCTTGACGTGGACGAGGAACTCGTCGCGGAACATGCGGATGCCCGAGGCGATCGACGACGGGATGGAGGGGCCGAGCACGCAGATGGTGGTCTGTTGCGGCGGCCAGGCCACGCCGGGCGAGATGTTGTCGCACAGGTCCATCAGCAGGTCGAGATCCTCCTCGCGGCCGGCGCCGTTCTCGATCCGGTAGAGGATGCGCTCCAGCCAGCCCGCCCCCTCGCGGCACGGCGTGCACTGGCCGCACGACTCGCGGGAGAAGAACTTGGTGATGCGCCAGGCGGCCCGCACCACGCAGGTGGAGGAGTCCATGACCACAATGGAGCCGGACCCGAGCATGGAGCCGGCGTTTCCCACCTCGTCCTGGCCGAGCGGGAGATCGACCTGGTCGGGCCCGAACCAGGGCGCGGAGACCCCGCCGGGGATGAAGGCCTTGAGGTCCCGGCCGCCGCTGATGCCGCCGCCCAGCACGGGGGCGTAAATGATGTCGCGGAAGGTGGTCTTGACCATCTCGAGCTCGTAGGTGCCCGGGTTGCGCACGTGGCCGGCCAGGGCGAAGAGGCGGGTGCCGGTCGACTTGCCCTCGCCGAGGGCGGCGAAGGCGGCGCCCCCGTTGGTGATGATCCACGGGATGTTGGCCATGGTCTCGACGTTGTTGACCACCGTCGGCTCGCCGTAGAGGCCGTGCACGGCCGGGAAGAACGGGGGCTTGATGCGGGGGAAGCCGCGCTTGCCCTCGAGCGACTCGAGCAGCGCCGTCTCCTCGCCGCAGATGTAGGCCCCGGCGCCGGGGTGGACCACCACATCGAGCGAGAAGCCCGAGCCGAAGATGTCGGCGCCGGCCGCGCCGTGGGCGTAGGCGTCGTTCAACGCCGCCGTCATGCGCTCGAGCCCGAGGGCGAACTCGCCGCGCAGGTAGATGAAGGCCTGCGTGACCCCGAGCGCGTAGGCGCTGATGAGGACGCCCTCGATGATCTGGTGCGGATCGCGCTCAATGAGCAGGTGGTCCTTGAAGGTGGCCGGCTCGCTCTCGTCGCCGTTGATCACCAGGTAGGTGACCGGGTTCTTGCGCAGCATCGACCACTTGCGGCCGGCCGGGAACCCGGCCCCGCCCCGGCCCAGCAGGCTGGCCACGTCGACCTCGTGGGCCACGGCTTCGGGCGCCATGGTGAGGGCCTTGCGCAACCCTTCGTAGCCCCCGGTGGCCAGATAGCGCTCCAGGGTGTGCGAGTCCTCGAACCCGAGACGGGCGGTGACGATCTTGGGGGCGTCGGTGATGGCCACGGCGCTCAGCCCCCCTGCCCGCTCGGGATCGACGGCGAGGCCGCCTCGGCCCGGCGCTTCTGGGCGTCGGCAGCGGCGGCCCGCTCGGCCGCCACGGCCTTCTTGTCCGCCTGGAGCCCGACGCTGCGCCGCACCCGCACCAGGGTGCCGTGGTTGGGCACGGTGTCGGCCAGCGTGCCGGCGCGCAGGTCGGTCACCAGCCGGTCGAAGGACTGGGCCGTCTGCCCGCCGACGTAGCGGTGGTTGACCTGCACGCACGGGGTGCGGTCGCAGTCGGCCAGGCACTCGGACTCCTCCAGGGTGAAGAGACCGTCAGGCGTCGTCCCACCGGCGCGCACACCGAGGGACGACTCGGCGTGCTCGAGCAATTCGAGGGCCCCGCCCAGCAGGCAGGCGATGTTGGTGCAGACCGCCACGACGTAGGCGCCGACCGGCTCGAGGTGCAGCATGTCGTAGAAGGACGCCGTGCCCTGCACCTCGGCCGCCGTCACGCCGAGGAGGTCGGCGATGTCGCGGATGGCCTCGGGCCGTAGCCAACCGTCCTGTTCCTGGGCCAGGTGGCACAGCGGGATCAGCGCCGAGCGGGGCTCGGGGTAGAGCGCCACCAGCGACCGGGCCTGCTCCATGCGGTCTGCGGTCAGATGGCTCACCGGTCGACCTCCCCCAGCACGGGGTCGACCGACGAAATCACGGCCACCGCATCGGCCATGAGGCCGCCGCGCAGCAGCACCGGCAACACCTGGAGGTTCACGAAGCTCGGGGCCCGGATGTGCATGCGGTAGGGCTTGGAGGTTCCGTCGGAGACCATGTAGCAACCGAGCTCGCCGCGGGGTGACTCGACGGCCACGTAGACCTCGCCCTCGGGCACCCGGAAACCCTCGGTGAAGATCTTGAAATGATGGATGAGCGCTTCCATGCTCTCGTCGATGCGGGCCCGCGGCGGCGGGGTCACCTTGCGATCCTGGAGTCGGTAGTCCCCCGGCGGCATCTGCTCGGCGATCTGGCGGATCATCTTGATCGACTCGCGGATCTCGTTGAGGCGCACCGAGTAACGGTCGAAGTTGTCGCCGTAGGTGCCGATGATCACGTCGAAGTCGAGCTTGTCGTAGGCCAGGTAGGGCATGGTCCGCCGCAGGTCCCACGGGACGCCGGTGGAGCGCAGGATAGGCCCGGTCACCGACAGCGCCAGCGCCTCCTCGGCCGACAGGTTGCCCACGGCCTCAGTGCGCTCGCGGAAGATGGGCTGGCCGGTGAGCAGCTCGTCGTACTCAAAGCTGCGGGCGAAGATGGTGTCGCAGATGACCTCGATGTCGTCCTGCCACCCGTCGGGCAAGTCGGCCGCCACCCCGCCGGGACGGATGTAGTTGAGGTTCATGCGCAGGCCGGTCGTCTTCTCGAAGAAGGCGAGGATCATCTCGCGCTCGCGGAAGCCGTAGATCATCATGGACGTGGAGCCGAGGTCCATGCCGTTGGTGGCCATCCACATCAGGTGGGAGGACACCCGGTTCAGTTCCGCCATCAGCATGCGGATCCACACGGCGCGGGGCGGCACCTCCACGTCGAGCAGGGCCTCGGTGGCCATGGAGAACACCAGCTCGTTGCTGAGCGGCGAGAGGTAGTCCATGCGGGTGACGTTGGTCGCCCCGGTGACGTAGGTCAGCTCCTCGCCCGTCTTCTCCATGCCGGTGTGCAGGTAGCCGATGACCGGCTTGGTGCGCAGCACCGTCTCGCCGTCGAGCTCCAGCATGAGGCGCAACACCCCGTGGGTCGAGGGGTGCTGGGGACCCATGTTGATGATCATGGTCTGGTCGTCGCGGCGCTCGAAGTCGATGTCGCCCGGGTCGATGTAGTTGCCCTCGGGCAGTCGCAGCACGGCGCCCACCTCGCGGCGCAGCTCGCTGGCCGCCGTGGTGCCCCGGGGCAGCAGCTCCTGGGCCCCCTCGGAGGTCTCGGCCCGGAGCATGGCCTCCTCGACCTTCACCCGCTGTGCGTGCTCGGCCTGCTGCTCCACCAGCTCGGGGTCCGGGGCGTGCCCGTGCCGGTGCCCGTGAACGTTGCGGTGGCCTGGTTCGGGTTCTTTGTCGAGCGCTTCGTCGCGCTCGTCGCTCAACTCGTCGTCGCTCATCGGGGCCCCGGCGCTTCCTTGAACTGCACCGGCACCCGGCCCACGCCGTAGTCCTTGCGCAGGGGGTGGCCCTCCCAGTCCTCGGGCATGAGGATCCGGGTCAGGTCCGGGTGCCCGGCAAAGATGATGCCCATCATGTCGAACGCCTCGCGCTCCATGGCGTCGGTACCGGGGTAGACGTCGACCAGGCTGGCGATCACCGGGTCGGCCTCGGGCACCTGCACCCGGACCCGCACCCGCTGGCGCAGGCTGAGCGACAGCAGGTTCACCACGACCTCGAAGCGTTCGGCCTTCACGCCATCGGGCAGCGACCGGCCCGGGTGGGTCAGGTAGTCGACCGCGCACAGGTCGGCGCACATCTCGAACCCGGCCAACTTGAAGGCCTGGACCATGGCCACATAGGTGTCCCGGTCCGGAAAGGCCAGCTGATCGACCAGGCGGTCGGGCAGGCGCGGGACCTCGGGCAGGACGGTCGACGGCGTGACGGTCACCGCGGCGTGGCCACCCGCACGGCATCAGCCACCGTCGGCACCCAACCGCCCGTCGCCTGCTCCCCCGGCGGGACCCGGCTCCCCGGCCGGCGGGTGATCTCGCCGGTGCGGATCTTCTCGTGGAGGGTCAAGATGGCGTGCAGCAGCGTCTCGGGCGAGGGGGGGCAGCCCGGTGCGTAGACGTCCACCGGGACGATCTGGTCCACCCCCTGGACGATGGCGTAATTGTTGAACATCCCGCCGGTCGAGGCGCACACGCCCATCGAAATGACCCACTTGGGCTCCATCATCTGGTCGTAGACCTGGCGCAGGACCGGCGCCATCTTCTGCGAGACGCGCCCGGCCACGATCATGAGGTCGGCTTGGCGCGGCGAGGCCCGGAAGACCTCCATGCCCAAGCGGCTGATGTCGAAGTCGGCCGCGCCGACCGACATCATCTCGATGGCGCAGCAGGCCAGGCCGAAGGTGGCCGGCCACACGCTGTTGCGGCGGGCCCACTTGACCAGGTCCTCGATCCGCCCGGTCATGAAGTTGTGCTGGAGGTCCTCAAATCCCATCCGTCACGCCGCCTCGCCGGGCTGGTTGCGCGCCGCGCTGATTCGCAAGATGGTCGACTCCGACGTCCGGGCGGGCATGCCGGACTGCAGGGCCTTGGGGGGACCCCAGGTCAAGGCGCCGTTGGAGATCAGGTAGAGGAAGGACACGAACACCACGGCGGCGAAGACGATGACCTCGATCAGCCCGAAGGTGGCGATCTGGTGGAACACCACCGCCCACGGGTACAGGAACACGATCTCGATGTCGAAGATGATGAAGATCATCGAGACCAGGTAGAAGCGGACGGGGAACCGTTGCGGCGGCTCACGATTGGGCACGATGCCGCATTCGTAGGGGGCGAGCTTGGCCACCGAGGGCTTTTTCCGGGGCGCCAGCATCGACGACGAGACCAGCGAGAAGACGGTGAACAGGAGGGCCAGCGCCATCATGATGAGGATCGGCAGGTACTGGTCCACGGGGTTCGTTTCTACCATGCAGCCCTTTCCCCAGGCACATCCGGAACTGGTCGGAGCGGCCCGGGGGCGACCTACGATGCAGGGGTGACGCCACGCTCCGCCGCACCGCCGGCTGATCGCCCCGGGAAGGCGAGTCCGGCCGCCAAGAAGACCGGTTCGGCCAGGGCGAAGGCGGCGACGGCCAAAGCGGCCAAAGCGGCCACGGCCCCCGTCGCCACGCGTTCGGCACCGGCCAAGCGTCCGGCGCCGCCGAACCCCGTGCACGATGTCGTGATCGTCGGCGGCGGGCCCGCCGGCTCCTCGTGCGCCTACTGGCTGGCCGAGGCGGGCTGGGACGTGGTGGTGGTCGAGAAGAAGCACTTCCCCCGGGTCAAGACCTGTGGCGACGGCCTGACCCCCCGCGCCGTGCGCCAGCTGGCCGACATGGGGCTGGAAGACGCCCTGGCCGGCTCGCACAAGTACGGCGGGCTGCGGGCCTACGGCTTCGGCCAGAGCATCGAGATGCAGTGGCCCCAGCACCCCAACTTCCCGAGTTACGGCTACACCATCACCCGCCACGACCTCGACGGCCTGGTGGCCGAGCGCGCCGTCAAGGCGGGGGCGACCCTGCTGGCGGGCACCGAGGTCCTCGCGCCGATCATCGACGCGGCGGCCGGACCGTCATCCACCCTGCCCTTCGTGACCGGCGTGACGGTCAGCGACAAGGCCGGGAGCGGCAGCCGGGAGATCAAGGCCCGCTACGTCGTGGTGGCCGACGGGGCCAACTCGCGGGTGGGCCGCATGCTGGGCACCAACCGCCGGCGTGACCTTCCGATGGGCATGGCGCTGCGCGGTTACTACAGCTCGGACCGGCACGACGATCCCTTCATTGAGTCCCACCTCGATATTCGCGACGCCGAGGGGAACATGGTCCCCGGCTACGGCTGGATCTTCCCGATGGGCGACGGTCGGGTCAACGTCGGCGTCGGGCTGCTCTCGACCGACAAGCGCTGGAAGGGCGTCAACACGTCGCACCTCATGGACGCTTTCGTGGAGTTCGCCCCGGCGTCGTGGGGTCTCTCGCCCGAGACCTGCCTCGGGCCGCCGACCGGCGGCAAGCTCCCCATGGGTCTCTCGGTCGGGCCGCGGGCCGGCGGCAACGTCATCCTGGCCGGCGACGCCGCCGGATCGATCAACCCCTTCAACGGCGAGGGCATCGCCTATGGCTACGAGACCGGCCGACTGGCCGCCGCCGCCCTCGGCCAGGCCTTGACCGGCACGGGCTCCGCCGCGCTGGCCGACTACGACCGCCAGCTCGAGGCCGCCTATGGCGCCTACTTCAAGGTGGCCCGCGCCTTCGTCCGGATGATCTCGAACCCCCAGGCCATGCGGGTCTGCGTGGGTCTGGGCATGCGCTCGGAACTGCTCATGACCCAACTGCTGCGCATCATGGCCAACCTGATGCGGCCCGACGCCGCCGGGCCGGCCGAGGTCGGCTTCCGGGCCATGGAGCTGATTTCGCGGCTGCTGCCCGACGTCGCTCCGGCGGACGAGTTCGCCGCCTGATTCAGGCCGGGAGCCGGATCCGTCCGGCCGCCAGAGCTCGCAACCGGTCGGCATCGGCGCCTTCGAAGCCCTCGGCCAGGCGCGCTCCGGCCACGACGCGGATCCAGGCGTCGCAATCCGCCACGCCAACTTGGCGTTGGGCCAACCCGAGGCGCCGCACCTCCCGCATGAAGGCCGGCACCGGGGGCGCGTCGTTATGCCCCCACAGGACAAGCGTCCGGGCCAGATCGGCCGCCGGCGGGCCGCTGGCGACGGTGAGCCAGTCGATCACCACCCACCGATCGGGGCCGACCAGCACGTTCTCGGGATGGAAGTCGAAGTGGCAGACCCCCCGCTGGCCGTCGTCGATCTGCAAGAGGAGCTCGCCGAGCTCGGCGGCCAGTTCCGGCGCCAGGCCCGACTGGCCCAACTCCCCGGCGAGCCGGGACACCAGATCGGGCAGCCCCTTCATCGCGGTGCGGTTGATGGTCGAGCCGAGCGCGGCGAACCGGGCCGCGAGCGCGGCGACGGCATCGCCCTCGGCCTCCAGCAGGTGCGCCGAGAGCGGGCGGCCCTCGACGCGGTCCAATACGACACCGCAGCGGCCGTCGATGGTGACGACGCCGTGGCAGCGGGCGACCGGCAGCCCGGCCTGGTCCAGCCGGATGAGGACGTCGGACTCGAAGGCCGAGACGCCGCTCCACTCGGGGCGATCGAGCTTGACCACCTGCCCGTCCCCGTAGGTGTAGACCTCGGCCATCCGCCCTTCGGCCACGAGCTCCACGCGAGGCAGCGTACCGGCGTGACCTCAGAGGACCTTGCGGAAGAGCGTGGCGGTCTCCTCGTAGCCCAGCGACCGGTAGAACCCGTCGGCTCGGCGCGTCGCCACCGTCACCAGGGTGGAGTCGCGCGTCCGCGCCCACCGCTCGAACCCCTCCATGAGATGGCGGCCGACCCGCTTGCCCTGCCGTTCCTCGACGACCGCCACCTCCTCGACGTAGGAGACGCGCCCGTTGGCGTAGAAGGCGGGATGATCGAAACCGAGGAGGTAGCCGACCACGACGTGGCCGGACGCTTCGGACGCCTCGGCAACCAGCACCACGGCGTCGTCGCGCTGCATGATCTCGGTCAAGCTGGAGGCGAACACCGCCACGTCGACGGCGAAGGAGGTCGCCATGTCGCGGGCCAGGTTGAACACCTGTTGCGCATCCTGAGGAGCGGCCCGCCGAATCCTCACCCCGTCCGTGACCACCACCCGAACGATCGTACCGAGGCGGTCGCCCCAGCAGGTGTACCGCCTGCGACGGCGGGGCTGGACCTACGCTTACCTCCTTGGGCTTCCTCTCGTCGTTGCCTCTCCGCGCTGCGTCACTGTCGGCTGCGGCCGCCGCGGTCGTCCTCACGGTGCTGCTGGTGGCGCCGACGAGTGGTTCGCTGTCGGGGGCTGGTTCGGCGACGACATCGGCGCAGGCCCGGTCGGCGGTGGTCACCTCCACCTCGGCCACGGCCGTCGCCGTTTCCGCTGACCGCGACGGCGGGGGCTACGTGATCGCTGCCTCCAACGGCGGCGTCTTCGCCTACGGCGACGCCGCCTTCCACGGTTCGGCGGGGAACCTGGCGCTCGCCGAGCCGATCGTCGGCCTGGCCGCCACCCCCGACGGTGGCGGCTACTGGTTGGTGGCGGCCGACGGCGGCGTGTTCTCCTACGGCGACGCCACCTTCCACGGTTCGGCGGGGAACCTGCAACTGAAGCAACCGATCGTCGGCCTGGCCGCCACCCCTGACGGTGGCGGCTACTGGTTGGTGGCGGCCGACGGGGGCGTGTTCTCCTACGGCGACGCCACCTTCCACGGTTCGGCGGGGAACCTGGCGCTCGAACAACCCATCGTCGGCCTGGCCGCCACCCCCGACGGCCGCGGCTACTGGTTGGTGGCGGCCGACGGCGGCGTGTTCTCCTACGGCGACGCGGCCTTCCACGGCTCGGCGGGGAACCTGGCGCTCGAACAACCCATCGTCGGCCTGGCCGCCACCCCCGACGGTGGCGGCTACTGGTTGGTGGCGGCCGACGGCGGCGTCTTCTCCTACGGCGACGCCACCTTCCACGGTTCGGCCACGTCGGACATCAACCCGCTCCTGGTCGATCAACTGGCCGATACGGGAGGCGCCGGCCAGGTGATCGTGGTGGACGCGCCCAACGGCGCGAGCACGACGGCCACGTTGTCCGCCTACGAGAACGACGGCAGCGGCTGGTATCAGGCGTTCGCATCGCTGCCGGCCCATGACGGCTACAACGGTTGGATTCCGGGACCGGCCCGCCACGAAGGCGACAACGCCACGCCAGAAGGCATGTACGCCATCGGTTCGACCATGTACGGCACCACCGCCAACCCGGGCACCCGGTTCCCCTATCACCATCTGGTCTGTGGCGACTGGTGGGACGAAGACCCTTCCAGCCCGCAGTACAACACCTTCGAGCACGTGGCGTGCGGGGAGACTCCGCCCTTCGCCGGGGCCTCCGAGGCGTTGTGGACCGAAGGGAACGCCTATCCCTCCTTGGCGGTCATCAACTTCAACACGCCCCCGGCCGGGCCGCTCGGATCAGCGATCTTCCTGCACTCCGATCTGGGCATTCCCACCAACGGGTGTGTGTCGGTCCCCTACCTCGGACTACTCGAGGTACTCACCTGGCTCAATCCGGCGCTCCATCCGGTCATCGTGATGGGCCCCGACGCCGACATCCGGTCGTTCTGAGCGCTTGCCGCCCGGGGGCGGGACTGTTCACTCGACCCGCGAGTCGTTACGCTGGATGGCGACGCGACAACACCCCTGAGGTTCCATGGAACGCTCGCCGCTACCGACCGAGAGCCTGATCGGCCACCCGATCCGGATCGACCGGCGCTAGGTCGGATCAGTGCCCGCCAAACTGGCGCACGAGGACCGGGCCGCCTTCAAGCGCTGCCGGCGGGCCTGGGATTTCGGATCCCACGGGCGACGCAACCTCGAACCGGCCGTCGCCGTCGATCCACTCGACACCGATCGAGCCATACGGGACGCGTTGGCCGTCTACTACTACCCCGGGATGTGGGACTGGTCCCGCGGCATCGTGTTGCCGCTGGTCGACCAAGCGCTGCAGAGGGCAGTGGCGGCCCACTCCGCACGTCGCGGCGAGCCTGCCCCAAGTGATGCCGCGGGGCGATACGGCCGCGCCAAACGGCTGCTCCACGCCTACTTTGACTGGGCGCCCGAGGTGGAACGCATCGCGCCGGTACTGGTCGAGGCCGACTTCGACGTCGACCTGGCCGACCCTGACCAGCCTGGGTCAGGTCTCTTCACTCCGAGCGGGGAGAACGTGCGCTACCGCGGTCGCGTCGACCTGTTGTCGGTCGACCAACATGACGCCTACTGGATCGTTCGTCATCGGGTTGTCCGCGAATGGACGCCGCTCGACGAACTCGTGCGCGACGAGGAGGCGGTGGCGGCGTGCTGGGCCTGGGAGCAGTTCTACCTGGGCATGGAGATTGCCGGCACCATCCACAACGAGATGCGCCTACCGCTTCGGTCCGACGCCGAGCCCGAACGGCCATCGGCGGCCCCCGAGCGGGGTGGGGTGGCGCAACACGAAGGAAGCGGAGGTGGTCGATCGGTCCCCCAGCACCGTCGTCTCTACGCCATGGCGAACGAACCCCTCGTGCCCGAACGCGTCATCCACGACACCGGCCCGCTGTTCCGCCGCACCTGGATCCGAAGGACTCGGGCCGAGGTTCTGGGGGCCGGTCGCCAGTTGGCTTCCGAAGCGCGCGCCATGTTCGCCACCGACATCGAGGTCTATCCATCCCCGTCACGGGCCGCCTGTCGCCGCTGCCCTTTCTCGGCGCCCTGCGTCGCCCTGTACGAAGGGCGGGCGGACGAGGCCGACGCCGTCCTGGCTTCGAGCTACCGACCCAGACCAGACGTGGAGCTGGTGGAGGGGCGCCTCGGTGGCGTGACCTGGAGCATGGGGCGCGGGGCCGCGCCGCCCCGCTTCTCGGGGACCGATCGCTGACGCCTCAGCCGCGGTGTGACAGGTCTTTGGCTACTTCGAGCGACGCCTCACCGGCCGCCTCGACCACCTGACCGAGGACATCGTCACCGTGCGAGACGCCGGGGAACATGATTTCGTAGGCGCCTGGGGCCAAGGCAACCCCGCGACGGAGCATGGCGTGGAAGAACGCCGGATAGACGCCGTTGGTGGCCAACTCCCGCGCGCCGACGTAGTCGATGGGCGCGGCCAGCTCCCCGTCCGTCCCGCCCGTGTCGACCGGGGCGAGGAAGAGCCCGACCAACGGGCCGGCGACCGGCGCGCTGACGGCCAGTCCCCCGTCCGCGATGGCCGAGGCGAGACGGCTGGCAAAGGATGCCGCCCGCACTGAAAGGTCGCGGTAGTCGGCGTCGCTCACGAATGTCAGCACGGCCAAGCCGGCCGCGGTGGCCAGCGGGTTTCCCGAGAGCGTCCCGGCTTGGTACACCGGACCTTGGGGCGCCAGGGCGGAGAGCAGTTCACGCCGGCCGGCCAGCGCCCCGACGGGTAGGCCCCCGCCGATGACCTTGCCGAAGCACCACAGGTCGGGCGTGACGCCGGCCCATGCGGTGGCGCCGCCGGGGCCCATGCGGAACCCGGTGATCACCTCGTCGAAGATCAACAGCGCCCCGGCCGCGTCGCAGGCCGCACGCAGACCGGCGAGGAAGCCGGGCTGGGGGAGCACCAGGTTCATGTTGGCCGCCACCGGTTCGACGATCACGCAGGCCACGTCGCCATCGAGCTCGGGGATCACGTTGTAGGGCAGCACGGCGGTGGCTGCCACCGATCCGGCCGACACCCCAGCCGAGCCGGGTAGCCCGAGCATGGCGACACCGCTGCCGCCCCCGGCCAGGAGACCGTCGGAGTGACCGTGGTAGCAACCCTCGAACTTCACCACCCGGTCCCGCCCGGTCGCCCCGCGGGCGAGCCGCACCGCGCTCATGGCCGCCTCGGTCCCCGAGGAGACCAGCCGGACCTGCTCGCAGCCGGCCACCCGCTCGCAGATGGACTCGGCCAGGAGGACCTCACCGGGGGTGGGTGCTCCGAAAGTGGTGCCCAGCGCGGCCGCCCGGCTCACCGCCTCGGTGACCACCGGATGGGCATGGCCGAGCAGGACGGCGCCGTAGGACTGGACCAGATCGATGTAACGGGTGCCCTCGGCGTCCTCGACGTAGGGACCGTTGCCCCGCATCACCGTGTAGGGCGTCCCGCCGACCGACGCGAAGGAGCGGACCGGCGAATCGACGCCGCCGGGGATGACCCTCATGGCGCGCTCGAACCAGTCGGCGTTGGACGCCGGAGGTCGATCAGCCACCGAGTGTCTCAGCCACCTCGGTCGCGAAGTACGTGAGGATGAAGTCGGCCCCGGCTCGCTTGAGGGCGACGAGCTGCTCCACCGCGACGGCCGGACCGTCGATCCACCCTGCCGCGGCCGCCGCCTGCACCATGGAGTACTCACCGCTGACGTGGTAGGCCGCGAGCGGCACGCGCACCCGCCGCCGTGCCGCGGCCAACACGTCGAGCGAGGTCATGGCGGGCTTGACCATGACCATGTCGGCCCCCTCCGCCTCGTCCTGGGCGATCTCGAGCAATGCCTCGCGACGGTTGTGCGGATCCTGCTGGTACGCCCGGCGATCCCCCCCGCCCGCGATGGTGACGTCGACCGCCTCGCGGAAGGGGCCGTAGAGGGCCGAGGCGTACTTCGCCGCGTAGGCCAGGATGGCCACCTGATCATCGCCGCTGCCGTCGAGTGCGGCACGGATGGCCGCCACCTGCCCGTCCATCATGCCGCTGGGCGCCACCACGTCTGCTCCCGCCGCGGCCTGGGCCAGGGCGATGCGCTGGTAGAGCTCGAGGGTCGCGTCGTTGAGGACCTCGCCGCCGTCTCCCAGCACGCCGCAGTGCCCGTGGTCGGTGTACTCGTCCAGGCAGAGATCGGCCATCAGGACCAGGTCGTCGCCGACGGCGTCGCGCAGGGCGCGCAGGGCGAGCTGGACGATCCCATCGGGATTCCAGGCTTCGGTACCCGTCGCGTCCTTGTGGCTCGGCAGCCCGAAGAGGATCAGTCCAGGGATTCCGAGCGAGACGAGGCGCTTGGCCTGGAGGAGAAGCGAGTCGACGGAGTGCTGGACCTGACCGGGCATCGAGGCGATCGGAACCGGTGCGTCGATGCCCTGGCGAACGAACAGGGGAGCGATCAGGTCGTCCACGCCGAGGCGGGTCTCGGCCACCAGGCGACGGAGCGCCGGGGTGCGACGGAGACGCCTCAGGCGCAGGGCCGGGAAGGCCGGATCAGCCGGGATCATGGACGACCAGCCTACGAGGCGGGCGGATGCGACCCGCCCAGGTGATGAATCAGCGCGGCCACCAGGCCCGCGGTCGATGACCCGTGCGCTTCGTGGACGTTGGCCAGCCCGAGCTCGCGGGCGTGGCCTGCCGTCGTTGGACCGATGCAGACGACGAGGGGCGGCACGGCCAGCGGGGCGCCGTCGGATCCACGCAGAGCGAGGTATGCCCTGACCGAGGAGGTGGCGGTGAAGACCACCGCATCGGCCTGGGTGACACGACCCGACAGAGCCTCCTCGGGTGGTGGGAGCGCCACCGTCCGGTACGCCTCGACCCTGCTCACCTGCCAGCCCCTCCCCTCCAACCCGTCAGGGATGGTGGAAGGGGCCTGATCGGCGCCAGGAAAGAGCACGCGACCGGCCGACGAGGCAGCCTCGGGGAATTCCTCGACGAGCCCGTGGGCCGAGTGCTCAGCCGGCACCAGGTCCGGCTCGACCCCGGCCAGGCGCAGGGCGTCGGCGGTGGCTGGGCCGACCGCGGCCACCAACGTCGCCCCGAGGGACCTGGCGTCACGTAGCTCCCCCATGAACCGGTCCACCGCGTTGGCCGAGGTGAGGACGACCCAGGTGTACGCCACCACGTCCGCCGCCGCGGCGCGCAACGCCGCTCCCCCGTCGGCGGCCTCGGTCTGACGCGTCAGCGGCAGCTCGACGGTCTCGGCTCCGGCTTCGTGCAGCGCGCTGATCAGGCCACGGGCCCGCGTTCCTGATCGGGTGACCACGATGGTTCGACCCGAGAGCGGCCCGGCCGACACCAGCGGGAGTTGGCCGGCCCCCAGTGCGGCTACCGCTCCGACCACGATCACCGACGGTGAGCCGAGGTCGACCGCCTCCAGCTGGTCGAGGGTGGTGCGGACGACCCGTTGCGAGGAGGTGGTGCCGCGCTCGATGACCGCGACCGCGGTGGAGGCGGGTTTGCCGGCGTGCTGGAGGGCATCGGCGATCTCGGTGCGGGTCATCATCCCCATCAAGATGACCAGCGTCCCCTCCAGCTTGGCCAGCGTGGCCCAGTCGACGCCGCCCGGGGCCGAAGGGTCGCCCACCCGCCCGGTGACCACGGTCACCGACGACGAGAAACCGCGCTGGGTCACCGGTATACCAACCGCGGCGGGGACGCCGAAGGCCGAGGAAACTCCGGGCACCACCTGCCACGGCACGCCCGCCCGGGTGAGGACCTCACCTTCCTCACCGCCCCGGCCGAACACGAACGGGTCGCCGCCCTTGAGCCGGACCACGACCTGGCCGCCCCGACCGTGCTCGAGCAACAAGCGGTTGATCTCCTCCTGGCGGTCCGCGCCGGACTGCGCCGCGTCGGGACGCTTACCCACATCGATCAGGACGGCCGAAGGCCGGGCCAGTGCCAGGACCGAGTGGTGCACCAGGCGGTCGTAGATCACGACCTCCGCCTCGGAGAGCAGCCGCGCCCCGCGGCGAGTCAGCAATCCGGGGTCCCCGGGTCCGGCCCCGACGAGGTAGACGGTCATTCGCCCGAGAATCCGTCTAGACCCGATCCGCCACCTTCGACCAGCAACGCCCGCGCCACCTCGGCGCCGACCACTTCGGGATCGTCCCCTCGGCGTGACATCCGGATCACCGTGCGACCGTCGCCGCTGGCCAGCAGGCCGTGGATGTGCAGCGACGACGAGCCCTCCACGCCCTCGGCCCACGCCCCGACCGGCACGGTGCAGCTCCCACCCAACCCCGCCAGTACCGCCCGCTCGGCCCGCACGGCGCGGTGCGAGGCCGGGTCGTCAATAGTGTCGAGCAGGCGCAGGGTCGCGGCATCGCCGGTCCGGCATTGCACGGCGATGGCGCCCTGGCCGGCCTGGGGCAGCACGTCCATCGGGTCGAGGATGTCGCTCAGTCGGGCCATCCACCCCAAACGCGCCATGGCCGCCACCGCCACCACCACCGAGGTCACCGACCCATCCTCGCCCTTCTTGACGCGTCGTTCCATGTTCCCTCTGATGTCGGTGAAGCTCAGATCCGGCCGCAGGTTGGCCAGCTGGGCCCGTCGCCGGGCCGAGCCCGTGGCGACGAGCGCACCGGCGGGCAGCTCGGCCAACGGGCACCCGACCAGCCCGTCGCGGGGATCGGCCCGCGCTGGGACGGCGGCCAGCACGAGGTCGGCTCGCATGAGCGACGTCATGTCCTTGGCGGAGTGCACGGCCGCCTCCGCTCGTCCGTCGGCTACGGCCGCTTCCACCTCGGTGACGAAGACGCCCTGACCGCCGACCTCAGCCAGCGAAACGGTGAGGTCGTCGCCCCGGGTACGCACCACCACCACCTCCACGTCGAGTCCGGTGGTGCCACGTAGCGCGTCGGCCACCAGCTCGGTCTGACGGAGCGCCAGTGGCGACCCCCGGGTGGCCAGGCGGAATGCTCCCATCTGCGCTCTAAAGGTCGAAGAGGATGCGCAGCGCCTCGACCAGACGCTCGCCGCGGGGCGTGCCCGCGGTCTCCTTGAGCAGCATGGTGGGCTCGTGGAGCAACTTGGCCAGCGCGGCGCGGGTGGCGCTGTCCACCTGCTCCCACTCGGCTTCGGTCAGATCAGCCAGTTGGGCCCGGTTCCGTTCGAGCTCGGTCACCCGCAGCGATTCGAGCCGGGCCCGGAGCGCGGCGATGATCGGCGCCGCTCCCCGCTGGCGGCTGGCGGTGCGGTAGCGCTCCACCTCGGTCGAGACGATCGAATGGGCGGCGACCGCCTCTTCCTGGCGGTCACCCAGCGCCCGGCTCACCGAGACGCTCAGCGTGTCCATGTCCAAGAGGGTGACGGTGGGCAGGGATCCGACGATCGGGTCGACGTTGCGGGGCACGCCGAGGTCGATCACCAGCATCGGCCCGGCCACGCCGGAGAAGTGCGCCGCCGTCAACACATGGGACTCAGCCGCCACGGCAGCCAGCACCACATCGGCCTGGGCCAGCTCGGTATGCACCCCGTCGAGCGGCGCGGCCCGCAGCTTCGTGGCATCGCCGGCCTCGCGCACCAGGTTCTCGGCTCGGGCCAGCGAGCGGTTGACCACGACAATCGAACGTGGGGCCGACTCGAGAGGAATGTCGCACAGGGCACGGCACACCCCAACGCCCATCTCCCCGGCACCCACCACGATCACCCGCTTGTCGCGCAGGCCGGCGGCGTCGCTGCCGCGGGCCACCGTGACGGCGGCGTAGGCGAACGAGGTCGTTCCCCGGGAGATGCCCGTTTCGGTTCGTACGCGCTTCCCGGTCGAGAGCGCGTGCTGGAAGAGGGCGGAGAGGACGGGACCGCAGACGCCTTCCTCCCGGGCGAACTCGAAGGCGCGGCGGACCTGGCCAACCACCTCGCTCTCGCCGACCACCGTCGACTCGAGGCCCGACGTGACCGAGAAGAGGTGGGCCGTGACATCGTCGTCGAAGCGGACCGTGGCCCGGGCAGCCAGCTCGTCGGTCGAGACGCCGGAGTGCTCGGCCAGGACCTCGTAGACCTCGGCGACGGCATCGTGAAAGCGGTCCACCACGGCATAGACCTCGGTGCGCAAGCAGGTGGAGAGGACCACCGTCTCCTGGAGGTTGCGCCGGTGCCGCAGCGCGCCCAGCACCTTGTGCAGGTCGGCGTCGCTCACCGCCACCGCTTCGAGCAGTGAGAGCGGCGCCTGCTTGTGCTGGAGCCCTACGACGACGACGGACACTCGGATGCCTCCTGGGTCGGGCATCAAGCATGCCGGTCACCGGGTATGGAGTGCCAGTCTCCCAGGTGGGGGTGGGTCAGGCCAGGTCGGAGGGGGCGGACAGGCCGACGGAGCGCAGGATGGGAACGCTGCCGCTCGGTGCCGCCTCGCTCCGTTCGAGGCCGTTGCGAGCCCGGTAGAAGCCGAGCACCTGCAGCTCAATGGAAAGGTCCACGTAGCGGAGGTGCACGTGGGGCGGCACCGTGAGGACTCGGGGCGCGAAGTTCAACAAGGAGGTGACCCCGACCTGGACCAGCAGGTCGGCCACCTGCTGGGCGGCCCATCCCGGCGTGGTGATGACGCCGATGGCCGGGCGCTCCGTTGGGCGCAGGGTGGCGATCTCGTCCATGTGGCGGACCTTCATGCCCTTGATCTCCTCGCCCACAACCGCGGGATCGACGTCGAAGAGGGAGGTCACCTGGAAGCCGCGCGAGGCGAAGCCCGCCGAGTTGGTCAGGGCGCGCCCGAGGTTGCCGATGCCGACCATCGAGACGGGCCAGTTCTCGTCGACCCCGAGGGCCCGGTCGATCTGGGAGATGAGGAAGGCGGGGTCATAACCCGAGCCGCGGGTGCCGAACGAACCCAAAAGCGAGAGGTCCTTGCGCACCTTGGCCGCGTTGACCCGGGCCAGGTTGGCCAGCTGCTCCGACGAGACGGTTGACACCGAGTTGCGCACCAGCTCGGCCAGGATGCGCTGATAGACCGGAAGGCGAACCACCGTCGCCTCGGGAATGCGCTTCGAATTCGCAGGTGGCTCGCCGCTCACAGTTCCGGATGGTACCGACGGGACCTGGCCCGACACCAAACCGGCGCCTGTCACCAGGCCAACAGCACCAGTTCTCCGGCGACCACGTTGAGCCACCGCGCCGCCGACGCTTCGCCCGCCACGATGGCCAAGTGGCCGTTGGCGTCGGTGAGCAGGCCCAGCTCGCCGTGGGCCAGATCGGCGAACGACTCGACGCACGCGAGGTCCACCCCTTCGGGCACCAGCGCCGGAGGGAGCGACATCCGGCCGGCCAGGTCGCTCTCCACCAGCGCGGTCACGCAGACCGAGCCCTCCGACGGGATCCCGGCCACCCTGGCGTCGGCCAGCGTGGCCGCCAGCTGCACGTTGCCGAAGTGATCCACCCAGGTCACCTCGGCCCGGAGGCTGGAGCGGCCATCGGCCATCCGGCCATGCTCGACGACCCCGCCGAACAGCCGGATCAGGGTGTCGGGCTCAATCGGCTCCCCGAGGTCAGCGGGTGGCGCCCCCCGGCAGAGCGCCGCCGCGGCCGGGGCGAAGAGGTCACGCCCGTCGAAGGTGCTGCCGGCCTCCTCGGCCCGCGCCGGTAGCCGCAGCTCGACCACATGGGCCAGCGGAGCCTCACCCGCCAGCTCTGCGGCGGCCACCAGCAACCCGTTGTCGGGACCGACGAAGTAGGAGGGCCCGTCGTGGGTCGAGGTCACGTGCAGGCATACACCCCGACGGGCCGAGCCGACCCCGGGGTCGACCACGGCGAGCACGACGCCGGGCCCGAGATGGGGGACGGCGCGGACAAGCGTGTGCGAGCCGGCGCGCACATCGAACGCCGGGACCTGATGGGTCAGGTCGATCACTCTCGCGTCGGGAGCGGCGGCGCGCAGCACGCCGTGGACGACACCCACGAACTCGTCCGCCAAGCCGTAGTCGGACAGGAAGAAGACGGTCTGGGCGGACGGACCCGCCATTCCCCCGGCCCGATTCAGCCGGCGACGGTGAAGCGGCCAGCGAGATAGTGCTCCAGATCCTCGGTGCGGACCCGGAAGGAGCGCCCGATCCGTGCGGCCGGCAACTCGCCGCTGTTGATCAGGCGGTACACCGTCATGGTCGACACCCGCAGCGACGTGGCCACCTCACTGACCGTCATGAAGCGGATCTGGGGACTGCTGTGATCTTTGGTGGGTGCCACGATGCCTCCGCAACGAGGATGGTAGGTCCATTCCCCCCGATGGAAAAGCGGGAGGGAATCCGCTCAGCGCTGCAGGGAGCGGGATCTCTCGGTGGCAGCCGCCACCGCCTCCATGAAGGCCGAGCGCACGGCCCGGGACTCGAGGGCCCGGATCCCGGCTGCCGTCGTGCCTGCGGGGGAGGTCACCATGGCCCTCAGGGCCTCAGGGTCCTGCCCGGACTCGGCCAGCAGCTTGGCCGACCCCAGCATCGTCTCGACCACCAGGGTGCGGCTGACGTCGCGGGTCAGGCCCATCTGGACCCCGGCCTCCATGAGCGCCTCGGCGACCAGGAAGAAGTACGCCGGTCCCGAGCCCGAGAGGCCGGTCACCGCATCGAGCAGGCGCTCGGGCAGGCGCACCACCGTCCCGACCGCGGACATGATCCCCTCGGCCCAGGCCAGGTCGGCCGACGTGGCGAAGGACCCACCCGAGATGGCCGTAACGCCCGCGCCGACCTGGGCCGGCGTGTTGGGCATGGCTCGGACCACGGCGGGCTGACCACCCAGGGCGGACTCCAGACGAGCCGACGGGATGCCGGCCACGATGGAGAGCAGCCGCGGCACCCCGACCGCGCTGAGGACCCGGCAGGCGCCTTCGGCGGCGTCGGGCTTGACCGCCAGCACGGCGCCGCCCGACTCGGCTGGCGGCGCGTCGTGGACCGCCAACCCGGGGAACAGGAGGGCCAGCTCGTCGCGGCGTTCGGCGATCGGCTCCACCACCGCGATCTCCCCCGCCGTGGCCCAGCCCGAGGCGAGCAGGCCGCCGAGCAGCGCGCCGCCCATCTTTCCGCCTCCGACGATCAACAACGAGACCGGCATGGGATGCGACGTTACCGTCGGGGCCGGCGACGGTAGACCGAGGCGTACCCCATCGTCATGGCCGTGGGGAAGTAGTCGTCCACGTAGAGCACCGAGGAGCCGGTGATGCGGTCGAGCTCGTCGTCGTCGATCTGGGCGGCGGGCACCCGGCCGACCAGGTACACGGCGTCCTCGGGACCGAGGCTGAACCACATGCCGAAGAGCTTGGCGTTGCACCGCATGAGGTAGGTGAGGGTCTCGGCCACGTTCTCCTCGGGTGCCGGCATGAACTGCGCCTCGTGGTGGAGGGTCCGCTGCTGCAGGGTGAACCAGACGGTGATGAAGTCCTTCTCTTCACCCTTGAACCGGAGGTACCACCGGTAGGACGCCGTGCGGTCGGTGACCTCCTGACGCTCCCCGGCGACCAGCAAGCCGTCGCTCGCCAGTTCCCGGGCCACCCAGGCGTCGATGCAGGAGACCGCGGCGGCCATCTCCTCTTCCTCCGGGAGATTGACGACGGGCACCCGTCAGCTGCACTCGACGAGGCGGCCGGATGCCAGCTCCTCGTGCAGGTCCAGCAACGCGCCCGCGGCGGCGCGCCAGGTGTAGCGGCGGGCCCGGAGCACCGAGGCAGTGGAGAGGCGCTCGGCCAGCAGCGGCTCCTCGAAGATGGCGCGCACGGCGTTGGCGTAGCGATCCGGCGTCGGGTCCTCGACCAGGAATCCGGTGCGCCCGTGGTCGACCAGGGTGGTCAGGCCGCCCACGGCCGAGGCGACCACCGGGGTCCCGCAGGCCGCCGCCTCCAGGGCCACCAGGCCGAAGGACTCCGAGCGGCTGGGCACGATGCACACGTCGGCCGCCCGGTAGTAGGAGGACAGCAGCTCGTGGGGCTGCGGGTCGATGAAGTGGACCAGGTCACGCACCCCGTGGGCGTCGGCCAGGTCGAACAAGCCCTGCAGCGCCTTCTCCCCGTGAGGTCCGCTCGGTCCTCCGACGATCACCAGGCGGTAGGCCTCCCCACCCGAGTCGCTCAACTCGGCCAACGTCTCGATGGCCGCGTCGGCGCACTTGAGGGGCTGGATCCGGCCCACGAACAGGAGCAGCCGCCCGTCCTGGGGGAGCCCGAGGGCCCGGCGGGCCTGGGGCCGATGCCCCGGTCCGAAGAAGGCGTGGTCGACCCCGAGCGGCACGATCCGGATGCGCCCGGGATCGGCGCCGTAGAGGGAAGCGATCTGCTCCGCCTCGACGGTGCAGGAAGCCAGGACGGCATCGGAGCACTCGATGATGGACGCCTCGGCCTCGGCCCGCCGATGGGGCATGTCGGCTTCCACTTCTTCGGGCATGGACTCGGCCTTCACCCGGTCCAGCGTGTGGAAGGTGCAGACCAGCGGCAGATTGAGCTCGTGCTTGATGACGTGGCCCGACAGCCCGGACAGCCAGTAGTTGGCGTGGACGGAGTCGAAGGGCTCGCCCTCGGTCGTCATGGCGTCGAGCACACCCTTGGTGAACTCGTCGACCACTTCGGGCAGGGCTTCCTTGGGCAGGCTGCCGCGGGGTCCGGCGGGCACATGGTGGACCCGCAGTCCGGGCTCGACGTCGACCACGGCGGGCAGATCGGGCGACCAGGCCCGGGTGAAGACGTCGCAGGCCACGTCCGAGCGGGCCAGGGCGGCGGTGAGCTCCCGGACGTAGACGTTCATGCCCCCGCCGTCACCGGTGCCCGGCTGGGCCAACGGAGAAGTGTGGAGGGAAAGGACCGCGAGCCGACGCATGACGATCAGATGCTACTGGTGGCCCGAGTTTTCCCTGCCAGTGGGCTCAAGCCGAGGCGGCGCGGTCGGTGGGGGGGTGCCCCTCCTCGTGGTCCCGGCGAAAGGAGAGGTAGATGCGGATCAGGGCCTGCTTCTGGTCTTCGCTGATGGACTGATCAGCCAGGATCATCCTGGTCAGGTCCGGGTTCCCCTCGGGTGGTTCGAGAATCCCGGCCTGCACGTAGAGCGTCTCGGCCGAGATGCGCAGCGCCTTGGCGATCTGCTGGAGGATCTCCGCCGAGGGCCGCCGCAGCCCGCGCTCGATCTGGCTCAGGTACGGATTGGAGATGCCCGCCAGCTCGGAGAGTCGCCGGAGCGAGAGCCGGGCCGAACCCCGCTGCTCACGGATGAAGGACCCCAGATCCAGCCAACGGTCTTTCGGGTCCGTGCTCACTCTTGCAAGCGTACCGCCGGCCGGGCGCGCCAGGGTTGCTCAGCCGCGACAGCCGGCGTCGGAAACGAGGCGGTGACCCATCCGACCACCAGCGCGGCACACCCTGTTCGCATGGCTGTTGGGCCCGGTTCCAATCGCGGCGTGGTCGGGTATGGTCCAGCACGCATCACCGCTGCGACAGCGGCCCATCCCAGGGACACCCCCCACGACTGAGGAGATCCGCCATGGCCGAGTACAGCCTCCCCGACCTGCCCTACGACTACGCCGCGCTCGAGCCCCACGTGTCGGCCCAGATCATGGAGCTCCACCACGACAAGCACCACGCCGCCTACGTCACCGGCGCCAACCAGACGCTCGAGAAGCTGGCCGCCGCCCGCGACAAGGACGACTTCGGCACCATCGTCGGGCTCGAAAAGACATTGGCCTTCCACGTCTCGGGCCACGTGCTGCACTCCATCTTCTGGAAGAACCAGAGCCCCGACGGCGGCGACAAGCCCGACGGCGCGCTCGGCTCGGCCATCGACGAGTACTTCGGCTCCTTCGACAAGTTCAAGGCGCACTTCACCCAGGCCACGTCGACGATTCAGGGCTCGGGCTGGGGCGTGCTGGCCTACGAGCCTCTCGCCGGCCGGCTCATCGTGGAGCAGGTCTACGACCACCAGGGCAACATCGGCCAGAGCTCCGTCCCGCTGTTGGTGTTCGACGCCTGGGAGCACGCCTTCTACCTGCAGTACAAGAACGTGAAGGCCGACTTCTTCGCCGCCCTGTGGAACGTCGTCAACTGGTCCGACGTGGCCGCCCGCCTCGACTCGGCGAGGGGCCTCAAGGTCGAGGGCTAATCGAGCGGCAGGTGCTGCTCGCAGAAGCGGGTGGTCGGGTCGCGGACGAGATCAGCATCGAGAATCGGCGACCCACAG
>DASXZJ010000089.1:0-10419 GCA_036502025.1 Acidimicrobiales bacterium | reverse complement strand
AGTGTGGATTCATCGGCTCAAGTCGGGTGAGCTCATCAGCGTGGAGATCGCCGCCCACACTCTCGAATTCAATGGTCACTCGAGTGCCCTGGTGATGGCCCAGGATGTGACCGAGCGGTGCCGCCTGGAACAGCGGCTTCGAGATCACGCGTTGCACGACTCACTGACTGGATTGCCGAATCGCTCGCTCCTGCTCGACCGACTCGACCGGCTCAATGCGCAAGCCACTCGGTCGGACGCTGATGCGACGGTCATATGCCTGAATCTCGATAATTTCAAGATGGCCAACGACGTCTACGGGTATGACGTCGGCGATGGGCTTCTGCGCGCCGTTGGACAGCGTCTGGTCGGAGGCCTCCGCGAGGTCGACACGGTAGGCCGCGTCGGAGGGGACGAGTTCGTCCTGCTGGCGATGCCTCCGGTGACCGACCCCAGGCCGGAACTCATGGCGCAGAAGGTCCTCGATCTCATCAGCTCCCGGCCGTTCCACATCGATGGTCACGAGCTCTCCATGACGGCCAGTGTCGGAATATCGACCGGCCGGGGGCGAGGCGGATCAGAGCTCATAAAGAACGCCGATATCGCGCTATCTATGGCTAAGGGCGGCGGAGGGAACGGCTTCGTCGTGTTCGCTCAAGCAATGCAGGCTGCCGTGACCGAGCGGCACCGGTTGGCCAAGGACCTGCGGGACGCCGTGACGTTCGAGCAGTTCGAGACCTTCTACCAGCCTGTGATGAAACTCCGCGACCAGACCATTATCGGGGTGGAGGCACTGGTTCGTTGGCGGCACCCGACCCTCGGCCTCATCTCCCCCGCACGGTTCATCCCCTTGGCCGAGGAACTCGGGATCATCGGTGACATCGGGAGGATCGTTCTCCGCCAGGCCTGCCGCCAAGCGGCCCGTTGGCAGAGCTCGCACAGGGGACTCACGGTTGCCGTCAACGTCAGTGTGTTCCAGCTGAGGTCCGACGATTTCGCCGACTCGGTCAGGAGCGCCCTGGAGACCAACGGCCTCGACCCGAGCTGTCTCGTCCTCGAAATCACCGAGAGCATCCTGATCAACGACGCCGAGACCAGCCTCAAGCGGTTAAGGGCGCTGACGGAGATCGGCGTGCGCCTGGCCATCGATGACTTCGGGTCGGGGTACTCATCACTCAGCTACCTGGAGCATTTTCCATTCGACATCCTGAAGATCGACCAGTCGTTCGTCGACGCGATCATCGATTCTCCCAAAGCCGTTGAAATGGTCCGAACGATCATTCAGCTGGGGCGACGGCTGAAGCTTGACGTCATCGCGGAGGGAGTGGAGACGGAGCAGCAGCTCGAGATCCTGCAGCGACTGCATTGCCCAGAGGCGCAGGGCTACCTGTTCTCCCAGCCGATCGAGGTCGCGGCGATAGACCGCTTCCTCCACGAACACCGCCTCAGCGGACCCCCGCCCGGTCGCCGCTCCCCCGATGCGCCGCCGGGGGCGCCGCCCGAGATGGTGCCGGTCTCTGCCTTCACCTGATGCGTGGCCCGAGCCTGATCGGGTTACCCGGGGTCTGAATTCGGCCGGTCGCCTTCCACCTCCCCCACCGCTGTCCTGATGGTCAGGACGGGCGTCAGGCCACTCACGGCGAACAGCCTCGCCACATTGGGTGTCGGAGCGACGATCTCGATGGCTCCGCCGGCGGCCCGCATCCGCCTGTTGGCGCCCACGACGACCGACAGACCGGTGGAATCCATGTAGGTCAGGCCCTCGATGTCCAGCACCACTTCGTCGATCCCGGCATCGATGACATCGTTGAGGCACTCGTGGAGCCATGACGAGTTGGATACGTCCATTTCGCCGACCACCGTCACCACGGCGACGCCATCGGCGCACGAGACGTCGATCTCAATGATCTCTGGACCCGGGAAGTGATCAGCGAATTGATCGGCACATGGGTCTTCTGCGACAAGCATGGCGGCGGCACCTCATTCCTCGAAGCCGGCCTGCGCCGCCCGCCACGAACCCTCAGATGAGCGCCCGCCGCCATCGGAATCGCTACGCCTACTGGCGTGGCGTGGACCTTCCTCGGGAACGCCATCAAGGCACTCGACGTGCCCGGTGGGGTTGGTGGGCGGCCTAGGCCGTCCTCACGGAACCCTCACTGTTGAAGGTAAGCGCCTCCGATGCTACTCCTGTTTACCTGGATGTACTGGGCAGCCCGCCGTTCGGCCGGCCTGTCTGACCGGTCCCCACCGACCGGATCGGTCAGATGATCAAGATCGTTGACTATCAAGTTTCTTCTCGTCAGAATGGCCCCATGGTCGACCCCGCACCCGCTGTGTTGGCCACCCCCACCCTGATGCGCTCGGCGCGGGGAGCGTACGCCCGGTCAATCCGGGCGGAGTTGCACGACATCGGCATCGACGATCTGCCCAGGAACGGAGCCTTTGTGCTGGCGGGGGTCGACGCCGCCGGTGGTCCTCGAGCAGATCTGCCGTCCGACCTCGGGGTCACCAAGCAAGCGGTGAGCCAGGTCATCGACATCCTGGTGAACCGGGGCTATCTCGAACGAGCCGGCGTCCCCAACGACCGTCGCCGGATCGCCCTCGAGTTGACCGAGCGCGGGGCCCGGGTCGTGGAGGCGGTGGGGCGTGGCGTTGCGGCGGTCGACGTAAAGCTGGCCGAGCGGGTCTCGCCGGCGCAGATCGAAGCGATGCGCCAGGTGCTGCTCGTCCTGGCCGACATCAAGAGTGCCAGCCTGGCGCACGGAACCGGGAGGAAACGGACCGTCCGTCAGTTCCGTCACTTCAGCCCCATCTTCCCCGTCCAGAACCTGACAGCCGCCCTGGCGCACTACTCGCTGCTGGGCTTCACGTCGTTCGCGTACGAGGACGGCGATGAGTACGGCTTCGCCAACCGCGATGGTACGGGCGTGCACCTGGCAGCCGACCCCGAGGGCGATCCGGCGCATCGTGGATCGACCTATCTCTACGTGCGCGACGCCGATGCCCTCTACCAGGAGTGGAGCCAACCAGGTATCGGTGGGCAGACCCTTGCGGTTAACCCGACGCCCTACAAACTCCGCGAGGGCGCACACATCGATCCGGATGGGAACCTGATCCGATTCGGCTCCCCCACAGAGGAGTAATTCCGCTCGGCGGCAACTTGCGGTGTGGATGACGGCGGGCGAAGCTGCACCCGCCTCTAGGGGTTCAAGAAAGGCAGTGGGCGGGATGTCGCAGGGCACCATGGCGGGGAGGTTGCGTGTGACGCGGCGCGTGGCACGGGCCAGCACACTCATGCTCAGCCTGCTGCTGTTCGTGGGCCCGCTCACCGCCACCGCTGCGCAAGCGGCAACCCCATCACCCGCCTTCGTGGCCGTCGGCAGCGCCAATCAGCTCTACGTCACCGGTCTGGCACCCTCGGCGCAGATGTCGTTGATCGGCCCCAGCGGGCAAACCCTCTATACACAGAACGCCGACTCGCTCGGTGGTCTGCTCTTCCGCAATGTGTGGTCCAGCAACGGCTACCGGGTGCGCCTTGACGCAGACGGCACCGAGTCCGGGCCGATCACGGTCCACGGCGATCAGGCGGCGCCGTGGGATCCGAGCATCTACGACCAATCGATACCCGACAACGGCTACTCGTACCTGACGACCCGCGACGGGACGAAGCTGGCGATCGATGTCCACCTGCCGACGAGCCCGGCCGGCTTGCCCGGCCTGCCGGCCACCGTGCGTCACCTCCCCAACGGCCCGGACTACCTTCCGCCCTATCCCACCCTGATCGAGTATTCCGGTTACGGATACGCGGATCCCGCTGGGCCTGACAACGGCATCGCCGTCCTGGCAAATCTGATGGGCTTCGCCGTGGTCGACGTGAACATGCGTGGGACCGGCTGCTCAGGCGGCGCCTTCGACTTCTTCGAGCCACTGCAGAACCTCGACGGCTACGACGTCATCGAGACGATCGCGCACCAGCCGTGGGTGCTCGGGCACAAAGTCGGGATGATGGGCATCTCCTACGGCGCCATCAGCCAGCTCTTCACGGCGCAGCTCGACCCGCCGGATCTCGCCGCGATCTCCCCGCTCTCGACCATCGACGCCACGGCGACGACGCTCGTTCCCGGCGGCATCCTCAACACCGGCTTCGCCGTGGCCTGGGCCCAGGAGCGCCAGCAGAATGCGGAGCCCGCCGGGCCGAACAGTGGACAGTCATGGGCTTACAAGCAGATCCAAAGCGGTGATGCGACCTGTCGCGCCAACCAGGCGCTTCACGGCGAAGCAGCCGATCTGAGTGCGAAGATTGCAGCCAACGAGTACTACAACCCCGTCGTCGCTGACCCGTTGGATCCGGTCACCTTCGTCAACAAGATCGACGTGCCGGTTTTCATGGCGTGCCAGTGGGAGGACGAGCAGACCGGGGGGCACTGTCCAGACCTGGTCCAACATTTCACCGGGACCAGCCAGAAGTGGTTTACCTTCACCAACGGCGCACACGTCGACTCCGTCGATCCGGATACGTTGAACCGCTGGTACGACTTCCTCGAGTTGTTCGTCGCCCACCGGGCACCCCTCGTGAATTCGGTACTGCTCCACGCCCTGGCGCCGATCATCTACCAGAAGGCCTTGGGCACACCCCCCTCGGCCCTCGTCACGCTTCCGGCTGACCCGATTCAGGCGAAGCTCACGTACCGATCGGCGCTGGCCGCCTTCGAGAAACTCCCCGAAATACGAGTCCTTTTCGACAACGGGGCCGGCAAATCGCCCACCGGGGGCTCGATTCCCGGCAACCCGTACCCCGGGTTCGAGGACGACTTTTCCACGCTTCCAGTCCCGGGTACCACGGCCGGCACCTGGTACCTGGGGCCGGCGGGGACCTTGACCGACCAGGCGCCGAAGAACGCAGGCGTGAACTGGTACACGTCCAACGCGAACGCCGTACCGCTCAATGACTTTGGGAGCAACTCCGGCGGTGGGGGCTTGTGGGGCAACGCAGCGCAGTGGTCGTGGGACTGGGCCCAGAATCCGGCGGGCACCGCCGTCTCCTACCTCTCGGCGCCACTCGCCGCGGACACCACCGTCGTCGGATCGGGCGCCGTGGATCTCTGGGTGCAGTCGTCCACGCCCGATGTCGACTTGCAAGCCACGATCAGCGAAGTCACCCCCTATGGTCAGGAGACGTTCGTCCAGAACGGCTGGATCCGCGCCAGCGATCGGACGCTCGCCACGAACTCCGACAACATCTTCAAACAACCGAGCACGGCCCTCGATCCCATCCCTACCTTCAGCGCGGCCGATGCCGCGCCCCTGCCGAGCGGGAAGTTCGTCGAGGTGGTCATCCCCCTCTACTACGAGGGGCACGCCTACCGTGCGGGGTCGCGCATTCGCGTGACGATCACCGCCCCTAACGGCACGCAGCCGGTGTGGTCATTCGGCCAAACCGTCCCCACCGGCACGGCGAAGGTCTCGATCGCCTTCTCTCCGTCGATGCCGTCGAGCCTCATCCTCCCGGTCGTGCCCGGCGTCGCCGTGCCGACGCCGCTGCCGGCGTGTCCGAGTCTCCGCAACGAGCCGTGTCGGCCGTACCAGCCCATTGTGAACGCGGTGGGGAGTCCCTAGGTCGGCGGTCGCTCGCGACGACCGGCGGTTCAGGCGTCTCGTTTCATCATTCGCCATGCCCCAATGGCGGTCCAGAACACAAGCCAGCCCACGATCACCAGTGAGGCCGCCAAGGTCGACTCCGGTATCAAAGGCGGCCCACCTCCCCCATTCCCGCCGCCAAACGGACCGCCGCCGCCAAACGGGGTGGGCAGCCCGCCCGGTTCAATGTGGGCCATGGCGATGCCGACGATGCCTCGCTCCGCGTTCAGCAGGTGCGAGATGATGGTTCGGCTGAAGAGCGGCGTCAGGATCAGCTCGAGCACGATGAGGAGGATCACGGGGACCGTCCGCTGCCCCATGAGCGATGAGAGCCCGAGTCCGACGATGAACCCGATGGTCGCCTCGAGCGCGATCCACAAGCCGACGTCGATCATCAGCGAGTACGAGGGGGTAATGAAGGTGGCGTGGTAGTCCGCGTAGTCCTGGTTGGCGACCCTGACGGCGAAGGCCCGAATCTCGGCTGGCGACTCGCTGGCGGGGACGGTAATCGTCCCGCGCTTCGTCTGGATGACCGACCCCGGCGGGGGTCCGCTCGATTGCCCGTTTCCACAGGGCACGCTGGGCGGCGGCCCGTTCAGCCCTTTGCCTCCCCCGAAGTTGAAGTCGCAGATGACCTTGTCGGCATGGGCGGCGGCCCAGTTGTCCAGCGCAGGGCGCGAAAGGCCCTGCGGCACGACCACTCCGTCGTAATTGAGCTGGGTCGGGGCGGCGAACACGCACACCGCGCAGACGATCGTGTAGCCGACCGCCACTAACGAGATGACGATGGCCAGCCCGGCGGGGATCCTGGCCAGGTACACGGCCAAGCGGGAACGGCCAGTGATCACCAGATGGCGGAACATCCCCTCGGTCAGGTCGACCGAACCCGCCGTGCTCCCGACGACCGCGGCCACGATGAACCCAAAGATGTACATGAAGCCCGCCACCAGCCCGGTGAAGACGGCGTAGCCCCCGGCTGGCCCATAGGCCTTCGAATCCACGGCGTGAGAGATCAGGCGCACGCCGAGGAAGATGACCGGGATGCCGACATTGACAGCGATCAGGGCGATCATCAGTCCCCGCCGCTTGCGCAATTCCATCAAACGAGTGGCAACCATGCCCCACGTCGGGATCCACGAGCCGCGGTGGTCACGCCGCTCTCGGGCCTGGGCGGGCGTCGGGCCGGGGCCCGGTGCTTCGATGTCGGCGATCGTCGTCATTCCGAGCCTCCCAGCCGGCTGGTCACGGACAGGAACCACTGCTCGAGCGAAGCCTGGATGTGCTGCAGCCGGTACACGGAGATCCCGCCTTCCACCAGCAAACGGTTGATCTCTGCGATGGCGTCGCGCTCGGTCTTCTCCGGAAGGGAGATCGCGAGTCCATCGGGCCCGAGCTGCACGTGCGAGCCGAACCTCGTTCCCGCCAGCAGGCCGCTCGCCCGGTCGGGGTCGGAACACTCGACCTGCACCTCGAATGAGGACCCGGCGAGCAATTGGGAGATCGGTCCCTGCCGAATCACGGTCCCGCGATCGACGATGGCCACCGCATCGCATGTCCGCTCGACCTCATCGAGGAGGTGTGAGGACAGCACAACCGTGCGTCCTTCGGCTACCAGCGACTTGATCATGTCGCGCATGTCGAGCATGCCCCCAGGGTCCAGGCCGTTCATCGGCTCATCGAGGAGCAGCAGTTGAGGATCCCCGAGTAGGCATGCGGCAACACCCAGACGTTGGCGCATGCCCATGGAGTACTTCGCCACCTTGTCGTTCGCCCGATGCAGGATGCCGGTGCGCTCGAGGGCTGGGTCGATGCGTCCCTTGGCAGCCGGCTCTCGCGCCGCGGCGAGGATCTGCAGATTCTGGCGGCCGGTCAAGTGGCCGTGGAAGCGGGGCTCGTCCACGATCGCTCCGATCCGCGCCAGGGCTTGGTCGCGGTGCCGGGGGACGCGGTGGCCGAGAAGGAACATGGTGCCGGCATCGGCGTGGGTCAGACCGAGGAGCACCCTGATCAGAGTTGTCTTGCCGGCACCATTCGGCCCGAGATAGCCGAAAGCGCAACCACGGGGAACGAGGAGCTCGACGTCATTGACGGCGACGTTCTCACCGAAACGCTTGGTCAGACCATGGGTCTCGACCGCCCACTCGCCGGTCTGCTTCGGAGCAGGAAGCACGTCGGTGGTCATGAGCGGATCACCCGGGGTCGGGGTGCACCTTCCCCGCCGGAGGGACTTACGTCAGGACTGATCAGGTCTGCATCGCTGTACATACCGAAGGAGCATACGCAGTATGCACGGTGGAGAATTGGCATCTCCGCACAAGGTCAGGTGATGTCGTGGCGGACCGTGATCCGAGTGGCCAGTATCGAGAGCGCGGCGGCGATGTCGGCAACCAGGAATGCCGCGGCCAGGAATTCCAGCGGGAGCTGCCCCGATTCCGAGTAGCCGGGTCCGAAGGCGGCCGCGCCGAGCTTGGCCCCACCCAGGGTGGATGCCGCGGGGTACGGCAGGTACGGACGGATTGAGGTCACCGTCTCACCGACGACCGACTCGATCACCATGCACCAGACGAATACCCCGATGACCCCGGCCAGCTGGGAGCGGATCAGCGAGCCGATCCCCACCCCAAGTGCGGCCAGCAAGGCTGCGCCCAGGCCGGCGCCCGCCACGTGGCCCACCAGGGCGGCGGCGCCGAGGCTGACGTGATCGCCCTTGCCGGCCACGAAGATCAGGCCGATCCCGGTGGAGACAATGCCGGCCATCACGCCGATGATGGCGCCGGCCAGGGCGGCGGCCACCGCCTTGGCGGCGAGCACCCGGGCTCGATTGGGCGTCGCCAGGTAGGTCAAGGTCGCACTCGAATGGCGGAACTCCCCGCTCGTCATGGTGACGCCGATCCACCGTCTGGGCCACCGTTGTACCCGAAGCTGGTGCCGGACATGATGTCGTTGGCTGGGTGCCCGAGGCCCGATCGGTGGCGCTGGCGGGCTTCGGTCTCGACAGCCTCATCGACATAGGGGCATCGACCGTTGTCTGAAAGTGTCAGGTGGGGATACGGTTCGCCGGTCCCGTCGTCCCCGGCGGGTTAGAGCGTGACGGCGGCCGTCGTCGTAGTGGCGGAGTCCGCCGCATCGCCCCCAAAGCTGGCGGTGTAGCCAAGGGCAAGGAGCACCGGTAGGACACCGAGCACCGAGGCACTACTACAGGTCGCAACGCCCTGGGCATTGCTCGTGGCAGAGCAGGTACCAAGCGACGTCAGGAGCGCCGTGTTGGGCGCAAACGACACGGTCTGATCGGCGATCGGCGAGCCGTCGCTGACTCTCGTCAGCCTCGCCGAGTAGGTGACCTTCAGACCCAGGATCGAACTCACGATCGACACCGGAGCAGCCGCGAGTGCCGTTGCGTACAGGACCTTCTGGCCACCATTAAGAATGCCGCTGCTCGGAATGTAATAAGTGTCTCCGGAGTACGACGCGGTGATGGCGTGGTTACCCTCAGCGAGAGTCGACACAGTACACGTCGCCTGGTAGTTCTTCCCTATCTGCGTAAGCGGAACCGCATTGCACTCGCTGATCGGGGAGTCATCGGCGGAAAACGCCATCGTGCCTCCTCCATCCGTCGGACTGACGGTCGCGGTAAGTGTCACGACCTGGCCAGTGGACGACGGGTTCGGGGACGAGCCGACGGTGGTAGTGGTGCTGACCGGAGGGACAATCACGAAACTCTGGTAGGTGTAGGACCCCGCGGCTATAGCTGACGCACCGGTGCCGGCGGGAAGAATTACCGAGACTGGACTAGACGCGTTGGTCGTGGTCCCGTTGCCGAGCTGGCCGTAGGCGTTGTAGCCCCAGGCCAGCACCTGTCCGCCCGAGGTCAAAGCCAGGGCGTGGTCGTAGCCCGCAGCTACCGCCGTTGCGGTCGCACCCGAGGGAAGCGAGGCAACCGTCGGCGTGGTGACCAGCGTGGTGCTGGTAGTCCCGTTGCCGATCTCTCCGTGGGTGTCGCTACCCCAGGCGAAGACGCCGCCCGATGATGTGAGCGCCAGGCTCACCAGACCTCCAGCCGCCATCCCTGTTGCCGTCGTGCCCGACGGCAACAAGACGCCGACCGGCGTGGTGGTGCTCGTGGTCGTGCCGTTGCCGAGCTGACCGGTGGTGTTTAGCCCCCAGCCGAGGATGCTGCCGGCGGAGGTGAGGGCCAGGCTGTATTTGTAGCCGGCGGAGACCCCGGTGGCAGTGACGCCGCTAGGCAGGCTTACCAGCACAGGAGTGGAACTGGTGGTTGTGGTGCCGTTGCCGAGCTGACCCGAGGCGTTGTCGCCCCAGGCGTAAACCTTACCGGTCGAGGTGAGCGCGAGGCCGTGGTCGTAGCCGGCGGATATCGCCGTCGCCACAGTCCCGGCTGGCAGGCTTACGAGCACTGGCGTGCTGACGGTGCCGCCGGAGTTTGGTTTGCCGACCTGGCCCACGCTGTTTAAGCCCCATGCGTAGACCTGTCCAGTCGAGGTGAGAGCGAGGCTGTCCTCGTCGCCGGCGGAGACCGCGGTGACGACGGTCCCCGAGGGGAGGTTGACCAGTCCCGGTGCGGTACTGGCGGTGGTGGTGCCGTTGCCGAGCGCGCCGTCGGCGTTATTGCCCCAGGCGTAGACCAGCCCGGTCGAGGTCAGCGCGAGGGTGTGCTGATAGCCAGCCGCGGCGCCGGTGACCACCGTGCCTGCCGGCAGCAGGGCCATCACAGGGGTCGTTTGATTGGCAGTGCCGGTCGTCACCTGGCCGTCATTGTTCCGGCCAAATCCGAGCAGCGTGCCG
>DASXZJ010000088.1:0-6238 GCA_036502025.1 Acidimicrobiales bacterium | reverse complement strand
TGCTCCTCCTTGTCCCGATACCCGAGCAAGAAGCATGACCACAACCAGACGCGTTATGCCGACATACCCACCACCAACATCCCAGCGTGCACAGACTTTCTCGCAGCGCTCGGCATAACGACCATGTCGGCCTAATGGTGGTTGCGCCGACGTCGGCGCAACCATCAGCTCCGTCACGCGCACGCGGTGGAGATGTCGCGCGAGGGCGTGCCCTTGCTGGTCATCCAGCGCCAACTCGGACATGCCGACCTGGCGATCACCTCGGTCTACTTGCGCGGGATCGACAACACCGAGATCGTCCACGCGGTCCATGAGCGCCCCGCGCCAATGATCCCAGCCACCCACGGCCTGTAAGTCACAGCAGTGTTCGGTGGGTCGTGGCTTCGGCACGACCCACCGCAGCCTCACCGCATCCAAGCCACCCGCAGCCAAGCACCGCGAGCGAGCCCGCAGCATAGGAGTCGTCAGGTCCGACCAGCCGGACCATCCCTTCTTCGCCGTAGCACTCGTCAGCGCGGGCGCCGGCCCGCAGACCAACGCGATGGGCGGACCAGCGTGGTCAGAGACGCTCGCCGGAGCCCGGGCGGACGGCGGATCGCGCAGAGGGTCCGGCTGCCTATGCAGAGCAGTTGACGAGACCCTGCTACGGGGCATCGCTCACGAGTTCGCTTGACCGCGGTATGGCACTGGTGTATCAATACACCCGTGGTATACCAAGCAAGTCCGGGACGCCTCAGCGACCAGGTCTACGAGGAGCTCAAGCGGCGGATCATCGAGGGGACGTATCCCCCGCGGGCGCATCTGACCGAGCGCGAGCTCGCCGCCCAGCTCCAGGCCGGCAGGACCCCGATGCGCGAGGCGCTGCAACGGCTTGTCCGTGGTCACTTTCTCACCGTCGTTCCGGGAGGTGGCTACTTCGTCACCGACATCTCAGGCGACGCCGAACTGCACATCTACGAGTTGCGGCAAGCGGTCGAGGCGCTGTCAGCTCGACTGGCCGCCGAGCGGGCCACCGTGCCTGACATCCACGCGCTTGAGGCGTTCGTCGTCCAGGCCGCGTTGGATCCGCCACCTGACGCGGACGGCTACTGGCATCTCGGGGTCGACGAGCGATTTCACCTGTTGATCGCTCGCGCCTCCCAGAACCAGTACGTGGAGTCGACGGTCGGCGACCTGTACACGCTGACCCAGAGGATCCTCGTCGCGCGCCGGCCTCAGATCCCGCTCGTGGCCGACGAGCTGGAGTTCTACCGCAAGCTGACCGCCGCGATCGTGGCGCGTGACGTCGAGCGCTCCGGGCGTCTAATGGAGGACCACCTGACCAGCAGCGTTCAGTTCGAGGATGGGGTCTCGCTTGCCTGAGGCGGTGGTCATCGACCGCGGTGCGGGTGTGGGGGCGTCACGCGGCGGCTCGCGTCAGTGGCCCGTGCTCCTCCTGCTGGTGCCGGCCGCCGCGGTCCTGATCGCGTTCGTGGTCGTTCCGTTGTTCCTGGTTCTGCGTGACAGCTTCTCCGTTGCGTCGTTCTACGGCAAGACGACGTCGGCGACGACGCTGCAGAACTACTCGCAGGTTTTCCAGTCCGCCTACTGGGACGTGTTCCGCCACAGCCTGGTGGTGGCAGCGGAGAACACCGCGATCTGCGTCGCGGTCGGCTACTGCATCGCGTTCACGATCGTGACCCAGCCGGCCCGGCGCCAGCCGGTGCTGATCCTGCTGCTGATCATTCCGTTCTGGACCGATTTCATGGTCCGGACGTTCACCTGGATCAACCTGTTGAGCGACCAGGGTGCGATCGCCGGGATCCTGAAGGCCACCGGCGTGTCCAACGGCCAGCTCAATCTCATCCCGAGCACGACCGCCGTGTTCCTCGGGCTGCTCTACGCCTTCCTGCCCACGGCGGTCCTGCCGATCTTCGCGGCGCTGCGCAACGCCGACCTGACCCTGCTTGAGGCCGCCGAGGACCTCGGCTGCGGGCGCTTGAACCTTCACCGCCGCGTCGTCATGCCGCTCGCGCTTCCGGGACTGCTCGCCTCGGCGCTGCTCATCTTCGTGCCGACGATGGGGGTCTACGTGATCACCGTGTTGCTCGGGGGCGGCAAGCAACTGCTCATCGGCAACCTGCTCGAGACCGTCTACCTCGAGTTCCAGAACATCCCATTCGGCGCGGCGCTGTCGATCGTGATGGTCGCGGTCATGCTGCTCGCGTTGGCCGTGGCAGCCGCCTCCACCCGGCTGTATCGCAGGAGGCTCGCATGAGCACCAACGCGGCGACGCCCGCAACCCACATGGGAACCAGGCGATGGGAGTCCGTGACGGCCGGGCCGGCGAACCTGCTCGGCCGGCTGGCCATGCCGTCGATCAGCGTCGGGGCATACGTCTTCCTTTACATCCCGATCATCGCCCTGGTGGTCTACTCGTTCGACCGCTCCTCCCAGGCGTCGCACTGGACCGGCTTCACCTTTCACTGGTACTCGGCGGTGTTCCACGACCCGAACCTTCTCGATGCCCTCAAGGTCAGCGCGATCGTCGCCTTCGCATCCGCGACCCTGAGCACCGGCATCGGCCTGCTCAGCGCGGTCGCGCTGGCCAGGGTGCGCTTCCGCGGCCGGCGCCTCTTCGTGGGCCTTCTTCTGCTGCCGCTCCTGACCCCGGAGATCGTCCTCTCCGTCGCTTTCCTGACGCTGCTCAGCAAGGTGGGGATGCAACTGGGCTACGCCTCGCTGATCGCCGGCCACATGGTCCTGACGCTTCCATACGCCACCCTTCTGCTCGTCGGCGCCATGAGCCGTATCGATCCGGCGCTGGAGGAGGCGGCGGCCGACCTGGGCTGCGGCGCGATCAAGGGCTTCTGCCGCGTCATCCTGCCACTGCTGCTCCCGGCTCTGCTGGGTGCGTTTCTGCTTACGCTGACGACGTCGTTCCAGGACGTCGTGATGTCCAACTTCGTCGGGGGACCGACGACGACGCCACTGCCGGTCTACGTCTACGGACTGCTGAAGACCGGTCTCACACCTGAGCTCAACGCACTGGGGACGATGCTCGTCATGGTCACCGTAGGAGGCGTTCTGCTCGTGGGCGCACGGCGGATCGCGAGTTTCGTCTCGCGGTCGAGTCAGATCCAGACCGCCGAGCTCGATCCGTCACCACAAGCCGGTTAGTCACAAGAGGAGCTGTCCATGAACCACTCATCTCCCGGCGCCCGCCCGGGTTCTCGTCGCATCCGTTCTCTGAGCGCCGTCGCGCTGGCGGCGGTGACGGCTACGGCGCTCGCCGCCTGCGGATCCTCCTCGAGCGCCTCGGGAACCAACGCGTCCGCCAAGGCCGGCTCTGGCTCTGGCGACAAGACGCTGCACATCTACGCGTGGGCCGGCGAGGTGCCCAACAGCCTGGTCAAGGCGTTCGAGAAGTCCACGGGCATCTCGGTGACGGTCGCCACCACCACCAGCAACGAGGCGATGATCGCCAAGCTGGCCAACGGCGGCGCCTCCGGCTACGACGTCGTCGAGCCCAGCCAGTACGCCGTCCAGGAGCTCACTCAGCAGAAGCTGATCCTTCCTTTGGACCATTCCAAGCTGTCCGGCCTAGACAACATCGCCGCTTCGTACCGAAACGCATCCTATGACGAGGGCGCCAAGTACAGCATCCCGTGGCTGACCGGCAGCACCGGCCTTATCTACAACTCCAAGTGCACCGGCGGGCCTGTCGATAGCTGGTCGACACTGTGGAATCCGAAGTTCAAGGGCAAGCTGTACATGCTGGACAACGAGCTGTCGGCCTATATCCCGGCCCTGCAGGTCAACGGATACCGAGCGACCAGCACTAACCAAGCCCAGATCGCCAAGGCAACCCAGTCCCTGGTCACCCAGAAGCCGCTGCTGGCCGGCTACAACTCCACCAACTACGCGCAGCTGGTGCAGTCCGGCCAGGCCTGTGCCGCTGAGGCATACAGCGGCGGCACCTCTGCTGCGGCGGTCGAGGCCAACCCCGACGTCCACTACATCCTCCCCAAGGAGGGCGGCACGATCTGGGTCGACACCTTCTCGATCGTCAAGGGCACCCAGAACATGACGGCGGCCTACAAGTGGCTCAACTTCATCCTGGAGCCCAAGGAGGCGGCAATGGCCGCCCGCAGCGCCCAGGAGGCGACCGCCAACCAGGCGGCGTACAAGTACATCCCCGTCAAGGAACGCCACAACCCCGCCATCTACACCCCACTGGCCGCCATCAAGCACGCCGATTTCATCCTCAACCCCGGCAAGGCGCTGACCTACTTCAACCAGGGCTGGCTCAAGGTCAGGGCGGGGGCGTGACGTACCACATCGGTGACCGCGTCGGTGCGGACGGTTCCCTGGTCGACGCTTATCGGGCGCTGACGACCGGAGGAATCGGCCACCGCATCGACGGTCACGCCATGCGCCGGGACATCCGGCCCGTCGGCGCCTTCTCGGCCACTCTGGCCGGGCCGGCGGTCACCGTCCGGGCTCCCGGCCGCGACTCGACGGTCTGCCACAAGGTGATGGACCTGGTGCAGCCCGGGGACATCATCGTCATCGACCGCGGCCATGACACCGACTACGCCTGCTGGGGGGAGATGATGACCATCGCGGCCCGGCTGCGTGGTGTGGCGGTGGTAATCGTCGACGGCCCGGTGACCGACATCGCCGATCTGCGGACCGACCCCATGCCGGTGTTCGCCACCGGCGTGTCGCCACTGACCACGCTATTGCTCGGGGAGGGTGGAAGCATCAACGCCCCCGTCGAGTGCGGCGGGCTGATGGTCAGCCCCGGCGATCTCGTCGTCGCCGACGAGGACGGCGTCCTGGTCTTCACCCAGGAGGAGGCCCGTCAGATCCTCAGCGAGGTGGAGGAGGAGCACGCCGAGGACTACGCCTACCGCGCCCGCCTACTCGAGGGACTCCGGCCCTCCGAGCTGGCGCCGATCGACGACCTCATCAATCAACGACTTCTCGCCCAGGGATCAGAGGGAGGCGGATGCTCATGACCATGCGCATCGCGGCAGTGCAGATGACCTCCGGCGCCGACCCGGCGCAGAACCTCGAGGCAGCGGTGCGGCTCGTTCGCACCGCCGCCGAGGCAGGGGCCCGCTACATCCAGCTGCCCGAATACATGAACTACCTCGGGCCAGCCGAGCGCAACCTGGAGGTCGCCGAGGAGATCCCCGGCACCACGACCCAGGCGCTCGGCGCCGTCGCGCGGGAACACAACGTCTACGTGCATGCGGGTAGCATCCTGGCCCGCGGCGAGGTCGACGGCCTGTCGGCCAACGTCAGTGTCCTGATCGGTCCCGACGGAGAGATCATCGGGTCCTACCGCAAGATCCACCTGTTCGACATCGACGTTCCGGACGAGGTCGAGGAGCAGGAGTCGGCGAGCATCATCCCCGGGACCGAGCTGGTCACTGCGCCGGTCGACGACGTCACGTTCGGGCTGAGCGTGTGCTTCGACGTACGCTTCCCGGAGCTCTACCGCGCCCTGGCAGTCGGGGGGGCGCACGTGTTGGCGGTGCCGGCGGCGTTCGCGGTCGCGACCGGGCGGGCTCACTGGTCGATCCTGCTGCGCGCTCGCGCGATCGAGAACCACGCGTACGTCGTCGCCGCCGGGCAGGCCGGCGAGACCCCCGAGGGAATCGCCAGCTACGGCCACTCGATGATCATCGACCCCTGGGGTAAGGTCCTCGCCGAGGCGACCACCGACGGGGAGGAGATCCTCTACGCCGAGGTCGACCGTGAGGAGGTGGAGCGCCGGCGGGCGCAGATCGCCGTGCTGTCGCTCCGCCGTCCGGAGCTGTACGAGGTGACGCATGCCTGAGGTCGCCGAGTTGTCGCCCACCGTGACCCTCGCCTCCGACGCCAGCCACCCGGCGGTCGCGCTGACCGGCGTGTCCAAACGGTTCGGGGACGTCGTCGCGGTCAACAAAGTCGAGCTGGAGATCAAGCAGAACGAGTTCTTCTCGATCCTCGGATCCTCGGGGTGTGGCAAGACGACTCTGCTGCGGATGATCGCCGGCTTCGAGCGGCCGAGCACTGGTGACATCTACCTCGACGGTCAGCTGGTGACCGGCCGCTCGGTCCGGCAGCGCAACCTCAACCTCGTCTTCCAGAGCTACGCGCTTTTCCCGCATCTCGACGTGTACAACAACGTGGCGTTCGAACTCAAGGTCCGTGGGGGTCGTCGGCAAGAAGTCGACGAGCGAGTCAAGGAGACCCTGCACCTAGT
>DASXZJ010000087.1:0-3457 GCA_036502025.1 Acidimicrobiales bacterium | reverse complement strand
CGATCGCCTACACCGTGCGCCACGCACCCAGGTGGAATCCGATCAACGTCTGCAGCTACCACCTGCAGGAGGCAGGCGCCACGCCCGTGCAGGAGATCGCCTACGCGCTGGCCACCGCCATCGGTGTGCTCGACGGCGTGCGCGCCTCGGGCAAGGTCAACGAGAGCGAGCTGCCGGCGGTGGTCGGGCGGATCAGCTTCTTCGTGAACTCGAGCGTCCGCTTCGTGGAGGAGACCTGCAAAATGCGGGCCTTCACCCAGATGTGGGACCGCATCTGCCGCGATCGCTACGGGGTCGAGGACCCCAAGCTCCGGCGCTTCCGGTACGGCGTGCAGGTGAATTCCCTCGGGCTGACCGAGCAGCAGCCGGAGAACAACGTGCAGCGCATCGTCCTCGAGACGCTCGGGGTGACGCTGTCGAAGGACGCGCGCGCCCGCGCCATGCAGCTGCCGGCCTGGAACGAGGCGCTCGGCCTGCCGCGGCCATGGGACCAGCAGTGGTCGCTGCGTATGCAGCAGGTGCTCGCCTTCGAGTCCGACCTGCTCGAGTACGACGACATCTTCGAAGGCTCCAGGGTGATCGAGGCCAAGACGGCCGAGATCATCGAGGCGGCCACCGCCGAGCTCAACGAGGTCGAGGCGCTCGGCGGCGCCTTCCAGTGCATCGATGAGCTGAAGATGCGCCTCGTGCGCAGCCAAGCCGAGCGGGTGAACCGCATCGAGACCGGGGAGCAGTTGGTGGTCGGCGTCAACGCCTTCACCGAGACGGCCCCATCGACGCTCGCCGGTGACGGGGAGATCGAGAACATCCTCAAGGTGGACCCCCGGGTCGAGGCCGAGCAGGTCGCCGACGTCGGCCGCTGGCGGGAGGGGCGCGATCAAGGTGCCGTCCAGAAGGCCCTCGATGTCCTCCGCGAAGTGGCCGAGGACGACGGCCCCCGGGGCAACATCATGGAAGCCACCATCGCCCTGGCTCACGCCGGCGGCACCACCGGCGAGTGGGCCGACGCCCTGCGCCAGGTCTTCGGGGAGTTCCGTGCCCCCACCGGTGTCAGCGGTGGCGTCGGGCGCCGGGGCGAGGAGCTGGCCCCCATCCGGGCGCGCTCGAAGGCCCTGGCCGAGCGGACGGGCGGGCCGCCCCGCCTGCTGGTGGCCAAGCCGGGGCTGGACGGCCACTCCAACGGTGCCGAGCAGATCGCCGTGGCCGCCCGCGACGCCGGCTTCGAAGTGATCTACCAGGGCATCAGGCTGAGCCCGGCCCAGATCGTGGCGGCCGCCCGCGACGAGGACGTCGACATCGTCGGGCTCTCGATCCTCTCGGGTTCCCATCTCGAGTTGGTGCCCGACGTGCTGGACCGCCTGCGCGAGGCCGGGGTCACAGCCGCCGTGGTGGTGGGCGGCATCATCCCGCCCGATGACGCCGAGGTCCTGCGCGGCAAGGGCGTGGCTTCGGTCTACACGCCGAAGGACTTCTCCTTCGATCGGATCATGGAGGATCTGGTCGGTCTGGCCGAACGCCAGCGCGCCGCCACTCCCGGGTGAGTCGGGCCATCTCCCGCCAGGTGATCGGGACGGCCCCGAGTTCGATCGCCCGCAAGCGGAGGCTCTCGGGCAGGTCGTAGTGATTCAGGGCGGCCGAACGCCGATGGTGCTGGTAGCCGCGGCGCGGGATCCCCAACTGGGCCGCCACGGCGTGCAGCTCGTCTTCGTGGTCGGCCAGGAGATGGGACCAGCGATCCTCACGCCCCCGGATGGTGGCCCGCTGGCGCCAGTCGTCGACGTAGACGGTCAGCGGCGCGCCCAGGGCCGGTCGCGTCGCAGGGACGCCGGCTTGCTCCACCAGCGCCCGCTGAACCGCCACGACTGGTGCACCGGATCCTGCTCGTCGGGAACGGCCGGCCGGGGCCAGGTCATCTGGACCGCGGCCGCGATGGCGGCCAGCACCTCGGGACTGGGCTCGGGTCGGAGCCGGAGGCTCAGAGGAGTGAGTTCGAAATTCCGGCTCACTCCCGAATTACTCTCCCGGCGGGTCGCCACCCCCGTGGCCCCCGTGGCCCCCGTGGCCCCCGTGGCGGCGCCATCAACGTCCTCGACAGTGCCCGCCACGTCTTTAAAGCGGCACGTTGCCGTGCTTGCGCCGGGGCAGCTCCTCGCGCTTGGACGAGAGGATCTCCAGGCTCCGGCAGATGACGGCACGGGTGTCGGCGGGTGAGATCACATCGTCGATATACCCTCGCTCCGCCGCGATGTACGGGTTGGCGTAGCGCTCGGTGTACTCGTCAATGAGCTCGGCCCGCCGGGCCGCCGGGTCGGCCGCCTCGGCCAGCTCACGGCGGTAGACGATCTCGACGGCGCCGTTGGGGCCCATGACCGCCAGCTCGGCCGAGGGCCAGGCGAAGGCCAGGTCGGCCCCGATCGACTTGGAGTTCATCACGACGTAGGCGCCGCCGTAGGCCTTGCGGGTGATGATCTGGATGCGCGGCACGGTCGACTCGCAGTAGGCGTAGAGCAGCTTGGCGCCGTGGCGGATGATGCCGCCGTACTCCTGGTCGGTGCCCGGCATGAAGCCCGGCACATCGACGAAGGTGAGCAACGGGATGTTGAAGGCGTCACAGGTGCGCACGAAGCGCGATGCCTTCTCCGAGGAGTCGATGTCCAGCACGCCCGCCAACACCGCCGGCTGGTTGCCCACGATCCCCACCACCCGGCCGTCCATGCGGGCGAAGCCACAGGTGATGGACATGGCCCAGTGCCGGTGCACCTCGAAGTAGTCGCCGTCGTCGACCACCGCCGCGATGACCTTCTTCATGTCGTAGGGCTGGTTCGGCGAGGCCGGCAGGATGTCGACCAGTTCGGGCACCTGCCGGTCGGGCTCGTCGCCGGTCACCTCCAAGGGAGGCTCCTCGAGGTTGTTCGACGGGAGGAACGACAGGAGGTGGCGCACGTCGTCGAGGCAGGCCTTCTCGTCGGGGGACACGAAGGTGGCCACGCCCGACTTGGTGGCGTGGCTCATGGCCCCGCCGAGCTCTTCGAGGGTGACGTCCTCGCCGGTCACGGTCTTCACCACGTCGGGCCCGGTGATGAACATGTGCGAGGTGCCCTGGACCATGAAGATGAAGTCGGTCATGGCCGGCGAGTAGACGGCCCCGCCGGCACACGGGCCCATGATCACGCTGATCTGGGGGATCACCCCCGACGCCGTCACGTTGCGGTGGAAGATGCCGCCGTAGGAGTGGAGGGAGACGACCCCCTCCTGAATACGGGCCCCCGCCCCGTCGTTCAAGCCGATCATCGGCACCCCGGTCGAGGCGGCCAGATCCATCACCTTGTGGATCTTCTCGGCGAAGACCTCGCCCAGCGCCCCCCCGAAGACCGTGAAGTCCTGACTGAAGATGCAGACCCGGCGGCCGTCAATCGTGCCGAACCCCGTGACGACCCCGTCGGTATACGGCCGGTTG
>DASXZJ010000086.1:0-5761 GCA_036502025.1 Acidimicrobiales bacterium | reverse complement strand
CACACGGCGGGACGACTCACCACCTCGTCTCGGCGGACGACATTGCGCCTCCAGCACGAATGGCCGTGGGCCAGGACGCTGGCCGACGCTTTCTCCACACTCCGTTCGCTGCCACTGACCACCTGAACACGGTGCCGTTGGAGAAGACGAACCAGCACCACGCGAGCGCCCGCTCACGCCCTCACATCGGACAACCAGGCCATTTTTGATACCAACAATGGTCGCCAAGCCCGCTTCGAGTGTCCACTCTCTCGTTCCACCCGTCGACGCCGGCTTCAAGCGCGTCGGGGGTCAGTCGAGGGTCAAATGGATTCTTGATGAAACATCCGGGCTAGTCAAACGGGCCGCACCGGGCGGCGGCGTCGGCGAAGGCGCGCGCCCGGTCCCGGTAGTCGGCAAAACGCCCGAAACTGGGCGCGGCCGGCGAGAGGAGCACCACGCCACCGGGCGCAGACCACCTGAAGGCCGCGGTGACCGCGCCTTCCAGGTCATCGGCGTCGATCACCTCGACCGCGGCACCCGTTTCCGAACCCGCCGCCGCCCGCACGGCCTCGCCGATGCGCGGCCCGTTGTCCGGCATGGTCACCACCAGCGTCGGTTGCCGTCGATCGGCCACGGTCCGACCCAGGGGCGCATAGTCCAGCCCGCGATCGTGGCCGCCGACCAGCAGGGCCACCCGGCGGTCGGCGTAGGCGTCGAGCGCCGCCTGGGCCGGCAGCACGTTGGTCGACAGGCTGTCGTCGACGAACTCCACCCCGTTGACCGAGCCCAGCGAGTGGCAGCGGCTGGGCAATCCGGTGAAACCTGCGGCCGCCTCGGCCAGTCGCACGCCGTCGTTGGCTCCGTCGATGCCCAACGCGAGGAGGACGGCGCGCGCCAGGGCGGCGTTGCGGACGTTGTGCTGCCCGGGCAGCCCGAGGGCGCGGATCCAAGAATCCGACGCCTTCACATCTTCGGGGCCCACCCACTGCACCTCTGGCCCCAGAAGACCGGCATGGTCTCGCAACAGGTCGTCGCTGCCATCGGCGATGACCAACTGGACACCCGGCTTGGTGCAGAGCGAGAGCTTGTCGGCCACGTAGCGCTCCATGCTGCCGTGCCAGTCGAGGTGATCGTAGGAGAGCGACGTCACGGCGACGACCGGCGGGGCACGCGTGAGATCGGGCACCTGGTAGCTCGATGTCTCTATGACCCAGTAGTCGGGCTCGGGTCCAATCGACGGATCCCACGGCGGGTGGCCAATGTTGCCGCCCACCCCGGTCCGGTGGCCCAGCCCGTTGAGCAGGTGCCCGGCCAGGGCGGTGGTGGTGCTCTTGCCCTTCGTCCCGGTGATGCAGGCCACCCGCTCCAGGTCCGCGTCTTCCAACCACAGGCCGAGGCCCCCGCGCACCGGGATACCGGCCTTCTCCAGCTGACCCACCTCGGAGCGGTAGCGGCTGATGCCCGGGCTCTTGATGACCACCTCGCAGCCGAGTAGCGCACGGAGACCGCCCTGCCCGGTGGCCAGGACGTCGAGCCCATCTCGCTGAGGGGCCGCGGGATCGTCGTCCACCAGGACCGGGGTGGTGTCCATCGACTGGAGGCGGCGGAGGCTGGCTGAGCCCTCGACCCCGAGTCCCCAGAGGCCGACCGGTGCGCCCCGAAGGTCAGACCAGGAGATCAGCGGGCGCATACCGATCCGGAATGTAGTGCCGCCCGACCGGGACCAGGAGTTCCGCCGTGCTGAGCGCCCCCGCATCGTCGGTCGCCTCGACCGCGGCAACCAACCGCGCCAACAGGGGATTGGCCTTCCGGTCCGGACGTGCCGCCGCCAGCCGGACGGCGGCGCGGCACTCGTAGGTGTCGCCCACGCACTCGAAGGGCTTGACCCCCACGCCGAGCCCGAGCAGGGTGCGGAACTGCTCCTCCAATTGGGGGTCGTCGAGGGGCTCGTGCCCGTCGAAGATCGACCGCAACTCGGCGGCCTCCATGTAGGAGGACAGGATGAGGTCGATGAAGCAGCACTTGTCGCAGCGGCCGCACCAGTGGTCGAGCCGCTGGGTCGGATCCTGAGCGAAGGAACGGTTGCAGCTCCGGAAGACCGGGTGGAAGGCGGGGAGGCCGGCGAACTGCTGCGCCACCCAGAGCTCAGTCCGGTTGCGTAGGTAGGAGAAGACCGCCATCTTCGATCCCAGCGAGGCGGCCAGCCTCTCGGCGAAGAGGGACTCGAAGTCGCTGCTCTTGGACCACTGGTGGTTGACCGGGTGACCCTGGTGGACCACCGTCGGCACGGAGGCTGACCATTCGTTGGAGAGCACGACCGCGTCGCGCCCAGCGAGGACCGCCGCCACCAACGCCGTGGCGGTGATCACGGCCGTGATGGGGACGTGCCCGTTGAGGAAGCCGTGCTCGCCCGAGCGGACGAGCGGATCGATCTCCCGCTCGACGTACGCGACGGGCAACCCGGTCACCGCCGCCGCCCCTTCGATGGCGGCGAAGCGGTCACCGGGGGGATGCACGATGCAGAGAGCGGCGTCGGGAGCCTTGGCACGGATGGCACTCACGGTCACGATGGAATCGATCCCGCCGCCGAAGGGGATCAGCGGTCGGTTGGCGAGCGGCGTGTAGTCGACGGCCGTCGAGGCGCGGTCGGGACCCTCGACGGACAGTTCGCTCAGGTCGAGCCCGTTGCGGTAGGCGAACTCCCCCAGGCCCTCTTGGTAGAACCGCGTGAGGAAAGCCCGCTCAGGTGCTGACGACGCGTTGTGGCCGAGGTCGATGACCGGCGCCGCCGCCGTCTTGTAATAGGACACGCCGGCCAGCAGGAAGAGGAGCCGCACGGCGGCTTCCACCGCCGGGTTGGCCCAGTCGCCGGCCGGATCGAAGGCGAAGCGCTCGGTGAACTGGTGATCACCGGTTGAGTAGTGGCAGGACACTTCACCACGACCGGCGTCAATGGCGTAGCCCTCGTAGCGGAAACGATCGGGGTGGTTGGGGGAGGGCATCACGGGAGGGGCCGCTGCAAGGGACACGCGGCCAGTACATGCTACGGCCGAGGCAACCCGAGTCGTGCGTTGCTCAGCCCAGGAGGCGAGCCATCAGGGCAAACCTTCCACAGGGGCGATGGGCTCGATCGGTGAAGAAGTCCTCCATCGCGGTGGACGTGCCGCTGTCGAAGATCTGCGCCATCGGGACGCCGGCCACCACCAGTTGCTGGCGGTTGGCGGCGATCAGATCAACCCGCCAGTGGTGCGGCCCGTCGGGTCGGGCGACCTCGGTAGCCAACTCGAGCGGGGCGATCGCTTCGCTCAGGCCGCGGTGGACGACGGCGTCGACCTGATAGCGATCGGGATGGACCGCCGGGCCCATGAAGGCGACCACGCGCTCAGCTCGGGCCCCGTGCCGGGTCATGGCCTCGACGGCCCGGCCCACCGCGCCGGCCGTGGTACCGCGCCAGCCGGCATGGACCGCGGCCAGCACACCCGCTTCGGCGTCGACCAGCGCCAGGGGCACGCAGTCGGCCACCAGCATGACCAGGGTGATCTCACGTTCGCTGGTGAGGAGGATGTCGGCACGCGGCAGAGCATCGTCCATGGTCAACGTGCCCCGGCCCCGGTCGGCGCTGCCCACCAAGGCGCTATCGGCTCCGTGGACTTGCTCGGCGAAGATCATCGATTCGAGATCGACGCCGAAGGCGCCGGCCGCCAGTTCCCGGTTGGCGATGACCCGCGCCGGATCGTCGCCCACATGGAGCCCCAGATTCAGCGAGGTGAACGGCCCTTCGGACACTCCGCCATAACGCTTCGTCACCGCCACCGCGACACCGAGTTCGGACGTCTGCGGCCACTCGAGCAGGGCGACGGCGCGCTCGGGAGCCACGGTGGTTCAGGCTATCGAGCCGCACCCGAAAGTCAGGACGCCTCCGACTGGTCGAAGAGCGTGCTCGGCACGATGGAGAGCAACACCCGGCTACGCCGCGCCGCGCCCGCTGTCGATCCCGGTGACCCCTGCAGGACGGTGAAGCCGTAGAGCTCGGCGTCATCGACCTCGCCCAGGGCACGAGCCACCACGGGCCTGGCCGCGCCACCGTCTGCTCCCAACACCGACCCGAGGGATTCCCCCCGCTCGTAGGCGTGGAACAGGACAGCCAGCGACTGGAGCGAGAAACCCTGGTCCTGGAGTCGCCGGATGGCGTGCAGCCGATCCACGTGCCGGCCGGTGTACAGCCCGGTCCGTCCCCGCAGTTCGGGGTGGTCCAGGAGCCCGAGCGTCTGGAACGAGCGAATGGTTCGGGTGGTCGTCCCGGTCAGCGCCCCCAGCTCGTCGATGGTCAGGGGCACTTGACAAGTATGACATAAATATACGTAACATGGAATACAGGTAGATAAAGGAGGCACACCATGGCACTCAACCTCGATGCGGTCGGCACGACGTCCGACCCGATCACGCGGTCCTGGGATCACAAGGACGCGCTCCTCTACGCACTCGGAGTGGGTGCGGGAGCGCTCGACCCAACCGGGTTCGAGCTGGAGCTCACCACCGAGAACTCGGCCGGGGTGATCCAAAAGGTTCTCCCGACCTTCGTGACCATCGTCGGTCAGGGGGGCGGCGGTCGGGCCAGCCTGGGGGAGTTCGACCCCTCCAAGCTGGTGCACGGGGAGCAGTCGATCGCCCTGCACGGCGAGATCCCCACGGCGGGTTCGGTCACCGTGACCACCACCGTGGCCGGCATGTACGACAAGGGCTCGGCTGGCTTGGTCGTCCTCGAGAGCGAGTCGGTCTATGCCGACACGGGTGCGCCGGCGTTCACCGGCCGATCCGCGTTGTTCATCCGCGAGGCGGGGGGCTTCGGTGGTCCCCGGGGCCCTGAGGGTGACGATGAGAGCACGTTGGCCGGGGAGCCGCTTCCATCGGGTGAGCCCGATGAGACGGTGAGCTACCCCACGCGCACCGACCAGGCCTTGCTCTACCGCTTGAACGGTGATCGCAACCCGCTTCACTCCGATCCGACGTTCGCCAAGCGGGCCGGGTTCGACCGCCCGATCCTCCATGGGCTCTGCACCTACGGCTTCACCGGGCGTGGACTCCTCCATGCCGTCTGCGGGTCCGATCCGGCCAAGTTCGGCTCCATGCGGGCCCGCTTCTCCCGGCCGACCATGCCCGGCGACACCCTCACCATCTCAGTGTGGGATATCTCGGACCGGTCAGCCGGCGCCTTCCGCTTCCGCACCGAGAACCAGCGGGGGGAAGTCGTCATCGACGGAGGGTTGTTCAGAACCTCGGCCGGTTAGTGGTGAACCGCTGACCCTACGAGCCGGCGACGACGTTGGGCAGCATCGGGGACACGTTGACCACGCCGCCGCACGCCGTGACGATCGACGAAGCGGTGATCCCACCCGTTACGTCGGGCAGGGTGACGTCGACCTCGAGCCCGTCCGCGCACGACGGCGCGGCGGCCGACGGTGTCGGGCTCCACGACATGAGGAACGTGGCTTGGCCGATCTTGGGAGCCAGGGTCACTTGATTGGCCGGAAATGCTTTCTGCCCGGCCACCCCACCGTCGGTCACGTGGCTGGGCAGTGGGCCAAGCCGGCCGATGATCAGCAACGTCGGATAGCCGACCAGCGAGCAGCGTGACTTGGATGTGTTGAGGACGGTGTAGCCCGCGATCAAGTCCCCGCCCTTGGGCGTGCTGCTGGTCTGGCTGAGGGAGAGCTGCGACTTGGTGCAGATCGGTCCGAAAGCCGCCCCGGCGACCGGTTGCGTGGTCGGTGGCAGGTTC
>DASXZJ010000085.1:0-8326 GCA_036502025.1 Acidimicrobiales bacterium | reverse complement strand
CGAAGGTCAGCCCTACCGCTCACAAGGATGAACCCGACGATAGTGCCGGCCCCCGTGCCGGGCCCGCCCTCAGCGCCCGTTCCTCTCAGAGCAGCCCGGGCTCCCCCCGCCCGCGGGCCACCACGGTGCCGAGGAACTCGGCGTAGCGCTGAATCAACACGGGCCAGCGGTAGAAGCGGTCGACGTAGGCCAGTCCGAGCTCGCCCAGGGTGCTGCGCAGCACGGCGTCGCCGACCAGGCGGTCGACCGCGGCCTCGAACTCGGGGTACGAGGTGAACCACAGGCCGCCGCCCGACCGCTCGGCGTGCTCGCGGGTCGGGCCGCACGTCCCGTTGACGAGCACGGCGGTCCGCTCGACCCAGGCTTCGAGGACGACCAGGGAGAACGACTCGAGCGCCGAGGGCGAGACCGCCACCAGAGCGTCACGCACGATGTCGCACTTGTCGGCTTCGTCGACCACGCCGGTCACCACCACGTCGGGGTGCGGGTCGACGTGGTAGGCCACCGGCCCGACCAGGGCCAGGGCCAGGGGGCCGGGATGGCGCTCCTTGTAGGTGGCGAAGTAGGCCGCCAGCATCTTGGAGCCCTTGTGCTCGTCCACCCGTCCCACGCTGACCAGGTAGGGCCGGTCCCCCAGACCCAACACTTCGGCCCCCGGCCGGCCGGCCCCCGCCGGGACGCCCACCCCCAACCCGAGCACGATCTGCGGGCGCTCGGCCACCGGGTAGGTCCGCTCGACCAGGATCCGCTCCGCCGCGGTGTGGAAGCAGAAGGCATCGGCGTCGCCGAACGTGCCCCGGAAGATCGGGAGGTACAGCGCCGGTTCGTCGTGCGCCGCCGGATGGAGCACGGCCGGCACCTTGACCCGGCCGATGGCCGCCACCGTCGGATGGTACAAGTAGGGATAGAAGGCCACCACGTCGGCGTCGGTGGCGATGACCGCGTCAATGAGATCGGGTGAGACCGGGCCGTTGTAGTCCACCCACCGCCGGCTCTGCTCCCGCGTGGCCAATTGCGGCGCCAGGCGGACGTGGGCGTCGAGGTCGTAGAAGTCGAAGATCCGCCCGTGCGAGGAGGCGAAGCGGTGCACCGGCACCCCGTTGATCACCGAGTCACCCGGCTCCAGCTCGTCAGCCCAGGTGATCGGGTCGAGGGCGCACGTCGAGTACGCCTCGGCCTCCCAGCCGGTGTCGGCCACCAAGTGCTCGGCCAGCTGGCGCGCCGCCGTCTCGGCGCCGCCCATGACCTGGGTGCCGTAGCGCGGGGTGACAAAGGCGACCTTCACCGCGCCGACGCCCCGCTGGTGGGGGGTGGGCCGGCCACCGTGGCCACCGCGGCCACCACTCGGGCCGCCACCGCCTCGGGGGCCAGCGCCGGCACGCGCCGCCGCCCGGCCTCGATCAGCGTGGCGCGCAGGGCGCCGTCGGTGCAGACCCGGTGCAGCGCGGCGGCGACGTAGGAGGGGTCCGCTCCGGCGAGGAGCAGTGCGGCGTCGCCGACCGTGCCTTCCACCGCGCCGACCGCCCGGGTGACCACGGGCACGCCGGCCGCCATGGCCTCGACCAGCGGCACGCCGAACCCCTCGTGGACCGAGAGCGAGAGGTAGACGTCGGCCGCCGCGAAGTACGCCGCCAGCGCGGCGTCGGACACGTCACCGGCCAGCCGGACGGCGCGGGTCAGCCCGAGATCGTCAATGAAGCCGCGCAGCGCCTTGGTGTACTCGTAGCTGCTGGTGCCCCCCACCAGGTGCAGGCGGGCTGAGGGGTCGTAGAGCCGGCGATAGGCCCAGAGGGCCTTGACCAGTTCGTGCTGGGCCTTGGACGGCACGACCCGGCCGACGAAGAGGATGTCGGTACCCCCGTCCGCCTGGCGCGCGGCCAGTTCGGCGGCCACCCGCTGGTCCGGATCGGCCACCACCCGCCCGTAGTCGACCAGGACGGGGACGACCGCCGTGCGCCGGCAGCCGGCGTGGCGGAGCTCGAGCTCGTTGAAAGGGCTGTCGGCCAGGCCCAAGGCGGCGCGGGGGGCCAGGAGCGCCAGCTCGTCGGCCGCCCGGGCCGCCCGGTCAACCGTGTGTGGCTCCCACCCGGCGTAGAGCTCCGGCCCGGTGAAATTGTGGAAGTCCAGGATCAGGGGCTCGGCGCGCTCGGCCAGGAAGCCGGCCACCGCGGAGGAGGTGGAGAATTGGTAGATGTGCACGTCCCCGGCGGCGGCCTGCTCGGGGTAGCACCAGTGCTTGTAGGCCTGGGTGGCCAGGTCGTCATGGATCGCCTCGGCGAAGATCTCCGAGCGCCACCCCGCTGCCCGCAGCGCGTCGCGCAGCAGCAGCGTGTGCGTCCCGGTGGCGTCCCTCGGGTTGAGCGTGGGGATGAACTGATGGACGGCCACCGGCGGGCCCTTCGGCCCGGCCGCGACGCTCACCGCGCCAGGATCGGCTCGGGCGGGGCAAGGGTGGCCCGAACGGCGGTCACCAGGTAGTCGGCGTCACCGGGGCCGCGTTGGACCGTGGCCGCGTAGCCATGCTCACCGAGGAGATGGCACCAGGTGTCGGCCCGCAAGGGCCGGCCCGGGGCCAGGTCGGCCTCGAAGGGCGCGTCGTCGGCATCCCAGGCCGACCGGCTGAGCGAGTGCACCACCAGCACGCCGCCGGGAGCCAGCCCGGCCGCGATGAGGCCGAGCAATTGGGCCCGCTCGCCGCTCCCCATCCCGTCGACCACGCCGCTGAGCAGGATGGCCGAGAGCCCGGCCGGCGCCACGGCGCGCAGGTGGTCGGCCACGTCCTCGCCCCGCAGGTCCAAGACCCCGATGGTGCCCTGATCGCCCAGGTTGGACCGAGGGTCGACCCCGTAGGCGTCACCGCCGGCGGCCGTGATGCGCTGCACCAGCCAGCCGTCGCCGCAGGCGGCGTGCAGGATGCGACCCGGCACCGACTTCACGGCGTCGATGGCCGGCCCGACCCACCAGGCGTCGGGACCGTGGAGGGCGGGGAACGCCACCACGCCGGCCCGCGGCACGCGCTGCACCTCCACCTTGCGCTCGAGCTCGGTGAGCCGGCCCTCGACGATGTGCAGGGCGCGGCTGACGGCCGAGGCGAACTGGCTGATCTGATGGGTGATCCAGCCGACGTACCAGAGCAGCAATGTCCGCATGCCCCGCTTCACCACGGCACCGGCGGCCCGGTCGGAGTCGACCGGCACCACCGGATCGACGAAGGTGGCCGCGTCGACCATGCGCAACGCGTCGGTCAGGTCGCCACCGCGACCGGCCACCGGCGAGTGGGCCAGGAAGAGCTCGTCGAGCTCGCGCTCGAGCTTGGGCGGAAGGTCGCCCGAGGTGCGGCGTACCCGCACGTCCTCCTCGATCTCGGCCATGACCTGGGCCACGTAGGCCCGGGGATCCGGCGCGGCCGCGGGCGCCTCCGTGGGCGCGGGTTCCGTCACGGCGATCAGGCCCGCTGGTCGAGATTGGCGAGCTCGTCCGGCGCCATGCGGGCGAGGATGGCGGGCTCGGGCGGCAGCAGCCACGCATGGACCGGGAGCTGGAGGACGCCCGTGGTCTTGCCGGGATTCATCATCTCGAACTTGCCGGCCGGGTCGCGCCAGTCGAAGAGGACGCCCCGCGGGCTGTGGACGCCGATGGCATAGGTGAAGGCGCCGTCGAGCAGGGGGATGTTCTCCACCAGGAAGTTCACCAGCCCGGGGCCGACGGGCAGGTCGAAGCGGTAGCCGAGGATGGCGGTGTCGGTGCGCATGATCGAGACCCCGTTCTCATCGGTGATCTCGAGCGAGAAGACGACGTTCTCGGTGGCGATGGAGGAGTGGTACCCCACCCCGATGGTCAAGCTGTCGCCCGTCTTCATGTACGGCACGTTCGCCGCGTTGGGGAAGGTGTGCTCGGCGTAGGTCACCCGCACCGGGTGGTTGGCGTCGGGCGAGCCCTCGGGCACCCGGATGTGAGGCCGCGTCTCGGTGTCCTCGTCGGGCACCGCCAGGACCTCCTCCTCCTCGAGCAGGCCCTCGCGGAAGATCCGCACCGCCTCCCCCGGGGGGCCGTCCATGACGAGATCGCCGTGGCTGAGCACGACGGCACGGTCACAGATGGAACGCACCTGGTCCGGTGAGTGGGTGACCAGCAGGATGGTCCGGCCCTCCTGCTGGAAGAGTTTCACCCGGTCGATGCACTTGCGCTGGAAGCGCTCGTCACCGACCGCCAGCACCTCGTCGATGACCAGGATGTCGGGGTTGACGTTGACCGCCACGGCGAAGCCGAGCCGTACGTACATACCCGAGGAATAGAACTTGACCGGTCCGTCAATGAACTCCTCCAGCTCGGAGAAGTCCACGATGTCGTCGAAGACCTTGTCCACCTCGCGCTTGGACATGCCGAGCAACGAGCCGTTGAGGTAGATGTTCTCGCGGCCGGTCAGGTCCTGCTGAAAGCCGGCACCGAGTTCGAGCAGGCCGGCCAGCTTGCCGCGCACCACCACCTCACCCGAGGTCGGCTGGAGCACGCCGCAGATGCACTTGAGCAGCGTCGACTTGCCCGAGCCGTTGCGGCCGAGGATGCCCACCGTCTCGCCCTCGTGCACTTCGACCGAGACGTTCTTGAGCGCCCAGAAGTCCTCGTGCGGCGTGCGGCCGGCGTGGATGAGCCGCTCCTTGACCGAGTTGTACTTGCCGTGGGCCAGCCGGAACCGCTTCGATACCTCCCGTACGTCCACCGCGATGTCCGACACGCCTAGAGCTCCTCGGCGAAGTTGCCCTCGAGCCGGCCGAAGACGGCCAGGGCCACGAAGAAGAGGACGACGGCGGCGGCCAGGACGCCCAGGTCGAGGGAGAGGTACCACATATGCCCGTGCGTGGGCAGGACGTCGTACGTCGTCCTGACCCCGTGCACCACGGCGTAGGTGATCGGGTGCGCGTAAATCATCCGCTGGAAGGAGAGCACCAGCGGCGTCATCGGGTTGAGGAAGTAGATCCACGAGAGCCCCTTGGGACCGAGCCGGTTCCCGATCTGACCCTGGTAGGCGTAGACGATGGGGCAGGCCCAGAACCACGCCGTGAGGATGACCTCGATCAGATGCTGAGTGTCGCGCAGGTAGACGTTGATGGCACAGAGCAGGATGGCGATGGCCGAGGAGAGCGTGACGCCGGTGAGCAGGGCCAGCAGCAGGAGGGGCAGGTACGACCAGTCGGGCCCGGTGTGCAGCACGATCATGAAGATGACCATGACGATGGACTGGAAGAAGAAGAACACGCAGGCCGAGCCGACCGCGGCCAGGGCCAGGATCTCCCGGGGGAACGACACCTTCTTGACGATGCCGGCGTTGTTGACGATCACCCCGGTGCCGGTGAGCACGCCGAGCGAGAAGAGGTTCCACAGGAGAAGCCCGGCGAAGAGGAAGATGACGAAGTTCGGCTGCTTGTTGCCCAGCACGACCTGGAAGACGACGAAGTAGATGGCCAACGTCATGGCCGGGGCCACCATCGACCAGACCAGGCCCAATACCGAGTTCTTGTACTTGACCTTGATCTCGGTCCGCACCAGGTAGACCAGCAGCTCGCGCGAGAGCCAGATCTCGCGCAGGCGCTGCCGGACGCCGATGGTCGGCGAGACGACCCGCGTGATTTTGTGTCCCTGCGCCTCGCGGGGCGAGAAGCCCGCCGCCTGGGCCGCCATGGGCGACCCGTCGGCTACCGGTCGCGCCATGCCGTAACCGTCGTGCCTGCCGTCTTCCGCCGGTGGATTGGCGCCCGACGTCGAGGCCGGGACGTCCAATGACACGTCTAAACGCTCTTCGCCGTGGCGGCGGACCGGTCGATCACCTTGTCGATGAACCCGTACTCCTGCGCCTCGTCCGCGGTGAACCAGCGGTCACGGTCCGAGTCCGCCTCAATCCGCTCCAGCGGCTGGCCGGTGTGGAAGGCGATGCGCTCGGCCATCATCCGCTTGAGGTAGATGATCTGCTCCGCCTGGATGGCGATGTCAGCCGCCTGCCCCTGCATGCTGCCCGACGGCTGGTGCATCAGGATCCGTGAATGCGGCAGCGCGAAGCGCTTGCCCGGGGCGCCCGAGCAGAGCAGGAACTGGCCCATGCTGGCGGCCAGGCCGACGCAGATGGTCGAGACGTCGGGGCGCACGTACTGCATGGTGTCGTAGATGGCCAGGCCGTCGGTCACCGAGCCCCCGGGTGAGTTGATGTAGAGCGAGATGTCGCGGTCGGGATCCTCGGCCTCCAGGAGGACGAGCTGGGCGCAGACGAGGTTGGCCGTGAGCTGGTCGATCGCACTGCCGATGAAGACGATGCGCTCCTTGAGGAGGCGCTGGTAGATGTCCGCACTGGGTTCGGCACCCCCAGCCGCGGCGGTAATTGGGGGAACAACGGATGCAGGAGCCATGGCACGAGGCTAGTGGCCGAGGCAGGCACCTGTGGGCACACGGCCGTAGACTTCCTGTTCACCCGCACCGCGGGCTCGCCGCGGGCGTGGCGGAATTGGCAGACGCGCCGGGTTTAGGTCCCGGTCCCCAATGGGGGTGGAGGTTCGAGTCCTCTCGCCCGCACCAGACTCTCGCCCGCACCACTCTCGCCCGCACCACGTGGCCCCGGGTAGCTTCGACCGCCATGCCGCACCTGGTCGCCGCGCCGGACAAGTTCCGGGGCACGGCGTCGGCCGCCGAGGTGGCGGGTGCCATCGCCGGTGCGGCCCGGGCGGCGGGGTGGACCGCCATGGAGATCCCCATGTCCGACGGTGGCGAAGGGCTGCTCGAGGCTCTCGGCGGCGAGATCATGACGACCACCGTGCCCGGCCCGCTGGGGGCTCCGGTGGCAGCCGACTGGCGTCTCCTACCGAGCGCCGAGGGTCGTGGCGGCCCGACCGCGGTGATCGAGATGTCCCGCGCCGCCGGCCGCGCCCTCCTCCCCCATCCCCGCCACGACGACCCGCTGACCGCCGACACGGCTGGCGTGGGGCTCCTCCTCCTCGCCGCACGCGACGCCGGGGCGACCCGCATCGTGATCGGCTGCGGCGGCTCGGCCACCACCGACGGTGGGTGGGGCGCCGTCCAGGCCGTCGGCCCGCCCGACGCGCTCGCCTCGGTGGAGCTGGTGGTGGCCTGCGACGTCACCACGCCCTTCCGTCGGGCCGCCGCCATCTTCGGGCCGCAGAAGGGGGCCTCGCCCGCGCAGATCGCCCTTTTGGCGGACCGCCTCGGCTCCCTGTCCGACCGCTACCGGCGGGACTTCGGTGTCGACGTCGACGCCCTCCCCGGCGCCGGCGCGGCCGGCGGGCTGGCGGGCGGGCTGGCCGCCCTCGGGGCGCGCCTCGCCCCCGGTTTCGATCTGGTGGCCGATCTGACCGCGCTGCCCCACGCCATCGACGGGGCCGATCTGGTCGTCACCGGTGAAGGCCACCTGGACCCCCCGTCCTTCGAGGGCAAGGTGCCGGGCGGCGTGCTGGCGCTGGCCCAGGGGCGCTGCCCGGTGCTCTGCATCGTGGGCGCGGCCGACTCCGGCGTGCTCGGCTCGCCGCCGCCGGGGATCGACATCGTCAGCCTCACGGCGCGCTACGGCGGGGCGCGGGCCCGCCACGAGACGGTCGCCCTGGTGGCCGAGGTGACCGCCGGCGCGCTGGCGCGCTTCTCCCCCTGATCCCGCGCCCTGGCCGGTTTTGCCCTCGGCCGGACCGATCGGCCATGCTGCTGGCGCCGGGCCGCACCATCCGCTGCGCCTGCGCCGCGGCCGGTTCGATCCGACCGGTACCACGTTCACCAAGGGAGGCAACACATGGGACTGCTCGACGGCAAGGTAGCCATCGTCACCGGCGCCGGCCGGGGCATCGGCCGCGAGGAGGCGCTCATGCTGGCCAGCGAGGGCGCCAAGGTCATCGTCAACGACGTGGGCGGCGCGCTGACCAACACGGCGGCCAATGAGCACCCGGCCGAGGACGTCGTCGCCCTCATCAAGGAGCGCGGGGGCGACGCCGCGGTCAACGGGGACGACATCAGCTCGTGGGACGGTGGGAAGAACGTGGTCGACCAGGCCATCGACACCTTCGGCGGTCTCGACATCCTGGTCAACAACGCCGGGATCCTGCGCGACAAGATGTCCTTCAACATGGACGAGTCCGACTGGGACGACGTCATCCGCGTTCACCTCAAAGGTCACTTCGCGCCCACCCACCACGCGGCCATCTACTGGCGCAACCGGGCCAAGGCGGGCGAGGAGGTCACTGGGCGCATCATCAACACCTCGTCGGAGGCCGGCCTCTACGGCAACGCCGGTCAGGCCAACTACGGTGCGGCCAAAGCGGGCATCGCCGCCCTCACC
>DASXZJ010000084.1:0-5902 GCA_036502025.1 Acidimicrobiales bacterium | reverse complement strand
AGGATGTGAAATCTAGGGCACGCGCTCGAAGCGGCATTCATCGGTGCTCAGGACCTCCACGCCACGCTAATGACGGGCTTGTCTGCACCAAGGGCACCCGGCGTCAACGGCGAGACGCCCTCATACATTTCCTCATCCATCTGTCGTTTGCCAGTCTTAAGGGACCACCTCTTTGCCAGAAGCATGGGACCACGTCGCGTCCACTTCGACCGGCTGTGCTGATGATCTCGGAAGGGTCTAACGGTGTCAAGTACGTCGGCGTTGGCGAGGCGACGGAGTCGTCCCGGAAGGGTCCGATTCGAGGGTCGGCTTCTCGTGCTGGCGGTAGGACTCTCCCTCGATGACCAGTTCCCACGCCGCGCTCTTCAGCCGGTCGACGGCGGACTGGGCGAGCAAGGGGTCGGCCATTGCCGCCAGCCATTCGCTCGGGTCACGGTTCGAGGTCAGCACGGTGGCCTTGGTGTGGTGTCGCTCGACGCACAGCTCGTAGATGTCGGCGGTGTCGAGCATGTCGAGAGGCTGGAGGGCGAAGTCGTCGATCACGAGCAGATCGACGCCGATGAGCTTTCGCATCTCCTGGTCGTAGCTGGCGTCGAGACGCGCTGCCTTGAGCCGTTTGTGCAACCGGTCGTGGCGTTCGAAGTGCACACTGATGCGGCGCCGACAGGCGATGTGTCCGAGAGCGGTGGCCATGAAGGTCTTGCCGACGCCGACCGGTCCCAAGATGAAGGCGTTGCGGGCCTGGTCGACGAAGCGCAAGGAGATCAGCTCGGACCAGATGGCCCGGTCATAGGTGATCTGGGCTCCATCGTCCCAGGCCTCGAGCACCATGTGCGGATCGAGCTTGGCCGCCCGGGCGCGCAGTCCGGCTGAGGCGGCGTCACGGCGCTGCACCTCGTCGCTGAAGAGCTGCTCGAGGAACTCGATGTGGGTGAGCTCGTGACTGCGCGCCAGGGCGAGACGCTCGGGCAGCGTGGTGAGGAGCTGGCCGAGTTTGAGGCGCCGCATGAGGACCTTGAGCTCGGGCGAGACGCTGGGTGCGGGCGCGCTCATCGTCCGACCTCGGTGATGCTGGCGAACTCGGAAGGATCGCGAGCGAAGCGACCCTGGATCACGACCGGTCGTGGCGTCACGGCCGGATCGGCGTCCTCTCGCGCTCGCTCGAGCATGCGCGCCACGAGGTTCACGTCGACGGCCTCGGCCTCGAGGGCCCGAGCGCAGGCGAGCTCTACGCGCTCGGGACCCCACTTCTTGACCAGACCGAGCAAGCGGTAGACCTGGCGCATCTTGGTCCAGGGCAACGGGGTGTCCAAGATGGCCCCCGCATAGAGGCCGATGGAGGGACCGTGATCGGCCGCCATGCGCCCGAGGCTCTCGATATCGCGGGTGGCATAGATCTCTTTGCCGGTGGGCATGTCGGCGGGATCGGTGCTCTTTCCACCTGGTGGTTTGCGGGGATGGACCTTGACCAGCTCGCCTTTCAAATACAGCTTGACCGTGGACGAGTCTCGCCTGGCCCGCAGCGTTCGACCCACCAGGCGGTGCGGCACCGAGTAGATCGCCTTGTCGATTTCGACATGGAAGTCACGGTGGACCTTGGGTTCGGACCACGTGGGCACATCGAATGGTGCGCCCGGCCGGGGCAAGAGCAGCGGGAGCTCCTCGAGACGAAACGCCTCGATGGGCCGGCACTGGGTGGTGCCGTGGATGCGCACGCCCGCGGTGGTGTCACACCAGGTCTCGGCGCGCATCCGGCAGTCGAGCAGGTCGACGAAGGACTCTCCGGCGAAGAAGTTGTGCTGCACGTAGTGGACGACGCGTTCGACGCGTGGCTTGTCGGTGGGGGTGGCCACTCGGGCAGCGTCGATGACGAAGCCTCTGGACTGCGCGTATTCCATGAAGGTGTCGTTGATCCGCGGCGCGGTGTTCTCGGCGGTGATCACGATCGACTTCATGTTGTCGGGGATGACGACGGGGAAGACCCCGCCGAAGTAGCTCCAGGCCGCCTCGAAGCCCTTGATCACCTCTTCAGTGGTCTGGAGGAACGTCGGCCAGACGAACTGGTGACGGCTGTAGACGGCGGTGAAGATCAACCCCTGACAGACCCGCCGGCGCTCCCCGTCGGGAATGAGTCCGAGACGTCCGAAGTCGACCTGGAGCTCTTGGCCCGGTGGAGGGTCGGAGACCCGGACGGTGACTGTGCGCCTTCCCGCCCCGCAGCGTTCGACGCAGAAGCGGGCCAAAGTTCGCGGCGGAACCTCCACCCCACGGCGGGCGAGCAGGATGCCGATCTTGGTGACGGTCAGGTCGTCCTTCAGCCAGCCCTTGATCCGCTCCTCTTCGCCGAGCAGCGTGCGCCAGGCCTCGCCGTGGCCGTCGGGGCGGTGCGGGCGGACCCGCTCGAGGACCTGGCCGATCAGCTCGTCGCCCAGCTGCTCCTCACCGCCGGAGCGCTCGACGCCCAGCTCCATGGCAGCGGCGATGTAGCGCCTGACCGTCTTTCGATCGATGCCGACTCCCTGCGCGATGGGGCGCTCACCCTCACCGCGCAGCCAGCGCCGCAGAGCCTCTTTGACCTGGACCACCGATACCTCCCGAAACGCCATGGGGCCTCCTCGCCAGTGGCTTGAGAGGCCCAGCCGAATGTCTTTTCGGCCGGCGTTGGTGGACCCTCAGGGTGGTCCCATAACTGGCAAAGAGGGTGGTCCCATGTCACTGGCAAAACCAGCGATCAACTGGTCCCATGTGGCTGGCAAACGACATCGCCCGACTGCGAGCTCATGTCCGCATTGGCGTTTCTGACGGTGCGGGAGCGTCGGTCATCGGGGCGATCGCCGGGTCGGGTGTTCCGCTCGGGCGTGAGGTGGCCCACCTCTGGCAGCTCGGGATAGTGGTCGGCTGCCCTGTGGCTCTTGGCCTCCGACGAGGAATGGTACCTGCGCTGCTTGCCTGTGGTGTGCTGCAGTGAACGGCGGTACTTGCTGGATCGCCGGCGTGAAGTCACCGTTTGCCTACGGCTGATACGGAGGCGCCTCGCCCCAGCCCCATTTGGGGACCAAGGCATGTTCCGTCACTGCAGCGCCCGGTTGCGCGTTGCCCAGGGCGATGCGAGTGCCCCATTCGAGATAGGCAACAAGGGCCGAACGGTACTCGGGATCCGCGGGCATCTGGGCGTCGTCCGCCGCCAAGCGCATCAGTGTCGCGAAACGGAATCGTTGCTCTTCGGTGATGCCCAGGTTGAGGTGCTTGCCGAGCATGGCCTCGTAGCCGCCGAACTCCTCGGTGTACTGAGCCGGGCCGCCGAATACTTCGCTCCACCATGCCGCCACGTGGCGTCGATGCTCCTCGTGCACGCCCCCGGGGAAGAACGGTGAAAGCAGCTCGTCCTGTTCCACTCGGTCGTAGAAGGCCTTGATCATCCGTGTGAAGGATTCACTGCCTCCTGCCCACTCGAAAAGGGTGGGAGGGGTGGTCATGGAGGGAGAGTAGTCGGATGTCTTTAGTGGCGAAAACGACGAAGCAGCGTGCCCCTGAGCGGGTGGCGGGAGCGAGTTCTATGGCACGCTGAGGGCGCAGCTGCCACGAATCGGGGTGGAAAGCTGTGGAACCGCACGTACTCAGAGCTGCCATTTCGCCTTCGAGTGCATCGCTGCGGACCCTCCTTTTTGCCCTGCCCGTACCCCGGTTCGAATTCGGGCGCCGCCTCCAGGGATTTCGTGCGAAACGGCCCAAGGGGCGCCACGCCCGTGCAACGGAGTGGCACCGCAACTGAAACTCGCCTGCGAGTGGCCGGCCGTACAGTTGGTTGCCATGGCTCGGGCATCGAAAGAGCTCCTCACGACACGCGTTGATGTCGTCAAAGCGGCCCTCGCCGCCACTGTGGCTGCCCGTGACGCCAACGTCGCTCGTGAAATTCTCGAACGATCCCAGGAGGATCTTTCGGTGCTCACCGACGCCGTCGAGACGCTCAACCATGAACTGGCGGCGTTGAGCAAGAAGCTTGCGTGGGTCGAGATGGACGGGAAGGCCAATTTCGCCGAACAGTTCAAAGACCTCAAGAAACGGATGGTCGTACTGGAGAAAGCAGCGAAACGTTCCAAGAAGCGCTAGCGACGCTCGCGCGGTGGGGGATCACGACGCCCACTCGGGGCGCCCCATAACGAGTACAGGAGGAGCCCCAGACCGAGAGCTGAGCCCCCCTGTGGAACCCCCACCCAGCTCTCGGCTCCGAGGCCACCTACCGCCCTTCGAACTCTGGCATCCCGCCCTGCGGAGCGGAAGGGTCGAAAGTCCCAATCGCATGCACAATGCAATGTCGTCGTCGTGGCCGACCGGAAAACGGGGCCGAATGGCTCTTCCAACTGGTATTTCGCGGTTGAACAGTGCGGTGTGGCTTGGTTCTTTCGTCCCGCGCAATTGGGACTTCCGGTCCTACTCCCCCCGAAGGAGAGCAGCTAAAATGTGAGATCGGGATTGGTAGCGAAGGGGCTGTATGCGCATACGACGTGTGTCGAAAGCAGGCACTGCGCCAGCGAAGGGAACAACGAAAGAGGGCGCCGCGACGTTGCGGGTCCTGGAACAGCCCGACCAGCCATCGGTTCGAGGAGGCGACGCCTCGGAGGACCGCTCCTTCGGAAGCCTCGAGTCGATGTTCGAGGAGATCTCGTTCGGGGATTTCATCAGCGACCGGTCGCCGCGCCGTCCTCGATTCATGGGGAAGTACGACGACCTCTGGCAGCTCTCCCTTGCTGACCCGCTCACGGGGCTGGCCAATCGGATGCTGCTTCTCGATCGCCTGACCCGAGAGCTCACGCGCCGGCGACGTCACGGCGGGTGCGTCATCGTGGCGCACATCGATTTGGACAATCTGAAGGACATCAACGACCAGTTGGGCTACACCTCAGGCAACGAGGTGCTTCTCGGGATGACCCGTCGGCTGACGTCGATGCTGCGCAGCGAGGACACCGTCAGCCGGGTGGGGGAGAGCGAGCTGGTCGCGGTCATGACCATCGAGAACGAGGAATTCATGGGGCCGCTCATGCAGCGGGTGCGAGAAGTTTTCGACAATCCCATTGCCGTCAACGGGGGGGCCGTGCGGGTCTCGACGACGCTGGGCACCGTCACCGCCCGGAATTCGGAATCGGCCGAAGAGGTCCTCGCCCGCGCCGGACACGCCGCCTAGCCCGCCCGACGGCGCTCGGCGGATGGCCGTGGCGAACTGCACTTTTTCCATATCGAAATGGCAGTTGGAGTAGTTCGCTGGCGGTTCTTTGGGGCAAATGTGGCCAAGTTGGGGATTTCGGCCCTATCTGGCTCCATCGGCTTTAGGTAAATCTTAGGTGTGTCGATGTATAGCGAGCTTCTGAGCGACCTTTACCTCAGCACGGACCCTGACGACCTGCCCACCTCCAAAGAGGAGCTCGTGGCCGACCTTCAGCAATGTCGGCTTCGACTTCATCGCCGTGCGGCGGTCCAGCGGCACGTGGTGGCGGAGGATCTGGCGCGCGAACTCGACCACGATCGGATCTTGCTCTCGCTGTGCGCCGCCATGGACGTCGACCATGATCCGGCACGTTTCGTGAACCCGATCTCCGAGCGCCGTCGACTCGAGGATCTTCTGCGGCGGCGCGGCATCGAGATCGAGCCGATCTGAGCACGATTCGTCGCTTCTCTCGGGTGGAGGCACTGCCCGCCGGTCGTCTCAGTTACGGGGTTCCCCCGGTTTACCCAGCTCAGGGGTCCTTCGACAGCGACTTCGTGGGATTTGCAGCCCTGCGTTCGGCGAGAATGGCCGCATAGACGCCCGCTTCGGTACGACGCTGCATCCCCAGCTTCGAGAGAAGGCTCGATACGTAATTCTTCACCGTCTTCTCGGCCAGGAAGATCTCCTCGGCTATCTGGC
>DASXZJ010000083.1:0-20913 GCA_036502025.1 Acidimicrobiales bacterium | reverse complement strand
CAGCGTTGCGAAGGTCATTCCGAAGTTGGCCGTGAGCAAACGAACATCCCGTCGCTCGATGCGCCACATGGCCCGACCTATTTTCCTAAAGGTACTGTTGCGGTCCCGGGCCGCTAGCTCATCCGGAAGAGCAGGGGACTTTTAATCCCAAGGTGCCGGGATCGAGACCCGGGCGGCCCACCAGAACTGCACATCACGAGGTTGATCGGACACTTCTCCAATCCCTCTCATTGTTCAGCTGGCGGCAGCCAGAGGTTCAATTCCCTTTAATGTTTCAGTGAGGCGGTCCTTCTCGACCTCGAGATCGTAATGAGCTTGAAGGTTCATCCAAAACCCATCACTCATCCCGAAGTACCGGGAAAGACGCAACGCTGTATCAGCGCTAATCCGTCGACTCCCATGAATAATCTCGTTGATTCGGCGGGCGGGAACGCCGATCGCTCGGGCCAGCCTGTACTGGCTGATTCCCAGCGGCTCAAGAAAATCTTCCATCAACATCTCGCCGGGGTGGATGGGCTCCATGATCGAGCTGTCAGTGTCAGTCATATTTCCTCCCTAGTGGTAGTCGACTAGTTCAACGTCATGAGGGCCAGTAGCACTCCACCGAAAACAGATCCGATATTGATCGTTTACCCGAATGCTGTAGTACCCCGCTCTATCGCCCTTGAGCTTTTCAAGCTGGTTTCCGGGTGGGACTGCCAAGTCGCCGATCCGTTCCGCCGCGTTGACGTAGGCCAATCTGCGCCACGCCATTCGTTGGACCTCGGAACTGAACTTTCGAACAGACTTTCGCTGCCAGACTCTCAGCGTTTCCGCATCTCGGAACGATTGCTCCGTGAGCACTCGATGATAATAACGTATTACGGTATTAACGTCAAGCGTTATTAGGCTCAAGCGCTAAAGCGAACGACTGTGAACACGTTTGCCATACGAGTTCCGTCGTCGCAATCGTGCGGAAAACATTCGGAGTCACATATTTTGGGTGTTGGGATATCCCAACAATCGTGTCGCAGCTTGTCGCACGTCGCTTCAGCGTGTAGCTGGTCATTCGCAAAAACTTGCCTTCCATTAGGAAACTTGCGACAGCGTGTGACTAGGTGAGCCGCCGTGCAACGACTTGACCAGGACTTTTAATCCCAAGGTGCCGGGATCGAGACCCGGGCGGCCCACCGACCAACCAACCCGCCACCTTCTACCAGGGTGTTGCGCCGCGGCACTGCTGTCATTCACAGCCCGATGTCCGGACCGTTGCGTTCGTGGTCCCGCGAACGTTCGAGAACCTGGCGGAGGATTGGCAAGACCGCCCTGTCCTTTTCCCGTCCAGCGGCCTCCTTCGAACGGATCACATCCGCCAGCGCCGCAACACTCACCTCGAGGGTCTCGGTGATCCGCTCACGCGTAGCGCTACGCCGCAGGTCGTCATAGCCACGAGTTCCATCAGGAAGAAGGGCAATGTCGAGATATCCATGAATGGTGACGAAGGTCCACGTCGTCTCCCAGTCAAACGAATGTTGATCGAGTGGAAACTCCACCGGAGCCTCAACATTCGGAATACGCAATTTGGCGTCAAGTTCACGAAGTGCATCAGCCAGCCTCTTGAGGTTGGCCCTGTTGCGCGAGGGCGTGACGTCCACATCTCGGGTGGTATAGGGGGAACCGCGTAGCTCCGCGGCCAGTCCTCCGATGACGACGTAGTCGACCTCGTGCCGTTCCAATACTTGAAGAATTTGATCCGGTCTGTACGGAACGAGATCAGGCATCTGTGCCTGACCTCACACGTTCAATTTGGTCGCGGAAGTCGACCCGAGCGATCAGATCCTCGAAGCGCTCTGCTGGTGTCATCTTGAGGTGGTCATCGATGATTGTGACGTTCGAGTCGTCGAAACGTGAGAGGTGAAAATGGAGCTCGAGCCCGCATCCTCGGACGACCTCCCGTAATGTCTCGAAGCTCGGGACAACGTCACCTCGTTCCCAACGCGCAATGACCGACTGTGGCTTCCCAATTCGTGCGCCGAGTTCAGCCTGCGTCATGCCGGCGCGGAGCCTGGATTCTCTGATCAGATCGCCGCTTATCACAAGGCAGATGATAGTACATATATGCTATTGAAATATCCGGTCGCGTCAATTCGCCCATCTCTCCCGCTTAGAGCGCGCGCCATTAGGCGGGCGCCGGATGCCGGTTGAGGGAAGGATCAGTCTCTATCTGGCCGCGACGAGTAGGCCGGACGGCGTGCGCTGATCGCCGGCCAGGACGGCAATCGATTCAGCGACCGAGGAGATGAAAAAGGTCGAAGTCTTTCGGTCGAGTTCGAGCACCGCCAGGGCTGCGAGCTTCTTTGGAACACTTCCTTGGTCTCGGAGTGCGAGGACTGCCCTGGCGAGGGTGGACCGGTGCTCGGCGTCATCGACCATAGGCACCACGTGGGCCAGCTCCTGGTCGAACAGATCGTCCTCGTCGTCCTGGAGGGCCCTGATGGCGCGGTCGAGGTGGGGTGTGCGGATGACGGGCAGCGGGACCTGTAAGGAGAGGTCGAGTTCGGATAGGTAGACGAGCTGGTCGAAGAGGGACCGCATCTCGAGCTTGCTGGTGCCGGCGAGATCGGTGATCACCTCCGCGCAAAGTTCCTTCGGAACAAGTTCGTTGTCGAAGAACTGCTCGTTGCCATAACAGCAGCGTTTGGCCTTGCTGCCGCTCCCACACGGACACGGACCGTTGCGTTTCACCTTGGCCATGACTACCTCCTCTGGCGCCATTGTCACCGCCGAGGATCGCTCGAGGGTGGACCACCTATGACCAGGAAGAAAGGTCCACCGGTCGTTGGCTCGGACCGGACAAAATCCGGCTGTGTCCCAACCCAACGAACCAGTGGAGGTCCCATGCTTGCACTTGACCCGACCGTCGTCGACGCTGTCTGGGCGTCCTTTGCCGCCTACCTGCCCGAACACCATGAGACCGACCATCCGCTGGGCTGTCACCGGCCCCGGATTTCTGACCGTGATTGCTTCGAGGCCATCCTCTTTCGCCTGGTCACCGGGTGCAGTTGGGATGTGGCCGGACGGCTCGGCAAGGGAAGCGAGACGACACTGCGGCGTCGGCGCGACGAGTGGCAGGCCGTCGGCGCGTGTCAGCACCTGGTCGAAGAGGCCATCGCTGCCTTCGACAAGGTGATCGGCCTGGACTTCTCCGACGTCTCGATCGACGGGTCGCTGCACAAGGCGCCGGTCGGAGGTGAGGGAACAGGACCGAACCCAACCGATCGAGGAAAGACAGGATGGAAATGGTCACTTGCCACCGACACCAACGGGGTGCCGATCGGTTGGGTGATCGACGGTGCAAATCGAAACGACTCGATCCTCCTCGCTCCCACCCTCGACGACGTCTCCCAGCGCGGGCTGCTCAGCGACATCGAGACGCTGTGGCTCGATCGGGGTTACGACTCAGACCTCACCCGCACTCGCCTCATCGAACGGGGCATCGATGACGCTGTCATCGCCAGGAAGCGCAAGAGGGGATCCTCCGCAGCCCCGACGTCCCAGCCCATGGGTCTGCGCTGGCCCGTCGAGCGGACCAATTCATGGCTGAGCAATTTCGGTCAACTCCGGCGCAACACCGACCGCTTCACCGCCCATCGACTCGCCCAATCCGCCCTCGCAGTCGCTCTGATCATCACGGTCAAGCTGGTGAAGTGGGCCAAGAGATGGGATGCCATGGCTGTCGCCTAATGGCGCGCGCTCTTAAGGAGGAGATTTGGGCGAGGGTGAGACGGTGTGCGTCAGGCGGCGACGCTCTGACCCGGACTTTTAATCCCAAGGTGCCGGGATCGAGACCCGGGCGGCCCACCACGCGTGTAGGCGCTCAGGATCCGATCTCTGGACTGTTTTGGTTTCGTTCGCGTGAGCGCTCGAGAACCTGCCGAAGGAGCCCGCGGATGCTCCAGTGCCTCAGACCGGCCTCCTTGCCGATCTGCGGCACCGACCTGCCGAACACCTCCGGATTCGAGCCGCGTGCCGATCGTCGACGTGAACACCAAGTCGGCCGGATTTCGCTGCTCAGGGCATACGGGTCAGCGCGATTTCGCTCGTCCAGACACATACCTTTCCGTTCCGGCTCAGGCAGGTGTATTCGTGAGGTCCCGGTCCTCCAATTCCCAGGCGTGGTCGAGCATGTGCCAGGCACAACGCCGGATCAGAAACTGCAACGCCCAGGATCGCGCTGATTCGCCGCGGGCATGGTGCTCGCGGATCCCCTCCGTGAAAGCGTCACGGTACGAGCGAAGCGCTTGGGCATCGTCCCTTGTTTCCAACGGGAACTTCACGCCCACCTTCGGCGCGAACTCGTCGATCTCCGCACCGTTCACGTGCCGAATGATTCGGTTCTTTTCCCAGCCGCCTCCCCGCGGGCCCTTTCGGAGCTCGGACGAAACCCGCTCGGCCGTGTCGTCGAAAACGCACCACGAAGCCCTCAGTAGCGCGAGCTTCCGCTCGCACTCGGCATCGGTCATCGGATCGTTTTCAGGTGTGGCAGCCCGCCCGGAGAGACCGTAGTAGTCGGTCATCCCGATTCCTTCGAGCCGCTCGAAGACCACAAGATGACCCGCGGCCTCGAACTCTTCACCCAAGCCGGCCCGCGCCGCCACCACTGCATAGCGAGGCCGATACGCGGCGAGGACCGCCAGCACATCCTCACCGATGCGGGCGCTCCGGTCCCACCCCGGCCAGTCAAAGGCACAGGCGACCACCCGCTTCTTCCTGCCCTGCTCGAGCATCACCCGGACCGTCTCGCCCACGTCGTCACCGTACTGGCCGTCGCGTAGCGGGTGGGAATGCCTGGACACTTCCCGGCCGAGGGACCTGGCCCGAATGCGGCCGTACTGTAGAGGCAGAGCAGCGTGGCGGCGGCGGCCGCTTGTCGAATTCCGGACCTCAGCTGCTTCCGAACAAGAGCCGGCAGACGGCGTCAGCGTGCGCTTCGATGACGTCGTCATCGGAGGGATCGAGGGAGCTGAGCCGTCGGCACTCAGGCGCGAGGACGAACATCGTCGGTCCCGCGCCGGTAAGGATGTAGTAAAGGTGCGGAGCTGGGATGTTGGGGACGGCGCCCTGGCGCGCCAAGGACTCGAAGAGAGCGATGGTGCGCTCGTAGATCGGACGGACGTGCTGGTCGACGAGGTAGTCCATTCGAGGGCCGTCGGCCTTGGACTCCTGCATGATGATCCGGTGCAGCTGCGGGTTCTTGGCCGAGAAGGTGACGAACTCGCGCACCAGCAGCTTGGCGCGGGTGACCTCATCGACCCCGCGCAGCCCAGTGGTTCGGTGGTTCAGCGTCTGGTTCAGGAGGTCGAAGAGCGAATCGACCGCAGCCCGCCACAGCTCTTCCTTGGAGTGGAAGTGGTACGTCAAGAGGGGCTGGGTTACCCCCGCCCTCGCCGCGATGTCGCGTGTTGTCGCACCGTCGAATGAGCGCTCCGAGAACAGGTCGGCCGCGGCGGCCACGATCCGATCGCGGGTCGCGTCCGCCGACGGGCGGGTGACTCGCGCCTGTGAGGTCGTCGAAATATCCGGCACCCACGCAGCCTAATCAAATGAACAGGCTCTTGACAGATTCCTGATCAATCGAACAAAGTGATGCCATGACCGACCATCGAGCCCGGTACGGCCCCCAGAACGCCGACGAAACCTACGTCGCCCATGGAATCCCCGAACAGCTCGTCGATCTCGGCGAGATTCAGATGAACTACGCGACCGTTGGCAGCGCAGGATCGCCGGCGCTGCTGCTCGTCCCGGGCCAGACGGAGTCCTGGTGGGGATACGAGGCCGCCATCCCTCGGCTCTCCGAGCACTTCGAGGTGTTCGCCGTCGACCTCCGGGGCCAGGGGCGGAGCACCAGGACGCCCGGCCGCTACACGCTCGACAACATGGGCAACGACCTCGTGCGCTTCATCGACGTGGTGATCGGTCGGCCCACGGTCGTCAGCGGCCTCTCATCGGGCGGCGTCCTCTCCGCATGGCTATCGGCGTACGCCAAGCCCGGCCAGGTTGCTGCGGCGGTCTACGAGGATCCCCCGCTTTTCTCGTCGGAGATCCGTCCGGCCGTCGCCCCGGGCATTCGTCAGTGCATCGGCCCGATGTTCGACCTCTGGAGCACCTTCCTCGGCGATCAGTGGTCGATTGGTGCCTGGGACCCTATGAGGGAGGCATCCCCCTCCTGGTTGCCCGAGCACATGAGATTCATCCCAGTGCCCGACGAGCCGCCCCAGAACCTCAAGGAGTACGACCCGGAATGGGGTCGGTCTTTCTGGGCTGGGACCGTCGGCGCTTCCTGCGACCACGAACAGATGCTGCGCGACGTGAAGGTCACCTCAGTGCTGCTGACGCACCACATGCGCATCACCGATGATGCCAACGGGTTCTTGCTCGGTGCGATGTCCGATCAGCAGGCCCAGCGGGTACAGGTTCTTCTCGCTGGAGCAGGCGTGGCGGTGGACTACCGATCGTTTCCCGACGTCGGTCACTCGATGCACGGCGAACGGCCGGACCTCTACGTCGATACCCTCCTCGAGTGGATCGCCACCCTGGGCAAGTGAAGATCGACGTCCATGCCCATTACGTCCCTGACGGCTACCGGGCCACTCTGCAACGCGCTGGCCACGACCAACCTGACGGAATGCCCTGGATTCCGGAGTGGTCGCCCGACCAGCACCTGGAAGCGATGGACCGGCTCGGCATTGCCACATCGCTGCTGTCGATCTCGTCGCCCGGGGTGTATCTCGGCGACGGCTCGCCCGGCGTCGACCTCGCTCGCGAGGTGAACGAGGACGGTCGTCGCGCTGTCATCGATCATCCTGGACGGTTCGGACTACTCGCCTCGCTTCCGCTGCCGGACGTCGACGCCGCTATCGCTGAGATCGCCTACTGCTGCGATCGCCTCGAAGTTGACGGCTTCGTGCTGCTGACGAACTTCGGTGGCACGTACGTGGGCGACCCGTTGTTCGAACCGGTCTTCCGCGAGCTCGGCCGCCGCCGGGCTCGCGTCCTCCTGCACCCGACCTCGCCTGCCTGCTGGGAGCACACATCGTTCGAGCGGCCGAGACCGATGCTCGAGTTCTTCTTCGACACCACGCGCGCCGTGGTGGACCTGGTGCTCAACGGCACCATCGCCGGCAACCCCGACCTTGAGTTCATCATTCCCCACGCCGGGGCGACCCTCCCCCTCGTGGCCGACCGCATACACGCGTTCGCGCGCTTCCTGGCGCCCGACGTCGATGTGCTCCGCGATCTCGGCCGGCTCCATTTCGATCTCGCCGGTTTTGCGGTGCCGCGCCAGCTCGACGCACTGCTGACGATTACTACGCTCGACCACCTGCACTACGGGAGCGACTACCCCTTCACGCCAGAGCCGGTAGTCACCTCTGCGACCGAACGTATTGACGGAATCGATTCGCTCGTCGATGCACTTCGATCTAATACCGAGCGGCTCTTCGCCGCGCACGCGTAGCATTACGAGAGGACGGCGCTATGCAACACCAAATCGAACTCGGCTACCTCGTCCTCGAAGTGCCCGACCCCGACACGCTTGTGTCGGCGTTCGCCGACGTTGTGGGCCTCCTCCCGGGTGAGCCGACGGTTTCAGGGGTTGACACCTGGCGCAACGATCAACGGGCCAATCGGCTCTTCGTGCAATCCGGACCCGCGAACGACGCGATCGCCATAGGCGTCGAGGCGATGGATCCGGGCGCATTCGACGCCGTGATCGCCCGGTTGCGGGGAATCGGGGCAGACGTAGCTGACGGTGACGGAAGCGAGCGGCGAGTGCAACGGCTCGTTCGGACCATGGCCCCGTGGGGCGTCGACGTCGAAGTTGTCATGCAGCTGGCCGACGCACCGAGCCCGTTCACCTCTGCTCTGGTGCCAGGCGGCTTCCTCACCGACGGCGTCGGCTTCGGGCACGCGGTCTTCGTCACGACCGCGTTCGAGGAGTCCCATCTGTTCCTCACCGACGGCCTCGGCTTCGCCCAGTCAGACTGGGTGGAGACCGAGCTTGCGCCGGGCATCGACCTCGAAGTGCGCTTCTACCACTGCAACCGTCGGCATCACACGGTCGCAATCGCGCGGGCTCCATTCGACCTCCCGCAACGCCTGCATCACATCATGTTCGAGCTCAACGAGCGCGATGACGTCGGCGCCGCCTTCGATCGGGCATGGACGACCGACCTGGCCATCCCGAACGGGCTCGGCCGTCATGACAACGACGGCATGTTCAGCTTCTACCTGCAGACACCGGCGAAGTTCCAGATCGAGGTCGGCTACGGCGCCCGCCTGATCAGCGACGGCTGGAACGACAACCGCCGCTACGACCGGATCAGCGCTTGGGGGCACCAGCCGTTGCGCTCAGCATGAAGGTCGCTACCGAAGCCGACGTCGCCATCGTCGGTTACGGGCCGGTAGGCAGCGCGCTGGCCATCCTTCTTGGGCAACTTGGGCGCACCGTAACGGTGTTCGAGAGGTGGCCCGGTCCCTACCCGCTCCCCCGAGCGGTGCATTTCGATCATGAGGTCGGGAGAATTCTTCAGTCGTGCGGTGTTGGTGAAGAGCTGCGCACCGTCATTGAACCGGCCGACATCTACGAATGGCGCAATGCGGCGGGCACGACGCTCCTGCGGTTCGGTCAGTCGGGCGACGGCCCCTCCGGTTGGCCGGCATCGTCGATGTTCAACCAGCCCGTGGTCGAACAGTTGCTCGACCGTCGCGCGGAAGAGGTCAGCGTCGACGTCCGGCGGGGAGTCGAGGTCACCGGTATCGAGCAACGGGACGACCGCGTCGTCGTGACCGGTGCTGACGGCATGAGCGCATCTGCCCGCTACGTCATCGGGTGCGACGGCGCCAACAGCACGGTGCGGATGCTGGCCGGGCTGCCCGTCACCGATCTGGGGTTCTTCTACGATTGGCTGATCGTTGACGTGATCCTCGCCGAGCCGCGCGTGTTCGACCCGATCAACTTGCAGATCTGTGATCCGGCGCGGCCAACGACCGCGGTGTCAGGCGGACCCGGTCGAAGGCGGTGGGAGTTCATGCGCCTGCCGGACGAGCCGGTCGACGAACTCAATCAGGAGGCGCGTGCGTGGGAACTCCTGGCGGCGTGGAATGTGCATCCGCAGAACGCGCGGCTCGAGCGCCATGCTGTCTATACGTTCAATGCCCGCTATGCCGACAAGTGGCGCTCGGAGCGCGTATTCCTCGCGGGCGATGCGGCCCACCTCATGCCCCCGTTTGCCGGCCAGGGGATGTGCTCTGGCCTGCGTGATGCCGCGAACCTCGCGTGGAAGATCGATCTCGTTCTCGGTGGTATCGCCGCCGACGAGCTGCTTGACAGCTACCAATCGGAGCGGCTGCCAAGCGCGAGGGCGGCGATCGACTTCTCCATGGAGCTGGGCGGGGTGATCTGCGTGCCCGATCCTGCTGATGCCGCGGCACGCGACGAGGCGATGGCTGCAGGCGTGGGCGACGAGCCAATGCCGGCGCCCGGACTCCCGACCATCACCTCTGGGTTCATTCACCCGACCGCAGCCCACGCCGGCACGCAGTTCGTGCAGGGCAGAGACGGCGGCCGAAGGTTCGACGAGGTGCACGGCAACGGCTGGCGACTCGTTGTCCTCAATGCAGGCGTCGGGTGTATCGGCGGTAACGAGCGGGCCTGGTTCGAGTCGATTGGTGGCCGTGTGGTCGTGCTCGATGATCCCGATCCGCTCTTCGTTCACTGGTTCACCGAGCACCACGTGACGTGCGCGTTGCAGCGACCGGATTTCTACCTCTATGGCACGGCGCCGACGGCCAAGGAGGCGACCACGCTGCTCGCGGACCTCCGTCATCATCTCGAACGGAGGAGGACCTCATGAAGCTCGCCAACCACCGCGGCCGTGCTGCGCTCGTCCTCGACGAATCGGTTGTTGATGTCCATGTCGCATCAAGTGGGCGATTCGGCCCCGACCCGATGAGCGTGTATGAGGACTGGCCAGCCTTTGTCGCCTTCGCCGCTGGAATCACCGCTGGTTCGACGCCGCTGGACGAGGCCGATCTCGGGTGTCCGGTGCCCGCCCCTCGGCAGGTCTTTGCCATCGGCCTGAACTACCGGAGCCACGCCGAGGAGTCAGGCATGGCGTTGCCGAGCGTCCCCGCGACGTTCACCAAGTTCCCGGCGTCGCTGTCGGGTCCCTTCGATGACATCGAGATGGTCGGTGACACCGTGGATTGGGAGGTCGAACTCGTGGCCGTGATCGGGACCCGCGCCGACCGGGTGGACGAGGCCGGCGCCTGGTCCCATGTCGCCGGTCTCACGGTCGGGCAGGACATCAGCGACCGCACACTCCAGTTCGCCGCCGGTTCGCAGTTCTCCCTCGGCAAGTCCCGTCGGGGCTATGGCCCGATGGGACCCTGGCTCGTCACGCTCAACGAGGTACCCGACCCCGATGATCTCGCGCTCGGGTGCTCGGTGGATGGGGAGACGGTGCAGGACGCGCGCACCTCCGACCTGATCTTCGGCGTACCGCGTCTGATCGCCGAGCTCTCCGCTGTGTTGCCTCTGCTCCCCGGCGACGTGCTCTTTACCGGTACTCCAGCCGGCGTCGGAGCCACCCGACAGCCGCCGCGCTTTTTGCGACCGGGCCAGGTGCTCGAGACCTGGATCGAGGGGATCGGCACGATCCGGAACCGGTGCGTGTGACGGAGCGGGCGTCGTGAACATCCCTCGCTACGACGCCGACCTTTTCACCGACGACGCCCTCGATGATCCATACCCACACCTACAGGCGCTTCGCGACGCTGGGCCGCTCGTGTGGCTGGAGGCCCATGGCATGTACGCAGCGACCCGATACGCCGAGGTTCGGAGCATCCTCGCCGACCAGTCCACGTTCGTTTCCGGTGAGGGCGTTGCGCTGAACGATGTCATCAACAGTCTGGGTCGCGGCACCACCCTCATGAGCGACGGCGTTGAGCACCGGACGCAGCGGGAGGTCATCGGTCGTCCGCTCACACCTCGGGCGCTCGCGGCTCTGCGTCCCGACGCGCAGGCCATCGCTGACGCCCTCGTCGACCGGCTCGTCGAACGGGGGTCCTTCGACGCCGTCACCGATCTGGCCGAGATCTTGCCGACGTCCTGGGTCCCCGACCTGCTCGGCTGGCCCGCCGACGGCCGTGAGTACTTGGTCGATTGGGCGGCAGCCCAGTTCGACGGGCTCGGTCCGCTCAATGACCGTGCCATAGCCGCCAGCGACGGCATCCTCGCCATGAGCGCCTACGCCCAGCAGCTCGCCGAGCTGGAGTTGCCCGAGCACTGCTTCGGCGCTGGTATCCAACGCGCCGCCGATCGCGGTGAGATCGAACGTCAGCGGTGCCCGATGTTGTTCATCGACTACCTCGCTCCGTCGCTCGACACCACGATCAGCGCAATCGGCAATGCGGTGTGGCTCTTCGCCACACACCCCGATCAGTGGCAATACCTGCGGGAGGAGCCGGATCGCATCAAGGCCGCCTTCAATGAGGTGCTCCGGATCGAGAGCCCGATCAGCTGCTTCACGAGGGTTGCCAAGGTCGCCGCCGCAGTCAGTGGCCTGGGGGTCCCGGCCGGCTCGCGCCTGCTGATCAGCTTCGCCTCCGCCAACCGCGACGAGCGGCGGTGGGACGACCCCGAGCGCTTCGACATCACGCGCGAAAGCGCGGGCCAACTCGCGTTCGGGTACGGCGAGCACGCCTGTGTCGGGATGGGCCTGGCCCGCCTGGAAGGGGCGGCAGTTCTCGCCGCGCTCGTCGAGCGGGTCGGGACGATCGAGCTGGACGGAGCGCCGCGCCGCAAGCGCAACAACCTCATCCGGTCGTTCAGCTCGCTTCACGTGACCGTGACACGAAAGTGACGTCGGGCTATAGAACGATCAATGCGAAGGGGTACCGCCCTCGTCAACGCCTTCGGCAATTGTGGATCTGTCGTCACGCCCAAGGATGTCCATCAGCCTCGGAAGGAAATCGCACTGACCCTTGAGAAGCTTGCGGCTTGCGACGGGGATGCTCACCCAGGCAGCTCGATCGACTTCTGGAAATTCAGATGTCTTGCCCGACTTTGGTGGCCATTCCATCTCGAAGGAATTGCTCACAATTGCGGAGGCGTCTAGGTCGCCTTCGATGGCCCAGACGTGGATCCGCTTTCCGCTCGGCTGTTTCAGTTCTCCGAGGTCGAGCCGTGTGCCGCTCGGCACGTTGCTGCCCAACTCCTCTTGAAATTCCCGGAGTGCGGCATCGCGAAGATCGTCGCCTTCTAGGTATTCACCCTTCGGAATGGACCAGGCTCCATCATCCTTGTTGGCCCAGAAGGGTCCGCCGGGGTGAACGATTAGAACCTCCACCACATCGCTCTTACTGATTCTGAAGAGAAGTATTCCGGCGCTCAGCTTTGGCATGTTGGGATGACCTCCGCCTCGATGACAAGCACCACCCAGTCTGACCGGCCAGCCGAGACCCGGGCCCGATGGTCGCCGCCGACGATCATTGGTACATCGCCGAATATGGTGAGATCGAAATGAGCGCTCTCGTCATCTTCTCTCCCAACGTTCAGAGGCTTGCGGGTTTCTACGAGCTGGTGCTTGAAGCGCAATCGATCGTTGAATCTTCGGGCGATGTTCGCCTTCGCAATGACCTCGACGAAGTGCTCATTCACTCGATCCCCGGAACACGTGCGGCTCAGATCGAAATCAGGGTGCCTCCAGCCCCCCCGTGAGGGTTCACCGATGAAGCCGGTCTTTGAGGTCAGATCACTGCCGGAGGCGCTGCAACTGGTCGAAGCCTATGGAGGAGTTGCTACCAGCCGAACCTTTCGCGTCGAAGGGATCACCAGGCATGATGTTGTCGATCCCGACGGCAATGTGATCCAGCTTCGAAGTCGCTCGGCCGAACCCAGCTGATGGATCCGGTCATTGGGCGTCGGGGTCTCAACGCGTCGAGATCGGTTCGGCGGCCGGCTCGCCCGATCCGAGTCGTTCCCGGCCCAGCCGATTTGCCAGAGTTAGCCGCACTACCCCACGCGTGAGGAGCCGACGATGACTCTGGGTACCCGAGTTCGGGGGTTTGGTGCGGTTGTTGGCGCCAGCGTGCTTCTGGTGACGGGGGTGACCCTGGTGGCTTCGGTGGGCGGCGCTGGTGCCGCCGGTTCCCCGGGGCGGGTCACGGTTCCTCAGGGGCAGAATCCGACCAAGATCGCCGGAGCTTCGGAGATCGGGCCGGCCGATGAAGGATCCCAAATATCGGTCTCCTTCGTCTTGAAAGCGCAGAACCAGTCCGAGCTCTTCGCCCTGGCTTCGGCCGCCACGCAGCAGCTGAACTTCCCCGAATCGCAGTTCGCGGACGTGTTCGGCCAGACGCCGACCGTCATCAACGGCCTCAAGTCATACCTCAAGGGATTCGGGATAGCGACCTACGCCTATTCCAACGGCCTCGACGTCAGCGCAACCGGCACGATTACCCAGATCGACAATGCGCTGGGCATCACCATCGACGACTTCGCGATCCCGTCTCAGCACGGCGTGCAGGACGTGTTCGCGTCCAAGACCGACCCTTCTCTTCCCGTCGGGATAGCCGCCAACATATTGGCCATCCTCGGGTTGACCGACTACTCGTCGTTCGCCAGCCAGGCGACCCCTGCTCTCCACCAGCCAGGCGCAGCGCCAAATGGGACGATTCCCGCCGGTGAGCTGACCCCGGCGAACTTCTCGAGCCACTACAACCTGACCCCGCTCCTGAACGCCGGCGACCTCGGACAGGGACAGACGCTCGGCATCGTCACGCTGGCCTCCCTCGATCCGACCGTGCCCGTCACGTTCTGGAGGCAGTACCTCCATATCTCCACCCTGCCCAACCGCATCACCCTCGACAACGTCGATGGGGGCTCAGGTCCGGTCAGCCTCGACGCCGGATCGGACGAGACGACACTCGACGTCGAGCAGTCGGGTGCCATCGCCCCGCAGGCCGAGATCATCGTGTACCAGGCGCCCAACACCGACCCTGGCTTCTACGACGCCTTCAATGCGGCGGCCAGCCAGGATCTGGCGGGGTCGGTTTCGACCAGTTGGGGTGACGACGAGACCGAATTCCTCCAGGCCGTCAACGCGGGCTCGGAGACTCCGGCCTACGAGGCGGCCTTCGACCAGGTCTTCGCCGAGATGGTGCTGCAGAACCAGGCCGGGTTCGATGCATCGGGTGACGTGGGCGCATTCGCCGACTTGGAGAACGGCGCCGGATCCCCGACGGATCTCACGGTGAGCACGCTCAGCGACAGCGCCTTCATGACGTCGGTGGGAGCCACCACCCTGCCCGGCACCCAGACCTACGCGGTAGAGGAGAAGGAGGACCTGCCGAACAGTCTGGCCACCGAGTCGGTGACCATCCCGACCGAGCGGGCCTGGTCGTGGGACTACCTCTGGCCGCTCTACCTAGCCCTCGGCGAGCCGTCGGAACAGGCGGCCGCGCTCGATTCCCTCAACCAGGCGGGGAGCGGGGGCGGTTACAGCGTCCTCGAACCTCGGCCGGCGTACCAGCAGGGGGTGAGTGGGATCGCCAACTTTGACGACCGGGAGTTCCTGACCCCGACCGACTTCGAGACCATCAACGGTCTGACCCTTCCCTTCGGGTTCAACTTCACCGCGTCGCCGTCTCTCGGCACCGGGACCGGAACCGGCCGGGTCCAACCCGACCTCTCGTTCGACGGGGACCCGCAGACCGGCTACGCGGTCTACGACCCGCAGCTCACTCAGGTGTTCGGGTCGCCGGTGGTGGACTTCGGCGGCACCAGCTTCACCGCACCGCAGCTCAATGGGGTAGCGGCGGACTACGACAGCGCTATCAACGGTCGGCTCGGGTTCTGGAACCAGTTCATCTACCGGGCGGCCGAATCGTCATCGTCGCCCTTCACACCCATGGACTCGAACACCCTCTACGGGAGCTCGTACTTCTCGGCGACCAACTCCGAAGGCGGGTCCATGCCCCTGACCGGTGCGTTCGCCAACGACAACCTGTACTACACCGGCCGGCCGGGGACGATCTTCAACCCCGCTTCCGGGCTGGGCTACGCCAACCTCACTGCGCTTTTCAACTACGCCAAATCACACTGACTGCGGGGGGTCAGCCGGGCCCGGTTGAGATGGTCACCTGGGCCCGCCCGAAGGACGCCGGCGGGTTGGCAAAACTCGTCTGCTGCACTGAGTTGGGCCCGCCCAGGTCAACGGTGAAGGCGAGCTTGCCGGAAGGATCGGCTCGTTCGGTGAGTCGGGATGTGCCGGGGTGCCCTGATCCCGAGGTGGCGATGGAGACGAGGTAGGACCCACCAGGCACGTAGGTGGCCGGTGTCACGACCGACAAGTCGCCCGTGCCGGTGACCGACAGGCCGGCGCTGGTGACACCGTTCAAATAGGTGAAGGCGGCGGCGGGGTGGCGGACGCTGAAGGCGTAGCCGAACTCGGTGAACGACTGATGGATGGTCCGGTAGGTGAACGGCATGCCCCCAAGGCTCGGCGAGGTCGTTACGAACGCGAACTCCATCTCGGGCAGGAAGTGGGCCAGGTCTCGCAACCAGTATCCCCAGCTGTGGGTGCCGTTCCCATAGAAGTACTTGTTGTAACTGATGTGGGCCGCGTCGAGGGCGCCGATGAAGTTCTGGTTCATGGAGTAGACGAAGCTCTCGATCCCCCCGTCCACCGCCGTGGCGGCCGTCCCGGGCGTGTCGTAGATCCCCGGCTTGCCGTTACCACTGGCCACGAAGAGCCAGGTGTTCGAGAGGTTCGACGCGAGGTATGTCGGATCCGCGCCGTGCCACAGGACGCCCTGGGTCACCGGGTCACCCCAGACGCACTGGGACGGGAGGCCGTGGGTGAACGCGGAGCTCAACAGGTTGAGCGCCGCCCCGCCGATCGGGTAGTCGATGTCCGTGTCGACCGCACCCGAGAAGCTCCCGGCGGCGGTGAAGAGATCCGGGTTTTGGGCCGCCAGGCTCATGGCGCCGAAGCCGCCCATCGACAACCCGGCAATGGCCCGCCCGGCCCGGGTGGCCACCGTCGGGAAATGTCCATCGATCCAGGGGATCAGCTCATCAATGTCATAGGTGGCGTAGGCCGGCGGTGGGGTCGACGACGCTTGGCCGATATCGGTGCCGTACCAGTCCGAGTAGTAGCCCCAGGCTCCTCCATCGGGCATCACGGTGATGAACGGGCGCAGGCCATCTGCCACCGATGTGTAGTCGATGTCACTCTCGACGCCCTGGCCGACCCAGTCGCGGTAGGACCCGCCGGCACCGTGCAGGAGGTAGAGAACCGGGTACCTGGTGGCGCCGCTCGGGTCATAGCCGCGGGGTAGGAGGACATCGATATGAGTGGGGCCGTTCATGGCCGGCGCGTCAAGGACGATGTCGAGGACCCGTCCCCCGGTGTTCGGCACGGTGGACTGCCGCACGAACGTGGCCGGGCCGCTCGGCACGGGTGTGCGACGAGGGATACAGACCGGAGAGGGCACGGTCGTCCCGTACGGTGATGCGCCGTTGGTCGCCGCCGCGGCTGCGCCGGCTGAGCCGGTCGATGGCGCCAGTAGCGTGAGGCTGCTCGCCATCAAGCCCGCCACCACGCCAACCGTCACCCGACCCGCCCCGCCGCGTCTCGCCATCGGTCCCAGTGTCCCACGGACCGCGTCCGGCGGTCCGATAGGGGTTCATGGGGCCGGTACGGGCTGGGGCGGGGGTGGTCCGACGTAGCGCGCCGTCGGCCTGATCAGCCGGTTATGGGAGGCCTGTTCCATGACGTGGGTGCACCAGCCGATGGTCCGACCGGCGGCGAACGTGGGGGTGAACATGTCGCGCGGGAGGCCGCAGAGGTCCATGACGACGCACGCGTAGAACTCGACGTTGGTGTACAGGTCACGGCCGGGCTTGAGCTCCGCCAGGAGGTCCACCACGGTCTGCTCCACCGCCAGGGAGAGATCGACCAGCGGCCCGCCGAAGGGGGTGACGACCGACCGGAGCAGGAGTGAGCGCGGGTCGTCAGTCTTGTAGACGCGATGGCCGAAGCCCATGATCCGGTCGCCCCGCTCGATGGCGGGACGAATGTACGCCTCGGCCCGGTCGGGCGTGCCGATCTCGTCGAGCATGTCGAGCACCCGGCTGGGCGCGCCACCGTGCAGCGGACCGGACAGCGCCCCGATGGCACCCACGATGGCCGCACCGAGGTCGGCGCCGGTCGAGGTGATGACCCGCGCCGTGAAGGTGGAGGCATTGAAGCCGTGGTCGATGGTCAGGATCATGTACTGCTCGAGCGCGCGCACCTGCCGGTCGCTCGGCACGTCACCGGTGACCATGTAGAGGTAGTTGGCCACCACGCCGAGGGCCGGGTCAGGGGAGAGGGGCTGGAGCCCGTGGCGCACACGGTGCGCGGCGGCCAGGATCGACGGCACCACCGCGCCCAGGCCGAGAGCGTTCTCGGCCAGCTCGTCGGCGTCGATGTCGTGGGTGGCCCGCCAGCCCCGTTCGGCACCGAGCACCGAAACGGCGCTGCGCAGCACGCTCAACGGGTCGCCTGCCGCAGAGAGCGCCGGCAGGAGGGTGGACAGGCCGAGTGGGAGGGAACGGCGACCCCGCACCTCCGAGGCGAAGGCCGCCGAGGCGGCGGCATCCGGAAGCTCACCCTTGCACAAGAGGTGCCATACGTCCTCGAGCGAGCGCTTTTCGGCCAGTTCGACCGCCGAGTACTGCCGGTAGTGGAAGAAGCCCTCGAGTCCACGGACATCGCCGACAGTGGTCTCGGCCACCACCACGCCTTCGAGGCCGGCCGGCACGTCGGTGCTGCTCTCGTTGGCCGGGCGGATCCGGGCCACCCCCATGAGGTCGCGCAGCGAGACGACACCCACCAGCTCGTCGCCTTGCACCACGGGCAGGTGCCGGTAGTGATGGGCGGTCAGGCTCGCCCAGGCGGCATCGACCTTCTCATCGGGTGCGAGGACGTCGGGGTGCGCCGTCATCCAGAGCGCGACGGGCTCATCGACGGGCGCCGCCGCGGCGGCGGCCCGCAGCAGGTCGCGCTCGGTGAGGATGCCGACCACCTTGCCGAGCTCGGTCACGATGACGGACCCGGTCTCGGCCTCCTGCATGGCGTGGGCCGCGGCGCCCAGCGAATCGTCCGTGGTGCAGGTGATGGCGGGCGAGGTCATGAGGTCTCTGATCACGGTTTCCATGGGTCCCACTATGCCGTTGCTCGAGGTGTGCTGTAAATGTTGATCAAGTCAATGTATGGTGGATTGGTGGAAGGGATGCTCCAGAGCGAGGAGGCGGCGCGCCGCCTGGGCGTCAAGGTCGCCACGCTCTACGCCTACGTGAGCCGGGGCATGCTCGAGTCGCATCGAGCACCCGATGGGAAGCGGAGCCTGTTCGAGGTGGCTGACATCGAGCAGCTGGCGGCTCGCAGCCGGGAGGGGCGCCAGGTCGAGAGTCGCCTGGCCACCATCACCACCCGCGTGACACAGCTGCGCGATGGCGGGCCCTTCTACCGCGGCCGGGCGGCGGTGTCGCTGACGGCGGAGATGACCTACGAGGAGGTGGCGGCGCTGTTGTGGGAGGGGGAGGCGGGGGGCGACTGGACCGCGCCCCCGTTCGGACGGCTCGGACCGTGTCCTCTGGCCGAGACGTCCGACCGCATGCGCTGGGCCCTCGTCATGTGCGGAGCCGACGACCCTCTCCGGGCCGACCTGCGTCCGGAGTCGGTCCACCGGGCGGCCCGCCGTGTCATCGCCGCGCTGGTGGACGTGGTGGGCGAGGCTCCGGGGTTGCCGCGCTCACCGGGCGCCGCCGCCGAGGGCGGTGAAGGTGATGGTGATGGTGCTGCGCCGATAGCGCTCCGCCTGGCCCATCGCCTCGGGGGCCACGGACCCTCCCTGTCGGCTGCCGCCGTCGATGCCGCTCTGATCCTGATGGCGGACCACGAGCTCGCCACTTCGACCATGGCTGTCCGCCTCGCCGCGTCGACGCGGGCCGACGTCTATGACGCGCTCCTGGCCGGGCTGGCCACCCTGGCCGGCCCGTTGCACGGCGGGGCCAGCCAGCAGGCCTACGAGCTGCTGGTATCGGCCGAGCGCGACGGGGTGCCGCGGGCGCTCAACGACGTGCTGCGGTGGAACCGCTACCTGCCGGGGTTCGGGCACACCATCTACATGGTGAGCGACCCGCGCTTCGAGGCGCTGCTGGCGCTGGCCGAGCCGCTCCTGAGCGAGGACCGGAGGTCGATGCTGCACGAGGTGATGGCGTTGGCCTTGGAGCATGACGTGCCGGCCCCCAACTGCGATCTGGCGCTGGCCGCCCTGAGCTGGGGCACCGGGATGCCACCCGATGCCGGTCGCACCATCTTCACCGTGGCTCGGATCGCCGGGTGGACGGCGCATTATCTAGAAGAACTGGGTGAGCGCCCGCTGCGGTTCCGGGCGCGGGCGGTGTACAGCGTCTGAAGGGGGCGGGTCCGGCGCTCAGGATCCGGTGTCTCCAGGAAATGAGGTCGAGCGAATCAGGGCTGCCACCATGGCGGTCGAAGACTTCAGATTTGGTCCACGTAGGCAGGCGGTCAGCACATAACGGTTGTTGTCAGCCGGTGGAGCACGATCGGCGACAGCCGTGATCGTCTCATCCGCCCCGACGTCTGAACACGTGCCCGGATGCGTGACTTCGAGTCGTCCAACCAGCCCACCGATTTTCCCTGTGATGCCCGGAGTCTGGTCGATCGAAAAAGTAGGCGTTCCAACTTCCGCCCACTCCAAGAGGACGCCACGCTTGGACAGGTGCTGCAACGGATTTCCACAGGTGATCTCTTGTCCCGCAGGAACTTGGGAGGTCCGACAGGGGGGATGCAGCTTCTCATTGGACAAGAAGACCATGGCGGTCGAGAAACTCGATTCCTCCTGGAAGCGGCTGATCTTCCAGCTGGACGGATAGCGGAAGGAGATCTCGGCAGCCTTGTATTGCTTCACCGATGACGCGGCGACCGAGGCGCCAGAGAGTGAACACGGCGCCAAGGCGATCGTCCACAGACCGACCAGTACCCCGAGCAACTGAATAACTCTCGACCTGGACTTCATCTCAACAACTATGACTCCTCGGATCTGATCTGGTTCAGAACGCTCGGCCCGATGGCCATGGTCGAGACTCGGCAGGCCTGACCAAGATAGATCGTTGACGATCCATTGGGAACGATGTATCGTGGGCGATGTGGATGCACTTGATCTGATTGTCCTCGGGCGCCAACTCACCAAGATCGGCGAGGAAGCCATGCGGGGTTCCAAGGCCGAGTCACTTCCGACGGGGCCGACCCTCGTGCTCAGGGATGTCCTGGCCCATCCGGACAGCTCCATCACAGAGGTCACGGCCAGAACCGGGCTCCCGCAGAGCTACGCGTCCGAGTCCGTGGCCCGTCTACGGGAACTCGGGGTGGTCGAAACCGTGTCGGACCCCTCTGACGGCCGCCGCACGCTGGTCCGCGTGAGCGGTCGTCACCTGCGCAACGTGGCCAGAATGGGTGCGGTGTCGGTGGATGTTGCCCTGGCGGTCGCCGTGGGCGAAACGGATCCGGGTGCGATCGGAACGCTCCTCGTTTCGCTCGACGCCTTGGCCGAACGGTTGCGGCCGGCTGAACCGGGTCCGTTTCGACAACAGATGCAGATGGAGGAGCAGTGCACGGCGGAATCCTGATGCTTGCGCGCCAGCATCTGACGTACGCCCGGCCCTGGCCGCGGGGCCTGGTCAGCGCGGCCCTCGTCGTCGGCGGCGTGGTGCTGATGACGCTCGGGTTGACCGTGGGATTCGTGGCCACTGCGCTCGGGCTGGTTTCGTCCTGGCCGATCTGGCACGCCTGGCGTCGG
>DASXZJ010000082.1:0-8500 GCA_036502025.1 Acidimicrobiales bacterium | reverse complement strand
TGCGCGGACGAGTCCGGGCGAAAGGGGAAGCCGGCAGCGTCTTGATCCTCGTGCCCACTCTCGTCCTGGTGCTCGTCGTGCTCGCTGCCATCGCGGTCGACTCGGCGACGGTCTTCCTCGGTCAGCGCCAGCTCGGCGATGTCGCCGCGGCGGCCGCCAACGACGCCGCCAGCGCCCTGTCCGACCCCAGCTTCTACCGCTCCGGACAGGTTGCCCTGGATCCCTCGGTCGCCCAACGTGTGGCCGACGCCTCCGTCACTGCCCAGGATCGGTCGGGGGTCTCGATCGACGGCCCCGTCGACGTCAGGGTCGCGGGGCGGCAGGTCTGCGTGTCGCTCACCGGCCACGTCGAAGCGATCTTCGGCCGGGCCATCCCCGGCGTGCCCCACGCCACGACGGTGCGAGCCAGAGCCACAGCTACCGCGGCTGGCGACCAGGGCACCTCCGTCGAGCACCGGTCGGTGTGCTGAGGAGTCGGCTAGGCGCAACCGTTCGAGGTCCGATGCACTAGTTGGAACAGAGAAGACCTCCGCGTGCTCACCGAAGTTACTGAAGCACGAGTTTGTGCCCGCGCCGAGCCGAGGCCTCCTCGAGGTATTCGCCCAGGAGGAAGCACGGGCGAAGGCGACCAGCGCCCCGGCAGAGATTGCCGTGTGTCAACCGTGTGAGCTGGTCGCCACCATCACCCTCAGCCCCCGCCTGCCGCGTTGCAGAGATGAGGTCCGCATCGGAATCGGTCGAGCGCCCCAACGGCTTACAGGTCCCGACGAAGAGCACCTGGGCAATACCCACGCAGTCGCCGAGACCGTGTTGGCCCCTCGGCCCTCAGTGCGGCGGAACTCAGCCCGGCCTGGCTGGTTGGTGAGTTTTCTTGCTGTTTCAATAAAAAGTATGTAATATGTTACAATGGCCGAGCTGGGTGGATACGAGCTGGAGGAGCTGATCGGTCGGGGTTCGATCGGAGTCGTCTTCAGGGCTCGAACCCGAGCCGGCGGCAGCGCCTTTGCCCTCAAGTGGCTGCGACTGTCACCGGGAGCTCATCGTGTCGGGTGCCTGCGCGAGGAATTGGAGGCGATCGGCGGGCTGAACCACCCTCACATCATCAAAGTGGAGGCGCTGCTCGAGCACGAGGAAGGGCTGATCGTCGTCAGCCAGCTGGCGAAGGGGGGATCTCTGGGCGACGTAACTGGTCGGCGTGCCCGGTTGCCGCCCGCCGAGGCCGCCGATCTGGTGTCGAAGGTGGCCGCCGCCGTGGCCTCCGCCCATGAGCTGTCCATCCTCCACGGTGACATCAAGCCATCGAACGTCCTCCTGAACGGTCAGGGAGAGCCGCTGGTCTCGGACTTCGGGTTGTCGCGGTGGACAGCGGAAGGGGCGAGCTGGGGCAGGCCGGCCGGGGCGACTATCGGAACGGCCGAGTATCTCGATCCGGCCGTCGCTGCCGGTGCCGGGCCAACTGTCGCCAGCGACGTCTACTCATTGGGTGTGCTGTGTTACGAAGTCTTGACGGGCCGGTTGCCGTATCAGGGCACGACACCCTCTGCCACTCTCAGGGCGGCCGCTCGGGCAAGCTTGGAGCCGCTGGTCTCCTTGGCTCCGGATGTATCCGCCGACTTGGCTGATGTGGTCGAGCGGGCGATGTCACGACGGCCGCGAGCTCGCCCATCGACCGCTGGCGAGCTCGCTACGGCGCTCCGGACCGCAGCGTACGGAGGCGCGACGTCGCATAGCTCGACGACGGACCGGGTCTCCGCCGGAGACTGTGCCGGCGTCCTCACTGCGGTGACGGGTCCCCGCGTGGTCCGCCCACGCCGTGCCGCGACGGAGCGCCGGTTGCGCGAGGGGAGCTGGCTAGGACGCCGATCAACGGTGGCGACCATCGGCGCCGCCTTCATCGCCGTGCTCCTCCCGGTCCTCGTCGGTGCGTGGCTGTTGGAACGGGGTCAGCCGGCGCACCGCACGAGCGTGCGGTGCTCGTCCCCGACGGTGACGTCGCCACAGGAGGCGGGAGCCGTCAGGGACGGGGTGACGCTGTTCGCAGACGTCGCTGGGAACGGCTGTCAGCACCCGGTGACGCGGTCAGGCGGCATTGTCTCCGTGTCGTTCGCGACCGCCCGCCCGCCTGCCCGGTTCGCTCTCGGGCAGGCGGGCGACCAACTGCTGCTAGGCCATTGGGATTGTCAGAGGAGGGCCACGCCCGCCCTCTACCGGCCGGGTACCGGCCAGGTCTTCTACTACGCGAAGTGGGCTCAACCGGGCGAAGAGGTCGAACCGGATATCGGCCAATCGACAAACGTCATCGACGGTGAGCCCCACGTCGTCCGCGGCGGCGGTCGCTGTGATCGAGTCCAGGTGGACCCGATGCAGCGTCGCGAGGGAGGAGTCACGCCGTGAGGATGCGAATCATAGGGCCGTCGAGATGACCTAGAGCCGAAGCACACGAGGCTGCAATGGGTGAGATCAGATGACGTGGCGGCGACTTGTGGGCTGGGCCGGCCGCTCGCTGCTTGCCCTTGCGGTACTCGTCCTGGCCTTTCTCGGCTACGAGCTCTGGGGCACGGGTATCGCCGAGTCCCGTAGCCAGGCTGCCCTGCGAAGCCAGCTTGCCCAGCGGATCCACCAGCCTCCTGCCGCAACCCCCGCGCCGAACACGCCGAACGGCTCTGGCATTGCTGCACCGACAGCCAGCGCTGGCACCGTGGCGTCTCCGGCGCCAGAGGGCGGTCCCGAAGGAGTCATCAAGATTCCTAAGGTCGGAGTTGACCAGGTCTTCATCGAGGGCACCGCCACAGGGGACTTGCGCCGTGGGCCAGGACACTACTCGGGCACTCCGTTGCCCGGACAACCAGGTAATGCCGCTCTGGCTGGTCACCGGACCACCTACGGCGAGCCCTTCTACAACCTCAACGAGCTTCGCCCCGGTGACCAGATCATGGTCAGCACCGCGTCCGGCACCTACCGGTACGACGTCAGCCGGTCGTTCGTCGTGGCTCCGTCCGACGTGGCGGTCATCGCGCCAACCCGCACCAATCAGCTGACGTTGACTACATGTACTCCCCGGTTCAGTGCAAGTAGACGCCTCATCATTCAGGCTTCTCTGCTCGGGTCTCCGGCTCCCGCCTCTCCGGTGGCCGAACGCTCAGACGTCGGCGCGTCCCACGTCACGTCGGCGCGAGCTTGGTTGCCGGTTGCCACCTGGGGGCTCGCGGCGGTGGCAGTCGCGCTGGTTGCCTGGCTGGTCGCCCGCCGTCGACGTCGCGCGTGGCCGGTGTACCTGCTCTTCGCCCCGGCGTTCCTTGCCGTGTTGTTGATGGCGTTCGCAGCTACGAGCGACCTGCTGCCACAGATGGCTTGAGCTCCCGCGAGTGACTCGGGCGTTACGACTTCGTCGCTGCTCCGGGAGAGCTGCCGACCCACGCTCTCGCTGCCCACCATACGGGCCGAGGCCGACGCTGGCATCGATCCGATGAGCGTGGCCGCCGCCGCCTTCGATCGTGGCGTCGCCGCATTGCTCTGGCGTGCTCTTCGTGTCGACGGGACGCGGCAGCTCGCTAGCAGCTTGCCGCGATGCCGTGCGCTCGGAAGCGGAGCTTCTGCGCTTCGAGGCCACCGTCTTCCTGCCTTGGGCCTTGGACGCTGCGGCGAGGCCGTTGGTGGAGGCCGGCTTGGAGCCCGTGATCTTCAAGGGGCCTGCCCTCTCCATGCGCTACCCGGAGCCGGGACTGCGCCCGATGGGAGACATCGATTCGATCCTCCCCGTGGCGGACCATGACAAGGCGGTCGGCACACTCGTCGGGCTTGGCTGGAAGGTGGTTCGGGCGTCGGACCATCTCCACTACGACGCCGTGCTGGCCCACGGGGAGATCCCGGGCCTCGGTCTCGAGCTGCACCATGATGATTGCCGACCTCGGTTTGGTGTTGAGCGACGTCGACTCGAACGGGGGCATGGATTGGACGCGGTGCGGGTGCGGGCTGAACGGACTCGTTGCCAGACCGTCCTGGCTGTCGGTCTCCTGCAGGCGGCTCGCATCGGGTGGAATCGCCCCCGGACCTGAGAGCGATGGGAGGCTCAGCTACTCGCAGAGCCGCCATCGCCCCGCTCCTCGATGGGGACTGGCCGCTGACGCCGCTCGATACCGGCCTTCGCAATCGCCTCCGGTATGCGCTCGCCAATGACCCTTGGCGCCGCGTACTTCTCGTCATCGGCGCGCCGGCGTACCAGCCGGCCAAGACCTGGTCCGGCTACCTGGTCACGGTCCTTCTCGGGGCGGTACGGCGTCGGTGGCGCCCGCGACGCCAGCCTCCCGGCTGACGAGCCAACCGTGACTCACTGGGGCGGGACCGTTCAGGCTGCGGGGCCGTCCAGACGGGAGGAACCGGACCTGAGCCGGTCGAAGTAGTAGGGACTATGCCGCCGAGCAGGAAGTACCTGCGCTGACCGGGGGGAGCGTGGTCGAGCACCTGACGCTTCGCAGGAGACGCGCCTGCAGGAGGACAGGCCGAGGATGAGCACAGGTGATTTCACACCTGACGCCGCAACAGATGGCGAGGGCCGGCTGCAGGGCGGCGGCGAGCCGACCGCGCTCAGCCGCCGGCAAGCGCTCCAGCGCTTCGGCCAGGGCGTGGCCGGCGGCGCAGTTGTCGGAACCGCCGCCTGGTTGACCCCTGAACTGCTCATCGGCAGGCCGACGGCGGCCGGTGCGTCGTCTGCGGCCCCGGGTGGTGGTGGAGGGTCGACCGGCGGGCCAAGTGGCGGCACGATTACCGGAGCGGCGCCCGGGGGGTCCGCGACCACCTCGACTTCGTCCGACGGGACCGGCACGACGGGTCAGGTCGGTCCCAGCGCCGGCTCGGATGCTCCGCCGGTCGCTGCACAGCCTGGCGGAAACGGACCGCAGCTCGCGTTCACGGGCCTCAACGTCGAGCGGGCGGTCGAGGCTGCGACCGGGCTACTCGTCGGCGGCTGGATTCTGACCAGGTGGAGCAGTGACCGCGCATCGGACGCTGCCGAGGACGAGTCGGGGCGGCAGGGTCCCCCGCTCCCCTGAGAGGCTGCCAGGAGTGGCGCGAACTACGACTCTCGAACGCGCCAGCTCCCTTCCGGCGAGGGGATCATTGCCAGGACGAGGTGGGCTGCAGGGGCTCTCCTTCCGCTTCGAGGTTCGAGCCAACGAGGGTGTGCTGGCGCGTCGACTCACGTCGCTGCTGTCTCCGCTTCAAGCCCAGGAGCCCCCGGCTCGTGGTGTGGCCACTCATGTGTACGCCCTCAATGTGGGGCACGACGGATCCGTTGAGATATCGCTCGATGATCAGACGGTCCAGCGTGCGGAAAGTGAACCTCACGCGGTGGCCTGGCTGCTCTGGCATGTGACTCAGTCGGTCGTCGAGGCCAGCGGCGAGCATCTCCTCCTCCACGCGGCAGCGGTCGAGGCGCCGGCGGGCACGGTGATCCTGCCCGGTCCTCCCAATGTGGGGAAGACCACCTTCACCGTCGCTCTGGTGAGAGCTGGGCTCGGGTACCTGACCGACGAGATCGTGGCGATACCCGCGCACGACGCGGACGTCATGGCATTTCCGAGGCCGATGACCGTCGAGGCGGAATCCTGGGTGGCGCTGGCGACGCTCTATCCGACGGCGTCCTCGTGGGTCGTTGAGCCAGAGGCAGAGGTGGCGCTACCGTCGTCCCCGGGCGAGGGACCTTGGTGGCACATCCAGGCCACCAGGATCAGGCCGGACGCGCTCGGCCGAGCCGGCAGACCGACGGCGCTCGTGTTCCCCTCTTATCAACCAGGCGCGCCCACGCGGCTCGAGCCAATGGCGACGGCCGAGGCTGTGCTGGAGCTCGCGACGAACGCGTTCAACCTCACTCGCCATGGGGGATGGGGCTTGAGGCGCATTGTAGGGATCGCCGAGGGATGCTCGTGTTTCCGTCTGACGGTTTCGAAGCTCCACGAAGCCTGCCAACTCGTGCTCGCCGTGGGAGGGACGACATGACGGTCGGAGTTGGCGACGTTCCCGTGCTCTGCTCTCATGCCACGTCTGTCGACGTCGAGGACAAGACCTTCGTCTACGACGAGCATGACCACGCCATGATGGTGCTCAACTCGACGGCTGCTGCCATCTGGGCGGGATGCGATGGGACGCGGACGGTCGACCAGCTGTCGGCGGACCTTGCCGCAAGGTACAACGGGGATCCCGGCCGGGTGCGGTGCGAGGTGACGGCGACGATCGAGAAGTTCTTCGATCTCGGCCTCATGGAAGCACGAGGGGAGGTCGGTCCGCTCGATCGGAAGCATCCGGAGTCGCGCGCCGAGAGGCCAGACTCGTGGGCCAGCGCGCCCGGCGGATAGCGGGTCGGCGAGAAGGCTGCCGACCGGCCTCAGGTCAGGGCAGCCCATCCCCTTCAGGTGCGATTGTGACGTGCGCGCGCACGTGGTCGGTCCAGAACGCGGCCTGGGCATCGTCCCGTCGCAGCCGATGCTGAACGTAGAGTCGGGCGCACCCGGCCACGTTGAGGGCGCGGAAGGCGGCCAAAGAGACCGGGCCGTGGTGCCGGCGGTAGAAGTGGTACGTGTTCTGTAGATAGGTGGCCATCGGCCTGCGACCGTAGGCAGCGTCACCAGAGGCGTTCCCGACGTGGCGGACGAGCGCGTGGGCTCGAACCGGATCTCCCATCCGCGCTGTTGGGCGCGCCGAATTGTCGTAATTGACCGTCGTGTCTACGTACCAGGCGGCGTTCAGCCGGGCCCGGTCGTCCCAGTAGGTCCGCATACCTCCCGTCGACCGGTCACTCATGGGCGTCCTCCTTCGACGGATCCGGTCGCTGACTCAGTGGGCGGTCCTTCTACGCATTGTGGCCCCAGGTCCTTCGACGGGCACGCAAGGAAAGCTCATGAAACCGCGCCAGAATCTGGGACTCCTGCTAAAATCACGTCACGATGACCGATTCCATTCGGTGGATGAGCACCAAGGAGGCATCGGAGCAGCTCGGGGTGACCCTGCGGACGCTCTACCGATTCATCGACGAAGGGCAGCTGGCGGCGTACAAGTTTGGGCGCGTCATACGACTGAAGGAGTCCGACGTCGATCAGTTCATCGACTCTGCCCGTATCGAGCCTGGCAGTCTCGAGCATCTCTACCCCGAGCCCAAGACCGACAGCTCGCTGACGGAGCCCAGTCGCACATAGACCGTGGCGGGCGGTTCGGCCGCCACCCGCAGGGTCACGACGTCCGTACCCACGGAGCGGAGCTGGCCTCCGATCGGGTCGGGCTCGCCCGGGAGCACAACCTTGACGTGGGGGTGATCTGCGGCGAGGTCGGCTAGCACATCCGACATGGACGTCCTCAGCGCCACCGGCCGGGCGCCGGCGGCGTCCGGAGCGGGCTGGGCGCGCTCTCCCGGCTGAGCCCGCACCGAGGCGATGGCGGAAGTGGCCACGAAGGTCATCGCACGGGTTTCGGTCCGGAGGAGCCAGAAGTCACGCGCCACCGCGACGATCCGTCCACGGTGAGCCCGTCCCGCCGTGGTCCGCAGCACGACGACTGCGCCTCGCTCGAGCAGATCGAGGGCGAGCCCGGCGAAGGTCGCCTCCTCCTGCGCCTGCCGGCGCAGCCAGCGCCCTCGGGAGCGGGCGCCGGCAGCCTCGACCGCTCCGCTGTCGCCAGCCCAGCGGGCGAGATCGTCGAGGAGCCGGTCGAGCTCGTGCCGCTCGTGACCGGACACGCCGTCGGTGTCCATCGTCAACCGAAGTCCACGCTGTGCCGGCGGGCCGCCACCGGTACCAGGGGCACCCCATCACGCGTCGGCAGGCCCGGCTCGGGTCGCTGCTCGGCACGGGGAGCGCCGCTCGGCAACCCGGCGACGGTCACGTCGCTCGTCTCGGCGGCCGGCGTGCTGGGGGTTCCGGCCGACCCGAGAGGGGTAGTAGTGAGGGCGAGCACGACCGGGAGCGCGGAGATGGCAGGGAGACGTCTCGTGACCTCGTTCTTCGACAGCTGGTTTGGGCCTACCTGCCCGACCCGGCGCTCGCCGTTTGCTCCCCCGGGAGGTGGGTGGTAAGGCGGCGGAGAAATAGACTCCCTGGATGTGAGCGATTGCATCTTCTGCAAGATCGTGGCCGGCGAGCTTCCGTCAGAGGAGGTGGCATCGACGAATGGGACGTATGCGTTCAGGGACATCCAACCGGGGGCGCCGACTCATGTGCTCGTCGTGCCCCGCCAGCACATCGCTGACGCCAGCGCCATCCGGCCCGAGCACGCGGAGGTGGTGACGGAGATGCTCCAGCTGGCCCAGCGGGTGGCGGAGAGCGAGGGAGTCGGCGAGCGCGGCTACCGGCTCGTCTTCAACGTCGGCGAGGACGCTCTGAACTCAGTTCCTCATCTCCATCTGCATCTCCTCGGAGGACGGCGCCTCGGATGGCCGCCGGGATAGGGGTCGAATGATGGTTAAGCGCTTCCGATCGGATACCGTCCCTGATATGGGCTCCGAACCTGACGAGGC
>DASXZJ010000081.1:0-5629 GCA_036502025.1 Acidimicrobiales bacterium | reverse complement strand
GCGGCTGGCCCGCAAGCGGCGCCATGGCCGAAAGGGGCCACTCGACTTCCGCAGCACGGTGCGCCATTCCCTGTCCACCGGCGGGGTGCCGCTCGAGCCCAAGTTCAAGTACCCGCGGCCGTCCAAGCCGGAGATCGTGGTCATCGCCGACATCTCGGGCTCGGTGGCCTCCTTCGCCCGCTTCACCCTGCACCTCGTCTACGCCATCAGCTCCCAGTTCTCCAAGGTGCGCAGCTTCGTCTTCGTCGACGGGATTGACGAGGTGACCCGGTTCTTCGAGGGTGTGGTCGACCCGGCGGAAGCGGTGGCCCGCATCAACCTCGAGGCCGACGTCATCTGGGTGGACGGCCACTCGGACTACGGTCACGCGCTGACCGAGTTCCATCGGCGCTGGGGGGACGAGATCACGTCGCGCTCGAGCATCCTGCTGCTGGGCGACGCCCGCAACAACTACCACGCCTCCCAGTCGTGGGTGGTCGAGGAGATGCAGCGCAAAGCCCGGCGCGTCTACTGGCTGAATCCCGAGCCGCGTGACTACTGGGGGTCCGGCGACTCCATCGTCGGCGAGTACGCCGTGCACTGCGACGACGTCGTCGAGTGCCGGACCCTGCGCCAGCTGGAGCACTTCGTCGGCAACCTGGCGTGAGCGAGGAGGGCACCAGCGGGCCCGAGGGAGTGCTGCGGATCTTCCCACCGACGGCGGGCGCGACCAGAGTGGTGCTGGTGCGCCATGGGGAGGCGGAGTGCAACGTCAGCCGGATCGTGGGCGGCGTCAGAGGCTGCCGGGGACTGACCGACCGGGGACGGCGCCAGGTGGCGGCGCTGGCCGCCCGCCTGGAGGAGACGGGCGAGTTGGCGTCGGCCGCGGCGCTGTACGCGTCGGTGCTGCCGCGGGCGGTGGAGACGGCGGAGATCCTGCGGCCGGTCATCGGCGAGGGCAACCTCGGCGAAGCCGTGCAGCAGTGTGACCTGTGCGAGCTGCACCCCGGTGAGGCCGACGCTTTGAGCTGGGACGAGGTCATCGACCGATTCGGGATCCCCGAATGGGACACCAATCCGGACCAACCCATCGCCCCGGGCGGGGAGAGCTGGCTCAACTTCGTCGACCGCGCCTCGAGCGCCGTGCGCGAGTTGGCCGAGCGCCACCCCGGGGAACTGGTGGTGGCCGCCGTGCACGCCGGGGTGGTCGAATCCACCATGATCAAGTTCCTGCAGATCCCGCCCGAGGTCTACCGGCGGGGCTGGGTGCGCATCCTCCACGCGTCCCTCACCGAGTGGGAATGGGTGGGCGCGGAGTCCCGCTGGATCCTGCTGCGTTTCAACGACGCCTGCGGGATCCCGGCGGAGTGACCGGATCGGCCCGGTCACCCAGGACTCAACAGGTGTTGCGACGACGCCTACGGAGTCGCTGACCTTGACATGTGCCGCCTCGCGCTTGCCAGCCGGGCCCGCGAGCACCAAGCTTGTCGGTCCTCAAGCACATGTCGGGGAGAGGATGTTGACGACTCGTAGGGAGACGTAGGAAGACCATGCTCGTTACTTCGGTGACGCGGCGTCTCCTGATCCTCGCGGCGCTCGTGAGCGCGCTGGCGCTGTCCATGGTGGTCGTCGGCCCGACGCCGGCTGGGGCGACGACGGTGCGGGTGCTGCCCGGCCAGACCCTTTCGGCGATCGCGGCCTTCTACGGGACGTCGGCCTCCGCCCTGGCCGCGGCCAACGGCATCGCCGATCCGAATCACATTCTGGCCGGCTCGAACTTGACCATTCCCCAGACCGCGGGATCGCCAGCCTCGGGCGTGGCCGCGAGCGGAGCATCACGAACCGTGACCGTGGGGACGGGGGACACGCTGACGGCGATCGCCGCCCGGTACGGCGTCTCGGTGGCCAGCCTCGCCGGGGCCAACGGCATCGCCGATGTGAACCACATCCTCCTTGGTTCTACCTTGGCTATCCCGGGTCCCGGCACTACCGTGGCGCCGGCCACGGCCTCCCGGTCCGTCACCGTGGCGTTGGGGGACACGCTGACGGCGATCGCCGCCCGGTACGGCGTCTCGGTGGCCACCCTGGCCGCGGCGAACGGGATCGCCAATCCCAATTCGGTTATCGCCGGCACCCATCTGGTGGTGCCGGCCGCCGCGGCGCCGACACCGCCCTCCGTCAGCAACAGCCCCTTGCCGCCGCTCCTGCTCGCCTATCCGGACCGGCTCGCCTTGCGCCCGCTCTTCGTGCAGTGGGCCAATGAGTTCGGTGTCCCGGCGGCCCTGCTTGAGGCGATGTGCTGGTGGGAGTCGGGGTGGCAGGCGCAGGTCGTTTCACCCACCGGCGCGGTCGGAATCGGCCAACTCGAGCCCGCCACGGTGGCCCAGATGCGGGCGCAGCTGGGCCAACCGGGCCTCAACGCTCTGGTCCCTTCGGACAACATCGAGATGTCGGCCGGGTTCTTGGCCGACCTTCTGCGGGCGACCGGCAATGCCCGGAGCGCCCTGGCCAGCTACTACCAGGGCATCGCCTCCCTCGAGATGCTCGGGGAGTTTCCCTCGACGTTCCAGTATGTGAGCGGGATCACCGCCTACGTACCGGCCTTCTCTTAGAGGCCACGCGTCGGCGGCCGCTCAGACCGCTTTGGCCCCCGTCACGAGCCGCTCCCGGTTGAACAGGCGCGAGACGAGGCGCAGGGCCAGCAGGTCCGCCGCCAGGATCCCGGCCGCGAACTCGAGCGCGACCTGGAAGGTGGGGGCGATGACGCCCGCGGCCAGCAGGATGACCACGCCGACCACCGGAAGGCTCGCCAACATTCCCAGTTGCTGGGCGACGCGAACCTCGTTCGCCCTGACCGAGACGGCCATGCCGACCACGACCGCCCAGCCGCCCAACAGGGGAGCGAAGAGGAAAAGGGCGAGCAGAACAGGGCCCTGATGAAACACGGCTGACGAGATGGCGGAATGGGCGAACAGTCGGACCGCGGCCAGAAAGAGGGCGAAGATGAGGTAGGAGATTGCCAGCGTGGGGATCATGACCGCCGCCGCCTTGCCCAAGATGAACTCCCCGGTCCGAAGCGGCGTGGTGAGGAGTGGCTCGAGAGTCCCTTGCTCGCGCTCGCCTACGACGGAATAGGCGGCGAGCGTGCTCGGAATGATGACCGGAGTCAAGAGCAGGTAGAGCAGGGGCAGGATGACATACTTGTCGAGGTCGGTACTCCGTCCCCCCTGGACGACGAAGATGGAGACAACGGGCTGTATGAGGAAGATGATCGGCAAGACGACCATGGCCGCGACAATGGACCGTCTGCGCCGATAGTCGCGCAGTTCCTTGCGCACGACGGCGAGGACCCGTGGGACATCGACGCGCGTCATGATCGGCGAGCCTCGACGTCCTCGTTGACCAACTCGAGGTACACGTCCTCGAGCGAATGCTGCACTTCGCTGATGGAGAGCACATCGGCACCCACCTCGACCAGGCCCCGGGTCACTTGGGGTGCCGCCACTCTCGGATCGGACACTGAGAGTTGATAGGTACCGGGATCGTCGGAGTGCCAACTCTCCACGGCCGGGATACGGGAAAAGAGCTGATCAGGGTGCTCGAGCGGCGCCAGGGTGCGCACGGCGAGCGCCCCTTGGAAGAGCTGCGCCCGCAATTCCTCGGGCCGACCAACGGTTCGGAGCGTCGTGTTGAGGATGGCGACGCGGTCACAGAGCTTCTCGGCTTCGTCGAGCCGGTGGGTGGTGAGAAAGATCGTCACCCCCTGCTGCCGGAGGGCGATGATGAGGTCGTGCACCTCGCGGGCTGCCACCGGGTCGAGGCCGGAGGTCGGTTCGTCAAGGAACATGATCGCCGGATCGCTCATCAGCGTCCGCGCCAGTCCCACCCGCTGGCGCAGCCCCTTGGAGAGGCCCCCGCAAAGGTCGTTCGCCCGATCGGCGAGGTTGACGGCCTCAAGGGCGTCTGTGATCCGAGCTCCGGGCTTGTGCAGACCGTACAGAGCGGCGAAGTACTCCAGGTTCTCGGTTACGGTCAGGCGCAGGTAGAGACCTGGTGCCTCGGGCATGATCGAAATGCGCTGGCGAACTTCCACCCCATTGTCAGGACTGAGTGGAATCCCGGCCACAGTGGCCGAGCCCGAGGTGGGTTGGATCAACGTGCCGAGGGTCCGCACGGTGGTGGTCTTGCCGGCGCCGTTGGGGCCCAGGAAGCCGAAGACCTCCCCGTAGGCGACGTTGAACGAGACCTCGGAGAAGGCCGTCCGCCCACCGAAGCGCTTGGTCAACTGGTCGACGACCAGGGCTGACTCGCCTTGGTGGCCCTCGGTCGAGCGGAGTCGAGCGACCGCCTGGGCGCGGACGGAGGAAATCGGTGCCGGCGGTGGACCCTCGGCGTCGGTCCCCGGCGGTTGGGACAGGGCGAACTCCGTGGTGGTGGCGTCGTAGGTCTCGTCGGCCTCCTGAGACTCGAGGTTGATCCACACATCGTGTTTGAACAGGCTGATCAGTCCCCAGAAGATCGATCGCTGGGCGATGAAGGGATGGCGGGATTTGGACTGGCACGAGAATCCGATGACCTGCCCCTCGGCGGCCTCGAAGGACTGTTCGGGGCTGAGGAGGAACCGCATGGACCGCACGCGAAGGGCGTGACGGCCCGGTTCGATCGGGAGGTCGATCGTCTCCTGGTTGGAGATCGAGCCGACGACGCTCCCGTCGATCAGGACCGACCAGGTTCGGCCACGGCCCGACCCCCAGGCCTGGCGAGTCAGCTGCACGGTCGCCGCCATGGGACTCCCGTCGTGCCCCTTCTTAGTGAGCTGAGTCGGCGATTCGAAGGTCCCCATGTGCTACGTCGATCCGTTGGGGATGTGGGAACCGGGCACTCGGTACCTCTCAGGGAGTGGCGGGCGGCGGTGCCGGCCGTCCTCGCGGAACCCTCGATGTAGAAGGTAGGCGATCTCAGGCTACTCCCTGGGAACAGCGTGAACTTGGTCTCGCCTTGGCTGCCTATCTCCCGGTCTGGCCGTCCAGCAGCTCGCGAATGATGTCGGCGTGGCCGGCGTGACGGGCCGTCTCCTCGAGGAGATGCATGAGCACCCACCTGAGGTTGATGGGAATCGTGTCGGCGGGTGCTCGGCACAGCTCGTCCAAACTCGCGGTCGCGGCTACCACCGCATCGACGAGGGGCCAGGTCGCCCGGTAGAGCGCGGTCGCCGACGCCACGGTGTCGTCGGGTCGGACCGCTTCCTCCGGGAGCTGCACCTCCTGGCCGGCAAATCGCTCGAGGATCCACAGCCGCTCCGCATTGGCCATGTGCTTGAGCAGCCAAAGGAGCGTGGTGCCGCTGCCGACCGGAGAGCGTCGAGCATCGGCCTCGTGGACCCCAGCCACCTTCCGCACCAGGGACTCGCGCTGAAACTGCAGGAGCTCGCACACGATGACCCGGTCATCACCGATCAGCCGGGGTGGTCTCTGGTCGGGCACGCCGAAACTCTAGGGGTCCGATCGATTGACTGATGGAGAGTCCCGTGGCCGCGGGCGCATACTGGAACGATGTCGACTGAACACCGATGGGTGTCCTCTGCCCCGGGAAGCCGCGACCGCCTCCCCGAAGATGTCCGCCAGGAGAGGGAACAGCGCCACCGCGAGCG
>DASXZJ010000080.1:0-5810 GCA_036502025.1 Acidimicrobiales bacterium | reverse complement strand
GTTGGAGGCTCTGACGGTGAGAGAACTGGCCAGCAACGGGCTTACTGCCCCAAGAGCGGTGGGGAAACCAAAGCGCAAAGCCGGGAAGTGACCACCGCAACAACGTCAAGGTGCCTGGTCAGGGAGTTCTGTCGCTAACCCTCCAATCCAATCCAAATGACCTGAGCCCCGCCTCCCTGCCCCGAAGTGTCCGGTCGTCGCATTCTGGGTAACCCCAGGCCGGGCCCGGCCGGGCCTCCTCAAACCTAAGGAGAACGCCCGTGTTGAAGCAGTTCAAGCAGTTCATTCTCCGCGGCAACGTGGTGGACCTGGCCGTGGCCGTGGTGGTCGGTGCCGCCTTCACGGCCGTGGTCACGGCCCTGGTCGGTGACCTGCTCACGCCGCTCATCGCGGCGATCTTCGGCTCCCACAGCTTCTCCAGCCTGAGGTTCACCATCCACAAATCGGTCTTCAGCTACGGCGCCTTCCTCAACGCGCTGCTGTCGTTCCTCATCGTGGCCACCGTGGTCTTCTTCTTCGTGGTCGTCCCCCTGACCCATCTGATGAAGCGGCTCAACCTGGTGCCCCCCGAGAAGCCGGCGCCCGAGACCAAGAGCTGCCCGGAGTGTCTGAGCGACATCCCCCGGGCGGCGCGGCGTTGCGCCTTCTGCACCACCGAGCTCGCCGTCAGCACGCCGTAGTCGACGGCGCTGCGCTAGGACGCGCTGGCCGCCTGCGTGCGCTGGCGCGCCACCTCGAAACAGGCCACGGCACCGGCCACGCCGACGCTGAGGGACGGTAACGAGCCGTGCTGGGGAATAGACACCACCGCGTCGCAGCGGCGGCGCACCAGGGGGGCCAGCCCCTTGTCCTCGCTCCCCACCACGAGCGCGACCGGACCCTCGCCGAGCGGGAGGTCGTAGAGGGACTGCCCGGACTCACCGGCCAACCCGACCGACCACACCCCCAGCTCGGTCATGACCGAGAGGGCGGCGGGAATCCCACCGACGACCGCGAAGCCGAGATGCTCAATGGCGCCGGCCGCCGTCTTGGCCACGGTGGGCGAGAGCCGGGCCGAGCGGTGCCGGGGCAGGACGACGCCGGTCACCCCGGCACACTCGGCGCTGCGCAGCAGGGCACCGAGATTGCGCGGGTCGGTGATGCCGGCCGCCACCAGGAGGAACGGCGGCACGCCGTGCCGGTCAGGAGCGCACAGGTCCTCGAGTGCCACCTCCTCGACGGGTCGGGCCAAGGCGAGCACGCCCTGGGGCGCCTCGGTGCGGGCCTGGGCGTCGAGCCGGGGGCGGGGCACCGTCTCGACGGGGACACGCAACCGGACGGCCAGCTCCTCGATCTGGTCGAGCAGGGGCGAGGGGTCCTGGTCCTCGGCCAGCAGGACCTGGCGCACCGTGCGGCGCCCGACGCTGAGCAGTTCGAGCACGGCCCGCCGCCCCTCCACCTGATCACCCCCGAGCTCACTTTGCTCGGCGAAGTGCGGTCGCCCCGATGGCGCCCGGCGGCCGTCGGTCCGTCGACCGTCACGACCGCCGCCGTTGCCACCGCCACCCCGCCGCGGCGGTCGGCCGCGCGGCGGCGTCACGCCGGCTCCAGCAGGGCGACCGCCAGGCAGGCGATGCCCTCGGCCCGGCCCAGGGCGCCCAGCCCCTCACCGCGGGTGGCCTTGACCGACACCGGCGCTCCCATGACGTCCGAGAGCGCATTGGCCATGGCCTCGGTGTAGGGGGACAGCCGCGGCGCCTCGGCGACCACGGTGCAGTCGGCGTTGGCCAGGACGTAGCCCTGTTCCCTGGCCATGGCCATCACCTGGCGCAGGAGGTCGACCGAGTGCGCGCCCTCCCACACGGCGTCGGTGTCGGGGAAGTGCCGGCCCAGGTCGCCCAGCCCGACGGCGCCGAGCACGGCATCGGCCAGCGCGTGGCACACGGCATCGGCGTCGCTATGGCCGGCCAGGCCGCGCGCGCCCTCGATGACGACGCCACCGAGCACCAAGGGCCGGTGTGGGTCGTCGGAGAAGCGGTGGATGTCGACTCCTTGCCCGATCCGCACGCTCATCCTCCGAGCAACTGTTCGGCCGTCCGTAGATCGGCCGGTGTGGTGATCTTGAGGTTGCGGGGGTCACCCGGGACCACCCGCACGGTAGCGCCCAACGCCTCGACCAGCGAGGCGTCGTCGGTCGCCTCGCCCCCGCCGGCGTGCGCCCGCCGCAGCACGGCCGCCGCGAAGGCCTGCGGCGTCTGGACGGCCACCAAGTCGCCGCGCGCGAGGGTGGCGGTCACGGTCTGCTGGGGATCGACCCGCTTGATGGTGTCGCTGACGGGCAGGGCGGGCACGGCCCCGTCGGCCCCTCCCTCGGTGACCGCTTCGATGACGGCGCGGAAGAGGGTGATTGAGGCCAACGGGCGGGCGGCGTCGTGCACGACGATGACCTCGGCGGTATCGGGAACGCCATCCAGGCCGTGCCGGACAGATTCGGCCCGGGTCTCACCCCCGGCCACCACGACATCGGCGCCGTAGTCCGCCTCGTGCTCGGTGCCCGCCGGCACCACCAGGACGACGCCCGACGCGGCCGGGCGGCAGGCCGCCACGGACCATTCGGCCACGGGCCGATCGGCCAGCACGGCGAACTGCTTGCGCTGGCCGAAGCGGAGCCCCGAGCCTCCCGCCACCACGACGGCCCACACCTGCGCCATGGCGCCCCGACTAGGTCAGGGCGTCGTTCAGACGCTCTTCGGCTGTCTCCTCGTCCACGTTGAGCGCGAAGGTCAACTCCGAGACCAGGATCTGGCGGGCCCGCTGCAGCATGCGCTTCTCGCCGGCCGACAGGCCCTTGTCCTTGTCGCGAATGGACAGGTTCCGGACTACTTCGGCCACCTGGTAGATGTCACCCGAACGCAGCTTCTCGGAGTGGTTCTTGTAGCGCCGCGACCAGTTGGTCGGCATGCGCGCTTCCTTCTTGCGCAGCACGGCGAAGACCTCTTCGACCTCTTCGTCGTTGATCACCTCGCGCAGCCCAACCCCCTCGGTGTTGTCTGCCGGCACGTTGAGGATGAGGTCCCCGTAGGCCAGGCGCAGGACGAGGTACTCGCGCTTCTCGCCGAAGGCGACCTTGGTCTCCCGCTTCTCAATGACCGCGGCCCCGTGATGGGGGTACACGACTTTGTCTCCGACCTTGAACGACACAGATCTCCCTTGCACGGACACGGCGCCGGGCCAGCGACGATTTCAGAGGTTGCGGTACCGGTCCCGGCAGGTCAGCCGGTCGGACAGCAGCCAACCATTGTACAGGATTCGCCGGACGACCGGTCCCTCGCCTACTCGTAACGTTCGAAGATGCTGGCCTCGACCAGACGGGCCAGACCGTCACGGACGGCCCGGGCCGTGGCGGCCCCGATGCCGTCAACGGACTCCAGCTCGGTGGCGCTGGCCGACATGATCTCAGGCAGGCTGCCGAACCGCTCCACCAGGCGCTCCACCAGGACGTCGGAGAGCTGGGGCAGCCGGTGCAGGAGCCGGTAGCCCCGGGCGGCCAGCTCCACGTGGAGCTGGTCACCGGGATCGGGCAGGTTCAAGATGGCCACCACCTGGGGCAGGTCCATCAGGGCGTCCGGGGAGAGCAGGCGCAGATGGGTGAGGGCCCGCGGCTCTCCGGCGCCGGCCTCGGCGGTGCCCCCCTTGCGCACCGGGCGCGCCGGGACATGGGCGTAGTCCTGCAACACCAGCGTGAGCGTGTCACTGACGCCCGCGCTCAGCTCCTCGGTCTGAAGGTGGATGAGGCGGCCGTCGGAACCGAGCTCGACGAGGTGACCCTCGATCTCCTCGGCAATGCGGCGGACCATCTCGCCCGGCTGCAGGACGGACACCACATCGCGCACCGAGACCGTGTCCTCCATCTCCAGGCGCGTCAACGAGGAGAGGGCGTCGTCGAAGCGGACCCGGAACCGTTGCAAGGTGGCCAGGGCCTGGCTCGAGCGGTCGATCAGCCAACCCGACGACTGGGTGGTGTGCTTCAGCGCGTTGCGGTAGACGGCGATGGTGGCCATCGCTTCGGACACCGCGATCACGGGCACGTCGATGGAGCGCGCCACCCGCTCGGCCGTGCGGTGCCGCGTGCCGGTCTCGGTGGTGATGATGCTGGCCTTGGGGACCAGGTGGACGTTGGCCCGGGCGATGCGCGAGGCGTCGGGGGCCAGGATGATGGCGCCGTCCATCTTGGCCAGTTCCGAGAGCCGCTGGGGGCTGTACTCGGCGTCGAGGAGGAAACCCCCGGTGCAGACCGAGAGGACGGCCGGGTCGTCGCCCACGATGATCAACGCGCCGTGTTTGGCCTGGAGAATGCGGTCGAGCCCCTCGCGCAGCGCCGTGCCCGGCGCGATCATCCCCAGCGCGTCGTTCAGCGGCTGGCTGCCACGATCGACCACCCGGGCATCGTACCTGCGATGCCACGGGGGCCGGTGTGCGCCAGGGCCTCGGCCAAGGTGCGCACATGCTCGACCTCCATGCCCGCCGGCACGGCATCGGGGGGTGTCGAGGCCGGGATGAGGGCGCGGGTGAAACCGGCGCGGAACGCCTCGGCCAACCGGCGCTCGGCGCCCGGTGCCATGCGGACCTCGCCGGCCAGACCAAGCTCGCCGAAGGCGACGAGTTCGGATGGCACGACCCGTCCTTGTGCCGCCGACGCCACCGCCAGCGCGACGGCCAGGTCCACCGCCGGCTCCGTGATGCTGATCCCCCCCACGGCCGCCGCGAAGACCTCGCCACCCCCGATCTCCACGTCGGTCCGACAGCGGAGCACCGCCAGCAGGAGCGCCACCCGCGAGGCGTCGATGCCCAGGGTGTGTGGCCGTGTCCCGGCCGCGGCGGGAGCGAAGAGGGCCTGCACCTCGACCAGCAGCGGGCGCCGCCCCTGGAGAACGGGCACCACCACGCTGCCCGGAACACCGACCATCCGATCGCCCAGCAACATGGCGCCGGGATCGGGGACGGCACGGAAACCGTCCTCGCGCATCTCGAAGATCCCGACTTCTCCGACCGGGCCGAAGCGGTGCTTGACGGCGGTGAGGATCCGCAACGAATGGTGGCGGTCCCCGTCGAAGGAGATGACGGTGTCGACCAGATGCTCAATGGTCCGGGGCCCGGCCAGATCCCCGTCCTTGGTGACGTGCCCAACCAGGACCACCGGCACGCCGGTCGACTTGGCCAGACGGGTCAGGCGCTCAACGCAGCCCCGCACCTGCGCCAGGCTGCCCGCCGCGCCGGGCAGCCGTTCGTCGGCGATCGACTGGATGGAGTCGACCACCACCAGGGCGGGGCGGTGGCCCACGAGGGCGGCCTCAATGGCGCCCACATCGCTGCCGGCCAGGGCCAGGAGCCGCTCGGGCACGGCGCCGATCCGGGAGGCCCGTCCGCTCACCTGGGCCAGTGACTCCTCGGCCGACGCCAACACGACGTCGACCCCGGTGGCGGCCACGGTGGCCAGCACCTGGAAGAGGAGGGTCGACTTCCCCACCCCGGGGGGACCGAAGACCAGGGTGACCGAACCGGCCACGATGCCGCCCCCGAGCACCCGGTCGAGCTCGTCGACGCCGGTCGGCATGGGCGCGGCGTCACCTCCATCCACCAGTCGCAGCGAAACCGCCGACGACGCGGCCACCGCGTCGGCACGCCTCGCGGTGGCGGTGAGCGTGTTCCATTCGCCGCAGTGGGGGCACCGGCCCACCCACTGGGCCGCCGTGCCCTCGCAAAGGGCGCAGAGGTAGATCTCGCTGGTTCGGCTCATGGCCCGCACGATACGGAACAGCTGTATCAATCCG
>DASXZJ010000079.1:0-6013 GCA_036502025.1 Acidimicrobiales bacterium | reverse complement strand
CTTCGTCGATGGTGCGGGGGTCCACCGAGCCGCCGGTCTCGGAGGCTCGATACACGGCGAAACACAACTGCAACACCTTGATGGCCGATTCGGGGCTCATGTCGGCCGGAGTGCCGTTGACCAGCGAGTCGATGAAGTGTTGGGCCGACCGGTTGAAGCCGGCGCCCCAGTCGGCGTCGAGCTCGCGGAACTCGGTGGTCTTCAGCTCGTGCTTGTCCCCGGTGAAGAGCATCACCGGCGCCAGGTCGAGCATCTCCCCGGTGGCCCGCGTCACCCAGATCTGACCCTCGTCTCCGGTGATCTCGAAGAACTCGTCCGCCCCGTAGTAGCTCGAGCGCATGTAGAGCTTGGGTGCGTACTGCACCTCCATCGTGCCGAGCACCATCGGATCCTCGTACTCGAAGATGGCGGCACACGGCTCGAAGAAGAAGTCCCGGCGCCGGACCACGGCCTGGACCGACGTGATGTCGAGGTCGAGCAGCCACAGGGCCATGGCGTATTTGTGCACGTTGTCGTCGAAGAGGTGGCCGCCGGGGCTGCGCTTGTCCAGCCGCCAGCCGTATCCCTCCGGCCGGAGCCCGGCCTGGAAGGGCGAGGTCGTCTGCCCGACCAGCGTGCGGATCCGCAGTCCGGTGGGCTTACCGATGGCGCCGTCGGCCACCAGCTTCTTGGCCAGCTCCAGCGGCGGGTAGTGGACGAAGCACTCGCTGATGCGCAACACCTTGCCGGACCGTTCGGCCGCCGCCTGCATGGCCCGCCCGTCCTCAATCGTGTTGGCCACCGGCTTTTGCACCGAGACGTGCTTGCCGGCTTCGAGTGCGGCGATCACGTGGTCATGGTGCAGGTGGGTCGGCGTCAGGACCTCGATGGCGTCGAGGGAGTCGTCGCGCAACATGGCATCGAGGTCGGGGTAGTACGTGGCGCCCCAGTCCGCGGCGGCACGGCGGCCCACCTCCTCATTGGCGTCGCAGACCGCCGCCACCTCACAGCGGGGATCCTGCAGGTAGCCCTTCACGTTGGTGGCGGCGATGTTCCCGGCGCCGAGAATGCCCACGCGGATCTTGTCCATCACGTCTCCCGTCTCCATCTCTGTTGAACCTGCCTGCGTCTAAATCGCTGTGTCTAAACCGGCCTGCCTCGCCACCATCGAAACCGGGAAACCCCAGTTGAGCCCGGTGCGACGCCTTCCGGCTACGACAATTCGGAGTGAGTTCAAATTTCCGACTCACTCCGAATTACAACTATCGGGGCGCTGCCGTCACCCAGCCGCCGTCACCCAGCCGCCGTCACCCAGCGGCCGTCACCCAGTGGCGGTCACCCATCCGCACCCTCACCCGCCGCCGGCGCCCCGAACGCCCCCGCCTCACGGGCCTCGGCAATCTGCGCGGCGTCGTAACCCAGCACCGAAGTCAGTACCTCTTCGGTGTGCTGACCCACCGTGGGCGCCTTGGCCGGCCGTGGCAGCTCCTCGTCGATGAAGTGCAGCGGGGTGAAGAGTTGGTCCGAGCCGAGCTCGGCCGCCGGGAGCAATGGGAAGCGGTCGGCGAACTGCGGGTCGTCGAGCAGGGTCTGCGGCGTGTTCACCGGGGCGATGGGCGTGTTGACCCGCCCGCCGAACTCGAGCCACTCCTCCGACGTCCTGGTGGCGAAGATGTCCCGCAGCTCGGCCTGGAGCTCGCGGTTGCCCCGGGCGTGGTCGGCGTACTTGGAACCCGGCCAGCGCTCGAAGAGGTCCAGCCGCCCCACCCCCTCGCAGAAGTTCTTCCAGAAGGCCTGTTCGGATGCCATGAAGAGCACGTGTCTGTGGTCGGCCGCCTCGTAGACCTGGTAGCGGACGCCCTCGATCATGCCGGCCGTGCCCGGCGCCCGGCGCTCGAAGTTGTCCGACTTGTTGCCCGTGACCTCGGACTCGGGCCGCTCGTAGGCGCGCCAGGTCTCGCTGCGTAGCCAGTCCATGGCGGCGGCGGCGTCGGACTGGGCCAGCTCCAGGTAGGACCCCTCGCCGGTCGCCCTCGCCCGCACCACGGCGGCCAGGATGCCCAGCGCGCCGAAGAGGGGGCCGGCGTGGATGCCGATCGAGGCGTGCTCGGGGATGTAGGTGAACCCCTCCTCGTCGGTGGCCACGTTGACGATGCCGGCCCACACGTCGTAGGCCACGCCGTGGCTCGGGAAGTCCCGGTAGGGCCCGGTCATGCCGTAGCCCGAGATGGTGCAGAACACGATCTTGGGGTTGACGGCGCGCAGTTCCTCGAACCCGACGCCGCGCCGGGCCAGGGATCCCGGCCGCATGGCTTCGACCACGGCGTCGGCCGTCGTCGCCAGCTCCTTCAGTATGGCCACGCCGGCCTCGGTGCGCAGGTCCAGCACCAGCGACCGCTTGCCCCGGTTGAGATGGAGGTGCATCAGCGAGACGCCCTCGACGATCGGCCAGGTCATCTCGCGGATGTAGTCGCCCGCCGGCGGCTCGATCTTGATCACGTCGGCCCCGAGGTCCACCAGAGGCGTGGTGATCTGCGCCGGCCCGAGAGCCGAGCACTCGATGATCCTCATCCCGTGCAGTGGTGGGTCGGTCGCCATCGTTCCTCCGTTGCCCCTCGCCCGGGCCCTCGCCCGGGCCTTCGCCCGGCCTTCGCCCTCGCCCTATCGACCGCCGGATCGTAGCGGCCGCCACGCCGAGCATGGATCCCACGTCACCGACATACTGGCGGGGTGCCGGCCGATCAGCTCGATGACGCCCTCAGCCTCTTCGCGGCCACGGCGCCCCAGTTCGGCCCCTTCGGCCTGTCCAACCACGGCCCCATGGCGTCCGAGGCCCTGGCCCGCCTGGGCCGGGTCGACGCCATCGAGGGCTGGGCTGCGGCCTACCGTGAGCGGCTCAGCGGCGCCCCGCCCGCCTCGACCAGGCCGCTCGGCGAGGGGGACTGGCCCGACGCCCTGGGGCAGGCGGCGCGCTTCCCCGACTGGCGGGCCCGCTTCGAGACCGAGATCGCCGACCGGCCGGTCGCCGCCGTGGTGGGGGAATGGGTGCCCCGCCTGGTCCCCGGCACCGTCGGCGCGGCGACCCACGGCCTGATCCGGACCGCCCACGGGTTGCGCGCCCTGGACGAGGCCGACACGCCGCCCCGCCGGCTCGAGGTGGCGCTCGGGCTGGCCCACTGGGCCGCCCGGTACCAGGAGCTCCCAGGGCCACCCCTCCTCATCGGCCGCCAGGCCGTGCCCGAGGCGTTGGCCGACCTGCCCTACCTGCCCGAGGAGACCCCCGACGAGTTCCTCATCACGGACCGGGTGGCGCACATGGCCGACATCCCCGACGAGTTCGAGCAGGGGGTGGCCTCGCTCGGGTTCAGCGGCCCGCCGCTCGCGCTGCTCGATGCGCTGGCCCTCGGCGGCGCCAAGGCCTACCTGCGCAACGCCGGGACCGGAAACCCGATCGCGCTGATCCACTCCGTCACCGGCCCGCTGGCGCTGGAGCTCGTGTTGCCGTGGCTCTCCGAGGATGACCGGGCGGCCGCCCTGGGCTACGCCTGGCAGGCGGTGGCGGCCATCCACGTTGCCTACGACACCGAGCGGCATGACGCCGTCGGCACCGACGATCGCGTCCCCTCCCAAGAAGAGCTGGTCGAACGGGCCGTCGGCACCGGCGACGAGCACGCCATCAAGCTGACCGAGGCCGCGCTGCGATCCCACGCCCGCACCGGAGAACCCGCCCTACTGCTGGCCGCGGCGGACTGGACCGCCCGCCTCGGGGGCTAGCGCCGTCGATACCATGCCGCTGGAAGAAGGAGTCGAAAATGGAATACCGCACGCTCGGTCGGACCGGGGTCAAGGTGAGCCCCCTGTGCCTGGGGGCCATGATGTTCGGGGCCTGGGGCACGCCCGACCACGACGAGTCGATCCGCATCATCCACCGCGCCCTCGATGCGGGCATCAACTTCGTCGACACCGCCGACGTCTACTCCTTCGGCGAGTCCGAGGAGATCGTCGGTAAGGCCCTGGCCCAGGTCAAGCGCGAGAAGATCGTCCTGGCCACCAAGGTGCACGGCGCCATGGGCCGGGACCCCAACGCGCAGGGCAACTCCCGCCGCTGGATCATGGCGGGCTGCGAGAACAGCCTGCGCCGGCTGGGCACCGACTACATCGATCTCTACCAGATCCACCGTCCGTCGCCCGACACCGACATCGACGAGACGTTGGGCGCGTTGACCGACCTGGTGCGCGCCGGGAAGATCCGCTACTTCGGCAGCTCCACCTTCCCGGCCCACGAGATCGTCGAGGCTCAATGGGTGGCCGACCACCGGTCCCGGGAGCGCTTCGTCACCGAGCAGCCGCCCTACTCCATCCTGGTGCGCGGGATCGAGAGGGACGTGCTCCCGATGTGCCAGAAGTACGGCATGGGGACCCTCTCGTGGAGCCCGCTGGCCGGGGGATGGCTCTCGGGTGCCTTCGGCGCCGGTAAGGACAACACCAGCCGCCGCTCGGCCATGCTGCCGCACCACTACGACATGTCGATGCCGGGCAACCAGCAGAAGCTCGAAGCGGTGACCGCGTTGGGCGAGGTGGCCCAGGGGGCCGGGCTGAGCATCATCGAGTTGGCCCTGGCCTTCGTGCTCGAGCACCCCGCCATCACCGCGCCCATCATCGGGCCGCGCACGATGGAGCACCTCGAGTCGCAGCTCCCGGCCATGGAGATACGCCTGAGCTCCGACGTGTTGGACCGCATCGACGAGATCGTGCCGCCCGGCACCGACCTCAACGCCACTGATGTCGGGTGGGTGCCGGCGGCCGTCGAGCACGCCGCCCTCCGGCGCCGTCCGCGCTGACAGGCGCCGCGGCGGCAGCTGACTCGGACAGTCCGGTGGACGCGGCCGACGAAGCTGACCCGACCATCCTTTGGCGGTCGGCCGCGGACCGGAGCCGCAAGTTCGACGCCATCGCCCAGCTCTACGACACCTACCGACCGGGCTATCCCGACGAGACCTTCGACGACCTGATCTCGATCGCCGGGCTGGGTCCGGGCGACCACCTCGTCGAGATCGGGGCCGGCACGGGCATCGCCACTGAACCCCTGGCCCGGCGCGGCCTCTCCATCACCTGCCTCGAACCCGGCCTCGACATGGCCGCGGTGGCGCGGGAAAAACTGGCCGAATGGCCCGGGGTCACTTTCATCCCGACCCGCTTCGAGGACTGGGACGTGCCTTCGCGCCCAGCGGACGCTGTCGTGGCCGCGAACTCGTGGCACTGGGTCGATCCGGAGATCGGATTCCCCAAGTCCGCAGCCACCGTGCGCGAGGGGGGATGCCTATGCGTCATCTTCCATCGGGTCGTCAGTGTCGGACCGCCGGGATTCGCCGAGGAGCTCCGCCATCTGCGCGCCGGTCTGGCGCCACCCACGCCGGCTGACCTCAAAGCGGGCCGGTACCTCGAGTCGCATCGCTGGTCGGAGGACATGGACGCCAGCGGCTATTTCGAACACGTCCAGACGACCGCGCACGCCTTCACCCGGACCCTCAGTGCTTCGGAGTTCGTCGCTGTATCTGACACCTACGGACCCAATAGCCGGCTCACGGCAGAGGAGCGCAGGCGCCTCGCCGACGCGGTGATCGAGCTGATCGACGGGCGCTTCGGTGGTGCCATCGACAAGGCCGAAGAAGGCGTGCTCTACGTGGGTCGAAAGACAAGTAGCTGAATTCCAACAATTGACAGCCAAAGCATGCACGGGCACGGTGGGGCCATGACCACATGGGGCGAGCTGTCGGTTCTGCGGCCAGATCTGGCCGCAGGCGCACGCCGGCTGCTCTACCAGCACGGCGTGGGTCTGGCCTTCCTGGCCACCATCCGACCTGATGGTGGTCCGCGTCTCCACCCCTTTTGCCCGCTTCTAAGCGACGGTGGCATGTTCGGCTTCATCATTCCGTCCCCCAAGCAACGCGACCTCCGGCGCGATGGACGTTTCGCCGTGCACTCCTTTCCGACCCCGGACAACGAGGATGCCTTTTACGTGACCGGGCGGGCG
>DASXZJ010000078.1:0-22594 GCA_036502025.1 Acidimicrobiales bacterium | reverse complement strand
GATCGAGGTCCGGCGTGAGATTGCCACCCAAAGGTGCTTGGTCGAGGCTCCTTCGGCTGCCTCGGGGCCCGGGCAGAGGGAGCTGAAAGATGGTTGAAGCGCCGCTCGAGACGCAGGCTCGGTCGTCGTTGGAACGGCCGGGCGGCCGGCGGGCCGTTTGGCGCGCCCGATCCCGTTTCTCGGTCCATATCGGTCTCCTGTGCACATTCGCTGCCGCCTTCGGGACCCTGCAACTCCTCCACGTCCGGAACGCCATCCATGCCGATGTGGGGTTGGTATTCGCAGGTCTGCTCGTTGTCCACCTGGCGCAGCGTCGTCACCGGATTGCGAGGATGCTTGCGAGGCTCGGGCGCCTTCGCCCGCGACTCGAGCGCGAGTTGCGTCTCTTGGCATCGGATGCGCTCCTCACCTTGATCACGATCAATGTGGTGATTTCAGGCATCTTGGACTGGGGCCGGGGAGCTCCTTTGCTCCTCCCCCTCCCGCCGCCATTCCAGAGGTGGCACCTGACCTCATCTGCCGTGCTCGTGGTGTACCTGATCGTCCACGTCTCGCGACGGTGGAAACGAATCCGACGGTCCACGATCCGATAGTGGGCGGCGCACGGTGAGCCCTCACCTGGGGGTGGGGGCGTTGCGCTGGAGTTCGGCGGCACCCTGGCCGTCGAGAGCGGCCAGGGCGCCGCCCGAATAGCGATCGTCCGAAGTGACCTCGACAACCACGAATGGTGGCGGAGCAATATGTCCCTCTTGAGGCCCCAGCTCCACCTCGGCCAGGACGAGGCCCTCAAGGTCGCCGCCAAAGGCGTCGACTGAAAATGCGTGTCCGTCGACGCCCCAGTGCCAGCGGGTCTTCACCAGCACGTCCGCCTCCATCTGGAACAGACGCTGGTACTCGTGCTCGTCAAGATAGATGTTGGTCAGCTTCACCAGTTCGGGAGACGCCTCGTTCAGCCGGACTTTCTGGGCCAGCTTCCAGACGACGGTGCCGCTCGACTGCATTCGCCGCAGGCGTAGGCGAGTGTGCGACAGGTAGCGGTCTCGGATCTCTACAGGGTCTTTCAGCCCGTCCGGCAAACGGCTGAGAAGCCACCGCTGCTCGTGCTCGAGCCGGGCGTAACGGCCGTCACCGGGGTCGGGATAGCGCACGAGACGATTATGCCCTTCGCTGACTACGACCCCGTCGCCGCGATGATGGGTCCGTTCAGGTGGAAGACGTTTGCCCCTCCGTCGTTGGGGGCGTCACCGAAGGAGTACACCGTGCCGTTGGCTGCGGCGACCCAGTAGCCCCCGCCGTCAGAGGTCGTGAAAATCGCCGTGGCCGGATCGATGCCCCCAGTGGCGCCGACAGGAGCCCCGAGGTTCGCGGCGTCGCCATAGGCGGCGACTGCGCCGTTGGCGAAGAGAATCCAGTAGCCCCCGCCGTCGGGTGTGCGGACCGCCGATGTGGCCGGCACGTTCTGTGGTCCGGGCGCTCCGTAACTGATGGCGTCACCGAAGTCATAGACGTGACCGGTCGCCGTCACGAGCCAGTAGCCACCGCCGCTGGCATCGGGCATGACGGCCACCGCGGCCCCTGAACACCCGCCGATAGCGGGGCACGAACCGGCGAAGTGGGCGTCGCCGAACGCAAAGACGCCACCGTCGGCGGCAACCATGAAGTAGCCGTCGTCGTCGCTCGACGGGACCATCCCGACGATCGGCGCACTGAGCCGGGGTGGGTCCGAAGATCCCGCCGGGGCGATGCCGAGGCCGGGAATCGAGCCGTGGAAGGTGGTGTCCCCATAGGAGAAGACGCCGCCGTCTGATGCGACCAACCAATACCCGCCGCGGTCGGGCGTCGGCGTGATCCCGACGACGGGCCGTTGGAGCTGGAGGTTGCCGGCCGAGCCCTCGAAGGTGGCCGTGCCGAATGAGAAGATGCCGCCGTCTGATCCGACCAGCCAGTATCCGTGCGGGCCGAGTAGCGGCGGGGCGCCGAGGTTCACCGGGGTCACGAAGAGCCTCCGGGCGCCGCCGCAGCCGTAGTCGGTACATCCAGCCGACCACCCGCCGTAGGCGATCCAGTAGCCGCCCGACGAATCTTCGAACCACGATCCACCACCCGGTCCCGCTACCGAGCCGTACGACGAGATGATCGGGTTGGGGTCGACCTGGGTGCAGGGACTGGTGGGCGAGGCGCAGACTGCGTAACCCTCGCTATAGGCCGAGGCGGTGTAGATGCCTCCACTGAACAACAAGTAGAACGACCCGCCGACGACGAGCATTGAGGGGTCCTCGACCGTGGCTTCCCAGGGGTACGCCACCGTGTTGTTGTAGAAGATCTGGGTCGGGTGGCTCCCGGCGAGGAATCCGGTGCCCGAGCCGTCCAGTTCCTCCGTCCAGATTCCGGCCGGCTGCGAGGAACCTCCGTCGTTGGACTTCCAGACCAACCACGGGCTCCCAGTGGCCGGATCGATGAAGGGGCTGGGGTCGATGGCGCCACCCAGGTTCGACTGGCACAGGAGCGGCGCGGCGGAATTGTCCGTGAAGGCGGCATCAGTCGGGCTGATGGTCGCCGCCGTGGCGACCGACAGGCAGTTGAAGCCCGTATCGCCGGCGTGCCCGGCCTGTGCCGCGTCGTAGAACATGACCCATTGATTGTCGAAGCTGAATACGCCCGGAGAGGTCTGGGTGTTGACCTGCTCCCAGGTCGGTGGCTGCGGCAGCGCGGAGGATCCGTAGCTCTGGGCGGTGTAGCTCCGCCAACCTGCCGTGGGACTACCCGACGTGTCGACCAGGGCTTGGAGGTGGTTGCCCAGGGCCGTGCCGGTGGTGAAGGCGTAGTAGGTCCCGGCGGACTCGATCACGTCGGGGTCGGGGGCATCGCCATCGAACGCCGGCGTGATGGGCTGACCGACGGTAATGCTCGCCGCGTGTGGCCGCAACGCTCCTGAGGCGGATGGCGCACCGCCCAGTTGAAAGGCCACTGACAGCACGGTGGTCCCGGCAACGAGCCCGGCCAGCAAGCTTCGGCGCCTTCCAGCGACATGTTGCCGAGTGAGGTGGATCACTCGCGGTGAGCGGTAGATGTCGAAGCCATGAGGTGCGCCTGTCTTAGCACCGGCCCTCAGGTGACGCGGCCGGGCGGCTCCCGCCCATCGGTTGGCCGAAGGGCCGATGGATCAGGCTGGCTTGGGCTCCTTGGGTAGACCCAGCACGCGCTCGCCGACGATGTTGCGCTGGATCTCAGCCGTCCCACCCCAGATGGTCTCCGAGCGCGAGAAGAAGAAGAGCGACTGCAGGTTGTCGACCGGGTAGCCGGCCTGGGCCCGCCGCGCCCCGGGAAGCATGGTGTCCTCGCTCGCGTCGCCCAGGAGAACCTGGGCGTGGAGGCCCAGAATGTCCATGGCCAGCCGCAGCGTGTCCTGGTGCGCCTCGGACCAGAACATCTTGTTGCAGGCACCGAGCGCCGCCGTCGTATTGGTGCCGTTGAGGACGTCGGTCAGGGTCCGGTAGCCGTTGATTTGCATGATCTTGATGTTCGACCACGAGCGGGCCAGCCGCTGTCGGATCAGCGGATCAGTGCTGGCGCCGTTGTCGTGGGCGACGCGCACGATCTCGTCAAACTCCTTCTGGAAGCGCCGATGCCCGGTGGTCGCCGACGTGCCCCGCTCGAATCCGAGCGTGGTCATCGCCACCTTCCACCCGTTGTTGACGCCGCCGATCACGTTCTCCTTCGGGCACCGCACGTTGGTGAAGAAGACTTCGTTGAACTCGGCTGACCCGTCGATCTGCTTGATTGGCCGCACCTCGACGCCGGGCTGTCGCATTGGAACGAGGAGGTAGGAGATGCCCGCGTGCTTGGGCGCGTCGGGGTCGGTGCGAGCCAGTAGGAAGATGTAGTCGGCGTAGCCCGCCTGCGTGGTCCACACCTTTTGACCGTTGATGACCCACTCGTCACCGTCGAGCTCGGCCTTGGTCTTGAGTCCGGCCAGATCCGATCCGGCGTCGGGCTCGCTGAACCCCTGGCACCATGAGACGTCCCCCTTCAAGATGCGGGGAATGAACTGCTGCTTCTGCTCCTCGGTGCCCCACTGCAGGATGGTCGGGCCGACCAGCGTGTCGCCGAAGAAGTCAGCCCGCAGGGGCGCTCCCGCCCGAGCGAACTCCTCATTCAAGACGACCTGCTGGAGCAGGGTGAGGCCCTTGCCGCCGTATTCAGTCGGCCAGCTGGCGCAGATCCATCCGCCGCCGTAGAGCTTGGCCGTCCACTCCTTGTTGAACGCCTTGCGCTCATCGGCCGTCATGGAGAAGCCGGGCTCCCCCCATCCCGCCGGGAGGTTGTCCTTCAGCCACCCGCTGATGACGCCGCGGAACTCCTCTGCTTCAGGGGGATACGTCAGATCCATGCGCTCACCGTACCGGCGCGGCGGAGGCCGACGGCCCGGGCCGCACGCTGGGATCGCTCGGGCGGTCCGGGTAGGATGACTCCACGACCAAGCTGCGGCGAATGATGCCCTGAATCGGGCTCGAGTGGAAGGAGGTGTGGCCATGCGCAGGGGCGAACCCCCCAGTAGCACTGCCGGCACACCTCACCACACCCTCCCTGGCTGAGCTGCGGGTCTTTCGCAGTTCGACGTACCGCTGAGCCACGGGTGTCCGGCTGGGGCGGGTGCCGGTCCTGCCGTCTTCGAGGGGCGCGTGCACGCGTCCCCCACTCACCTCTGTCCGTTCCGACCTGACCGCCACTCCGGCGCCGCACAGGAGGTAGCACCATGGCCACACCACCCGCGTCCGAGCAGACGCCCCGAACAGGACTGTCCCTCCCCGGTCGTCGGGACACGCTGGTACGTCCGGCGCACCAACGCCGACGTCGTACCCGCCGCATTCTCGCCTCCGAAGGGGTGTTCGACTCCATTGTGTCGCTGGCCGGCATTCTCGGCCGACCGGTCACCAACCAGACGGGCCAGGAGATCGGTCGGCTCGCTGACGTGGTCGCCCGCTGGTCCGACGGGCAGACCTATCCGCCGGTGAGCGGGCTGGTCATCCGGGTGGGCCGCCGCCTGGCCTTCGTCCCCGCCGAGGCCATCGACCGGATCGCCCACGCGCAAGTGCTGCTGCGCTCGGCCCGCCTCGACCTGCGTGACGTGATCCGGCGTCCCGGCGAGGTGCTGCTGGCCAAGGACGTGCTGGATCATCAGCTGGTCGACGTCGACGGCGTGCAGGTCATCCGGGCGGCCGACCTGTACCTGGCCGAAGTGCTGGGGCGTGTCAGATTGGTTGGCGCCGACGTCTCGACGTCGACCCTCCTGCGTCGCCTCGGGCCGCGCCGCTGGCGGCCACTGCCCACGCCTGACCGCGTCATCGACTGGGCCGCCATCCAACCCTTCGGCGAGACCGACTCGCTCGGCTCGGTCGACGGCGCCACGCAGGTGCGGCTCAAGGAGTCGCACGAGGGACTGCACCGCCTGCGTCCCGGTGAGCTGGCCGACCTGCTGGAGGACCTCCGCCGGGATGAGCGCCGGGAGCTGCTGGCGGCCCTCAGCCCCGACGAGGCCGCCGACGCGCTGGAGGAGATGCAGCCCGACGACCTCGAGCAGCTGCTCCGTGAGGCGGAGCCCGACGAGGCGGCCCGGCTGGTGGCGGCCATGGAGCCCGATGAGGCGGTCGATGCGCTGCGCGACCTGCCGGCGGCCAACCGGGGCGAATTGCTGCGGCGCATGGCTCCCACGGCGGCGGCCGCGTTGCGCGAGCTGCTGGGCTACCCCGAGGACGAGGCCGGCGGCATCATGACGACGGCGCTGGTGGTGGCGGCCACCAACGATACGGTCAGCGGGGTGGTCGACCGCCTGGCCGAGGCGCGGGGCCACGACGTGGACCTCGATGCGGTGGCGGTGGTGAACAAGGACGGCAGCCTGGTCGGCGACGTCACCCTGCTCAAGATCCTCTTAACGCTGCAAACCTCGCCCGAGACCCGGATATCCACGCTGCTCGAGGACGAGGACGTGGTCACCGTGCGGCCCCACGCGCCGGCCGACGAGGTGGCGGCCCAGCTGGTCGAGGCCCGCCGGCTCTCCCTGGTGGTGGTCGATGACGACGGGCGTCCGATGGGGCGGATCCTGGCCGACGACGTGCTGGACGCGCTGGTGCCGACCAAGGGCCGCTTCCACTTCCCCCGCCTGCTGACGTGAACCTGAAGGCCCCGCGTCGGGGACTGGTCTACCTCGCCGCGGCCGGTCCCGGCCTGATCGCAGCCGCGGCCGGCAACGACGCCGGTGGCGTGGTCACCTACTCCTCGGCGGGGTCGCAGTTCGTCTACCGCACCCTCTTCCTGATGGTGCTGATCACCATCGCCTACATCGTGGTCCAGGAAATGGTGGCCCGCCTGGCCGTCCACACCGGCAAGGGGTTGGCCGCCCTCATCCGGGAAGAGTTCCCGTTGCGCCTCACCGCCTTCGCCATCGCCGCCTTCGCCATCGCCAACATCGGGCTGATGGTGACCGAGTTCGGCGGCATCGCCACCGCGTTCGACCTCTTCGGCGTCTCGCGCTACCTCTCGGTGCCCATCGCCGCGGTGGCGATCTGGTCCCTGGTCCTCTTCGGCTCCTACCGGTACGCCGAGCGGGTCTTCCTCCTCCTCACGGTGGTGTTCGTCGCCTATCCCATCGCGGCCGTCCTCGGTCACCCGAACTGGCACAAGGTGGCGAACAACGCGGTCTGGCCGCACTTCATTGCCAGCAGGTCGTTCCTGCTGCTTGCGGTCGCCCTCATCGGGACGACCATCACCCCGTACATCCAGCTCTACGAAGCCGGCGCCGTGGTCGACAAGGGCGTCAAGCCGGCGGAGTACCAGTTCCAACGGGTCGACGCCATTATGGGCGCCGTGTTGGCCGCCATCGTGGCGATGTCCGTCATCATCGCCACCGGGGCCACTATCGGCGGGTCCGGGCCCCTGACCTCGGCCCAGCACGCCGCCCACGCGCTGCGCCCGGTGGCCGGCCCCGCGGCCGAGGTCCTCTTCGGTCTGGGCCTGCTCGGCGCGTCCGCCCTGGCCGCCGCGGTGGTGCCGCTCTCGACCTCCTACGCCGTGGCCGAGGCCGTCGGGGTGGAGCGGTCGGTCTCCTCGAGCTTCCGCCAGGCTCCGCTCTTCCTCGGGCTCTTCACCGCCCAGATCCTGCTGGGCGCGGCCGTCGTGCTGGTCCCGGGCAACCTGATCACCCTGATCCTCAACACCCAGGTCCTCGAGGGTGTGATCACACCCATGACGCTGATCCTGATCCTGGTGCTGGCCAATCGCCGGTCACTGCTCGGTCCGGCCGCCAACGGGCCGTGGGCGAGATGGCTCGGCGGCCTCTCCATCATGGCCGTTGCAGCCGTGGCCTCGGTGTACGTGCTCCTGACCGTGCTCGGATGGTTCGGGATCGGTTGAGGCTCTCTGGGCACGAAACCCGGCACCGTTTGCGCAGGAGCGGGGGGTTCGGGGAGGCTATGCGGCCATGGCTGGACCTGTCGGATCACCCTGTGCCTAAAACGCCGCGCCAGAAGTGGATCCAGACCAAGGAGTCCTGGGAGCGCTCCCGCCATATCGAGATCCCACCTCATGTCCCGGCCGCGCCTCCCGCCCCGGGCGGTCTGCGGGTGGCCTTCCTCATCTATCGGGGGAACCCGCGCTGCGGTGGCCAAGGGGTCTACACCCGGCACCTGACCAGGGAGCTGGTCGCGCTCGGCCACTCGGTCGAGGTGTTCGCCGGACCGCCCTGGCCCGAGCTCGACCCCGGCGTCGGCTTCACGCCCGTGCCCGGGCTCGACCTCTACCGTGACCCCGACCCGTTCCGTGTGCCGGCCTGGCGCGAGTTCACCAGCCGGGAGGACTGGGTCGAGTTCGGCATCATGTGCACCGCCGGGTTCGGTGAGCCGCTGGCCTTCTCCCAGCGGGCGCGCCGGCTGCTTGGCGAGCGCCGGGACGACTTCGACGTGGTCCACGACAACCAGTGCCTCGGCACCGGCATGCTCGGCATGGTCGAGGACGGATGGCCGTTGCTGACGACGCTGCACCACCCCATCACGGTGGACCGGGAGCTGGCGCTCTCGCACACCACCAACCCGTGGCAGCGCGTCACGACCAGGCGCTGGTTCGGGTTCTTGAGCATGCAGGTCAAGGTGGCTCGTGCCCTTCCCGCTGTGGTCACCGTGTCCCGCTCATCGCAGCGGGACATCTCGGCGCAGATGCAGGTGCGGCCAGAGCGCATGACGGTCGTCCCCGTCGGCGTGGATCACACCGTGTTCCGGCCCATGGACGACGTGACGCCAGTGCCGGGCCGCATCATGGTCACTTCGAGCAGCGACGTCCCGATGAAGGGGTTGGTGCCCCTCCTCGAGGCGGTGGCCAAGTTGCGCACCGAGCGCGACATTCAGCTGACGGTGATCGGGCGGCCCCGCGAGGGCGGCCGGGTGGACAAGGCCATCGCCCGCCTGGACCTGGCCGACATCGTGCACTGCGTCAGCGGCATCAGCGACCACGAGCTGGCCCGCCTCTACGGCGAGGCCGAGGTGGCGGTGGTGCCGTCGCTCTACGAGGGGTTCTCGCTCCCGGCGATCGAGGCCATGTCGTGCGGGGTGGCGGTGGTGGCCACCACGGGAGGGGCCCTGCCCGAAGTGGTGGGCACCGACGGGGAGACGGGGCTGCTGGTGGAGCCCAACGACCCGGGTGCGCTGGCCGCCGCCATCGCCCGCCTGCAGGACGACCCGGCGTTGAGGGCCCGCCTCGGCGCGGCCGGGCGCACGCGGGTGGTCAGCCGGTTCACCTGGCAGGTGACGGCGGCCGGCACGGCCGCCTGCTACCACGCGCTCCTGGAAGGAAGGCCGCTGCCGGGGGCGCCCGAGATCGATGTGGCGACCGCGGCGGCGACGCCGGCGGCCACCGTGGGGCTGGCCGTCCCCGACGGTGAGGTCGCATGCTGACGGTGGACTACGACAAGCTCGGCGTGCGCCCGGGCGACCGGTTGCTCGACCTCGGCTGCGGCTTCGGCCGCCACGCCTTCGAGGCGGCCCGTCGGGGCGCCTCCGTGGTGGCGCTCGACGCGGGGCCCGAAGAAGTGGCCCAGGTGCGCGGCACCTTGGGCGCCATGGTCGAGGCGGGGGAGCTGGCCGCCGACCATCCGGCCACGGCGGTCCAGGGCGACGCGCTGGCGCTGCCCTTCCCCGACGGCACCTTCGACCGCGTCATCGCCTCGGAGGTGCTCGAGCACATCCCCGACGACGTGGCGGCCATGACCGAGCTCTCCCGGGTGCTCCGCCCCGGCGGGACCATGGCGGTGACGGTGCCACGATGCGGGCCCGAGGCCATTAATTGGGCCCTGTCCGACGAGTACCACGACACTCCCGGCGGGCACGTGCGCATCTACCGGCGCTCGACGCTGGAGCGGCGGCTGGTCTCGACCGGCCTGCGCCCGGTCGGGTTCCACCACGCCCACGGGCTGCACTCGCCGTACTGGTGGCTCCGCTGCCTGGTCGGACCGAGCAACGAGAGCAACCCGATGGTGCAGGCGTACCACAAGGTCCTGGTGTGGGACATCGTCAAGGCCCCCAGGATGACCCGGACGGCCGACCGGGTGCTGAGCCCGCTCATCGGCAAGAGCCTGGTGCTCTACCTCACCAAGCCGGTCAGCGTGGTGGCGGGCGTGCCCGAGGCGGTGCCGACGGTGCCCCGGGGCGTGCCGGGGCGCCGCGGGCCAACGACGCGCAAGGGCGCGGCGGCATGACGACCGAACACGTCCGCTCCCAGGCCGCCACCATCCCCGCGGTGCCGGGGGTGCTTTCCGCGTCCGATGTGCTGGCCACGGCGCACGCCATCGCCGAGGTGCAGCGCTCCGACGGCATGATCCCCTGGTTCGACGGGGGCCACTGCGATCCCTGGAACCACGTCGAAGGGGCCATGGCCCTCTCGGTGTGCGGCCTGGAGAGCCAGGCCCGCGACGCCTATCGCTGGCTGGCCGACCGGCAGCTGCCCGACGGCAGCTGGTTCAACTACTACCAGGGGGCAGGCGTCAAGGACCAGCGACTGGATACCAACGTGTGCGCGTATCTCGCGGCGGGGGCCTGGCACCACTACCTCATCACCGGTGACGTGGACTTCCTCGGTGAGCTGTTGCCGACGATCGAGGGCGGCATGGACTTCATCCTGCGCTGGCAGCAGCCGGACGGCTCGGTGCTGTGGTCGCTCGACCCGGCCGGACGGGCCGAGGGGTACGCCCTGCTCACTGGTTCGTCGTCGATCTACCACTCCCTGCGCTGCGCGGTGGCCATCGCCGAGTGCCTCGACAAGGACCGGCCGGACTGGGAGCTGGCGGCGGGGCGCCTCGGCCACGCGGTGGCGCACCACCCCAACGCCTTCGCCCCCAAGGTGGAGTTCGCCATGGACTGGTACTACCCGATGCTCTCGGGCGCCTTGGAAGGCGAGGCGGGCCGGCGCCGGCTGGCCGAGGGTTGGACGACCTTCGTCATGGAGGGGCTCGGCGTCCGCTGCGTCTCGACGGGCGACTGGGTCACGGCGGCCGAGACGGCCGAATGCGTGCTCGCCCTCGACGGCCTGGGCATGGGCGGGCACGCGCTCGACCTGTTCGTGGCCGGGCAGAACCTGCGGCTGGCCGACGGCTCGTACTGGACCGGGATGGTCTACCCCGAAAAGGTCACGTTCCCCGAGAACGAGCGCACCACCTACACCTTCGCCGCCATGATCCTGGCCGCCGACGCGCTCTCGAGCACCTCGCCGGCCGCCGGCCTCTTCCGCGGCGAGTGCCTGCCCGCCGCCCTGGACCTGGCCGAGCCGCACTGCACGGGCAACGCCGCCATGGGGTGCACCGCGGCCGAGTAGCCAGTCGGGAGCTCTCAGAAGATGGAACTCGTTGGTTCTTGGGGGCCGCCGGAGTACTCGACCAGGCAGCTCACGAGGCCCGGCGCGGTTGGACCAGGCAGGCGTCGCGCTGACGCTGGTCGAGGGCTCGTAGGCCCGGCGCACCGTGAGATCCAGGACCGGCAGAAGCCAACCGACGCTCCTCTCCAGGTTGGTGACGGTGAGCGTCGGGGCGAAATGGCCCGTCATCGATGGCACCGGGTGATTCTGCCCATCTGAGCAGTCGGTCGCTACCCAGCTTCACGCACGGACGGCACGACGGATGTCCTCCACGGACAGCTCGGCCGTTTCATGTCCTCCGCATTGCGCGCAGTCCTGAGTGTGGCGCCATGATTGGATCAACCGGGTCCGGGATTCGTTGAGGTGGATGGAGAAGGCTTCGGATTGTGGATCAACCTCTAGACCCCAGTAGGGGCGCCATGCGGTAGAGACAGATCGCTGGTCGATTTGGAGCCCCTTGAGGATCCGGCAGAACTGCATCCGGTCGGGATCGAAGATCCAGGTGCTGTGGCATGACTCCAAAATGATCAGATCCATAAGTCAAGGATCTCTGACCTGATTTGATGCCAACCTTGAGGAGCCTGGCAATGCCCTTGGAATCGCGTTGCGGTTCGATGACATTCCGAGATCAGTGGGTCGCCGCCGAGCTTGTGTGTTCCGGCGCCGGCGAGTTGAGGCTCGTCGCAACTCAGATTTACCATGCGGCCCACACCATTTGACCGATTGGAGAGGGCATGGCCAGTGCCGGTGCATCGGAAGAGATTTCATCCCTTCCCCAAGCCGATCAGGATGCCATCGGCGTCACGCTGATCTCGTTGATGACCGGGTTCCGGGAACGGGACGCCGAGAAGCTGGTCGGCATCTACTCCGACGACGCGGACTGGGTCAACGCCTTCGGAACGGCGAAAAAGGGTGGCAAGGAGATCGTGGAATATCTCCGGGGCCTGTTCTCGGACGGAAACTTCAACGCGGGAGGGTTGAAGGCTCCCCCCGAGACCGCTCTTCGGGTGCTGACACCCGAAGTGGTGCTGGTATCTGCTCACTTGCAGGTCGAGGGACAAAAGCTGGTGGGCGGCGGAGAGATCGAAGTGAGGGACAATTTCTCTCTCCGGGTCCTCCAACGCCAGAACGACGGGACGTGACTGATCGTGTCGGAGATGTACAACGACGCCAACCGGGAGCAGACCTACGAGGCCCACACCTAATTCGGCACCTGACCCTGGTGAATACGATTGCCCCATAGCGATGACCGGGAATCACCAACTCGATGCCATTGGCGTTCTGCACGGCTTGTTCGAGCGGGAAGGGACTGATTACTGGCTGTTCGGGGGGTGGGCCGTCGACTTTCACGCCGGACGAATTACGCGGCCCCATACCGACATCGACGTGGCCGTCTGGCGAACCGATCTGGCCCGAATCGGGGAGCTGCTCGAACAGCAAGGCTGGAGCTGTGTCCGTCAATCTGACGAGGACGGGTACGTGCAGTATCGGCGTGGTTCGATCGACATTGACGTCGCATTCCTCGCACAGGATGAGAATGGAACCGTGTATACGCCCCTGGATGAAGGCCGCGGCGACTGGCCTGTTGGCGCATTCGGCCAAGCCGAAAAGGAGCTCTTGGGGGTTCGAGCCCGGGTGGTGGGGCTGTCCTCGTTGGTTGCAGACAAGTCAGAAGTTCATCCCGATCCATCCGCCGCGAGGAAGGATCAAGCCGATATCGCCGTGCTCATCGGTCTTACCCGGGACGAGTAACTCATCAACCAACGCCTGGTCAGTCAGCACGAACGGGGGCGCGACTAACGCAATCCAAGTACACGTGAACTGCCTTTAGGACGTGGGGGTCAGCCCTCGATACCGCGAGCGCGGTTGAGGTCCAACTGCCACTCGGTGCGCGTTCCGACCACCCTGAAGCCGAGGGCGTCGTTGATTCCGAGCATCGGCGCGTTGGAGTAGGCATTGCCGGTACGGATCCTCTGAACCTCGGGGCGGTCGTGCCGGATCCGCTCGAGCATGGCGGCCTTGGCCCACTTGGCCAGCCCGAGTCCGCGATGGGCGGGGTCGATGCCGGTGTTCTGTTGCAGCGCGAGCTCGGGTTCGGAGTGTTCGAAGGTCACTTCGGTTCCACCGACGCAGGTGCCGTTGGGATCACGCAGCAGCGCCGTCCAGCGCAACCGTCCTGCTTCCAGCAGGGCTCGGTCGAGCTCGGCGACGTCGTCGGGGCCGATGAGGAGGTCACCCACCTCGAGATCCTCACGAGGCGCGGTCTGCATGATGTGGTGAAAGGTCACCGCGTCAGCACGGAGATGCTCGGGGAAGACACCGTCGATCATCTCCAAGCGGTAGCCGCGCTCTTGTGCCAGGGGAGCCTTGACCCACTCATGGGTCTTCGGCCAGTTGACATCGGCCAGGCGCAGTTCGCTGGTGCGGTTGGCTCTCGCCGGCTGAGCGCCGCGTCGCCGGGAGAAAGCCTCGCCGGCCGGGACGGCGTCCGAGGTCGTCCAGGTGAGCAGGCTTCGACCCTCGTCGGCCGCCGTGGCGCAGATCCGGTCGAAGAGCATCGATCCGATGCCCTCCCGCCGCCGGCCTCGATGCACCAACAGGTCGCACTCCATGGCTCGCTGGTCGCCCGCCGCGTTGGACCAGCAAAATCCGCACGCAATGGGTGAGCCGTCGGCTGTCTCGGCCAGCCAGGCATGATCGTCGAACTGCGAAGGCAGGTTGCGAGCGAAGGCGACGTAAGAATCTATTGGCTGCGGCATGCGGTTCCATCGCAGTTCTACGGCGACGGGGATCTCCACCGCGTGGAGTGCCGTCAACTCGGCGTCCGTGCCCGAACGGAACCCGACCCGACGAATGGTGACGTCACCTGAGGGAGACACCCACCCAGTCTGGCGGCATTCGACGCTCAGGTCGGCGCCGGCGCCGGCGCCACCCGCCGCAGGACGCGCAGGCTCCCGCACTCCCCGTCCTTGGTGAACTCGCCCGAGCCGAGCGCGGCGACGTAGAGCTCGTAGGGGGGCCGGCCGCCGTCGGCGGGGTCGGGGAAGACGTCGTGGATGGCCAGCCACCCGCCGAGGGCGACCTTCGGGGCCCAACCCCGGAAGTCGGCCCAGGCCGGCTCCTCGCCGTGCCCGCCGTCGATGAAGCAGAAGGCCAGCGGCTGGTGCCAACGAGCGGCCACGGTGGGCCCGTCGCCCACCACGCCGATGACCGAGCCTTCGAGGCCGGTGTCGCTGATGGCCCGGCGCCAGTGCAGCAGGGTGTCGATCTGACCGAGGCGGGGGTCGACGAGGTCGGCCTCGTGGTGTTCCCAGCCGGGCTGGTTCTCCTCCGAGCCGCGGTGATGGTCCACCGAGAACAGGACGGCGCCGGTGGCTTCGGCCGCCGCGCCCAGGTAGACCGACGATTTGCCGCACCAGGCGCCGATCTCCACGAAGGTGGTGGGGGTACCCCCGGTCGGCGCCGCCCGGCCCGCTCGCAGCGCGGCGAGCAGGAGCGCCTCGCCCTCGTCGTCGGGCATGAAGCCGCGGGTTTGGCGGGCCCTCGTGACCAGCGACTGCACCCGTGGTGTCTCCAGCGCGCCGTCGTTGGGGAGTGTGTCGGTCATCCGGCCACGAGACTGTAGAGGGTCGCCCCCGCGAAGCCCAAGAACACCAGGCCACCGGCTACACGGATGGTGCGGACCGGCAGCACGCGGAGCAGGGCCCGCCCGGCGAACGCGGCCAGCGCGGCGTCGGCCAGGAAGGCCAACCCGGCGCCGAGGCCCACCGAGAGGGGGTTGTGGTAGCGGGCCACCAGGTTGACCGTCAGCAGCTGGGTGATGTCACCGAACTCACCGACCAGGATGACGCCGAACGCGGTGGCCACCACCCGGAAGGCGGTGTCGGCCGAGCGCTCGCCCTCGGCCTCGGATTCCCCCTTCTCGGCCTCCTTCTTCTCCGGCACGAAGAGGAGGAAGAGCGCGCCGGCGATGAACAGCGTCGTGATGATGATCTCGAGGGTGGTGTGGGGCAGCAGCAGCAGGAGCCGTCCGGCCACCACGGCGAGGACGGTATGGAACAGGAAGGCCGACGAGGCGCCGATCCAGACCAGAAGGGGATTGGAGCGGCTGCCCATGACCAGGGTGGCGATCATCGACTTGTCGGGCAACTCGCTGAGGAGGATGACGACGAAGACAGTGGCGATGACGGCGAAGTCCACGTCGAACCTCAGGAGACGCTGACGCCGTAGGAACCCTCACCCGTCGGGGCGACGTACGCCAGGCGGCTGCCGTCAGGATTGGTGGCCACCGTGTCGAGCACGGCGGCCCCGCTCACCGCGACCGTGCCCCGGACGAGCGGCGGGAGGTAGACCTCGGTCTCGCGCGATCGATCGCCCGATGTCACTGCGCTCCCGTCGGTGGCGCGCATGGTGAAGGAGACCGCCGACGGGTCGTAGGCGAACGAGATGAGGCGCCCTGCCGTCGCACGCGGGTACACCCGGGCCAGGTAGCGCAGCCGGCTGGTGATGAGCGGGCCGTTCTGGGCCGGGGTAGGGGCCGGGTCACCCTGAAAGACCGACCACGCCCCGGGCCCGCACTCGGCGGCCGTCGCCCCCGGACCGCAGTTCCCCTTCCAGGCCCAGAGGCTCGAACCCACCCCGGCCCGGTCGATGGCCGCTGTCTCGCCAGCCAGGATGGTGCCGTCCGCGTCGTTGCTGTTGCCGAACTCGCCGATGAAGAGGGCCGCACCCAGGGCGCGCGCCTCGGCGCCGGCCGTGAGCATGGCCTGGGTGTAGCCGAGGGGATAGATCTTCGACACCACCCCGCCCGGGATCTGGGTGTCGATCGTGAAGACGTGGGTGTAGGCGTGGGGCTCGTAGACGATGTTCTTGTCACTGGTGAAAGGGAGTGAGAGGCCGACCGCGACGTCGGTGAGGTTGCGCAGGGCCATGGGCTCGACGAAGAAGAGGTGTTGACTGTCGTCGACCCCCAGGTCCCGGTAGCCGCAAAGGGCGGTGTAGGAGCTGCCGGGCGGGCAGGTGGCACCGTCGTGGGTCCCGGCGACGGCATCGATGACGCGCCGGTAGAAGGGGTAGAGGTATCCCTGGTCGAAGAGGCCCGGGGCGGCGGCCAGGCCGGGCAGCGGCTCGTTCATCAGGTCGTAGCCGACCACGGTCGAGTTGCCCTTGAACCGCGCCGCCAGTGCGGCCACGGCGCCGATGTAATGATCCTGGAGCCCCGGGCCGGGCGCGGCGCCCTGGGGCAGGGCCCGGCCGGCACTATCGCGTGGGGTGGCGTTGAGCCAGAAGTTGGTGAACGCGGTCTCGACGAACGCATCGAGTTCTGACTGCCCGTCCACGCTCAGCGCGGGGACGCCGTCGGACATCACCGCCCAGGGCGGCGCGCCGTCAGCGTGACCGCCGCTTTCCATCGTGGGGGCCAGCAGGGGCGGGAGCGACACGGGCGCCGTCTCGGGGGTGAAGCGTGAGTAGTTGTCCTCGTGCATGTCGATGAGCACGTAGATGCCCTGTTGCCGGGCCCACCCCACCACCTGGGCGATGCGGTCGAGATAGGTGGCGCTGTAGTTGCCCGGCGTGGGCTCCAGCTGGCTCCAGTTGACGGGGAGCCGGATGAAGTCGAAGCCGAGCCCGCGCATCTGGGCCAGGTCGTTCCCCGAGTCGGCCGCGTCGGACTGCTGGTACTCGGGCAGGCCGGCCTGCACCTCGCACACCGCCGGCTCGGAGACGTCGTGCGAGTTGGTGGGACACGTCCCGTCGTAATCCGAAGGGTTGATCGGCCAGAACGGAGCCGGGCCGGGCTCCCCCCCACCGGTGGTGGTGTACACGTCGTCCTCCAGGCCGACCAGGTTCACCCCCCGCAGGATGACGGTGCGACCAGCCGGGTCGACGATCTGGGCCAGTTGCCCGCCGCCGGGGTGGCTGACCGAGAGCCACGGGAGAGGTTCCGTGGCGGAGGTTCCGGACGCGGTGGAAGGGGAGCCCGCCAGCAGCAGGCCCGAGGCCGAGAGGCACGCCAGCGCCACCGTCCCGACGTGCCAGCCCGCCCGCCGGACACCGCCCCGCTGGTTCAGGTCACTGGTCCCGCGGCCGCGGCAGCGCGGCAGGCGTCGCCCAACCGGTCTCGTTCCCGGGCCGCGAAGGCCAGGTTGATGCCGAGTCGTTCGATGGACTGGGCCACCCGGCGGGGTCCCGACGCCAAGGGGTGATCCCCCAGGAACTGCACCACCTCGGCCGCCAGGTCGGCGTCGCCGCAGAGGGCCGGAATGGACTCGACCATCCGCGAGTGGGCGTTCTTCGGGAAGCGCTCGAGCATCTGGTCCCACGCCGCCTCCATGCGGCGCCAGATGACCGGACCGCCGACCGGGTTGGCCATGAGGGCGCCGATCACGATGAACCCGTTCTGGCTCCTGACCTCGGTCATGGCCAGATCGAAGGTGCGCTCGGCCAAATCGGCGTCGGGGAAGGCGCACAGGGCGCCGAGGGATCGTTGCTCCACTTGGGGGGTGTCCGCGCCGCGGTACCGCGCCAGGAGGGTGTCGTAGTCGCCGGGCCGCAGGAGTTGGGCCACGACGGCGAGGGTGGCCAGCTCGACGTCGGCCGGTATGGGGGCGCCGCTTCCGCCGGCGATCGGCGAGGCGTCGAACCGCGCCACCGCCTCCTCGCGCACGCGGCGATCGGCCCCCACCGTGCCGAGCACGTTGATGGCCAATGAGCGCAGCGTCGGGGTGCGCTCACCCTCGCCCGGCCGCTTCTCGAAACCGAGGTGGGCGAACTGGGGACCGAACAAGGCCGAGGTGGCCGCCTCGAGCGCCGGTCGGTCGGGTTCGTTGACGATGCGGTTGCTGAGGATCAGGGCACCGGCCACCGGGCCCCACGCCGCCGGGTCGGGCTCGAGGCCGAGCTTGGTGGCCAGGAGGAGGAACTCCTCGAGCGCGGAGTGGCCGGACAGCGTGGTGGCCCAGCTGTCGGCCACCAGGTTGGCCCGCTCCAGCGGGGTGAGCTCGGCCAGGTGGTCGGCCAGGGCCAGGCGATGGCCGGGTTCGTAGCCGACCCGGAAGACACCCCAGCCGCCGGCGTTGACCACGGCCAGGCCCTGGTCCGCTTCGGCCACCTCGATCGGCGAGGTGTCGAGGATGACCCCCCGGACCGGTGCCCCGGGACGGGCCCCGTCGGGCAGCGCCCGCACGGCCACGGGCACCAGCCAGGCGTCGCCGATAGCCGAGTCCACCCCGGGCGGGACGGGGTCGTAGGCGAACGGCGTCTGGCTCAGCGTCGCCCCGTGCAGGGACACCAGCGGGTGACCACCCTGGAGGATGAAGGTGTCCATCATGTTGCGCACCGGCGAACCGCTGGCCTCCTCCAGCGCGTCCCACAGGTCGCTGGTGACGGTGTTGGCGTAGGCGTGGGCCTTGAGGTACATGCGCACCCCGTCGCGGAACACCTCGGGCCCGATGTGCTGCTCGAGCATCCGCAGAACGCTGCACCCTTTCTCGTAGGTCAGGAGATCGAACATGCCCTCCGCCTCCCGTGGGTGACCGACGGGGTACTCGATCGGCCGGGTGGCGTGCACGCCGTCGATGGCCAGGGCCGCCTCGCGGGACGGGGCGAAACCCACCCAGCGATCCCACGAGGGCCGGAAGGCGTCGATGCAGAGAGTCGCCATGAAGGTGGCGAAGGCCTCGTTCAGCCAGATGCCTTCCCACCATCCCATCGTCACCAGGTCGCCGAACCACATGTGGGCCAACTCGTGGGCGATGACGTCGGCCACCCGCTCCAACTCGGCCCGGGCGGCCGCGGCGGGATCGATCAGCAGGGCGGTGTCCCGGAAGGTGATGCAGCCGAGGTTCTCCATGGCGCCGGCGGCGAAGTCGGGAATGGCCACCAGGTCGACCTTCTCCCCGGGATAGGGGATGCCGAAGTACTCCGTGAAGTAGCGGAGCGAGAAGGCGCCGACGGCCAGCGCGAAGTCCGCCAGGCCGCGCTTGCCCGGTGGGAAGACGATCCGCAACGGGACGCCGTCGACGTCGACCGTCTCGGTGGTCTCGAACCGGCCCACGATGAAAGCCACCAGATAGGTGGACATCTTCATGGTGGGGGCGAAGCGCACCCGCTGCTTGTCGCCCACCCGTTCGACGCCGGCCACCGGGCCGTTCGAGTAGGCGTCGACGTCGCGCTCGATGATCAGGGTGATCTCGAAGGTGGCCTTGCGATCGGGCTCGTCCCAACAGGGAAAGGCCCGGCGGGCGTCGACCGACTCGAATTGGGTGGTGGCGATGGTGTGGATCTCGCCGGCGTCGCCGGTGAAGGTGGAGCGGTAGAAGCCGCGCAGCTTGTCGTTCAGCGTGCCGGTGAAGCGGCAGGTGACCCGGCAGGGCCCGGGGGGGAGCTCGGTGGCGGGATGGAAGGTCGCCTGCTCGAGGTCGTCGTTGAACGAGACCGTGCACGGGATCACCGCGCCGGCGCCGGTCCGGGCTTCGACGTCGCTGATGGCCAGCTCGGCGGCGTTGAGCACCAGCCGGTCGATCGTCTCGTGCACAATGAGCTCGACCTCGACCGTGCCCGAGAAGGTGGCCGACCCCACGTCCGGTTCGATCTCGATGCGGTAGGACACGGGCTCGACGGTCCGGGGCAGGCGGAACGCGTCCTGGTCCGGTGCGGCGGTGGGTGGCGGGGCGGAAGGCGGCATCGCCGGGAAGGCTACCTGCCTCGCTCCGAGTAGGTTCTCGCTCCGTGCCTGCCAATGACGACGCGCCAACCGCCATTGACGAACGCGAGCCGTCCTCGTCGCTCGACCTCGTCGCTATCGGATCCCCCCTGCTCGATGTGCTCGACCTCGCCACCGACGAGCTGCTCGACCAGGTCGGACTGGCCAAGGGGTCGATGACCCTGATCGACCTGGCAACAGCGAATGCAGTGCAGGGGGTCATGCGGGCGCCGCGCTTCGTGTCGGGCGGCTCGGTGGCCAACACGGCCGCCGGCCTGGCCGAGCTCGGCGGCCGGGCGGCCTTCATCGGCGCCGTGGCCGACGACGAGATCGGCAACCTCTACGTGGAGAACCTGCGCCTGGCCGGGGTCGAATTCGAACCCTCCTACGGCGCCGCCGGCGAGGGGGAGGCGCTCGGCACCGGGCGCTGCATGGTCCTCATCACCGACGATGCCGAGCGGACCATGGGCACCTACCTCGGGGCGGCCTCGGGCCTCACCCCCGCCGGGGTACCGGCGTCGGTGGTGGAGCGGGCGGCCATCGTGCTGCTCGAGGGGTACCTCTGGGACGTGCCGGCGGCCAAGGAGGCGCTGCGCCACGCCGCCGCCACCGCCCACGGCGCCGAGGGGTCGGTGGCGCTGTCGCTGTCGGACCCGTTCTGCGTCGGACGCCACCAGCGCGAGTTCCTCGAACTGCTGCTGGACGACATCGACATCCTCATCGGCAACGAGGAGGAGATCACCATGCTCTTCGGCGCCCGCTCCTACGACGGCGCCATCGAAGCCGCCGAGGAGACCGGCCTGCTGGTGGTGATGACCCGCGGCGGTCAAGGCGCCGCCGTCCTCACCGCGACCGGCACCGAGACGGTGCCCGCCGCGCCCGTGGAGAAGGTGGTGGACACGACGGGGGCCGGCGACCTGTTCGCGTCGGGCCTCCTCTACGGGCTCACCCACGGCATGGACCCGGTCGAGAGCACCCGCCTCGGCGGCCTCTGCGCAGCCGAGGTGATCTCCCACACCGGAGCCCGCCCCGAGTCCGATTTGCGCGCCCTGGCCACGGCGGCCGGCGTGCTGCCGACCTAGCCCGGGTCGGCGTGTCCCTTTCCATCGGCATCGCCGGCCTCCCCAATGTGGGCAAGTCGACCCTGTTCAATGCCCTGACCCAGAACGAGGTGTTGGCGGCCAACTACCCCTTCGCCACCATCGATCCCAACGTCGGCGTGGTGGCGGTGCCCGACGACCGCCTGGCCCGCCTGGCTGCGCTCTACGACGGCGCGCCCACTGTGCCGGCCACGGTGACGTTCGTGGACATCGCCGGGATCGTGCGGGGGGCGTCGCAGGGGGAGGGGCTCGGCAACAAGTTCCTGGCCGCCATCCGCGAGAGTGACGCCATCTGCCAGGTGGTCCGGGTGTTCCACGACGACGACGTCATCCACGTCGACGGCCGGGTCGATCCCGAGGGTGACATCGGCACCGTGAACACCGAATTGATCCTGGCCGACCTCCAGACGGTGGAGAACCGCCTGCCGAAGCTGGCCAAGGAGGCGCGGGCGCACCCCGAGCTCAAGGCGACCGCGGAGGCTGTGGCGGCGGCCGAGCGCATCCTGGGCGAGGGCCGCACGATCTCCGCCGCGGCGGCCAACGGCGAGGTGGACCCCGGGCTCCTCTACGACCTGCACCTGCTCACGGCCAAGCCGTTCATCTACGTCTTCAACGTCGATGAGGGGGCGCTGGGTGATGCCGAGCTGGTCCGGCAGTTGGCCGCCAGCGCGGCGCCGGCCAGCTCGATCGTCCTGAGCGCGCAGATCGAGGCCGAAGTGGCCGGCCTGTCGCCCGAGGACGCCCACGAGCTCCTGGAGAGCTACGGGCAGCACGAGTCCGGCCTCGAACAGCTGGTCCACGTCGGGTTCGCCACGCTCGGGCTGCAGACCTTTCTTACCGCGGGCCCGAAGGAGGCCCGGGCCTGGACCATCCACATCGGTGACACCGCGCCCAAGGCGGCCGGCGTCATCCACACCGACTTCGAGAAGGGTTTTATCAAGGCCGAGGTCGTCGGCTTCGAGGACCTCATCGAGTGCGGGTCGGTGACCGCGGCGCGCGCGGCGGGGAAGGCGCGCATGGAGGGCAAGGACTACGTCATGCGCGACGGCGACGTGGTGGAGTTCCGCTTCAACACCTGAGAAAAAGCCCCTGCGCTAAGGTCATGGCCGGGGGAACTCCCGGCTTCTGACTGCAAACAGGGAGGTCCAGCATGCGCTGGAAGATCAGCTGGCGAGTGACGGCCGCGGCGGTGTGCGGCGCCGTCGGACTGAGTGGGGCGGGCTTCGCGCTCGGCCTGCCGGGCGACAGCGGCGCGCTGTCTCCGCCGGCCCAGGCCAACGTGACGTGTCCGACCTCCGAGGTGCTGCTGGCCCATGCCGACGGCGCCGTGTCGATCGAAGCCTCCGCCGCCTGCAGCGGGCTGCCCTTCTACGGTTCGATGGCGGGCAAGAAGCTGAACAGCCCGATCGTCGGCCTGGCGGCGACGCCCCAGGGCACCGGGTACTGGCTGGTGGCCGCCGACGGCGGCGTCTTCGGCTTCGGGGCAGCCCAGTTCTACGGCTCCACCGGCAACCTGCGGCTCAACTCCCCGATCGTCGGCATGGCCAGCTCGCCCGACGGCGGCGGCTACTGGCTGGTGGCGGCCGACGGCGGTGTCTTCGCCTTCGGCGACGCGCGGTTCATGGGCTCCATGGGTGGCCAGCACCTGGTCCAGCCGGTGGTCGGGATGGCGGCTGACGTGGCCACGGGCGGCTACTGGCTGGTGGCCAAGGACGGCGGTGTCTTCGCCTTCAGCAACACCACGCCCTACCTCGGGTCGCTGGGCGGGATGCGGCTCAATGCCCCGATCCGCTTCGTGAGCGGCACGCCCGACGGAGACGGCTACCGCATGGTCGGGGCTGACGGGGGAGTCTTCAACTTCGGCGACGCCCAGTTCTACGGCTCGGCGTCCGCGCCG
>DASXZJ010000077.1:0-96875 GCA_036502025.1 Acidimicrobiales bacterium | reverse complement strand
TGTCAGCGAAACGGGGAGCAATGAACTGACCGAAGCCGCCCTGGTGGTGGAACCCCGGCTCGCCCTCTGGCGCGATGCCCTGCGCGAATTCGGCGGCGGTGAACCGGTGCTGGCCGGCAGCGGGTCGACCTGGTTCATTGCTGGCGGGCCGCCGGAGGCCGGCGGCGATGCACTGCCCTGGTTGACCTCGGGTTCTGCCCGGGCCAAATTACTGCGGGCCCACACCGTCCCGGCCGGCTGGGGCGGGGACTGAAGAACTCCGGAAGGGCCTACTTACCGGCCCGGCGTTGCCAGCGGGTGGCCTTCAGCATTTTCTTGTGCTTCTTCTTGCGCATGCGCTTGCGGCGCTTCTTGATCAGTGATCCCATGTCGTGCGGCAGGCTAGCGGTCTAGGGGGACGACTGCCAGGTCGGCCACCCACGAGGGAGGCGACGCGGCATGAGCTTTGTGGTCATCGGCCTCGATCACGTCCAGCTGGCCATGCCCCCCGGGCAGGAGCCGGTGGCCGAGGCGTTCTACTCGGGGCTGCTCGGGTTCGTCCGGCTCCCCAAGCCCGCGCCCATGGCGGCGCGCGGCGGGTGCTGGTTTACCTCGGGCTCGGCGGTACTCCATCTGGGCATCGAGGACGCGTTCGTGCCGGCCAAGAAGGCTCACCCGGCGCTCCTGGTGCGCGACCTGGCCGCCCTGGCCGAACACCTGGCTGAACACGGAGTCGAGGTCCGACCGAACCCCGACCAGCCCGACGGGGCGGGGTACTACCTGGAGGACCCCTTCGGGAACCGGATCGAACTGGTCGACGCCGACTAGAGGAAGTTCAGTCGTCGAGAGGAGTTCAGTCGTCGACGGCGTCGCCCGGTGGCGAGATGGTGGGGAGCGTCAGCACCATGTTGGTGCCTCCCCCCGGGGCGCCCTCGGCCCGGATGGTGCCGCCTTCGGCCTTGACCACCTGGGCCACGATGGCCAGACCCAGGCCAGAGCCGGGTAGCCCGCGGGCCGCCGGCGACCGGTAGAAGCGGTCGAAGACGTGGGGCAGGTCCTCGCTCGAGATGCCCGGGCCGTGGTCGCGCACCTCGACCTCTCCCTCTTGGCACCGCACCGAGACCGACCCTCCGGGCGGGCTCCATTTGCGGGCGTTGTCGAGCAGGTTGCCCACCGCCCGGGACAAGCGGTCGGCGTGGCCCTCGACCCAGCACTCCTCGGCGGTCAGCTCGAAGACCACGTCCTTGCTGCGGCCGTGGGTGATCGCCACCGAGACGGCATCGGCCACCAGGAGATCCAACCGCAGCGGTTCCCGCGCCGCCGGGAGCTGGTCGCCGCGGGCCAACTCGGCCAGGTCGCCCACCAGATCGGTGAGCTCCTGCAACTGCACCAGGACATCATCGACCAGGACGGAGCGGTCGGCCTCGGCCAACTCATCGATGCGGCGGATGACCTCGAGGTTGGTGCGCAAGCTGGTGAGTGGTGTGCGCAGCTCGTGGGAGGCATCGAGCACCAGCTGGCTCTGGGAGCGACGGGAGGATTCGAGGGCTTCGAGCAACCGGTTGAAGGTGCGGCGTAGCCGGCCGAGCTCGTCGGGACCGCCCGGCGTGAGGCGGCGGGACACATCGGTCGTCTCGGCCAGATCCTCCACGGTGGCGGTGAGCTCGTTGAGCGGCACCAGGGCCGTGCGGGCCACCAGCCACCCGAGCACGAGGGCCAGGATCACACCGGCCAGGGCCACGGCACCCAGCACCAGGCCGAGCTTGCGCAACTCCGGGCCGACGTTGAGCAGGGTGGCGATCTGCAGCGCCCCGGTCTCGGCCAGCGGTTGCTCCTCGACCAGGGTCCCGGCGGGGAGTGGCTCGACCAGCTCGCGCATCTCGTTCCCGTTGACGTCGACCGTGGTGAAGAACGAAGGGGCCAAACCGGCCGCCACCAGCCGCACCTGGGGCGTGACCGGGAGCTCGCCCCCGGTCACCACCGCGCCGGTCGAGTCGATGACCTGGCCGAGCGTGGCGTTGGTGGTGCTGATGTTCTGCCCCTGCGTGATCTTGGCCGCCGCCGCGGTGAGCGAGCTGTCGGCCGCGTTGAGCAACGTGTTGCGCGCCGCGAGGTAGGACGCGGTCGAGGCCGCCAGCACCGCCAGCACCACGGCGACCGTCGAGGCCATCACCAGGCGGGTGCGAAAGGTCATGGGTCCCGCAGCACGTAGCCCACCCCGCGCACGGTGTGGATGCAGCGAGGTTCGCCGCCCGCTTCCAGCTTGCGGCGGAGGTAGCCGATGTAGACCGCGAGGGAGTTGGTGCTCGAGTCGAAATCGAAGCCCCAAACCCGGTTGAGGAGGACGTCGCGGGTGAGCACCTGCCGAGGATGCCGGAGGAAGAGCTCGAGCAGGTCGAACTCGATCCGGGTCAGCGGAAAGGATCGATCGCCCCGGTGGGCCTCGCGCGAGGACAGATCCAAGGTCAACTCGCCGAAGCGCAGCAGGCCACCCTCGCCTTCGAAGCGGCGGCGCAGGAGCGCCCGGAGGCGCGCCAGCAGCTCGGCCAGCGCGAAGGGTTTGACCAGGTAGTCGTCCGCGCCGGCGTCGAGTCCCTGCACGCGGTCGTCAATGGCGTCGCGCGCCGTAAGCATGAGCACCGGAGTGTCGTCGCCCGCGCCGCGCATCCGGCGGCAGACCTGGAGGCCGTCGAGGTCGGGCAGCTGCAGGTCCAGGATGAGCGCATCGGAGGGTGAGAGGGCCAGCGCCTCGAGCGCTTCACCGCCCGAGGCGACGGTGACCACGTCGTAGCCCTCGAGGCGGAGGGCGCGGTCGATGGAGCGGCGGACCGCCAGATCGTCGTCCACCACCAGGATGCGCACGGAGAAAGCAGCCTACTGCGGGCCCCTCGCCGTTCCCCGGCACCGGAGGCCTCTAACCTCTAGCTCGCACCGGTCCTCTCTCAGCGGACCAGGTGCTCATATTCCGGGGTAGTTCAATCGGCAGAACGTCGGCCTTTGGAGCCGGATGTTGGAGGTTCGAGCCCTCCCCCCGGAGCCAGCCGCCGCCGGCGCAGGGTCAGGTGCTTCGGCGGTTCAGCGCCACTGCTTGGGCTTGTCCTGAGCGGCCAGCTCACGCAGGTAGCGGTTGTACGCCGCCCGATCGGCCGCCTCAGGGTCGCTTTCGCGGTCGTGCGGGGATTCCGTCGGGTCGGGGTCGGCGGGCGGCACGGCCTCGTCGGCCTCCCCGCGACCGGGGGCGACCGCCGCGGCCCGGGCCGGCTGCGGCGGGACCTCACCCACATCGTGCACGAAACGCCACCACATGAAGATGGCGTAGCCGGCGAAGAACGGCCACTCGAAGACGTAGGCCCAACTCAGGTCGTTGCCCGCCATCGCCCGGTGGATCTGCCAGATGCAGAGGGCGGCGAAGGTGGGGACGACGATGACGATCACCACGTGGAGGGCGATGGCCCGGCGCGTGAACCACAAGCCCTTCACGTTGGCTAGCCCTCCGGGAAGAGGAAGTCCGACAAGATGGCCGCCAACTCCAACGGGCGGTCGCCCTGGATGCTGTGGCCGGCTCCTTCCACCCCGACCACCCGCGCCTCGGGCTGCCGTCGAAGCAGCTCGGCCACGTCATCGTCGTCGACGACCGACCAGGCGAGGCCCCGCACCAGCAACAGCGGCACGGTCAGTTGCGAGATCGCCGCCCACAGATCGGCGAACTCGGGGCGGACGCCGGTCTCACCCTCGCGGAAGCGGGCGTAGCGCCACACCCAACTCCCGTCCGCGCGTTGGACGGCGTTGTGCAGGATGCCGCGCCGCAGGGACGCCTCACTACGTCCCGGGTTGTGCTCGATGGTGCGGGCCAGGATCTCGTCGAAGTTGGGAAAGCTGGCCGGGCCGTTGACGAAGTCGGTGATCGGTGCGGCCTTCTCGCGGTTGACCCCGGGCGTGACATCGATCAGGGCCAGGGCGCGCACGAGCGCCGGAGCATGGGAGGCCAGCGCGATGGAGGACAACCCGCCGAGCGACATGCCGACCACCCCGGCCGCCTCGGGTGCGAGTTCCTCGACCACGCGGGCGAGGTCGGCGCCGTTGCTGGTCACCGACAGCGAGCCGTCCGGCCCACCGTCGGAGTGGCCGTGGCCCGGCAGGTCGATGGCCAGCAGGGGCCGGTCCAGCGCCAGGGCGACGGTGTCCCAGGTGTGTGCGTTCTGCGCGCCGCCGTGGACCAGGACCAGTTCGGGGGGTGAGGTGCCCCAGACCAGACTGCTGACCTGTCGCCCGGGACCGACCTCGGTGTCCACCCGGCGCACCGCGGGCGGCCCCGGGAAGGGGAGGTCGTACTCGGCCGCGTTCTCCGAGAAGAGCCCGAACTCGTCGTAGGGCATCACGCCCTGCACAGTATCGGGCCGCATGATCTCCCCGTGGTCCACCGGGGAGCTAAGAATGGCCTGATGCAGGAGCGCCGTCTGACCGCCGTGGTTCTGGCCGCCGGCGAAGGAACCCGTATGCGGTCCGAACGGCCCAAGCCGTTGCACCTCCTCTGCGGGCGCCCCATGGTCCTCCACGTCCTCGACGCCATGGCCGAAATCGATGTGACCCGGGTCGTGGTCGTCGTCGGGCACCGGGCGGACTGGGTCACCAAGACCCTGGTGCAGCACGCGCCCGCGACCATGCACATCGAGTTCGTCGAGCAGGAGACACAGTCGGGCACCGGCGATGCGTTGGCCGTTGGGCTGACCGGCCTGCCCGACGATGACGACGAAGAGGAGGACGTGGTCGTCCTCCCGGGCGACACCCCCCTGCTGCGCCCGATGACCCTGGCCGCGCTGGTGCGCTACCACCGGGCCGAGAACGTCGGGGCGACCCTGCTGACCGCCGAGGTCGACGACCCGCGGGGCTACGGACGGGTGGTGCACGGCAAGGACGATGTGGTGTGCCGGGTGGTCGAGGAGGCCGACGCCACCGAGGAGGAGAAGGAGATCACCGAGGTCAACACCTCGATCTACTGCTTCCGGCGCAGCATCCTGGCCCCCGCTCTGCGCCGGCTGACCCCGGCCAACGCTCAGGGCGAGTACTACCTGACCGACGCGGTGAGCGTGCTCTTCAACGCGGGCTACCGCGTGCAGTCGCTGGTGCTGCCCGATGCCATGGAGGCGGCCGGCGTGAACGACCGAGCCCAGCTGGCCGTGGCCGAAGCCGAGCTGCGGGACCGGATCAACGAGCGCTGGATGCGCCGCGGCGTGACGATGTGGGACCCCGAGCGCACCTACGTCGACGCCGGGGTGCTCCTCAACGCCGACGTGTCGCTCCTGCCCGGCGTCATCCTGCGCGGGAATTGCACGGTCGGCGAGGGGAGCGAGATCGGACCGAACTGCGTGCTGACCGACACGTCGGTGGGCCGGCGGGCGACGGTGGCGGAGAGCACATGCGACCGGGCCGTCGTCGGCGACGGCGCCCGGGTCGGGCCCTTCTGCGTCCTGTCGCCCGGCGCCGAGGTGCCGGCCGACGCCGTGGTGGCCCCGTACACCGTGGTGGACCCCGCCGAGGCCTAGGCGGGCCGGCCACGCCGCCGCCCCGGGCGCAGTAGCGTTGGGCGCGTGGAGCTCATCCCGCGTCGCCGGCTGGAGCTGATCTCGGGTCGTTCCCACCCCAAGTTGGCCGCCGACATCGCCAAGCACCTCGGGGTCGAGCTGGGCGAGGCCAACCTGCGGGAATTCGCCAACGGCGAGATCTACTGCAAGTACGACATCTCCATCCGTGGCTGCGACGTCTTCATCGTCCAGACCCACTCGAGCCCGGTGAACGACTCGTTGATGGAGCACCTCATCATGATCGACGCGGCCAAGCGCGCTTCGGCCAAGCGCATCACCGCGGTGTGCCCCTACTACGGCTACTCCCGGCAGGACCGCAAATCCACCGGGCGCGAACCGATCACGGCCAAGCTGGTGGCCGACATGTTCTCGGTGGCCGGCGCCGACCGGGTCGTCAGCGTCGACCTCCACTCCGGGCAGATCCAGGGCTTCTTCAACACGCCGTTCGACCACTTGGTGGCCACACCGGTGCTCGAGGCCTACATGCGGGAGAAGTTCAGCGGCGATGTCGTCGTCGTCGCACCTGACGCCGGACGGGTGAAGGTGGCCGAGCGCTACAGCCAGCACCTGGGCTTCGACCTGGCCCTGATTCACAAGACCCGGCCCCGGGGCACCTACAACGAGGTGAAGGCGCGTCACGTGGTCGGTGACGTCGATGGTCGGCACTGCGTGCTGATCGACGACATGATCGACACGGCCGGCACCATCTGCGCCGCGGCGGAGCTCCTGGCCGAGGCCGGCGCCTCGGAGATCTCGGTCATGGCCACCCACGCCGTCCTCTCGGACCCGGCGGTGGATCGCCTCAAGGCGGCCCCGATCTCCCGGGTCGTGGTCACCGACACCCTGCCCGTGGCCGAGGACAAGTACTTCGACACGCTCGAGATCCTTTCGGTGTCCAAGATCATCGCCGACGCCATCGACGCCGTCTTCGAGGACACCTCGGTCTCCGAGCTCTTCGGCGGGGACAACCTGGTCTGAGCCCCCGCCGGGGCCCGGTGGTCCCGGGAGGGTCGTGGCGGCTACGCTAGTTGGCCGTCCGCCGGAGGCCCTTCGCCGCCCGCGCCACCGATCTGCACCGTCGAGGAGAACTGTTATGGCTGATGTCACGTTGACCGCCGAGCTGGGACGCCCCCTGGGCTCACGGGCCACCCGGCGGCTGCGGCGCGAAGGCAAGATCCCCGGTGTCATCTACGGGCACGGGACCGACCCGGTCTCGGTCGCCGTGGTGGCCCGCGAGCTGCGGGTCGCCCTCAACGGCGAGGCGGGGGCCAACCAGCTCCTGTCCTTGGAGGCCGGCGACACCACCTACCTGACGCTGGCCCGGGAGATGCAGCGGCACCCGGTAGCCCAGACGGTCACCCACGTCGACTTCCAGATCGTCCGGCGCGACGAGGTCATCTCGGCCGACGTGTCGATCGTCCTCACCGGCGAGGCCCTCGAGGTGCACCACGGCGACGGCCTGGTCGACCAGCAGATGTTCACCCTCCCGATCAACGCCCGCCCAGCGGACATCCCGACCTCGGTCGAGCTCGACATCACGGGCCTGACCATCGGCGCCCAACTGCGGGTGTCGGACCTGACGCTGCCGGCCGGTGTCACGACCGACGTGGACCCCGAGACGGCGATCGCCATCGGGCAGCCCCCGCGTGTCGTCACCCTGGAGGAAGAGGGCGAAGCGGCCGAAGAGGGCGAGGCACCGGCCGAGGGTGCCGCCGAGGCAGCCGAAGCTCCCACCGACGAGGGCTAGGTCCTGCGCCATCTCTTCCCCCGGTCCGAACGACGGGGCACGGCAGCGGACCTGCTGGTGATCGGACTGGGCAACCCAGGAGCAGAGTTCGTCGGCACACTCCACAACGTCGGGGTCGAGGCGGTAGAGCTGGTGGCCCGGCGGGCCGGCGCCTCCTTGCGCGTCGAGAAGGGCGTGGCGGCCCGGACGGTCATGGTCACCCTGGGGGACCAGAAAGTGGCGCTGGCGGTGCCCACCACCTACATGAACGAGTCGGGCGCGGCGGCACGGGGCCTGGCCAAGCGCTTCGGGATCGACGAGCCGGGTTCGATGGTGATCGTGCACGACGAGCTCGACCTCCCGCCGGGCACGGTCAAGGTCAAGGTCGGTGGCGGCCTGGCGGGCCACAACGGGCTGCGCTCGTTGCAGTCACACCTGCACTCGACCGATTTCATCCGCGTCCGCATCGGGGTGGGCAAGCCGCCGTCGCCCGAGCAGGGGGCGAACTACGTGCTGGGCCGGCCGCGCCGGGAGGTGCGCGATCTCCTGGATTCCGCCGTGCAGACCGCGGCCGAGACGATCGAGCGCATCGCCGCCGACGGGGTGGAGGCGGCCACGGGGTGGTGTCACTCCCGGCCGTGAACGTCCGGCGCCCGGCGCGCCGTCCGCGACGACGTCGGCGTTGGCCCTCTCCTCGTTGAAGCAGGAATCACGACAGCGGCCCGGGTCGGCCCCCTGGCGCCATCATTGCCGTGGGGGGCCGAGGCGAACCGGCCCGTTCAGGCTGGTAGGGGGCGCCGGTAGGGTGGGCCGGATGCACGCCGCCTGCCTACGTCGTTCGGAATCACCCTCCACTTGAGCGGCCCGGACAGTGGCGCCCTGAGCGCCGTCCCACAGTTGCTCCGGGCCGATCCGTCACTGCCGGTCGTCCTCGGTTCGTCCGACGCCACGCTGGCGGTGGCCGGCCCGGCCTGGGCGGTGCTGATTGCCGCGCTGGCCCGTTTCACCGAGCGCTCGCCCCTCCTGGTGGTCACCACGACCGGCCTCGAGGCCGAGCGGATCGCCGACGACCTGGCCTGCCTGCTCCCCCTCGACGACGAGGGCGGTCTGGTGGTGGGCGCCATCGACCGCCCGGTGGCCGTGCTGCCGGCCTGGGAGACGCTGCCGTTCGAGCGGGTGAGCCCCGAGGTCGAGACGATGGGACGACGGCTGGGGATCCTGTGGACCCTGACGCAGGGCGGCGGCGACGCCGGCGACACGCTGGCGGCACCGCCACGCGTCGTGGTGGCACCGATCCGCGCCCTCCTCCAACGGCTGGGGCCGTACCGCGAGGCCGCCCCGCCGGTGGTGGTGCGACCCGGAGAGGAGTGGCCGGCCGACGAGTTGATCGCACGCCTGGTGGGAGCCGGCTACCGACGCGAGCACCAGGTTGAGCACCGGGGCGAGATCGCCGTGCGCGGCGGCATCATCGACGTGTTCCCCTCCACGTCGGACACGCCGGTGCGCATCGACCTGTGGGGTGACGAGGTCGACCGCCTCACCGCGTTCGCGATCAACGACCAGCGGTCGCGGCACGACCTCGAGGCCGCCGTGCTCTTCGGCTGCCGCGAGCTCGTGCCGACCGAAGCGGTCCGTCAGGCGGCCGGCGCGCTGGTGACCAGCCAGCCGTGGGGGGTGTCGAACTGGGACCGGCTGGCCGAGGGGGAGACGTTCGACGGCATGGAGTCGTGGCTGCCCTACGTCCACCCGCGCGCCGAGTTGCTGCCGGACCTGCTGCCGCCCGGCTCCCAAGTGGTGATCGTCGAGCCGCGGCGGGTCAGGGACCGGGCCGTCCAGCTGCTCGACGAGGAGGCGGCGCTGGCCGAGGCGCTGGCCGCGACCTGGGGCGCCGGGGAAGGGGCGGGAGGGCATTTCCCGCGCCTGCACCTGCCCTACGAAAGGCTCCTCGAGCACAGCGCGTCGGGCGTCCTGGCCATGCCGGCCACCCCCGAGGGTCCGACCACCCCGTCGATGACGGTGCGCGGGTTCGCCCCCGTCGCCGGTGACGCGGCGCGGCTGGCCGCCCAGGTGACCCAGATGGTCGACGACGGTTACTCGCTGACCCTGTGTGCCGCCACCGAGGGCGGGGCGAGCCGGCTCGCCGCGGTGCTGGCCGAGGAGGGCGTCCACGTCGCGGTACGCCCGGCCGCGACCGGCGCGCCGGGGGCCGTCATCGTGGCCGCTCCGATGTCGGCCGGGTTCATCCTGCCCGACGCCAAGGTGGCGGTCCTGGCCGAATCGGACATCACCGGTCGGCGCCTACCCCACCGGAGGGCCCGCCCCCGGGCGCGGGCCACCGACGGCTTCTTCGACGACCTCGCCGTCGGCAGCTTCGTCGTGCACCGCCAGCACGGCGTGGCCAAGTTCGAGGGCGTCACCTCCCGGACGATGGGGGGGACCACGCGTGACTACCTGATCCTGCAGTACCGGGGCAGCGACCGGCTGTACCTGCCGGTGGACCAGATCGAGGCCATCACGGCCTACAGCGGCGGCGAGACGCCCACCCTGTCGCGGATGGGCGGTGCCGACTGGCAGCGCACGCGCGCCCGAGCCCGGGCCGCGGCCGGCGAGGTGGCCCAGGAGCTGGTCGAGCTCTACCGGCGGCGGCTGGCCGTGGTCGGTCACGCCTTCGGGCCCGACACGCCGTGGCAGGCCGAGATGGAGTCGTCGTTCGAATTCGTCGAAACCGACGACCAGCTGCGCGCCATCGCCGACGTCAAGGCGGACATGGAAGAACCTCGGCCGATGGACCGGCTGATCTGCGGCGACGTGGGCTTCGGCAAGACCGAGGTGTCGGTGCGGGCCGTCTTCAAGGCGGTCCAGGACGGCAAGCAGGCCGCCGTGCTGGCGCCGACCACGCTGCTGGCGAGCCAGCACGCGCAGACTTTCGCCGATCGCTTCGCGCCTTACCCGGTCCGGGTCGAACTCCTCAGCCGGTTCCTCTCACCGGCCCAGCAGAAGAAGGTCATCGCGGGCCTGGCCGATGGGAGCGTCGACGTGGTGATCGGCACCCACCGGGTGCTCGGGGCCGACGTGGTGTTCAAGTCGCTCGGGCTGCTGGTGGTCGACGAGGAGCAACGGTTCGGCGTCTCCCACAAGGAGGCCGTCAAGCGCCTGACCGAGGGCGTCGATGTCCTGACGCTGACGGCCAGCCCCATCCCGCGCACGCTGGAGATGGCGTTGACCGGCATCCGCGACCTCTCCATGGTGAACACCCCGCCCGCCGACCGGCGGCCGATCCTCACCTACGTCGGCGAGAGCGACCCGGCCGCGGTCAGCGAGGCGTTGCGGAGGGAGCTGCTGCGCGAGGGGCAGACCTTCTACGTCCACAACCGGGTGGCTGACATCGAGGCGGTGGCGCGACAGGTCCGCGGCCTGGTGCCCGAAGCGCGGGTCGCGGTTGCCCATGGGCAGATGGATGAGGGCAGCCTCGAGACGGTCGTGCTGGACTTCTGGGAGCGCCGCTACGACGTGCTGGTCTGCACCACCATCATCGAGTCGGGTATCGACATGCCGTCGGTGAACACGCTCATCGTGGACCGGGCGGACCTGTTGGGCCTGGGGCAGCTGCATCAGATCCGCGGCCGGGTAGGCCGGTCGGGACAACGCGCCTACGCCTACCTCTTCCATCCCGCCGACCGGGTCCTGTCCGAGCAGGCCTACGAGCGGCTGCGCACCATCGGAGAACACACCGAGCTGGGATCGGGCTTCAAGATCGCCATGCGGGACCTGGAGATCCGGGGAGCGGGCAACCTGCTCGGGGCCGACCAGTCCGGGCACATCGCCGCCGTCGGCTACGACCTGTACGTCCAACTGGTGGCCGAAGCGGTGGCCGAGGCTCGCGGCGAGGCGCGACCCGCCCCGCCGACGGTGGCGCTCGACGTGCCCGGGGACGCCAACCTGCCCAAGGACTACGTGGCGGCGGAGGACGCCCGACTCGAGGCGTACCGCCGCCTCGCCTCGGTGACCTCGAACGCCGATGTCGAGGACATCGGGACGGAATGGGCCGATCGCTACGGTCCCCTGCCGGGCCCGGCCATCGGGTTGCTGGCCCTGGCCCGACTCCGGACGGCCGCCATGGCCCGCGGCATCACCGAGATCACCATGAGCACCGTGCGACCCGGCGGGTCGCGCCAACCGGTGGCCCGGGTCCTCCCGGTGCGGTTGGCCGCCAGCGCACAGGTTCGCCTCCGCCGGATTGCGCCGGGCGCGAGCTACAAGGAGGACCTGTCCCAACTGCTGCTCCCCATCCGGCCAGGCGAGTTGGCAGCCGAGGCGCTCCGCCAGCTGCTGGAGGACCTGATCCCGGCGCCTGATTCCAAGTCCGACAGGGACACCTTGTAGCATGCGCGGCGCGTGAAACGGTTCCTGTTCCTCCTCGTGCTTTTGGCCGGTGGCGTGGCCTGGGCGGCCTTCGCCGTGCCGAGCAACGCCGCGGTCGTCAACGGCGTCACCATTACCCAGCCACAGTTGAATGCCGATGTGAGCGCCATCGCCAACAGCCACGGAGGTGTCTACGGCTGCTTCCTCAACGCGGAGGAGGTGGTGGCGACCGACGGGGAGTCGGGGTTGCCACCGATCAACGGCGTAGCGCCCGACTCGAGCGGCGGAACCCACAGGGTCGCCACCACGGCGTTCACCGCGGCCTATCTCGACACCGTCATCGGGCACCAGGTGGTGTTCGGGCTGGCCGCGAAGCGACACCTCGTCGTGACGAAGCAGGATCTCACCACGGCGCACACCCAGCTGGTCAGCCAGATCACCGCGATCATGCAGGACGTCTCAGGTTCGCAGTACGCCTGCGCGGCGAGCGCGGCGGCCCCGCTGACCGGCAACCAAGTCCTGGCCAGCATGCCGTCATCGTTCATCGAGCAAGAAGTGCGCTTCGACGCCACCGTCAGCGTCCTGGAGGAGACAGAGGCCGGGGTCGGCTCCTCCACGGCGGGACTCGAGAGGTACTTCGCGGCGCACCGCTCCCTGTTCGACACCACCTGCTTCACGGTGGCCGGCTACTCGTCGGCCGCCGACGCCCAGGCCGCGGCGGCCAAGGTAACGGCCACGACGCCCTTCTCCCAGATCGCCTCGCAGGTCTCGGGTGGCGGGCCCCAGGGCTGCGACATCCTCTACGGGATCACCCAGCAACTGCCGACCGGCTCGAATCTGCAGTCACTTCCCCTGAACACCGTCTCGGCGCCGATCAGCTACAACGGCTCGTACCTGCTGGTGGAGATCACCGCCCGCACCCCGACACCCTTCGCCACCGCCAAGAGCGAGGTGCAGGGCGCCGTGCAGAGCGCCGGCTCCGCGACGGCCCAGAAGGTGATTGAGGCCGCCGAGGGAAAGGCGAGCGTCCGCGTCGACCCGCGGTATGGGACATGGACTCCCAAGACGGCCCAGACCATCCCGCCCGTCGCGCCGCCGGTCGATGAGGTGCTCAACTCGGCCGCCAACGCCCCCGGCACCGCGGCCCCGTCGGCGGCCACCACCACACCGAGCGGAACGACTCCGGCCACCGGCCAGGCGGGCTAGCTCGTGGGAGGGGACGCCGGCCGCCCCCGCGTCACCGCCCTGGGCCTCGGACCGGCCGGCCCCTCGTACCTGACCGGTCAGGTCGTGGCCCTGATGGCGGGCGCGCCCCGGGCGTTCCTGCGGACGGCGCGCCATCCGGCGGCCGCCTCGCTGGTCGGCGTCGAATCGCTGGACCACCTTTATGAAACGGCGGGCACCTTCGAGGAGGTCTACCGGGCCATCGTCGAAGTGGTGGTCGGCGCGGCCATCGAGCACGCCCCGGTGCCGATCGTCTATGCCGTCCCGGGCTCACCGCTGGTCGCCGAGCGCACCGTCGAGCTCCTGCGGGAGGACGCCAGGGTCGAGCTGGACATCGTGCCCGCCCTCTCCTTCCTCGACCTGGCCTGGGGGCGGCTCGGCATCGACCCGCTGCGCGAGGAGGTGCGCCTGGTCGACGCGGCGAGCTTCGCGTCGGGTTCCCGAGGCGAAACGGGGCCGTTCCTGGTGGCCCAGTGCTGGTCGCAGGCGGTGCTCTCGGACATCAAGCTCTCGGTGGCGGCCGACGACGTCGATCCCCCCGACGCGATCCTGCTCCATCACCTCGGCCTCGACGACGAGCAGGTCCGGCGGGTCAACTGGTGGGAGTTGGACCGGACCGTCGCGCCGGACCACCTGACCTCGGTCTACGTCCCCGGCGCGGCCGCCCGGGCCGACGTGGGTGGTGAGATGGTCCGACTGCAACAGCTGGTGGCCACCCTGCGGGCGCGCTGTCCCTGGGACCGGGCTCAGAGCCACGCCTCGCTCATGCCCCACCTGCTCGAGGAGTCGTACGAGGTCCTCGACGCCATCGATGCGCTCGACGCCCTGGCGGTCGATGACTCCTTCGAGCACCTGTCCGAGGAACTGGGTGATCTGCTCTTCCAAATCGTCTTCCACGCCTGCCTGGCCCAGGAGGAGGGACGGTTCGACCTGGCCAGCGTCGTCCGCGGCGTGCACGACAAGCTGGTGCACCGGCATCCCCACGTATTCGGGGAAGTGAGCGCGGAGACGCCCGAGCAGGTGGTGGCCAACTGGGAGGAGATCAAGAAGCTCGAGAAGGGCCGCTCCAGCGTCACCGAGGGCATCCCCAAGAGCCTCCCGTCGCTGCTGCTCTCCACCAAGCTGCAACGCAAGGCACTCTCGGTTGGCCTGCCGGTAGGCGAGCTCGACGACACGGCGGCGCCGCTCTTGGCCTCCCTGGTGGCGCGCCTGCCTCCGGGCGGTGACGAGCGCGCCGGCGCCTCTGACGAGCCACTCGCTTCGGACTCGGCCGAACTCGAGGACCTGATGGGACAATTGCTCTTCGAGGTGGCCAACGTCTGCCGGCAGCTCGGAGTCGACCCCGAGCACGCACTGCGCACCACGGCGCTGAGCTTCGGGGCGTCCATCGTGGCCCAAGAATCGGCCGCCACCGCCACCGCCACCGCCGCGGACGACTGACCGATCGCTCCACGGCCGTGACCCAGGGCGTCCGCAAACCCGCGTAACCCACCAACTAGTCTTGTTCCTCGGCGTCCCACCAGGGCCGACGCTGAGGGAGAGACGTTGTGAGCGCCATTGAGCACGTGATCGGACGGGAAGTCCTCGACTCCCGCGGCAATCCGACTGTTGAAGCAGAGGTACTGCTGGAAACAGGTGCGCGTGGACGGGCCATCGCACCATCGGGGGCATCGACCGGGGCTCACGAAGCGGTCGAGCGGCGCGACGGCGGTTCCCGGCTGGCCGGCAAGGGTGTTCTCGGGGCCGTGGGCCACGTGAACGGCGAGATCTCCGACGCGTTGGAAGGGTTGGATGCGCTGGACCAACGCGCGGTCGACTTCTCTCTCATCGATCTGGACGGAACCCCGGACAAGGGCCGTCTGGGCGCCAACGCCATGCTCGCGGTGTCGCTGGCCAACGCCAAGGCGGTGGCCGACGAATTGGGTCTCCCTCTCTACCGCTCCATCGGTGGCACCAACGCGCACGCACTGCCCGTGCCGATGCTCAACGTCGTCAACGGTGGCGCCCATGCCAACAACTCGATCGATTTCCAGGAGTTCATGTTGATGCCGGTCGGCGCGGCATCCTTCAGCGAGGCGCTGACGTGGGGGACCGAGACCTATCACGCCCTCCGGACCATGCTGGCCGAGCGGGGCATGTCCACCGCGGTGGGCGACGAAGGGGGATTCGCACCCGACCTGCCGGCCAACGAGGACGCGCTGACGTTCCTGATGGAAGCCATCGAGCGGGCAGGGCGGGTACCCGGTGACGACATCGCGCTGGCCATGGACCCGGCCACGAGTGAACTCTGGAAGGACGGCTCCTACGTGCTGACCGGGGAGGGCCGAACGCTCAGTTCGGCCGAGCTGGTCGACTACTGGGTCGACCTGGCCGATCGGTTCCCCATCGTGTCGATTGAGGACGGGATGGCCGAGGAGGACTGGGACGGCTGGGCTACCCTGACCAAGGTCCTGGGCAACCGGGTCCAGCTGGTGGGCGACGACGTGTTCGTCACCAACGTGACGCTGCTGGAGAGGGGCATCCGCGAGGGGGTGGCCAACGCCGTCCTGGTGAAGCTCAACCAGATCGGCACCCTCACCGAGACGCTGGAGACGGTGAGTCTGGCCGACCGATGGTCGTACCGATCGGTGATCTCGCACCGGTCCGGTGAGACCGAGGACACCACGATCGCCGACCTCGCGGTGGCGGTGAACGCCGGGCAGATCAAGACCGGCGCGCCGGCCCGGTCCGATCGGGTGGCCAAGTACAACCAACTGCTCCGGATTGAAGAGGACCTGGGGCAGTCGGCCACTTTCCCGGGGCGGGCCGCCCTGGCCGGGCAGCGCGGTGGTGCAGATGCCGGCCACTAAGCGTCGCGTGAAGGCCGCGGCGACACGCACCGAGCGCCGACGGACTCGCAACGTCGCCCGGTCGCGCCTGTGGCTGATCGGCGCCGCCGTGGTGTCCGCCGCCATCCTGGGGGCATGGTTCCCCGCCAGCGCGCTGTACCACCAGCGTTCCAGCCTGGCCAGCGCCAGCACCCAATTGCACCAGCTCGGGCAACAGGACGCCGCCCTGGCCCAGGAACGGAAGAACCTGACCAACCAGGCCGAGATCGATCGCATCGCCCGGGAGCAGTACCAGCTGGTGACGCCGGGGCAGCAGGCGTTCGAGGTCCTGCCGCCCTCGGGCGCCAACTCCACCGGATCGCTCGGCGGCGGCGACCCCGATGCCAACGGACCGGTGGGACCATCGACCTCCACCGCGACCACGCAGCCGAACCCGGCGGCCCAGTCGGACACCCACTCGGAGGGCACGCTGGCCCGGATGCTGCACGCCCTCGAATTCTGGCGTTGAGCGCCGGCTCGGGCTCGCCGGAAGCCACCGCCCCCTCGCCAGCCGACGTGGCCACGGTGACCGAGCGCCTGGGTCGCCGCCCGGCCGGGAGGTTCGTCGTGGCGGTGAGCGCGGCTGACGGTCAGCCGGTCGTGATCGCCAACGATCCCCTGCTGGGGGACGGGACGCCGATGCCCACCAGGTACTGGTTGATCGACCCGGAGATCCGGGCGCGGGTGGGAACGTTGGAGGCCGAAGGGGGCGTCAAGGAAGCGGAAGCCTCGGTCGACGCCGCCGAGCTGGCAGACGCGCACGCACGCTACGCCCGTGAGCGCGATGCGCTGCTCTCCCCCGACTGGGACGGCCCGCGGCCGAGCGGGGGCGTCGGCGGGACGCGGCAGGGGGTCAAGTGCCTCCATGCCCACGTGGCCTGGTGGCTGGCCGGCGGAGACGATCCGGTCGGGACCTGGGCGGCCGAGCGGCTCGGACTGACCAGGCCATGAGAGCGTCCGGGGTGGCGGCCGCCGTCGACTGCGGTACCAATTCGACCCGCCTCCTCATTGTCGACGCCGATGGCGAGGTTCGGGTGCGCCGCATGCGCATCACCCGCCTCGGGAAGGGGGTGGACGCCACCCATCAACTGGATCCGGAGGCCATGGCGCGCACGGTAGCGGTGCTCTCGGAGTACCGGTCCCTCATGGACGCCGAAGGAGTGGTCCGGGCCCGGTTGGTCGCCACGTCGGCGGTCCGGGATGCGACCAACGGCGACGCCTTCCTCCGGGCCGCCGCCGACGTCATCGGCACCGAGGCCGAGCTGCTGTCCGGCGATGAAGAGGGCCGCCTCTCCTACGCCGGCGCCACGGCCGGGCTGGCGCCCGGGGGCGGCGACAGCGTCGTGGTCGACATCGGTGGTGGATCAACCGAACTGGTCATGGAGAGGGACAGTGACCTGCGCACCGTGTCGCTCGACCTCGGGTGCGTGCGCTTGTCCGAGCGCTACCTGCGCAGTGACCCGCCCCGGCCGACTGAACTGGCCGAGGCCGTGGGCGAAATCGGGGCCGAGCTCGACCGGGCGGTGCTCGCCATCCCGGGCCTCGAGGCCCTGCGCCCGCAGAGCCGACTGATCGGGCTGGCCGGGACGGTGTCGACGCTGGCCGCGCTCGAGCTGGGCCTGGTCGAGTACTCACGCGACCAGGTGCACCACGCCATCCTGACGCGGGACACGGTGATCCGTTGGACCGACACGCTGGCCACCGAGACGATCGCCGCCAGGGCGGTACGGGCCGGCATGCTCGACGGTCGCCAGGACGTCATCGTCGGCGGCGCCTTGGTGCTCCGCCAGATCATGGTGCGGTTCGACGTGGCCGAATGCCTGGTCTCGGAGTCCGACATCCTCGACGGAATGGTGGCGTCGATCGGCGACGGCGCCTGACGCCACCCTGGTCGCCATCTTCACACCGATGAGTGACCTCCGACCGGATTGACGGCGCGCCGTCTTCCCCGCCGTCTGCGATGGCGCAGCAGGGAGGGACCGGCCATGGCGCAGACGCCGACCAGGGAGCCGAGCCACGCCAGGTCGGCATGGGGGGGCGTGAAGTTGAAGACGACCGTGGACGTGCCGGCCGGCACCGAGACCTTCTGGAACGCGCCCGAGTACGCGGTCACCGGTCGGCTCACGCCGTTGACCTCGGCGCTCCATCCCCCCATGTAGAGCTCCCGCCGAACGAGCGTGTGCGGCGAACGACAGGTCACACGGGCCGTGTCGACGCCGCTGGTGCTGATGGAGCATCCGCCGCCCACGACAGTGAACAAGGCGTTGGGTGCGGGCAGCTCGAAGATCTGCGTGTGAGCGTCGACGAAGACGCGCCTGAGGTGCGTACCGGACGGCAATGGTGGCAGGACGATGCCCGCACCGACGATCACGTACTTGACGCCGGCGCGCTCGAAGCTCGCCAGGTCCGACAGGAACTCCTGTGTCGCTGAAGGGCCGGAGGCATGGAGCCGCAGGACCCCGTTGAAGACGGCGACCGGCGAGTTGGAGTCGAGAAACGGCACGACGTCGGCCCACAGTTTCGGAATCGGAAGGTCGTTGACCGCCAAGGACGAGACGTCGAAGTAGGAGCCATAGTCGGGCGCCAACGGCCCGAGCGTGAAGAAGCGGTTCGTACCGAGGTGGGCCTGGAGGTATCTGACCGGGCCGGTGTCGATGGAGGCCGCCCGGGGCGCGGACAGCTGGGGGATCACGAACATGGCGAGCGTATCGAGCGCCACGAGACCGCACAGGGTGACGTCAAGGGCCCTGCCGCGGAGCAGCGTGGCGGCCAGGGCGATCACCACGATGACGACGCAGGCCCAGGCGATAGAGCTGTTGGCCCAGGCGCGGGAGTTCGGGGCCCCGGCCAACCGCCCCAGCAGGTGCTCGGACACCAGCACCGCTATGACCACGGCGGCGAGCGCCGCCACCGCGGATACCACGGTCCAGCGAACCCGCACGACACCATGAGCAAGGTCGTCGAGCCCGAGCGCGGCGAGCACGACCACGGCCAGCTCCAAGCTGGGTAGCGAATACCGGTAGAAGGCGACGTCGGTCATGCCCGGGATGACATTGCTGAGGTGCTCGATTGGGGCAAACCCGAAGATCCGGCAGAGGGAGAACACGCTCCAGACGCCCAGCGCGATCCGGAGCCCGCGCTGGCGACGTCCCACGAACCCGATGAGGGCGAGGACGAGGAGGGAACCGGTGAGGTAGCCGCCGACGTTCCCCCAGATGAACGTCAGGGTGCCGGTGTGATCGTGGCTCGAGAAGCCGTTGATGGTCCCGTAAACGTAAGGCAGGAGCATCTGTGAGATCGCGGCGTGGGGCAGGTCGATGCCCCCGAACGTCCCATTGTGCGGCCCGACGAAGGCATCGGGCAGGTAATCGACGAAGGCGACGACGATCGGTGCGGCCAGTAGGCCGCCCACCGCGAGGCCCGCCGCTACTTTGCCGATGAAGCGCCGCCAGATCCTGGGTCGCAATTGGATGGCCCGGACCACCAGCCACACCGCGGCCAGCAACCCGTCCACGTAGGCGGTCTCGGGGAACCCGGCGACCAGGGACAGCGCCACGGCGAGGGCGAGGAGGCGCCAACCCCAGGGCCTCTTCGCCAGGCTGGCATCGGCGGCATATTCGATCCCCAGCAGCAAGAGCGGAAGGAAGGCGACGGGGTTCTCCGGCGCATGCGACATCCAGGAGAACGTCCCGTTGAGCGCAAACGCGATACCCCCAGCGACGGCGGCGACCGGGCCGAGGTGGAGGCGGCGCAGGAGGAGGTAGGTGCTGAGCCCAGCCATGATCTCAATCAGCCCGTGCGCATAGAGCTGCCCGTTCGAGAAATAGAGCAGCAGGGTGGGCGGAAAGAAAGCCGCCGACTGCATCTCTCCGGCCAATGGAGAGCCGAGCCCTTCGAACGGGTTCCACCATGGGACGTGACCGTGGAGCCAGTCGACGGCCGAGAGATGGCCGAGCGCCTGGGCGGTGAAACCGATATTCGGGTCAACCGCCGTTGAGCCGGCGAAGACGCCCGGATGCGTGACAGTGCCGAGCCCCGAGAGGAAGTTGATGGGATCGGGGTTGTAGATGTGCAGGAGATAGAGGGCGTTGCCAGCCAGGACGGAGGCAATGACAACGATCACCGGCCACAGGTGGGATGAGTCCAGGGCGCGGTGACCCAGCGCGGCGCGGTGTGTGCGGGCACTGACCGGGGGTGACCCCATCTCTCGCGTCATCATCGACCTAGTGGTTCCACCGAGGGAGGCAACCCGCTGTGGTCCTTCCGTCGGACGGCCCGAACCACGTCACGCCACTCCAGCGGGCCGACCCGCACGGTTCTCAGGAATGGCCCAGAAGTGCTCCGCTCGCATGTCGTCGGCTGCCCAGAGTTGAAGATTCGCGATGGTATCCTCTGGGCGTGGCCGATCGAAGTGAAGCCCTGGTGGGTGAATCGACCAAAAGGCCGGATGGAATTTTCATCGTCGGCGCGTTTGGCTGCGGCATCGACGCTCTCGCCGGTGCACTGCACGCGTTAGGGGACCGAGCCGTGGTCGGTGACACTCCCGCGCCGGGACCTCTCGCCGAGTTCAACGAGAAGCTGCTGCGCGAATTGGGCGGGTCATGGGAACATCCTCCCGAAGTCGCCGCGCCCGATGTCGTCGCGTTGCTCCGGTCAAGGGCCGATGAGGGCCGAGAGTTGTTCCGACGGGCTTTGGGGACTCCACACACCGCTGGTGGGAACCTTCAGCCGTGGATGTGGGGCGATCCCCGCAACTCGATCCTGGCCGACTTCTGGATCGAGGCGCTGGACGTCAGTGCGATCGGGATACTGGTCCATCGGGCGCCGAGCGGCCTGAGCAGGGAGGATGCGAAAGGCAACGGCGCCTACGTTTCCGACGCGATCTGGGAGCGATACAACCGCGCCGCCCTCGGCGTGGCGACCACCATTCCGACCCTGGTGGTCGGATTCGACGATCTCAACGAGGCGCCGCCGGATGCCTTCGGGCGGATCTCCAAGTTCTTGACCGAGTGTCAACTCGATATTGACCTGAGGGCAGGCGAGGAGCCCTTGGCGCAGGGTTGGCTCGGACCGCGTGACCGGGACGCGGCCGAACCGCTGGATGTGCCGCACCATGTCGCCGTGCTGCATCGGATCCTCGGCCGCCATGAGCGCATGATGCCTTCCGATTCGTATCTGGCGGCCTCCATCGGCGCGGACCTCGTCAGAGATCTGGGGGAGTTCTACGACGCTAGAGCAGCCGAGCTTCTCCGCACGTCGAGACTGCAGGTAGAAGCGGCGCTACGCCAGGTGGATGAGCTCGAGTCGCGGCGTTCCGCCGAAGCCGTCGCGTCGGGCAACGCCCTTTTGGAGTACGACCATCGCGAGCTGCAGCTGGCCAAGCAACTCTATGAGATGCAGGCCGAGGTACAGCGGACGCAAGCGCATATCGACGGGATCCTCCGAACGCGCATGTACCGCTACACATCCCGCCTGCGCACTTTCTACTTCGTGTCGCGAACGTCGAAGAAGAATCCGAGATTTGCACCACTCGACGTCGAAGCGGCGCCGCCCGAGGTCGACCTCCCGTACTCCTTCTGGGTGTCGACCTTTGATGAACTGGACCAGCCGGGGCGCGCCCACCTGGAGGCACAGGTGGCGGGCCTGACCGATCCGCCCCTCATCTCCGTGCTGTTGCCGGTGTACAACACTCCGAGGAACTTCCTTGACGAGGCGATCGAGTCGGTCCGGTCGCAGACCTACCCGAACTGGGAGCTCTGCATCGTCGACGACTGTTCCACCGATATGACCATTGCCGCCGCGATGGAAGAGCTGGCCCGCACCGATCCCCGCATCAAGTTCGTGAGGCGCCAACAGAACGGGCACATCTCCGCCGCGTCCAACACCGCGCTCGAAATGGCGACGGGGACGTGGATCGCCTGCCTGGACCACGACGACACCCTGGCCGAGACCGCGCTGGCGCGGTTCGCCCTGAAGATGGCCGCCCACCCCGAGCTGAACCTCATCTACAGCGACGAGGACAAGCTCTCCGAGCAAGGCGAGCGTCAGGACCCCTTCTTCAAACCCGAGTACGACCCGCTCCTGCTCCTGGGGCAGAACTACTTCTGTCACCTGACCATGATCCGTCGCGACGTGGTCGAACGGGTGGGTGGGTACCGGGAGGGCTTCGAGGGGAGCCAGGACTGGGATCTGGCCCTGCGGGCTGCCGAGACGCTGACTTCCGATCAGATCGGTCACATCCCCCGGATCCTGTACCACTGGAGGATCCATTCCGACTCGACAGCCGGATCACTCTCGGCCAAGCAGTACGCCGGCGGCGCCGGTGAGCGCGCTGTGCGCGACCACATCGCCCGAACGGGAGCCGCGGGCGAGGTGAACCACCTGCCGTCGAGCGGTTGGAACCGGGTGAAGTGGTCCATCCCGCAGCCGGCGCCGCTGGTGAGCATCGTGATCCCGACCCGGGACGGCAAGTACCTGAGCCGGTGCATCGACAGCATCAGGTACCGGTCGACGTACCAGAATTTCGAGATCCTGGTGGTCGACAACGGGAGTCTCGGCCACTCCACCCTCGAGTGGTTGAGATCGCACGATTCGGTGATCACGGTCATCCGGGACGAGAGCCCATTCAACTATCCCGACATCAACAACAAGGCCGTCGCCCGCTCGCACGGGGACGTGGTGTGCCTGCTGAATGACGACACGGAAGTTCTCGGCGGCGACTGGTTGGAGGAGATGGTGGGGCAGCTGCTCCAACCGTCGGTAGGAGCCGTGGGGGCGAAGCTGTACTACGGCAACGGCCTGGTCCAGCACGCCGGGGTGGTGCTCGGCATCGGTGGGGTGGCCGGCCACGCCTACCGGATGAGCGACCGCCTGTCTTTTGCGGACCATGGCCGGATGCAACTCCCACGGGCGTATTCAGCGGTCACAGCGGCCTGCATGGTCATACGTCGGGAGGCCTGGGAGCAGGTGGGCGGCATGGACGCGGCCAACCTTCCGGTCGCCTTCAACGACATCGATCTCTGCCTGCGACTGAAGGAGTCGGGTTGGCGCGTGGTGTGGACGCCGTTCGCGGAACTGATCCACCACGAATCAATCAGCCGCGGGCCCGACACCGAAGGGGCGGCCGCCATCCGATTCGCCGACGAGACCAGGTACATGCAGAAGCGATGGGGGGCCCTGCTCCGGAACGATCCGGCCTACAACCCGAACCTCTCGCTGGTGTCGGAGAACTTCTCGCTGGCCTGGCCGCCGCGGACGCAGGACGGCTGATCAGGCGGGCGACGGTGGCTCAGGACTGGGCCGCCAGCGCGTGGTGCACGCGGTCCACGAAGGTTGACGGGCTCCCGTACGTCGAATCGGCGTAGGTCCTCCCCGACTGCGAGAGGTGCGACCGGAAACCAGGGTCGTCGAACCGCTTGGCGCAGTGCAGGAGGTCCGCCATGCTGTCGAAAGTCAAGCCGCCGCCGGCGACGGCATGGGCCGCGGCGGCGGGGGCCTGTTCGGGGACGATGATCGGCGTGCCATAGCGGAGCGACTCGACGCACTCGCGTGCGATGAACGATCCTGGCCCCAGATCCACGCAGACCCGGGCGTGGGCCACCAGTCGCCACAGATCGGTGCGTGAGTCGACCGAGATGACCCCCCTGAGCGCCCGGCCGCGCCACACCGAGGCCTTGGCGTTCTCGACCACCACGACATTGGCGCGATGCAGGCCGGCCGTGAGCCAGGCTGCCCCGTCGGGTGGGAGCTCGTGGTCCCCGAACCGATCGGAGAGCACCAGGAGATAATCGACGAATCCGAACCCATTGTGACGGTGCGTCGCGGCCAGGGGATTGACCGGCACGTGCATGCCTACCAGCGGTCCCTTCGCGCTTGACGAACTAGGGACGATCTGCAGGTCCGACGATGAAGCATGACGGAGATCATCCGGGCATCGGGACAGGGCATAGACCCGGTGACCCCGACACTTCCGGGCCAGGAGCGCGTGCAGCGCCGGGTTGAGCTCATCGACGACGACGGTGGCGTCCCTCGGTACGCTGCTCGTCCAGCTGGCCACCTCGGGCGAGGGCCAGTCACCGTCGTCGCCCGTCCCGACGAAACCGACGTCGAACGCCCCGTCGGCCAACGGTCGAGCCGGCTCACCTGGCACCAGCACGGTGACCTCACCGTGCCGCGAGGCCGCCCCGGCGAGGGACCGGATGACGTATGACAACTCCCGCGCCGGTTCTCTCCAGTAGCGGCTGATGATGACGACGGGCTTACCCACGATCGCCCGCGCCACCGAGCTCCGTTTGCAACTGGTGCACGTCGGCGCGCAACGCTGTGATGTCCTCGCCGAAGGTTCCGGCCACGTCCTCGGTCAACCCCTCCACGACGGCCAGGCGATCCGCCAATTCGTCACAGCGACGGGCGACCGCATCGATGGCTCGAATGAGTGATCCGAGAAACTCACGGTTTGAACGACCCAGGGTCAGCGCGCGCCGGGCCTTGCCGGTGACGCGTTGCCACGGTGACGCGGCGGGAGTGCCACGGTTGGATCGAGCCCATTCGCTATGGAGGGCCCGCACCGCCTCGTGGTCGCGGAGGGGATCCAACGGGGGCGGTGGGTCGGTCGGCCTCGACCACATCGTCGGTGGCCTCTCGGTATCCGGCGCCTCCCTCGCTATGTTCAGCCGAGACTCGAACGCCATCGCTGCCACCATTCTTTCTCGTCCGGACCGCGCAGAGCGCACGAAGAGTCTACCCGTGTGAGGTGGGGATTCAGATAGGGATCACCGCTCAGGATGGAGTCGCTCCATCGATCGATGAAGTGGACGATGTCGCGCGTGTCACCCGCGGTCCCGCGACTGGGTGACTCGTGATGGATGAGCTCGACCGTCGGGTCGAAGATCACCCGCAGCCCGTCGCGCTGGGCGCGCAAGCAGTAGTCCACGTCGTTGAGGTCGACTCCCAAGGAGGCGTCGAATCCCTCGAGGGAGGCGAACACGTCGCGCCGAGTGGCCAGGCAGGCGCCGGTCACGGCGGCGCACTCTCTAGCCACCACCGCCATGCCGAGGTAGCCGCTCTTGGCCTCTTCGAGGCCAACGAAAAGGTGGCCGGCGGCGCCACCGAGTCCGATGACCACCCCGCAGTGCTGCAGCCGCCGATCGGGATAGAGCAGCCGGGCACCCACCGCGCCGACGTCAGCCCGGAGAGCCTGGGCACAGAGCACGGCCAACCAGCCGACCGAGGTGGCCTCGATGTCATTGTTGAGGAAGACGAGGACGTCCCCGCTCGCGGTATCGGCCGCCACATTGTTCAGTTCGGCCCAATTGAACGGGCGTCTGTCCGATAGCACCCGAACGTCGGGCCGGCCACCCAGCTGGTCGAGGAGCGTCGCCGTCTCGGGCAGGACCGATCCGTTGTCGACCAACACGTACTCGGTGGGCTGCGCACCCTTGGTGGCATCGATCGAATCAACGCAGGTTCGTAGGAATCTTGGCTCGTCACGAAAGGGGATGATGATGCTCACGGTGCAGGTGGAGGGAGCGTCTCGCAGCAGGCGGAAGGTCCCCACCGCTGGTCCGGGTCGCACCGTGGCCGCATCCCCACGCCGGGCCAGCGCCGCCACGACGTGGAGATCGCTGTCCGAGGCCGGTGATTCAATGGCCCCGCCCACCCGATGGCAGAGGACTTCGGGAAGGTGGATCACCCGCGTGGCTCCCTCGCAGACCTGGAGGGCGAGGTCGTGTTCGATCTCTTCTGCCGTGCTGGAGCCGCGGGCTTGCAGCCCCGACACCAGGGCTGAGCCCATGGCCAGGGGCCGACCCACGTAGGGCGACGCCAGCAGGAAGTCAGGGGAGTACGCCGGCTTGAGTCGAGGGGCGACGTGCGAACCGCCGGCATCCAGGCGGTCCTCGTCGGCGTAGACGACCCTGTCGGGCGCCAGCGCGTGGCCCAGTTGAGCCACGGTGTCCGGTGCCCACAGGTCGCCGGGAAAGATCAACGCCACATCGAAACCGCTGGCGGCGGCCAACCCGAGCGTGGTCATCTCGGCCGGCCCGCTTCCGTCACCCGCCGTCAGCACCCGTACCCGCTGGCCGCTGCGCTGGATGCCCGACACGGCGAGCAGGGCCGTGAAGTCGTTGTGCCACGAGTCGTGCACCACGGCGGTGAGCATCCAACGGCCGGTCGTCTGCCCCTGGAGCCCCTGGAGGGTCTGTACCGTTTCGACGGGCGGCTCACCCGTGACGGCCATCACCAGATGCAGCGGATCGGCATCGGCCCGGGCCTCGAACGACCGGCTGCGCTCCTGCTCACGCCGCTGCACCCAGGCTCCGTAGGGTCCTGGGTCCTGTGCCACGTCCGGACGGAGCGGCGCAAGTGCCCGTGGGGCGAAGAGCACCCGTTCCACGCTGGCAATCTACCGGACCACGGGGTGCGTCCCGGGCGCGTTGGCGCAGGTGAGCGTCGACCTGCCACGATGCGCGCATGCCGATTTCCGACCGCCTCCTCATGGGGCCGGGTCCCTCCAACCCCTACCCGGAGGTGGCCATGGCCCTGGCCCGCCCGGTGCTCGGTCATCTCGACCCTGAATTCCTCGCGCTACTCGATGCCACCAACGATCGCCTCCGACAGGTCTTCGAGACCTCCAACGCCCTGACCTTGCCGGTGAGCGGGACCGGGTCGGCGGGCATGGAGTCGGCCTTCGTGAACTTCGTCCGACCTGGGGACCCGGTCGTCGTCGGCGTCAACGGCGTATTCGGCGAGCGCATGTGCGAGGTGGCCGATCGCCACGGGGCCGAAGTGATCAGGGTCGACGCGCCGTGGGGGCAACCCGTCGATCCCGACGCGCTGCTCGGCGCTCACCCGGACCCCTCCATCATCGCGGTGGTGCATGCCGAGACTTCGACGGGGGTGCGCAACGACATCGCGCCGCTCGGGGTGAACAAGGGTGGCGCCTTGTTGCTGGTTGACATGGTCACTTCACTAGGGGGTATAGCGGTCCACGTCGATGACTGGCGGGTGGATATCGCCTACAGCGGGACCCAGAAGTGCCTCGGGGTCCCACCCGGCCTCTCGCCGCTCACGATTTCCGAAGCGGCGCGGGCCCGGATGGTGCCGCGACCGTCGAGCTGGTACCTGGATCTCAACTTGCTGTCTCGCTACGTCGAAGGCTCCGCGGCGGGCGGCCGGGTCTACCATCACACGGCTCCGGTAACCATGGTGGCTGCTCTGCACGCGGGACTGGGGGCCGTACTCGAAGAGGGGATCGAGGCAGCCCACGCCCGACATGCCGAATGCGGCGCCCTCCTCCAGTCCGGGCTCGAAGCGCTCAAGCTGGAGCTCTTCGCCGAGGCGGGTCACCGCCTGCCTCAGCTGACCACCGTTCGGGTGCCCGACGCGCTCCCTGCCGGTCTCGATGAGGCTGACGTCCGGCGGCTGCTCCTCACCCGATACGGCATCGAAATCGGCGCCGGGGCCGGACCGCTGGCCGGCCAGGTGTGGCGGATCGGTTGCATGGGTCACACCGCCCGCCGGCGCAACGTCGTCACCTTGCTCGGGGCACTCAAGGAGGTGCTGGAACGATGAGCGCCGCCAGAACAGCACGCCACACCCCCCTGGAGCTCCGTGGCCAGCGCGTCATGCTGCGTCCGCTGACCGAGAACGACTTCGACGAGTGGCACGAGGTCCGCACCCGTTGCGCCTCGTGGCTCCTGCGTTGGGAGCCTCGCCCCAAGGGGGCCCCGGTGCCCTCCGAAGATCGTCCGAGCTTTGCGGCGCGATGCGGCATCCGTGAACGGGAGCGCCACCTCGGCAGCGGCTACGGGTTCGGGATCTTCGTCGGCGAGCGCTTCGCCGGGGAGGTGACCCTGTCGTCGATTCAGCGAGGACCGTTCCAGAGTGCATTCATCGGCTATTGGATTGACGAGTCCTTGGCCGGACGAGGACTGGTACCCGAAGCGGTGGTCGTCACGCTCAGGTTTGCCTTCGAGGCGATTTCGCTGCACCGGGTGGAGATCTCCATCATCCCCAGGAACTCAGCCAGCCGCCGGGTCGTCGAGAAGTTGGGCATCCGCCAGGAAGGCATCGCCGAGCGCTTCTTGGAGATCGACGGGGTGTGGGAGGACCACGTGCGCTACGCGATCACCTCCGAAGAGTGGGCTACCCGAGAGGCCGAGCTCGTGGCCGAGTGGATCGCCGACTGAGGATCAGTGGTCTGCCACGCCGGTCACCGAAGGTGAATGGCGGAAGAACTGCTCGATGTCGTGCTCGTAAGTGTACGACGAGGGCGTCTTCCCGGCGGCCCGACGCAGGCGAAGGGCGCGGATGAAGCTCTGCACCGCGCCCGCGCTGGTGGCCTGGTACTCGAAACCGGTGGTGGCCAAACGGCGCGTGTCGACGCCCCGGCCGTAGCGCAGGAGATCCTCCAACTCGGTGGGCAAGTCAAAGAGCCGGGAGAGTGGCCGGATCTTCAGGGGGGCGTAGGGGGAGAGCGGGATGAGGCGGGTGCCGCAGATGCTGGCCACCTCGCTCCAGGGCAGCCGGCCGTCCCCCGCCACGTTGTAGAGGCCGGGAATGCTGCCTCGGGTGACGTGCAGCAGGGCGCGCACGACGTCGTCCTCCTCGACGAACTGGAGCAGGGGGTCGAAGCCGAAGATGGAGGGGCAGAACGGGCGCGACAGGTTCCGGCTGATCGGCGTGGTCAGGTGGGTCCCCAGCACATTGGCGAATCGCAGCACGGTGACCAACGTGCCGGGGTTGTCCTCGGAGAAGTCACGTACGAGCCCCTCCGCCTCGATCAAGGAGCGCTCGACACTCGTCTTGGCCGGCCCCGCCCTGGGAGTGTCCTCCTGGAACGTACTCGGATCGCGGGCCGACGAGCCGTAGACCACGGTGGACGACTTCACGACGATGTGGCGCACGGACGAACCGGCCGTCCCCGCCGCCGCCAGGAGGTTCATCGTCCCGATGACGTTGATCTCGTGCATGGCCCGGTTGGGCACGGTCCCCGAGTTCGTCACCATGAAGGTGTGGAGGATGGTGTCGACCTGGGTCGCTCTCACGATTCGATTGAGGATGGAATACGCCTGGTCGGCCCGCACGAACTCGGCCCGGTCGAAAGGCACCGAGGGGGTCCGGGTCCCCATGCCCAGAATTACGTCCATGGTGGGATCCGCTTCGAGGGCCTGGATCATCCGGCCACCCCAGAAGGTGTCGGCTCCGGTGACGAGGACGCGACGCGACATGGTGCCGTCCTCTCAGCCGAACCACACGCTGCGCCGATCGCGCAGCATGTCGTAGACCGACTCCTGTAGTTGGGTTCGGATGCGTTCCGCCTCTTCCATGATGCGGCTCTTTGAGTAGCGTTCCTGGTCCGGCGGGACGTCGAAGTGGACAGGATCGAGGACTCGCAGCTTGAACTTGGCCGGGAACGGCACGACGATCCCCAGCGGCCCCATGGTCAAGAGGTTGGCCGTGATCGGGAAATAGGGGACCCCGAGTGCCTTGGCCAAGGTGGGAAGCCGGAAGACGACGGGCATGGCCTCCTCTGACCCGATGACGGCAATCGGGATCACCGGGACCCCCGCCCGCATGGCGATCTCCACGAAACCGCCCCGACCGAAGCGCCGAAGCTGGTAGCGGTCGGTGAACGACTTTGAGGGGCCCTTCGTCCCCTCGGGGAACACGAGCGCCAGTTGTCTCTGCTCGTTGAGCAAGCGGTAGGCATTGGCCGGCCGGGCCGAGACGCCCCCGGCGCGCGCCCACAGGGTGCCGACGACCGGCACCGTGCGGAAGAAGTAGTCCGCCATGCCGTAGACGGGCCGCTGCAGCTCCTTCTCGATCCCGTGCATGATGACCGGGGCGTCGGAAGGAATGGCTCCAGCGTGGTTGGCCACCAGCAACGCGCCGCCGTGCGCCGGGATCTTCTCCAACCCCTCCCATTCGACCCGGAACCACTTCGAGTACAGGGGCTCGTAGAGGGCCCGGGCCAGGGCCCGGGTGCGTTCCGAGCGACCCCACTCGTCGACGTCGGAGAGTCGAGGGTCCTCCAGGGCTTCAGGCACCTCAGGGGGGATCCGGATCGGCACGATGGCCGTCGAGCGCTTCTTGGCGGTGATGGTCGAGCGCTCGGTGGTCACCTGGCCATGGTACCGACCCCGGGGCCGTGCCTCTCAAAGAGGGGCAGGGGCCGGGTCAGGGAGCGACGGGGGAGCGCTGGCCATCAGCCCAGGTCAGCGAGAGCGGAGCCAGCGCGCACAACTGGTCCACTGTCACCTCCGTGGGTTCGAGCACGAACTCGTCAGAGCGGTCCGTGATGAGGGCGGCGGTGGCCTCGATCTGGGCGGCGGTCATGAGGGGACACAGCACCAGGAGCTCGGAATCGGACCGCAGCATGACGGGGAGGGTCGCCGACAGCTCTCGACCGAGCAGCTCGAGCGACTGCGGGCGGCCCGGTCCTCCGACCCGCTCATCGGGACCCTTGACCACCAGCGCCGGCACCGGAGGGGGCGACGCCGAGCCACGACCGGCGCGGAAGACGTCGCGGGCCATGGACCCGATGTCGATGGACGGGCGCACCCGGCTCCCCCTCACTCGAAGCCACTGCACGGGGATCTGGGTGAGGGGGAGGCCGAATCGCCGGGCGAGCGAGAGGATCTCGACGTCGAAGGCGAATCGATCGATGACCGAATAGTGGAAGAGCAGCTTGGCGGCCGGGGCGCGGAAGGCCTTGAAGCCACACTGGGTGTCGTCAAGCGACAGTCTGGTCACCATGTTGACGAAGCGGTTGAAAGTGCGATTCATCACGGACCGGTGGATGCTGGGGCGGTTGACCGACGCTCCCGACGCAGCCCGCGACCCGATGGCGAGTTCGAAGGTGTCGAGGGCGCGTACGAATTGCGGAGTTTGGGCAGGATCGATGGCCATGTCCGCGTCGGCAAAGATGATGAGTGGGGCCGACGCGGCTGCCACCCCAGCTCGAACGGCTCCCCCCTTGCCTCGGTTCTCGCTCAACCGCACGACCGTCACGTGGGGGAAGCCCCCGAAGAGCCGCGCGGCATGCGACGCCGTGTCGTCGGTGCTGCCATCGTCCACCACTATGAATTCAGTGGTCTCGGGGTCGATCGCCCCGGCGCCGATCGCATCGTGAATCCGCTGCACACCGGCGGGCAGGCGGGGGGCCTCGTCGTAGGCCGGGATGACGAAGGTCAAAGCCGGCATGGTGCGTCCACGCGACAGCGTCTCTTCGCTCGGGGGCATCTGCGTATTCTCCACCGCTCGTCGCACCTGGCGGAGTCGGGTGGTCGCCGCCGGGAGTCAGGCTACGGGCGAGCGGCTCCGATGAGTCCCGCGGTGAAGATGGGGGAGTACGAAACCGTGGACCCGGTGAAGGGAGCCTGGATCACCGTATTGGTGCCGTAGGGACCGGACCCGGTGTACATCACCACGTGGTCAACCTGGTCGTCACCGTCGAGGTTGTAATAAAAGAGCAGGTCACCGGGCTCGAGGTTGCTCAAGGAGACGTGGGGGAGCGAGGGCCACTGGGACTCGGTCGTCCGGGGGATGGAGACGCCGGCCTGGCTCCAGGCCCATTGCACCAGCCCGGAGCAGTCGAACCCGTTCCGAGGGCTCTCGCCCCCGAAGACGTAAGGGACGCCCAGCTGGGACTCGGCTGCCCGTACCGCCGCCAGCTGCTGTCCGGCTCCTGAGCCGCTGCCGCCGACGGGTCCGGTCTTGCCCGCGCCCGCGGCCTGGTTGGCGGCAGTGGTCGCGGCGGCACCGCTGCTCGCGCCACCCACCGCGCCGGCGACGGTGGCTGCCGCCTGTGCCGCAGCTGCCGCGCGTTGTGCCGCCGCCGCGCTGGCGGCCTTGGCGGCTGCAGCCGCCTCCGCCTGCGCTTCTGCGACCGCCGCCGCCGCGACTTCCTGGGCCAGCTGTCCCTGGACCTGGCTGAGCGTGGCCCTGGTGGTGGCTGCTTCCTGTTCATTGGCCACCGCCAGCGCCTTGGCCTGGTTGGCCTCGGACTGGGCCTGTGCCGCGATGGACTGCTGCTGCGCCTTCTGGCTGTTCAGTTGGTCCTCGCTGGTGGTCAGCGCGTCCCGCGCCTGGTCGAGATTCCCGACCACCTGTTCGGTGTACTGGTCGCGGGCGTTGCTGACGGTGGCCGAGGACGAGAAGAGGGACGCGAACTTCGCCTGCGGCGTGGCGTAGATGTAGGCCCGGATCGCGTCGTCGGCCAGGCGGCGCCGGTCCAGCGCGACGGCGGCCCGGGTGCGAGCCAGGGTGGCGTCGATGGTCTGCAGCGCGTTCTGGGCGGTCTGGAGGTTGGCGACCGCCACGGTGTAGCGGTTGTCCAACGCGGACGTCGCCTGCTCCTCCTGGGCGAGCTTGGCCTCGATGGCGCTGACCTGGGCCGTCGAGGCGTTGATCTGCGCTTGGTTGGGGGCAGGTCCAGGGAGGGTGGTCGGGGTCGACCCGGTCGCGCCAGCCGGGGACGCGTCAAAGGTCAGCGCGGGTGTTCCCGCGCCGGCGAGCCCGAGCAGGGCGGCGACGAGCACCCCTCGCGCCCGGGACGCGCGGAGCATTCGGCGGCCAGTGTTCCGACAATTCACTGCAGCCACTCTGGCAACAGTATCCCCTTGATCCCCACCAAAAGAGGCACCCCCGCGTGGAAAGAGCGGGGTGAAGTGCCTGCTCGCGCCGTCTGGACGAGCGGCACACACCCGGTAGTGGTTGACCACGACGGAGATCCCTCCATATGGTGCCGACATGGACAAGGTCGTCGAGGTCACCGGAGGGCGGGTACGGGGCGTGCGGCGGGGCGATCTGTGGTCGTTCTCCGGCATTCCCTTTGCGCAGCCACCGGTCGGTACGTTGCGCTGGCGGTCGCCGCGACCGCCGGAGTCATGGGGGGACATCCGTGACGCGTCGACGTTCGGCCCGATCGCGCCGCAGTCGGCCGCGGTGGCCGGGATCACCAGCCCGTCGGATCCGTCCGCCGACGACCCGCAGAGCGAGGACTGTCTCACCCTCAATGTCTGGACCCCCGACGTGCCCGACCAACCGAGGGCCGAACCCGCCACCGCCCGCCCGGTGATGGTCTGGATCCACGGCGGCGGCTTTACCGGCGGCAGCGGCTCGGTCTTCCTCTACCGGGGTGGCAAGTTGGCCCGCAACGGAGATGTCGTGGTGGTGACGATCAATTACCGCCTGGGAGCACTGGGGTTCCTGGGCCACCGGGGCATGGCCGGGGACGATGGCCTCGCCGGCAATTGGGGCCTGCAGGATCAAGTGGCGGCACTGCGCTGGGTCCGCGACAACATCGGCTCCTTCGGCGGCGACGCCGGCAACGTCACCGTCTTCGGCGAATCGGCCGGCGCCATCAGCATCGCCGCGCTGATGGGCGCTCCCGCCGCCGCCGGTCTGTTCAAGCGGGCGGTGGTGCAGAGCGGCGGCGCGCACGTGCACACGGTCGAGGAGGCGGAGCGGGCCGGTGACCGTCTGGCCGAGGCGCTGGGACTGGCGGCGTGCCGTCGCGACGTCCTGGAACGGGTCCCGGCTTCCGAGCTGGTTGCAGCCACCGAGGTTCTGTCCCGGCGACGCCCCGATCCCGGGCTGATGCCGCTGCCCTTCCTGCCCGTGGTCGACGGCGTCTTCCTGCCCGAGCACCCGTTGCGCGCGCTCGAGCGGGGCGCCATGAAGGATGTCGATCTTCTGATCGGTACCAACCGCGATGAGCTAACGCTCTTTACCCTGGGGAATCCGGCCCTCGCCGCACTCGACGAGTTCGGGGTGGCCCGGTGGGCCGCCAACTCGGCACCGGACGTGCCCACCGACGCCCTCATGGACGGTTACCGAGAGGCGCGCGCGTCCCGTTCCGAGGGGACCGGGGCCCAGGACCTGTTGGTCGCCATGGGGAGCGACGGTGTCTTCCGCTGGCCCAGCCTCCAGATGGCGGCCGCTCAGGAGGCCCACGGGGCGTCGGCCTTCGTGTACCTCTTCGATTGGGAGTCACCGGCCTTCGGCGGGGTGCTCGGGTCGTGCCACGCCCTGGAACTGCCCTTTGTCTTCGGAGTGGTCGACGTGCCAGCCGTGCAGCTGTTCTCGGGGGGCGGCGACGACGCCCTTACGTTGTCCCGGCAGATGCAGGAGGCCTGGCTGGCCTTCGCCCGGACGGGCACCCCGCACGACGACGGTCTGGTCCCCTGGCCCACCTGGGACCCTGCCACGCGCGCGACCATGATCTTCGGGGCCCACACCGGGACCGTGGACGCGCCGAGAGATGCGGAGCTGGCCGTCTGGGAGCAGTATCGCCCGCTACTGGCTGGGGCGCCGTCGGCGCAACCGGGCTGAGCGACCGCCCTCAGGCGGGCCGGCGTGTCACCCGCAGCGGAAGGTGCCGCAGCCCGGTGTGGCGGTTGCTCCGGGTCCATTCGGGCTCGCCATTGAGCGCGAAGGAAGAGAAGGCCGCCAGGGTCTCAGAGAGGGCCACGCGGATTTCGAGGCGCGCCAGATGCGCGCCCAGGCAGAAGTGGGCCCCGTGCCCGAAGGCCAGATGCGGGTTGGGGTCACGATCGACCATGAAGGACGTCGGATCGGCGAAGCGCCTCTCGTCGCGGTTGGCCGAGCCCTCCCAGACGAGAACTTTCTGGCCCGGTTGGATCCGCTGACCCCCGAGTTCACAGGGGCGCGTCGCGGTCCGCCGTTTCGAGGGTGAGGGCGTGGTCCAACGAAGGATCTCCTCGACCGCCGACGGCAGGAGATCCTCATCCTGACGCAGTGCCGCCAGCTGGTCGGGTCGCTCGTGCAAGGCCAGCACCGCGCCGGCGATGGCGTGGCGCGTCGTCTCGGCCCCGGCCGAGAAGAGGAGCTGAAAGAAGGCCGAGAGCTCACCGTCGGTCAGGCTGGGCGGATCCTCGTCGACCAATTCGGCGTGGACCACGACCGAGAGCATGTCGTCCCGGGGGTTCCGCCGCTTCTCCTCGATGAGGGCGACGCCGTAGGCGTAGAGGTCGGTGACCGCCGCCTCGCGGCGGGGGGTCATGGCCATGTAGTCCGATTGATCCGGCAGATCGAAGATGTGCTCGACGCATTCGAAGAGGCGGTGGCGATCACCCTCGGGGATGCCGAGGAGCACGCAGATGGCCTGCATCGGCAGCTCGGCGGCCACCTCCACGAGGAAGTCGCACGTCGCGGCGACGGGGTCGAGCAGGACACGGGTGCGGCGCCGGAGCTCGCTCTCGAGGTGGCGGACGATGCCCGGCGTGAGCCCTCTGGTGACCAGGCGCCGGATGCGGGCGTGACGCGGGTCGTCCATCATGTTCAGCATCACTCCGGCGACCGGGAGGTCCTGGAGGATGGTTCCCCCGTACGGCCGATCGCCACCGGTCTCCGAGGAGTAGGTGACCGGGTCATGGAGGACCTCGAGCACCTCGTCGTAGGTGGCCACCGACCAGAAGCCTTCGCCATCGGGCGTGTGGGCCGTCGGTTCGTGCCACCAGACGGGAGCCTCCCGCCGATGGGTCGCAAAGAGATGATGGGGGAAGCCCTGAACGAAATTGTCGAGGTCGGTGAGATCGATGCTGCGGAGATCGTCGACCACGCCGCCATCCTCCTGGTGCGGCCCGGACCGGTCAAGCTTCGGCACCACGCTCACGGCCGCTGACAGAAGACGTGCCAGCCGGCGACGCTCCAGGCGGCCAGGACGGCCAGGCGGGTCACGAAGGACGCCAGCAGCCAGCGCAGCACCGGTTTCGGGCCGAGCAACCGCCTGGGCGCAACGGCGAGGATGATCAGCCATACGGATGCGGCGGCCACGACAGCCAGCCAGACCCAGGCGCCGGCGACCACGGCGGCAGGCATCACGCGTCGCGCCGGCGTCGGCCGCCGACGGCGAGGGAGGCGCCGAGACCCAGCCACGCGGCGAAGCACGCGCCGCGCCCGGCGGGGTATCGAGTCACCCGGCCCACGTAGTAGCTCAGGGTCGGGAGGTCATGGGACTGGTGGATGAAGCTCGCCAGGTCCCAGCCGACGACGGCGAACGCGAGGACGGTCCACACCACCACTGACCCGACAACGGCTCTCGGCCGGGAACGCCAGGTTCGGACGGCGTGGGCGGTGATGGCGATCCAGGCACGGAAGGTCTGGCGCTGTCGCCGCAGACCGAGGGCGAATGCCCCCAGAAGGGCGGCGGCCACGGTGAGCACCACGGCCCAGTGCGTTCCGCTGGCGTCCCGGGACTGCCCGGCCTGCCACGTGCTCAGGGCGACACCGCCCGCGACAAGAATCCCGTATCGAGCGAGCGGAGCGACGCGGTTCCGGGGCGTGGGGGAATGGCCGAGCAAGTCGGTCGGTGTTCGTTCTTCAGGTACGGGCTCAGCCTACGGCAGGGGTCGGGCGAACCGCGAGCCATAAGATCCTGACGGTCGTGCGACCCGGGGGCGTAGCCCAATCGGCAGAGGCAGGGCGCTTAAACCGCCTCCAGTGAGGGTTCGAATCCCTCCGTCCCCACGAAATAGTCTCGACCCCGGTTGGTGGACCGCGCTTATGACTATGTGGCCTGGTGGATGTGGGTTGAGTTTAGATCTTCGAATTCGGTCGGCGTCAGGTAGTTCAGGGTGCTGCGTCATCCGTCAGGCTGAGTATTCCTGGGCCGACGCTCGGCGAGTCCCGACAACCCCCGTAGGGCAGGATCTCGTAGCGTTGCTCCCGTGTCCTCGTCACGATCCGATGGGCGCAACCCGGTGGCCCGGCGGGGGTCGGAGGTTGTTGCGTCGCCGGGGCGGGCGCCGTCGTGAGGTTGGCCGCCGGACTGGTCCTGGCCCTTCTGGCTGCGGGGGCGCTCAATATCGGATTCTTCGTCCAGCACGGTGCGACCAACACCATGACCATGCTCTCGATCCGGCATCCGGCGCACTCGGCCCGCCTTTTGATCACGGACCGGCAATGGATGATCGGGTACGCCACCGGCTGGTTCGGCTGGGGCCTGTACATCGCGGCACTGGCCCTGGCACCCCTGTCCCTGGTGCAGGCGGTCTCGGCGGGAGGGGTCGGGGTGCTCGCCGTCCTGGTGCATCGCCTCGGCACTCCGCTCGAACGGCGCGAGCGGCTCGGTGCGGCCGTCGCCGTGGCCGGCCTGGCGCTGTTGGGGGTTTCACTCACCGTGCACGTGGCCGTGGCCAGGCCTGCGCACAGTTCGATCCTGCTGATCGTGATCCTCGCCGGCTCTGCCACGGCCGGTCTCCTGGCCGCGGCAGCGGCGAAGGGGGTCCGCCCGGCCGCGTCGCTCGGCACCGCCGCCGGACTTCTCTTCGGGGTCGGCGACTTGGCCACCAAGGGCGCGGTCAGCGGCAATGGCGTGCTCTTCGTCCCGTTGCTCGCCATCTGCACGGCGTTGGGGTTCGTGTCGTTGCAGATGGCGTTCCAGCGCGGCCGGGTCCTGGAGACGGCGGGGCTCTCCACCCTGGTGAACAACATGATCCCCATCTTCGGCGGCCTCGCCGTCTTTCACGAGTCGCTACCGGGCGGCTGGGCCGGGGCCGCCCGGGTGACCAGTTACGGCGCCGTGGTGTTCGGAGCCGTTCTCCTGGCCCACGCACCCCCCGATGCCGTCAAGGACACCGGCGCTCCGGATCCCACGGGAGTGCTCGACGGCACCTATTCGGGGTGAGGCAGGTACAGCGCCACCCTGGCCCGACCTTTCTTCTTCGTGGCCGTTCCCGAAATCGAAGTCGCCGTCCTCGGACCGGTCGAGATCAGGGGGGCGGTCCGTGCCTTCCGGCGCCCAGCGGCGAGAGAACTGGTGGTGTACCTCGCCCTGCATCCGAACGGCGCCCGCACCGACGTCTGGGGTGCTGCGTTGTGGCCGGACCGATCCGTCGCTCCCTCCACCCTTCACTCGACGGTGTCAGCGGCTCGCCGGTCGCTCGGCCAGTCGGAGGCCGGCTTGGACCACCTCCCGCGCAGCGGTCGTCATGTACGTCTCGGTGCTTCAGTGGGCACCGACGTGGATCGATTCGCCCGCGCCGCCGCCGAGCCGGATCCGGCACGCTGGAGGGAGGCCCTGGAGTTGGTCCGCGGCGCCCTCTTTGAGGGGCTCTCCCGGTGCGACTGGGCCGTGTTCGAGGGCATCTCGGCCGAACTGGGTTCGATGGTCACCGACACCGCGCTGAGAGGAGCCGAGCACTTCCTGGCGCGGGGTCTCGGGGGCGAGGCCGAGTGGATGATCCGCCGCGCCCTGAAGGTCAGCCCTTACGACGAGCGGCTCTACCGCGCCCTCTTGCGGGCCGCGGAAGTGCAAGGCAACCGCATGGGCGTCCGCGCCGCCATGGCCGAGCTCCTCACGGCCGCCCGCGAGGCGGAGCAGGGCGGGGTCGCGCCATGTCCGAGCAGCCCTGGTTCACCTTCTCCCTCGTTCGTTCATCCCAAAACGGTGGCCCTCTACCGGGAACTGGCGCACGGAGCGGCACCCGAGGCCAGAGGGGACCCCGTCAGGCTGTAGGGTTTCGTCCCGCCATGGCCAGAAGCTCTACCGGAAGATCGGTCGCACGCGCCGCTGCAACAGGAGGCGGCACTACCTACCGCGGGCAGATGCCCGTTAATTGGTATGCCGCGCTCATTCTCATTGTGCTGCTGGGAATCGGTTCGGTCGCCCTGGCCCGCTACCACTACACCAAGACGGCACCGGCGGTGCAACCGACGGTGGGGCAGACATGGCACGCCGCGCTGGCCTTTGACATCTGCGGGAAGATGGAACCGTCTATCGCCGCCACACCGAGCGGCGCCACCACTGGTCTGACCGCGGCGAGCGACGGCGTGCTGGTCATTGCCCCCAAGACCACTGGTGAGGCCGGCAACAATGCCACCTTGGGCAGGTTCGCCTCGGGCTACTCGGGCATGAAACTGACCAACACATCAGTCCAGTATCCGGGCAGCGGGGTACCGCTCTACAAGAACGGTGAGAAGTGTCCCAGCGGGACGCCAGACGCCGGCAAGAAGGGCGTGGTCCGGGTCCGCTCCTGGACCCTCTCGACCTCAACCTCGGGCAACGAGACCAAGCAGGTCGGTGGCCACTACGCCGCCCTTCCGGCCAAGCTGAAGTTCCTCAACAGCCAGCTCATCACCGTCGGCTTCGTGCCGTCGAACTCGGCGCTGCCCAAGGTGAGCGCGGCCACCGTCCTGGCGTTGGTGGGGACCGTCGAGGGCACGGCCACGACCACGACCGCCACCACGGCGCCGAGCGCCCCCACCACCACGGTGCCAGGGGCGACGACGACCACGGCCGCAGGATCGTCCACCACAACCGCGCCCACGACCACCACTTCACAGCCGGCCGGCACGACCACGACAACCAAGCCGGCCTCGTCGACAACCACCACCAAACCGAAGAGCTAGTGAAGGCGGTTGTCCTCGTCGGAGGCGAGGGGACGAGGCTTCGTCCGCTGACCCTGTCCGCTCCCAAGCAGATGTTGCCGGTAGTGGGCGTCCCGATGATCGAGCGGGTGCTCGCGCATCTGGCGTCTCATGGAGTGGACGAGGCGATCCTGTCCCTTGGGTATTTGCCGGACGCCTTCAAGGCGGCGTACCCCGATGGTCGCGCCGCCGGGATCAACCTGGTCTATGCCGTCGAGCCTGAGCCACTGGACACGGCCGGCGCGGTTCGCTTTGCCGCCAACTTCGGCGGCGTCGACGAGACGTTCGTCGTCGTGAACGGGGATGTGCTCACGGACCTCGACCTGAGCTCGCTCATCGCCTTCCATCGGGAGAAGGGTGCGGAAGGCACTATCGCACTGCACCCGGTACCCGACCCCTCGGCCTTCGGGGTGGTGCCCACCGACTCCGAGGGACGGGTCACCGCGTTCGTGGAGAAGCCACCGCGGGACGAGGCGCCGACCAACGAGATCAACGCCGGCACGTATGTGTTCGAAGCTTCGGTACTCGATCGCATCTCCCCGACCGGGCGGGTGTCGATCGAGCGCGAGACGTTCCCGGCCATGGTGCGCGACCGCGTTCTCTTCGCCCGATCCGATGAGGGCTATTGGCTCGACACGGGGACGCCGTCGGCCTACCTTCAGGCCACCTCGGACATCGTTTCGGGTCGCCGTACCGGGCTGGTGGCACCGGGGGTGAGTGACCGGGGCGACGGTGTGTACCTCGAAGGCCAGAGCACCATCGAAGGAGAGGTCGTCGGACCCTCGGTAGTCTTTGTCGGTTGCCAGATCGCAGCCGGGGCGCGGGTAGAACGCAGCGTGCTGGGCGCCGGATGCACCATTGATGCTGGAGCCCTCGTCGTCGATTCGATCCTCATGGAAGGAGGGCACGTGGCTTCCGATGCCAAGGTCGTCGGTTCCGTGATTGGCCCGAGGGCGACCGTGGGTCAGCGGGCTGATGTCCGGCCGGTTTCGGTTCTCGGAGCCGACGCGATGGTCGCGTCGGGCACCGTGGTCGACGGCGAACGTGTGTCGGGCTAGGAGATCGGGCTGATGCGGGTCCTGGTGACGGGCGGAGCCGGGTTCATCGGGTCCACTCTGGTGGACCGACTCCTCGTCGAGGGTCACGAGGTCGACGTCATTGACGACTTCTCGAGCGGCTCTCTCTCGAATCTGGCCGACGCCCGTGGGAGTGCCGGACGGGCGCTCACCATCCACCATCTCGACATCACGGCTCCCGCCGTGGTGGAGCTGATGGCACGGCGCCGCCCCGAACTGGTCTTCCACCTTGCCGCGCAGGCCGACGTGCGGATATCAGTGGCCCGACCGGTCTTCGACGCCGAGGTCAATATCCTCGGCTCGCTGCACATTCTCGAAGGAGCCCGGCAGGCCGAAACCGAGCGCGTCATCTTCGCGGCGAGCGGCGGGACGCTGTACGGGGATCCCGCTCCGGAAGAGCTGCCGGTTCGGGAGGCCCATCCCCACCAACCGCTTTCTCCCTACGGCGTCTCCAAGAAGGCGGTCCTGGACTACCTGGTCGCCTACCGCGAATTGCACGCGCTGGAGTTCTCCGCGCTGGCGCTGGCCAACGTGTACGGCCCACGGCAGGACCCTCACGGTGAGGCCGGGGTGGTGGCCATCTTCGCCGAGCGCCTTCTGCGTGGGGAGCCGGTGACGATCTACGGGGATGGCGCGCAGACGCGAGATTTCGTGTACGTCGACGACGTGGTTGACGCCTTCGTGCGCGCCGCGACACGCGGGGGTGGGTTGATCTGCAACATCGGGACGGGCCAGGAGACGTCGGTCAACGAGCTGTACGCCACCATGGTCGAGCAGGCCGGGGTAGAGGGAGCGTCGATCCAGGCTCCGTTGCGGCCCGGTGAGGTGCTGCGCTCGAGTCTCGACATCGAGCGCGCCGCGATCCAGTTGGGATGGCGGCCCTGGACGCACCTGGGGGAAGGCACCAGTGCCGTTCTGGAGTTCGTGCGCCAGCACCTGGGCTGAGAGCTCAGCGGAAGAGGTCCTCGTCGGGGGGCCGGATGATCTCCGACTTCACGGAGGCCCGGCGGAACCAGCCGGCGGGCACGCCGCGCACGATGGCGGCCGGGATGCCCCGATCCTTTCCCATCACCAACTCGGCCGCCGATGCCAGCTCGTCCGCCACGCAGACCTCGGTGGCGATCAGCTCGCGACCGTTGGCATCGGTGGTGCCCCGCAGGTCGATCACCGCGGCCACCCCGGCGCACCCGATGGCTACATCGGTCACGCCGCGGCGCCACGTCCGGCCGAAGGTGTCCGACACGATCACGCCGACATCGACCCCGAGGAGAGCAGCCAGTCCGGCCCTGATGCGGCGGGCCGACCGATCCGAGTCCTCGGGCAGGAGCGCGGCCGTCCCCAGCTCGACGTTGGAGAGATCGATGCCCGCGTTGGCGCAGATGAAGCCGTGCCGGGTCTCGCTGATGATGAGGTCTCCGCGTCGGCGGATGATCCGGACCGATTCGCGCTCGACCAGTGCCACCTTGGCCGCCGGGTCGTCTGAGTCGACCGGGACCAGTTGGCCCTCGGCCTTGGAGACCACCTTCTGGGTGACGACGACCACGTCGCCTGTCTGCAACGTCGGGCCGTCGGCGGCCTTCGGTGCCAGCGCGTCCGCCAGCACGTGGGCCAGGTCGTCGCCGGGCCTGATCTCGCCGATACCGGCGAGCGGGATGAGCGAGATGCCGTCAGGCACCGGTCTCCACCACCACGCGGGCGAGGGCGATCGCCCGTTCCGGGGAGTCCATGACGGTGGGCGCCACGACGCAATGGATGCCCTCGGCCTCGACAGCCGGGGCGTGATCCCGGTCCGCCTCGTCGATGACGAGAGTCCCGACCCATGGCGCGTAGAGCCGGGCCACTCCCACCACCGACGGGTCGTGCCCCAGCTCGCGCAGCAGCCGGTCGGCCGGACCCTTGAGGGCGGCGCCGGCGACGATGGGGGACACCGCGATGACGTCGTCGCGGCGGGCTGTCAGCGCCGGGAGGATCCCGGGCACGGCCAGCAGCGGCCCGATCGACACGATTGGATTGGAAGGGCACACGACGATCCGATTGGCCAGGGTCAGTGCCTCGGCGACGCCTGGTGCCGGCCGCGAGGCCTCGGCTCCGGCGAATCGGACCGCGCTCGCCGCGACCTGGTGGTGGAGCCGGACGAAATAGTCCTGGAAGGCCACCTCGGTGCCGGCCGGTCCCAATTCGGTGTCCTCGGCCAGCGTCAACCTGGTACGAACCGGATCGTCGCTGACCGGAAGCAGCGTGACGGCGATGCCACGCCGGGTCGCGATGGCCGCGGTGACCTCGCTCAGCGGGGCACCGGCCCCGAGCCGTTCGGTGCGGAAGAGGTGGGTGGCCAGATCCCGGTCGCCCAGCCGGAACCAGCTCTCACCACCGAGCCGGGTGAGCTCCTCCATGACAGTCCAGGTCTCGCCGGCCATGCCCCAGCCGGTCTCGCGATTGTCCAACCCGGCCAGCGTGTAGGTGATGGTGTCGAGGTCGGGGCTGATGTGGAGTCCGTGGAGGACGGTGTCGTCCCCGACGTTGACGATGGCGGTGATGGAGTCGGGTGGGCGCACGCCGACCAGAGCCGAGAGCATCCGAGCGGCTCCGACACCGCCGCACAGGGTGACAAGCACGCTGCGAGCATAGAAGCCACTCGGTGGACCCCCGCCCGGGGACGGACCGCCGCCGGGCTTTGCTACGATCCGCGCCCGCATGCCGGTCCGCAGCATTCCCCTGGAGCGCCATCGCACGGTGGTGTCGGTGCTCCGGGAGGCGGCGCAGGTCAACGGCGACCTGGAGGCCTACGTCGAGCCGGCTCGACCCGGAGGCGACGGGCCCCGCCGCAACCTGACCTTCGCGCAGTGGGACCGGGCGGCCGACGGCGTCGCCGGCCGGCTGGTCGAGCTCGGGGTGGCCAAGGGCGACGTGGTGGCGCTGTGCCTGCCGTCGTCCATCGACTACGCCGTGCTCTACGCCGCCCTCCTCCGGCTGGGTGCCATCACTTCGGGCATCAATCCCCGGATGGGCCAGGCTGAGGTCGACTCCATCCTGGAACGAACGAGTCCGCTGCTGGTGGTCCGGGACGACGCGGCGCAAGAACCGGTGCCCGGGGGCGGCCGAACCGTCGAGCTGGCTGATCTCGTGGCGGCCGGGTTGGGCGACGGGCCGGCGTGGTGGCCCCACCTCTCCGAGGACGACCCGGTCGCCGTGGTCTGGACCAGTGGGACCACCGGCACCCCCAAGGGCGCCCTCTTCGATCACGCCAACCTGGCCGCGGTGGCTCGGGGGACCGATGTGCTGAGCCAACCCGGTGACCGGCGGCTCTCGCCCCTCCCGTTCGCCCACGTGGGCTACATGACTCGGGCCTGGGACGAGATCGCCCACGGCGTCACGACGATCATCACGCCGACGCCCTGGCGGGCCAACGACGCCGTCCGCATCATGTCCGAGGAGCGGGTCACGGTCGCCCAGGGCGTGCCCACCCAGTGGACCTTGATGCTCGAAGAGGAGGGATGTGACGCGGACCACCTGCGCTCGTTGCGCGTGGCGGGAACTGGTGCGGCGCGGGTGCCCTCCTCGCTGGTCGCCGCCATCCGGGGCCGCCTAGGCGTCCCGGTCGTCGTCCGCTACACCTCGACCGAGTCGTCGCTCGGCACCGGCACGACACCGGCCTCCTCTGACGACGAGGTGGCCCGAACGGTGGGCGCCCCCGTGCCCGGGGTGGAGATCCGCATCGTCGGTGACGACGGCCGGGCAACACCCCAGGACTCCATCGGGCGGGTGCACCTGCGTTCGGGTGCCGTCATGCGCGGCTACTGGGGACAGGGTCCCGGGCGAGGTCGTGCCACGGCCGACCTCATCGATCCGACCTCGACGGCCGAGGTGTTGGCGGCCGATGGATGGCTGACCACCGGCGACTTCGGTTGCCTCGACGGGCGCGGCAACCTCGTCCTGTCGGGGCGGGCTCACGAGCGGTACATCCGGGGCGGGTACAACGTCTACCCGGCCGAGGTCGAGGAAGTTCTCAGCACCCACCCCGCGGTGGCGCGGGCCGCCGTAGTGGGCGCGGCCGATCCTGTACTCGGCGAGATCGGCGTGGCCATCGTGGTGGTCGACGGTGCGATGCCCCCCGGGCTGGAGGACCTCCGCGCCCACTGCGCCCGTTCCCTCTCCGACTACAAGTCGCCCGACGTGCTGGTCATCGTCGACGAGATACCACTGACCCCGATGATGAAGGTCGACCCGACCAGGCTGGCTGCCCTGGCCGCCGAGGGCGCCCGGGACCGCCTGCGCCGACGGGCTGCCGCGCCCGGGTGACCAGGCGGAGTGGTAGGCAGGGCGCCAGTGTGGTCATCATGTGCCACCGTTGGAGGTCGGCCCTCGACCCGATCAGTTCGACCAAGGAGACCATGTGAGCCCCACCACCAGAGTCGGAGCATCCGATCCCAATCGCGGTACGGCGGTCGAGACGTGCAGCCCCGGGCGCTACGCCGACCGGGTCGCTCTGGTCACCGGCGCGGGGTCGGGTATCGGTCGCGCCACGGCCAGGCGCCTGGCCGCCGAGGGCGCGGCAGTGGCGTGTCTCGATGTGGCCGAGGACGCCATCGAGGCGGTGGCCGGCGAGATCAACGACGAGGCCCGAGCGGCGGGCGGACGGGCGATCGCCCTGCGGTGTGACGTCACCGACGAGGACGTAGTGGCGTCTGTGGTGGCGTCCGCGGCCGAGGAACTGGGCCACATCACCAACCTGTGCAATATCGCCGGCATCGGAGGCTTCTCGCACACACCCGACCAGTCGCTCAGCGGGTGGGAGAAGATCCTCGCCGTCAACCTGACGGGGACCTTCCTCATGTGCCGCGCCGTGCTGCCAGGCATGATCGAGCACGGAGGGGCAATCGTCAACACCGTGTCGACCGCGGGGATCATCGGTCAGCCCTACTCGGCGGCTTACTGCGCGTCGAAAGGCGGGGTCAAGATGCTGACCAAGGCGTTGGCGGTGGAGTACATGGCGAGGGGTGTCCGGGTCAACGGCGTAGCGCCGGGGGGGGTGGACACCCCCATCATCCACAATTTCGGCCCGCCCGCAGACGCCGACTTCAAGCTGATCGAGCGTCTGATGACCCCTATCGGCTTCGCCTTCCCCCACGAGATCGCCGGCGCGTTCGCCTACCTGGGCTCGAACGAGGCGGCGTACGTTACCGGCGCCATCCTGTCGATTGACGGAGCCATCACGACCTGAGTCATGTGCAAGGCTCGCCGGGTGCCGAGCGCGACCCTGCCATGAAGGATGATGACGCCACGTCATCGCCGCTCGTGGTCGCCCTTGACGCCACTCCTCTCCTGGGGAATCCGACCGGTGTGGGAGCGTTCTGCCTGGGTGCTCTGACCGCGCTCGGGGCCCGGGACGACCTGGCCGTGCAGGCGTTCGCGGTGAGCTGGCGCCGGCGGGACGGCATCGAGCCGCAGCTGCCACCGGGTGTGACTGCGCTGCAACGACCAATGCCGGCGCGGCCACTGCATGCGCTGTGGAAACGAGCGTCCCTGCCCCCGGTCGAGTGGTTCATCGGGAGGGTTGACGTAGTGCACGGGACGAACTTCGTGGTGCCACCGGCCGGCCACGCCGGCGCGGTGGTGTCCGTCCACGATCTCACTCCGTTCCATCATCCAGAGCTGTGCAATCAGGCGACGTTGGCTTACCCCGGGCTGATCCGCCGGGCGCTGCAGCGTGGGGCATGGGTCCACACCGACTCGAGCTTCGTGGCCGAGGAGGTAATGGAGGCCTTCGCGGCCGATCCGGAGCGCGTCAGGGTGGTGGCCCCCGGCGTACCGCCCCTGCCGCCGGTGGATCCCGAGATCTGGTGGGCCTGGCGCGACAGCCTCCTTCCACCGGGGACCGGACGCTACATCCTGGCCGTCGGGACGGCTGAGCCGCGCAAGGACCTGCCCGGTCTGGTGGGCGCCTTTGACGACCTGGCGCGCCATCACCCGGACCTGGCGCTGATCCTGGCCGGTCCGCCCGGGTGGGGCGAGGATGCCCTCACGACGGCCATCGATGGCGCGGCGGCCGGGGCGAGGATCGTGCGCACCGGGTGGGTGGAGGCAGCTGCGTTGTCGGCCCTGCTCCACGATGCCACGGTGTTGGCCTATCCGTCGCGCTACGAGGGCTTCGGCTTCCCGCCGCTCCAGGCCATGTCGGCCGGCGTCCCGGTCGTCGCCACCCGGGCCGGATCGCTGAGCGAGGTTCTGGCCGACGCCGCCCTCCTCGTCGAGGTGGGGGACCACGACGCGCTCGCCGACGCGCTCGGACGCGTCCTGACCGATGACGAGACGCGCGGCCAGCTGGTGTCGGCCGGCCACCGGCGAGCCGCCGACTTCACCTGGGAGGGTTGCGGTCAGGGCCTGGCGCAGCTCTACCGACAGGTGGCTGGATGCTCGACATGACGGACGCCGCCCCACCTCGGGTGCTCATGGCCGTCGAGCAGCTGCGGCGCGCCGTGCCCGGTGGAATCGGCGCCTACGCGCGTGGCCTGCTTTCGGGGCTGGCCCAGTGCGCCGAAGGTGGGGAGGCGACCGACGTCACCCTGCTGGCCAGCCGGGCCCCGAGGAGCGGCCCGCGAGAGGACCCGTTGGCGCGTTTCAGCCGCCCGCTGGTCATCTCCCGTCTCCCCGGTCCCGTGCTCACCCGGGCCTGGGACCACGGGTGGTACCGGGTGCCCCCCGGCTTCGACATCGTGCACTCCATCTCGTTGGCTGCCCCGCCCTCGCACGGCGTGCCACCGGGTCGCGCCGTCGTCACGGTGCACGACGTCGCCTGGCGACGGCACCCCGAGGCCACCACCACCAGGGGTAGGAAGTGGCACGAGGCGGCCCTGTGCCGGGCCCGGGACTCGGGCGCCGCGCTGGTCGTCACTTCGAGGCTGGTTGCGGCCGACCTGGTCGATGACGGCGTCGACGCCGATCGCATCACCATCGTCCAGGGGGGTAGCGACCACCTCGTGCCGGAGGACCGGGGCGCCACGACCGCCCTGCTGGACCGGCTCGGCGTGGCGAGCCACTTCCTTCTCACCGTGAGCACGCTCGAACCGCGCAAGAACGTCGACCGGCTGCTGGCGGCGTACCAGCGGGTGCGGCCGACCCTGCCCGAACCCTGGCCGCTCCTCATCGTCGGTCCGACCGGCTGGGGCCAGGCGCTGTCGGACCCCGAGCACCAGGAGGGGGTGGTGTTCTCCGGCACCGTGGCCGATGCGGTTCTGGCCGGGCTCTACCGGCGGGCCCGCGCCTTCGCCTACGTCCCGCTGACCGAAGGGTACGGCCTGCCGCCGCTCGAGGCGATGCACTCGGGGACCCCGACGGTGGTCTCCAACGAGGTGCCCAGCGTGCACGATCTGGATCAACCGGGGCAGCCGCCGGCCCTGATCGTCGACCCGTTCGACGTCGACCAGATCGCCGACGCGCTGTCCGCCGTCCTGACCGATGACACCGTTCGGGCTGACCTCGGGGCACGCGGCCAGTCCTACGCGCGCACCAGGACCTGGCGGGCCGCGGCCTTCCAGCACATCAACCTCTGGAACTCACTGGCGTGAGCCTCAGGCTGTCGCTCGACGTCTCCGCTGTCCCGACCCGCCCCGGGGGAGCCGGCTACTACACCATCGAACTGGCGCGGGCACTCGTCGGGCGCGGCGACCTCGACCTGACCCTGGTGGCCCGTCGCGACGACGCCGAGCGGTGGCGGGGGCTGGTCGAAGAGACCTCGACCACGGCGTTGGTCTCGACCAGGGCGGTGGTGCCGAACTCGCGGCCGGGCCGGCTGCTCTTCGAGCAGATCGGCTTCCCCCGCCTGCTGCCGCAGACCGGGGTGCAGGTGCACCACGGGCCGCACTACACGATGCCCGAGCGCACGTCGGTGCCGTGCGTGGTCACGATTCACGACCTCACCTTCTTCGACCACCCCGAGTGGCACGTCCGTTCCAAGGCGCTGCTCTTCCGGAGAGCTATCGCGCGGGCCGCCCGGGACGCCGCCGCCCTGATCTGCGTGAGCGGGGTCACGGCGGAGCGCCTGCGGGCTCTGTGCGAGGTCCGAGCCCCCATCGTGGTGGCACCCCACGGGGTCGATCACGAGCGGTTCACCCCGATGGAGCCGGGCCCGGGGTCCGATCACGCCGCCCTGCAGGCGCTCGGCGTCCCGGTGGACCGGCCGCTCGTTGTCTTCGTGGGCACCCTCGAGCCGCGCAAGGGCGTGGCACCGCTGGTGGCGGCCTTCGATCAGGTGGCCGGGACTCACGGCGACGCCGTGCTGGTGCTCGGGGGCCAGATGGGGTGGGGACTGGACGAGACCGAGCGCTCCCTTGCCGCGGCACGGCACCGCGAGCGGATCATCTTGACGGGGTACCTGCCCGACGCCGCCGTCCCCGCCTTGCTACGTCAGGCCGCCGTGGTGGCCTACCCGGCCCTGGAGGAGGGGTTCGGTCTCCCCGCCCTGGAGGCGCTGGCCTGCGGGGCGCCCTTGATCACCACCGAGGGCACGGCGATGGCCGAGCTGGCCCAGGGTGCGGCCAGGCTGGTCCGACCGGGCGACGCCTCCATGCTCGCCGGCGCCCTGGAGGAGGCGCTCGGCAGTTCGAAGGCCGACCGGGCCGTCGAGGACCGGCGGGCCGGTGGGCTCACGGTGGCGGCCGAGCGCACCTGGGCCGCCAGCGCGTCGCGGCATCTCGAGGCGTATCAGATCGCCCTGGCGGCCTCGCAGTAGGGTTCCCCTGATGCGCGCGCTGATCACCGGGGGCAAGGGTTTCGTCGGGAACTGGCTGGCCGCGCACCTCAAGGATGCCGGCGACGAGGTCGTGGTCATTGATGTCGAGACCGACGTCGCTGACGGCCCGGCCTTGCGCCGGGTGGTGGCCGACAGCCGGCCCGAGGCGATCTACCACCTGGCCGCGCTGACCCATGTCGGTGAGAGCTGGGAGAACCCGAGCCAGGTCCTCCGGGTCAATGTGCTCGGCACCGCCGAGTTGCTCGCCGCGGCCCGGACGCTCGAGCACCCGCCGACCGTCCTGGTAGTCAGTTCGGCCGAGGTCTACGGCGTGGTCACGCCCGAACAGCTGCCCCTCGCCGAGGACACACCGACCGCCCCGGCCACCCCGTATGCGGCGAGCAAGCTGGCCGCGGAAGCAGTTGCCCTGCAGGCCTGGCGTGGTTACGGACAGCCGGTGATCGTGGTCCGCCCCTTCAATCACATCGGGCCTGGGCAGTCCCCCAACTTCTTCGTTCCGGCGCTGGCCAAGCGAATCGTGGAGGCCCAACGGACGGGCGCCACGTCGTTGCGGGTCGGGACGATGACGACCCGACGCGATTTCACCGACGTACGCGACGTCGTCATGGCCTACCGGCTGCTGGTACTCCGGGGCATGCCGGGATCGATCTACAACGTCTGTTCGGGGCGGGACGTGGCCATCTCCGAGGTGGCGGTCAACCTGCTGTCACTGGCCGGGGCCGACCTCGAACTGGTGAGCGACCCGGACCTGATGCGGCCGGTTGACGTCCCGGTGCTGCGGGGCGACGCCGGTCTTCTGCATTCGGCCACCGGCTGGGCTCCCTCGATCCCGCTCGCGACAACGCTCGCCGACGTCCTGGCCTCGTGGGAGGCGGACTGACGGCGAGCGTTGTCCCTAAGGGGTTTGCTCAGGCGGAGAGCACCCGCTGGCGGATCTGACTGCGCACCTCACGGGCCTGCTCGAACGCCTTGGTGGTCAGCTGGGTGACCTGCGGGGGGAGCTGGTCCTCCAGAGGCGCCAGGCTGGACTCGACGAACTGGGCGGCCGATTCGACGAGGTCGTCAATCTGCTTGACGCCCTTGGTCACCTCGGAGCGCACGCCGCTGAGGCGCTGGTCCAGGGACAGGTCCTTGGACAGCTTGTTCTTGAGCTCGATCCGCTGGACCTGGGCCCGCTGGTAGCCCAGCACGCCAAGGCCGACGGCGACATACGCGACGTCACGGGCGAGATCGGTGACACCCTTTGAAATGGTGCTGATGTTGGTTACTTCAGGCATTCTTGCCTCCTGATTCGTCGTTGTTCCTGACAAGGGCACGCGGTGGGAAGCCCCACCGAGCCGATGGATTCGGCCTGAGGGATCCCTCGCGTTCGCCTACAAGAGTATCACCTTTGTTAAACAGTTGCAAGCACCCCCGTGCCCAAACTCCCAACCTCAGGCCCCGATGAGGAGCAGATAGCCTCGTGCACCTGATGGACGCCCAGGTGCCGGCCGTGGTCGCGGTAGTCGTGACCACGGAACCCGGACCATGGTTCGATGAGGCGCTGGCCTCGCTCGCCGCTCAGGACTACGAGGAGCTCTCCGTCCTCGTCCTCGTGACCGGGGAGGGCCCGGATCCGTCGGATCGGGTCGGTCGGATCCTGCCCGAGGCTTTCGTCCGGCACCTCCCCGGCGAGGTGGGGTACGCCGCCGCCGCCAATGAGGCCATGGGCATGGTCGAGGGGGCGGCCTTCTTCCTGCTGTGCCACGACGACGTCGCCCTCGACCCCACTGCGGTGCACAACCTGGTGGAGGAGTCGTTCCGCTCGAATGCGGGCGTCGTCTCTCCGAAGTTCGTGAACTGGGACGACCCGACCATCCTCCTGCACGTCGGGATGCACTGCGACAAGACCGGAGCCGTGGTGGACCGCATCCAAGACGGCGAGGTGGATCACGGCCAGCATGACGCTGTGCGCGATGTGTTCGTGGCACCGGGCGGGTGCATCCTCATCCGGGCGGATCTGTGGCGGGAGCTCGACGGCTTCGACCCCGGAATCGTCGCCATGGGGGAGGATCTCGACCTCTCTTGGCGATGCCAGGTGGCCGGCTCGCGGGTCGTGGTGGCACCCGAGGCACGGGTCCGGCACCGAGAAGTCGTCGCCGGCGGTCTCCAACCCCTGGCCGTGATCGTCCCGGGGTCGGTCCGTCGCCCGGTGACCATGCAACAGCTGCAACGCCGGCACGAGTTGCGCGCCGTCCTGAAGAACTACACCAAGTTCCACCTCATCCGGGTGCTCCCCCAGGCGGCGCTACTCGCGCTCGGAGAGGTGATCGTGGCCGTTTTCGCCCGCGACCGGCTCCGGGTCCGTGCCGTCGTGGGGGCCTGGGTGTGGAACGCGCGCCACCTCTCCGAGGTCCGCCAGCTGCGCCACCGGTTGAATCTGCACCGCCTCTTCCCCGACGCCGAAGTGCGGCGGCTGCAGCTCCGTGGCAGCGCCCGGCTCTCCCGCTACCTTTCCCGTCTGTCCCACCAGGGTCTGGAGGCCGCCAACGCCGTGGTCGGGCCCCATGGTTCGGCCATCGGCCGCCATGAGGAATCCGAAGTGGCGGTGCTCACGGGGAGCGTCGGTCTGGCCTTCAGCGAGGACGCCGACTTCGACGACCTCGACGACCTGGGTCACAGGTCAGGTCGCGACCGTTTTGGGCGCCGGGTCCGACGCCCTGTTCTGACGACCGGCCGGCAGCGCACCATCGCCATGGTGGTGACCGCGCTCATCCTGATCATCGGTACGAGAGAGCTCTTCTTCAGTTCGCTTCCCCTGGTCGGGCAACTGGCGCCCCTGCCGAACTGGGGATCGAGTTGGCAGCATTTCTTCTCGGGATGGCAGGCGGCCGGAGTGGGCACGACCGCACCGGCCACACCGGCGTTCGGCATCGTGGGGATCGTCGGCACCTTCTTCTTCGGCTCAATGGGCCTGACCCAGACGGTCCTGCTGCTCGGGTGCATCCCGGTCGGGGCGGTCGGCCTGTCCCGGTTGATGCGCCCGCTCGTCTCTCCGAGGGCCCGGGTGGTGGCGACCATCTGCTATCTAGGTCTGCCGCTGGCCTACGGCGCGCTGGGCACGGGGCGGTGGGATGGGCTGATGGCCTACGCGGCGCTGCCGTTCATCGTGATCCGACTGGCCCGGGCCGCCGGCATGGCCCCCTTCGATGTGAGCACCGGACGCGGTTGGCGGTCCACCCGGATCGGCCAGATCGCCACCCTCGGGGCCATCGTCGGGATCGCCACCTCGTTCGCACCGGCCGTCCTGCCGACCACGTTGATGTGCGCCCTCGCCCTGGCGATCGGCGCCGTCGTCACCGGGGCCCGAGGGGTGTCGATTCGCGTGGTCGTGGTCGCCCTCGAAGCCGTGTTCGTGGCCGCGGTGCTCGGGGCGCCGTGGGTCATCGGCACACTCTTGTCGGGATCTCACGCCGTCGGCATCTTCGGGCTGCCCATTTCGGCGTCGTCGGCGCCCAGTTGGGGCGAGGTCGTCCGCTTCGCCATCGGCCCGACCGCCCGATCACCGATCGTCTGGCTGCTGGTGGCGGCATCGGCCCTGCCGCTCCTGCTCGGCACGGGCATCCGGCTGACCTGGGCTGCCCGCTTCTGGGTGATGGCCCTGTCGTCGTGGGTCTTGGCCTTTGCCGCCACGCACGGGTGGACGGGCAGCTTCGCCCCGTCGGAGTCCGTCGTGCTGGTCCCGGCGGCTATCGCGGTGGCGGCCGGCGTCGGACTCGGCATTTCCTCGTTCGAGAACGACCTGAGTGGTCAGGCCTTCGGTTGGCGCCAGGTGGTGAGCGCGGCCGCGCTGGTGGCGGTGGTGGTGGGTCTCCTTCCCGTGGTCGGCGGTGCACTCAATGGCCGTTGGGCGATGCCGGCCAACGGGGTGGAGCAGCCTCTGGCCTTCCTCGAGCGAACGCCGACCCCCGGCATGTACCGGATTCTCTGGCTCGGCGATCCCCGCGCCCTGCCTGTCGGAGGATGGTCGGTGCAACCGGGTCTCACCTATGCCCTCACCGATGACGCCCTGCCCGACTCGGCCGACGTCTGGACGCCGTCGGGTCCCGGGCCGGCCGACCTGGTGTCGCGCGCCGTGCGATTGGCCATCACCGGCGGCACGATCCATTTGGGGCGCCTGCTGGCCGCCCAGGGCATCCGCTACGTCGTGGTGGTCGATGGCCTCTCGACGTCGTCCGCCACCTTGGACCCTTCGATCGCCGCTCCTCCTCCGTCGAACATCGGGCGGGCCCTCTTGGACCAGAACGACCTTCAGAGCGTGCCCGGAGAGTTCGGCGTCCAGGTCTACAAGAATGCATCGGCAATCCCCGTCACCGCACAGCGGCGGCACCCGGGCCTGCCTTCGACGGCGCGGTTGTCCTGGCCGACTGCGGCTGACCTCGGCGGTTGGCGACCGGTGCGCACCACGCTGTCCGCGGGGCACGCGGCGACCGGCGTCGTTGCCGCGGGCACGGTGCTCACCGGGGTCGCCCCGGCCGGGGCGTTCTCCCTGACGGTGGACGGTCGGTCGATTTCTCCTCGCCCCGCCTTCGGGTGGGCGGGGGAGTATCCCGTGAGCACCGCCGGACCCGCCTCCCTTTCGCTGCATCGCTTCCCGTACATCCCCTTGGGCGTCCTGGTCGAGCTGCTGGGCTGGGTGGCGCTAGCCGTCGCGCTGGTGGGCTGGCGCCGCCGGCCCTGGCGGCGGGCGCCGCATCAGGAGCTGGTGTGAGCCCGGCCCATCACAGGAGCCAGCGCCGGTGGCCGGTCCTGCTGGTCGCGGCCGCCGTCATGGCCGGTCTGGGCGTCGCCGCGACCTCGCCCGGTACGGCGCGACCGGGCGCGCCGCCGGTCGCTCCCGGCGCCTTGGTCACGGCAGCCGACGCCGAGTCGTCGGCCTGGTACTGCACCGGGCAGTCGACGCCGACCGGCCAGGTTGCGGTCGGATCACTGGTCCTCACCAATACGACAAGCCGGGCGGTGTCCGGCCGCGTCTCGGCCGTGACCGATACCGCAGCCAGTGCAACCATCGCGCTGACGGTCCCGGCCCGCGGCCAGTTGGTCACCAGCTCCCCACCCACCGCTTCGGGGACCTGGGTATCCCAGGTCGTCACGCTGGACGGGGGTGGGGTGGCGGTGTCACAGTTCGTCCACGGCCCTTCGGGGTGGTCGGAGGCGCCGTGTCAGAGCGGCACGTCGCAGCAGTGGTACTTCCCGAGCGGCGCAACGTCGGGTTCCAATGTCCTGTACCTCTCCCTCTTCAACCCCACGTCGACCTCCGACGTGGTCGACTTGAGTTTTGCCACGCCCTCGGGTCTCACCCGGCCCATCAACTACCAGGGCCTCGTCGTCAAGCCCGGTCAGACGCTGGTGGAGAACGTCGGTTCCTACGTGCAGGAGCAGCCGTCGGTCGCCACCACCGTGTCCACCCGGACCGGCCGCGTGGTGGCGAGCGAGCTTCAGGTACTCGCGATAAAAGGCAATGGACTGGCCATCCTGCCGGGTTCGCCGCGGACCGACGTCGAGTGGGTCGTACCGCAGAGCCTGGAGATCCCGGGCGGCTCGTCAGACATCGACGTCTTCAATCCGGGGTCGACGACCGAGGTCGTGACGGTCCGGGTCCACCTGTCCTCAGGTGGTCAAACCACGCCCTTCTCGGTGCACGTCCTGCCCGGCACCGTCTGGGTTCTCGCCACCAGTGCGCAGACCCGCATCCCGGTCGGCGACGCCTATTCGGCCGCCCTAACCGCCACCGGTGGTCCCGGTGTCGTCATGGGTCGGGTGGTGAGCGCACCGGCGGGCTCCCCGTCGCCTCAGTCCGGCATGGCCAATGCGATCGACAGCCTCAGCGCCGCGTCTCCCACCAAAGAGTGGGTGGTGCCGTCGCCAGGGACCGCGGCGTCGCCCGCCGCACCCGGGGTGATCCCGGCCCATCTGGCCCTGGCCAACGAGGGCACGTCCACGGAGTCCTACACCGTCTCCGCGTTGACCCGCAACGGTCGGCACACGGTCGCCTCGGGGACGCTGGACGCCTCTTCGTTCGCCTCGGTGGGTGACGTCCTCCTCTTCGACTCGGGTCTCAACCCGTTCCTGGTCACGGCGAGCGGGCCCATGGCCGTCAGCGAGGACGTCGGCCCCACGGGTGCCTACGGCGTGGTGACCATGCCCGGCATTCCGGTGGCCGCCCCGTTGGACGGCTGAATCACAGGTTGTGCCGCTGTACCCGCCGCCAGAGAAGGCGTCCCCCGACCAGCAGGACCCCGAGGATGAGCAGGACGAAGAGAGTGGGCCCGGCCCCTCGCACGAGCCATTCGACCCCGTTGACGAATCCGTGCACGCTGTCGTGCCAGGCCTTGTCGAGGCCCGACGGCGCGGCGGGACCTCGGTGATGATGACCCGCCGTCGCCTCGCTGACCGCCACCGTCAGGGTTGAGTAGGCCGTCTCACTCGTCAGCACCTGGAGTTGCCCCTGCAACTGCTCGATCTGGCTCTGCAGGCTGTCCAGCTGCGCCTGGACCGCCAGGACATCGCCGATGGAGGTGGCCTTGGCCATGATGGTGAGGTACTGCTGACGGCTGGCCTGCAGCGCGGTGATCCTCTGCTGAAGGTCCACGTACTGACCGGTCACGTCCGTCGCCTTGGTCGAGAGTTGCGTCGTCGACCCCATCGACTTTGCCGTCTTGAGCACGGCCGGGAAGTTGGCGACCGGAACCTCCAGCGTCACACTGCCACTCGGGGAACCGGTGGCCGAAGTGGCACCCGTCTGGGTCTGCGAGTTGGACACGAAGCCGCTGTAGAAGGCAGCCAGGTTGGTCAGCTTCGTCATGGTGTTGGTCAAGGCACCCTTGGGCACCTTCAGGTCGAGCGAGCCGGTCTGTTCGATGCGGGCGGACTGGCCCACCGCGTCATCGGGAAGATTGGGGGCAGTGGGTGCGGGGGCCGCAGAGGCCGTCGGCGGCGCGTTCAGGGCGGCGCCGCCCGAAGTCCCGGTACTGGCCGTGCCACCGGAGGTGCCGGCCCCCGCCTGCGGGGTCACCGAGAACGACGGCGCCGTGGTCGAAGGGGTGGTTGCCGTCCCCTTTTCCTGGCCAGGGGACGACAGGGGCAGGTGCCTAATGGCCGACGTCGACGACGAGGGCTTGGTCCCCGGCGAGCCTGTGCCCACCGCGACGCCGATGGCGGCCACCCCGGCCAGGATGACCAGGGAGGCGGCCGCGGCCAGCAGCCGATGGGAGCGCATGGTGCGGCGCAGGGAGAGCCGGTTCGGCGAACCGGTGTCGCCGAGGTCGAAGGCGATCTGCCGGGCCGCGGCGGCCGACTCGTCGTCGCCGCGGACGACCCGCTGGCGGATGTCGGCCGCGCCCGACGGCGGGAGGGTGAAGGAGTCTCCGGCCTCGCGGAGCAAGGTGCCGAGGATGTCGTCGTCGATCACTGCCATGTCAGGCCTCCTCGGATTCGTCGAAGGTGCCGTCACTGGCCAGCGTCACCATGGTGGGATCCTCGGCCAAGCGGCGCTTGGCCTCGTGCAGACGTGACTTGACCGTGCCCTGGCGTCGACCGATGGCCAGTGCGATGTCGCGTTCGCTCAGATCGGCGTAGTAACGCAGGACGATGGGGACGCGGAGGGAGACCGGGAGGCGCTGCAGCGCGGCCAGGACCGTCTCGGCCACCTCGGTGCGCTGCGCCTCGGCCGCCGGATCTCCGCCCACGGCCGCCAGAAGTTCGAGTTGCGCGTCGCCGGCCCGGCGGTCACGGTGGGGGATTTCCCGACGCAGTTTCGAGTAGCACGAGTTGACCACCACGCGGTAGAGCCAGGGCTTGATGCTCGGCACTGAAGTGAGCGAGTCCCGGAACCGCCACGCCCGCAGGAACGCCTCTTGGACCGCCTCCTCGGCGTCGGACCGGTTGCCCAGGATCAGACAGGCCGTACGGAACGAAGCGCCGTAGCCTTCGGCCAGCCAATCCTCGAGCCGTGGTTCCACCATCCCCCCTTATGACGCAGCCGGGCGCGGATTGGTTCGCGCCGCCTTCCGCCCTAGGGCGAAGGCTTGGCGGGGTCGTCCGCCCGCCCGGGGTCACCGGGCGGCCAAGGAGGTGGCGGCCAGGCCGTGGTGGATTCTTCCTGCTGGGGTGCGACGGCGGCCGGCACGACGGCGGGCTGGGCGGCCGAGGTACCGTTCCCGTGGCCGTTCCCGTTGGTTTCCGATCCGATGAACTGCGGCACCGCCTTGGCACCTTCGGTGTGGACAGGACCGCCGTAGGCCTCGTCCACCAGGCGGCCGACCTCGCGGCCGTCGATGATCTCGTTGTCGAGGAGCGCCCGGGCGATGGCATTGAGCCCGCCACGGTGCCTGCTCAGCACCTCGTGGGCGCGCTCCTCTTCGGCCCGCAGGATGCGCTCGACCTCGTCGTCGATGATCTTCGAGGTGTCCTCGGAGTAGTCACGCGTGTGCATGAGGTCCTCACCCAGGAACACCTGGCCCTGCGATCCCCACGCCATGGGGCCGATGGCCTCGCTCATGCCCCACTCACGGACCATCTTGCGGGCGAGCTCGGTGTTGCCGACCAGGTCGTTGGCCGCACCGGTGGAGAGATCTCCGTAGACCAGGAGCTCGGCCACCCGGCCACCCATGCGGACACAGAGGGCGTCCTCGATGTAGGCGCGGGGGTGGATGTGTCGCTCCTCCATCGGCAGCTGATGGGTGACGCCGAGGGCCATGCCGGTGGGGAGAATGGTCACCTTGTGCACGGGGTCGGCGTTCTCCAGGACGTAGGCCAGGACGGCGTGGCCGCCTTCGTGGTAGGCGATGCGCTCCTTCTCGGCGTCGGAGAGCACCATGCTCTCCCGGCGCTGCCCGAGCAGGACGCGGTCGCGGGCGGACTCGAAGTCCTCCATGGCGATGCTGAGGCTCTCCCGGCGCACGGCGTGCAGAGCGGCCTCGTTGACCAGGTTGGCCAGGTCGGCCCCGCTCATGCCGGGGGTGCCGCGGGCCACCACGGACAGGTCGACGTCGGGGTCCATCCGCTTGCCCTTGCAGTGCACCTGGAGGATGGGCAGGCGTTCCTCCAGGTCGGGCAGCGGCACCACGATCTGTCGGTCGAAGCGGCCCGGGCGCAGGAGGGCCGGGTCGAGGATGTCGGGGCGGTTGGTGGCGGCGATCATCACCACGCCCTCGGAGGTGTCGAAACCGTCCATCTCCGAGAGCATCTGGTTCAGGGTCTGCTCGCGCTCGTCGTGTCCACCGCCGAGCCCGGCGCCGCGCTTGCGGCCGATCGAGTCGATCTCGTCGACGAAGACGATCGCCGGGGCCTGCTTGCGGGCCGTCTGGAACAGGTCGCGCACCCGGCTGGCCCCGACGCCGACGAACATCTCCATGAAGTCCGATCCGCTGACCGACATGAAGGGGACACCGGCCTCACCGGCCACGGCCCGGGCGAGCAGGGTCTTGCCGGTGCCGGGCGGGCCCACCAGGAGGACGCCCTTGGGGATCTTTGCTCCGATCTCCTTGAAGCGGGCCGGCGTCTTGAGGAAGTCGACGACCTCACTGATCTCCTGCTTGACGCCGGCGTACCCCGCCACGTCCTCGAACGTGGTCGAGGGGCGGTCACTGCTGAAGGTCTTGGCCTTGGAGCGGCCGATCGACATGATGCCGGTCATCTGGCCCTTGGTCTGGCGCCCGATGAAGAAGATGAAGGCGGCGCCGATGCCGATGATGAAGAGGTAGGGGAGGATGGCGCTCAGGAGGTTCGAGGACGGGGTGGGGAAGCTGACTGCGACGCCGTCGTTGCGCATCTCGGTGACGTCGTTGGGCAGCGACGGGCTCGGGCCCTGCACCTGGTAGCTCGTCCCGTCCTTCAGTTTCCCGGTGATCTGCCCGTTGCCGTTGCTGATCTGGGCCGTGTTGACCAGGTGATGCTTAACCTCCTGCAGGTATTTCGTGTAGCTGATCTGCTTGGAGGGGCTGGTCTTGATGGTCGAGACGGCGAGGAGGATGGCCACCACACCCACGGCGGCGACACCCCAGAGCCAACGCCAGTTTTGACCCTCGGGCGCGTTCCCAGACGGCGCATTCCCGTCACCCGGCTGCGCATCAGGCTTGCCGGGCGACCGATCTGGGCGTTGTGGACTCACCAGACCATGCTATGCGTCAGTTTCGCCGGACGGTAACCGCCCCCACCTGCCGGCCACCCCCGACCGGCGTGACTGTACTGTCTTGCCGATGAGCGAATTCGACCCCGACGCGGGCGACCGCGGGGTGCGGGGAGCGCCGGCACAGCCGCCGGGACCCGTGCCTGAGGGGTTCGTCCCGGTGGGAACCGTCAGCCCCGCCGAGCCCGGCTATCGGCAGGTGCCGCGGCATGCACCCGCAGGTGGCACGGGTGACACGGTCGTTTCATTCCTGGACGATCCCGCCGTCCCCCCACGCACCAAGAGCCAGGCCGGGCGATGGCTGTTCTACGCCGTCATCGGGTTCGTCGTGGGGCAGCTCATGGCGGCCGTCTTCGGGGCCGTGGCCGGGTCACTGGCCGGCAAGAGCTCCGCCCAGATGAGCATCATCTCGTCGGCCACCGTGCCACCCGAGTGGTACGTGGTCTCCACCCTGCTGGGGCTGTGGATCGGCTTCATCGGCGCCCCGTGGATGGCCAGCCGGACCCAGGGCACCCGGCACTTCCTGGCCGATCTCGGTGTGCGGTTCAAGATCGTGGACCTCGTGGGCATCGCGATCGGTCTCGGCGGGCAGTTGCTCATCGTCCTCATCTACCTGCCGTTCCGCAGTGACATCCACAACTTCAACGCCCCCTCGCAGAAGCTGACCGGCGCGTCGCACGGCGGCGGATTCCTGATCACCGCGCTGGCCCTCGTCGTCTTCGCTCCCTTCGCCGAGGAGCTGTTCTTCCGCGGGCTGCTGCTCAAGGCGCTGGTGCGCCTGTGCGCTCCGCTGGGCCAGGCCACCACAGCCCGGGCCGTCGGGGTCGTCGTCGCCGTGGTCGTCGACGGTCTCCTCTTCGGCCTGGCCCACGGCGAATGGGTCCAGCTGGGCGGGTTGGCGGTCTTCGGGGCGATCCTGGCCACCGTGTCGTATCGGACCGGTCGGCTGGGCATGAACATGGTGTCCCACGCCTCGTTCAACCTCGTGGCCGTGCTGGCCATCCTCTCGCAGAGGGCACACTCCTGACTACGACACTCGAGGAGGCGGGTCCGGGGCAGTCGACGTCTCCTTCCCTCGACGCGCCCGGACGCACGCTGACCGGGTCGGCCGTCTGGCTGCCGCGGGCCGTCACCGTGGTGTCCATCGCCGCAGTCATCGCCGTGGTGCTCTGGCAGCTCCACCCGAGCCTGCTCTTCTCCAGCACCACGACAACCGGGGGCGACAACGGCGGCCACTACGCCCTGCCCGCCTTCTTGAACTCGGGCCTGTTGACCCACGGCCAGCTCACCGGGTGGGACCCGTCCTGGTACGACGGCTTTCCCCTCTATACCTACTACTTCGTCCTGCCCGATCTGCTGATCGCGTTGGGCAGTCACGTCATCGGGTACGCCATGGCCTTCAAGTGGGGCACCGTGCTGGGTTCGGTGCTGCTGCCCGTGGCCGCCTGGGCGATGGGCCGGCTCTTCGGCCTGCGCCGGGCCTTCCCGGGCGCGCTGGCGGCCCTGAGCCTTTGCTACCTGTTCGACTACACGTTCACCATTTACGGCGGGAACCTCTTCTCCACCCTGGCCGGCGAGTACTCCTATTCCTTCAGCATCGCGCTGGCCCTGGTCTTCCTCGGTCTCATGGCCCGGGGTCTGCGGACCGGCCGCCATCGCGGCTGGGCGGCCATCGTCCTGGCGGCGTGCATCCTCGCCCACATCGTGCCGGCCCTCTTCGCCATCGTCGGTGCCGCGCTCCTCATCTTGATGGAGATGGTGCCGGCGTCCATCAAGCCGCGTGACGTGTGGCATGCCCACCCGTCCGACCCTGTCGTTGCCTCGGTCCTGGACCGACCCCGCGCGCTGTGGTGGGGCGTCTCCACCGTGGGCCTCGGGGTCTTGCTGGTGGGGTTCTGGTGGGTCCCGTTCGGACTCGACCGGGCGTACGCCAACTCCATGGGATACACCAACGTCCACACCTTCGTGACCATCCTCTTCCCCAAGGCTGACTTGTGGGCCCTCATCCTGGCCGGACTCTCGGTCATCGCCGCCGTCGCCCTGCGGAGCCGCTTCGGCATCCTCATCGCCTTGCTCGGGGGGTTGAGCGTGGTGGCGGTGATCTTCGATCCCCAGAGCAGCCTTTACAACACGCGGTTCCTACCGATGTGGTTCCTCTGCGTCTACCTCATGGTCGGGTGGGGTGTCGCGGCGGCCGTGACCGGAGCCATCGACTTGGCGGAGTGGTGGGGGGCAAGAGCGAGGAGTCGGCCCGAACCGTTCGAACCGATTCCCGAGGCTCTGGGCGGGACGCCCCTCGAACCCGGACCGGCTGCGTTGGCGCCGCCCCGGCCTCGTCCCGCCTCGAGCTGGCCGATCGCCGCGGTCGCCGGCCCCCTGGTGGCGCTGGTGGTGGCGTTGGCGGTCGTCGTGCCCCCGTTCGTTCTCTCCACTTCGGCGCTGCAGTCGATCGGCGTCACGCCCGGTGCGAACCTGGTAGCCAACTGGTCGACCTGGAACTACAGCGGGTACGAGGGTCGGCCGGCCTACGACGAGTACCGCGCCGTCGTCTCGACCATGGAACGAGTCGGTGACACCGACGGCTGCGGGCAGTCGATGTGGGAGTACGAACCCAGCCTGAATCGCTTCGGCACCACGATGGCCCTCATGTTGCTGCCCTACTGGTCGAACGGCTGCATCGGGTCCATGGAAGGCCTGCTCTTCGAGTCGTCCGCCACCACGCCCTACCATTTCCTCAACCAAGCCGAACTCTCGGACCAGCCGTCCGAGCCGATGGTCAGCACCGCCCTGCACTACTCGACCCTCGATGTCATCGGCGGCATTCAACACCTGCAGCTGCTCGGTGTGCGCTACTTCATGGCGTCGAGCCCGAACGTCGAAGCCGCCGCGTCCGCTGACCCGGCCCTCCGCCAAGTGGCCTCGACCGGGCCGTGGACGTCAACCGACCAGGGCGTGACGACCACCACCACCTGGAAGATCTACCAGGTCCTCGACTCGCCCGAGGTGGCGCCGCTGGCCGACGACCCGGCGGTGCAGGTCGGCATCGGGTCGAGCCAGTCCTCGTGGCTCGGCCCCGCGGCGAGTTGGTACGACGATCCCGCCCGTTGGGGAGTCGAGTTGGCCCAGAGCGGGCCGGCTTCGTGGCCCCGGGTCCCGGTCGGTGATCGCAATCCGCCGAAGCGCCCGACCAAGCCGACCAAAGTCACCAAGGTGGTGGAGACCGACAACTCGGTCAGCTTCCACGTCTCGAAGGTCGGCACGCCTGTGCTGGTGAAGGTTTCCTACTTCCCCAACTGGCAGGTCGCCGGGGCGACGGGTCCCTACCGCGTCACACCCAACCTGATGGTCGTCGTGCCGACGTCGCACAACGTGACCCTTCACTACGGCGCCACCCTGGCCGACCGGGCCGGCGAACTGCTCTCTCTGGTCGGCGTCCTGGTTCTGCTCGCCGGCGTGCTGCGCTGGGCGGTCAGGTCGCGCCGTCCCAAGCCGGGGACAACCGACCTCCCTGCCGCCACCTAAGGTTGAGCGGTCATGAGCCGAATGGATCAGGTCTTCAAGGCCTACGACATACGCGGCACGGTGCCCGATCAGCTCGATGCGGCCATGTGCCGGGCCATCGGGCGCGCCGTGGCCCGCTTTGCCGAGGCGCCGCAGGTCTTGATGGCCCGGGACATGCGTCAATCAGGGGTGGAGCTCTCCCGGGCCTTCTCCGACGGGGTGCGATCAGAGGGGGTCGACGTGATCGACCTCGGGATGGGATCCACTGACTTCCTCTATTTCGCCTCCGGCCATCTCGATGCGCCCGGGGCCATGTTCACCGCTTCGCACAACCCGGCCCAGTACAACGGCATCAAGCTCTGCCTTTCGGGCGCCCGGCCGGTCGGCCGTGAGACCGGCCTCAACGACATTCAGGCCACCGCCGAGAAGCTCTACGACGAGCCCCTGGGGGATCTCTCCGGGTCCTGGAGCGAGATGAATCTGCTTTCGGAGTGGGCCGAGCACGTCATCTCCTTCGTGGACCGAAACACGCTCCGCCCCCTCAAGATCGTGGCCGACACGGCCAATGGCATGGGCGGAGTGGTGGTGCCGACCGTCTTCGCCTCCCTCCCGTTCACGGTGGAGATTCTCTTTCCCGAGCTGGACGGAACCTTCCCGAACCACCCGGCTGACCCGATCCAGCCCGAGAATCTGGTCGATCTCCAGCGCGCCGTCCTCGAGCAGGGAGCCGACATCGGGCTGGCCTTCGACGGCGACGCCGACCGCGTCTTCCTGGTCGATGAGCGGGCGCAGCCGGTGTCGGGCTCGCTGACCACGGCCCTCGTTGCGGCCTCCATGCTCCGAAAGCACCCGGGCGAGAAGATCCTCTACAACCTCATTTGCTCGCACGTGGTGCCCGAAGTCGTCACCGAAATGGGTGGCACGCCGATCCGTACCCGCGTCGGGCATTCCAATATCAAGCAAATCATGGCCGAGACCGGGGCCGTATTCGGCGGCGAGCATTCAGGGCACTACTACTTCCGTGACAACTTCAGGGCCGACTCGGGCATCATCACCGCCATGCTGGTGCTCGAACTGTTGAGCCAGAGTGACCGGCCCCTCTCCGAGCTGCTGATTCCGTTCCAGCGCTACCGCGACTCCGGCGAGATCAATTCCGAAGTGGCGAACCCCGCGGCCACCGTGGAGGCCATTGCCGCGCATGAACGCCGGAGCGGGGCCTCCGTGGACCTGCTCGACGGCCTCACGGTCGAGCACGGGGACTGGTGGTACAACGTGCGCCCGTCGAACACCGAGCCATTGCTCAGACTCAACGTAGAAGCCAAGACGCCGGAGCTCTGCGCCGACCACGTGCGCGAGGTGCAGGAGCTCATCACCACATTTTCGAATCCCGCCCCTGAACGTGAGGTGCCCCAATGACGCTTGACCCGCTGCTTCTCGATGTGCTGGCCTGCCCGGTCGACAAGGGTCCGCTGCTCTGGTTCGCCGACGAGGAGGTTCTCTACAATCCCCGGCTCCACAAGAGCTATCCCGTGGTCGACGGAGTGCCGGTGCTGCTAATTGAGGAGGGGACCGACGTGGGGGACGCCGAGCACGAACGCCTGACCGCCAAGGCGGAAAAGGGCGGGGTGCGGGCGACGGGGCCTGCCCCGGGGTGACCCACTCGCACTACCTCGACACGCTGGGCGTGTGGGATGCCACCGCCGGCCTGCCCGAGCAATTGCAAAATGCGCTGTCCTCCTCGGCGGGCACGTTCGACCCGACCATGCTCGGACCCGGTAGTGCACCGAGCGCCGTCGTCGTGCTCGGCATGGGTACCGCTGGTCTGGCCGGCGACGTGGTTGCCGCCTACGCCGCTCCGCACTCCCGAGTCCCGGTCGTGGTCGACCGCACCTATGACGTCCCGGCCTTCGTTGGACCCGGGACCCTCGTCTTTGCCGTGTCGTTCTCGGGTGAGACCGAGGAGACGATGGCATCGGCCACGGCGGCGCTCGAGCGCGGGGGGCGGCTCGTGGTGGTGGCAGGGGAGGGAGCGCTGGGCCGGTGGGCCCGAGATCTCGGCCTCCCTCTGTTCTCCATGCCCGACGGCCTGCCCGCCTCGCGCACCGCGCTGGGCGCCCTGACCGTGCCGATGCTGGTGACGCTGGCCCACCTCGGGCTCGTTCCCGACCCGGCGCCGTCGCTCGACACGGCATTGACCGCCCTACGCCGGCGGCGGGATGCCCTCATCGCGCCGGGGGGCCCGGCCGAGGAGGTGGCCCGCCTGGTCGGTCGGACCATTCCTCTCGTCTACGGCTCCTCCGGTCTCGCTGCCGTGGCGGCACGCCGGTGGAAGGCTCAAGTGAACGAGAACGCCAAGACACCCGCCTTCCTCGCGGTGCAACCGGACCTGTCCCACAACGAGGTCGCCGGCTGGGGGCAGAACGGCGATGTCACCCGCCAGGTGCTCTCATTGATCACATTGCGCCACGCCGGCGAGCACCCACAGGTGGCACGCCGCTTCGACCTCGTCGTCGAGGCCACCGACGAGGTCATGGCCCACGTCATCCCCGTCTGGGCCGAGGGCGAAGACGACCTCGGCCGCTTTTTCGACCTGGCACTGTTCGGCGACTTCGTGTCCCTCCACCTCGCCGGCCGAGAGGGAACCGATCCCGGACCGGTGCCCGCGTTGACCGACGTCGAAACCGCGTTACGCAACTAACCGGAGACACGCCGGTTCGGGCGCGAAGTTCAGCGAGTCTCGATCGCCAACCGCACTCCGAAACCCACCAGCACAAGGCCGGTCAGCCGCTCGAGTCGGCGCTGCATTCCGGGACGGCTCAACCATCCGACGCCACGGTTGGTCATCCATACCAGGGTGACCAACCACACGCCGGTTTCCAGCGCGAACCAGATTCCGAGGAGCAGTGAGAAACCGCGTATCGAAGTCCCATGGGGAATGAAGCCAGGAAGGAAGGCGACGAAGAACACCGCAAGCTTCGGATTGCAGATGTTCGAGATCACCCCATTGAGATACGCACGGCGTAGACCCAGGACGGGTCGCCTGGCCACCGCCCGCTCACGGTTGTCGCCCGTCCGGTTCCGGGCCCGAAGGCGCGGGAGCAGGCTCGTCGCGCCCAGCCAAATCAGGTACGCCGCGCCAATCAGGCGCAGCACGTCGTAACCAACCCGACTGGCGGCCAGCAAGGATGAGAGTCCAAGGGCCGCCCCGACGGCCCAGGTCAATAGTCCGGTCATCGTGCCCGCGGCGGTGCACACTCCGACACGACTACCGCCCCGCAACGAGTTGCGCATGACCAGCATGGTGTCTGGTCCGGGTGACAGGATGAGCAAGGTTGCCGCAAGGGCAAACCCCAACAGCGCGGCACCATCGACCAATCCTGGTTCTGGCGGTTCACGCTCGCCGAAGGCGGGAGGCTGGGTGGAACTAGCTGAGGCGCTCCACGATCATGGCCATGCCCTGACCGCCACCCACGCACATCGACTCGAGGCCAAACGTCTTGCCGGTGTCCTCCAGCGCGTTGAGGAGCGTCGTCATGATGCGTGCCCCGGTCTGACCGAAGGGATGCCCCAGCGCGATGGCGCCGCCCTTGACGTTGAGCTTGTCCCAACTGATGCCGAGGTGCTTGGCCGAGGGAATGACCTGCGCCGCGAACGCCTCGTTGATCTCGACGAGGTCGATGTCGTCGATGGTCATGTTGGCCCGCTTCAGGACCTGGCGGCAGGCGTCAACCGGGCCGAGGCCCATGATCTCGGGGTTCAGGCCGGTCACGCCGCTCGCCACGATGCGGGCCAAGGGCGTGAGGCCGAGCTCCTTGGCTTTGGTGTCGCTCATCACGATGACGGCGGCCGCCCCGTCATTGAGAGGACAGGCATTGCCGGCCGTGACGGTGCCGCCCTCGCGGAACACCGGCTTGAGGTTGGCCAGCCCCTCGAGGGTCGTGCCGGCCCGGGGGCCGTCGTCCTTGGTGACCACCGTGCCGTCAGAAAGCGTGACCGGGATGATCTCGCGCTCGAAAAAGCCGTTCTCCTGGCTCGCCACGGCCCGCGTCTGGGACATGACCGCGAACTCATCCATCTCGCCGCGACTGACCTTCTCGAACTCGGCCACGTTCTCGGCCGTCTGTCCCATGGCGATGTAAACGTCGGGAAACGTCCCGGCCAGGGGGGTCCAGGGGTCGCCAACTGCCGGGGTACGGGCCTTGGTGCGCTCCTCGGCCCGGGCGAATTCGGTGTTGTGCGGTCCGGTGTCCGAGGCGCCGTGCATGTAACGGCTCACGGTCTCGACGCCGGCGGCGATGAAGATGTCACCCTCGCCGGACCGGATGGCATGGGCCGCCATGCGGATGGTCTGCAGCGAGGAGGAGCAGTAGCGATTGACCGTCACACCGGGCACGTTGTCCAGGCCGGCCAGGATGGCAGCCACGCGGGCGATGTTGTAGCCCGCCTCGCCGGCCGGCTGGCCGTTGCCCAGGATCACGTCCTCGACATCGTTCGGGTTGAGCTGGGGGACCTTCTCGAGGACGGCCTTGATGACCAGAGCGCTCAGGTCGTCGGGACGGCACTCGACCAGCGAGCCCTTGTTGGCCCGCCCGATCGGGGTGCGACCGGTGGCGACGATGACGGCTTCAGGCATGTTGGCAGGCTCCTCGGTTCGTTCTGGGGCCAGGGTCTCGCCCGAGGCCGACAGCAGGTTACCGGCTGGTCGACCCCCAATCGCCGGCCGATCCATTGGCCGCCACGCCGGAGCGGACTGTAACGTGTTCTACTGCGGCTCGATCGGGTGATCACGTTGATCGAGGTGACGCACCAGCATGGGGTCGACGTCGTGACGTGACCCGGGAGGGACACCATGGAGATCTCATACACCGAGGAGCAGCAGGCGCTGAAGAGCGAACTGCGCGCCTATTACGAGAACCTGCTGACCCCCGAACTGGAGAGGGACTTGGCCGCCTCCCACGGCATCGGGCCGGTGGTGCGCAAGGTTGTCAAGCAGATGGGCACCGACGGCTGGCTCGGCATCGGGTGGCCCAAGGAGTGGGGTGGCCAGGGCCGCTCGGCCATTGAGCAGTTCATCTTCTTCGACGAGTCCATGCGCAGTGGCGCGCCGGTACCCATGCTCACCATCAACACGGTTGGCCCGACCATCATGAACTTCGGCACCCAGGAGCAGAAGGAGTTCTTCCTCCCCAAGATCCTGGCTGGCGAGATCCATTTTTGCATCGGCTACACCGAACCGAATTCAGGCACCGACCTGGCCTCGCTGACGACGCGAGCGGTGCGGGACGGCGACGAGTACGTCATCAACGGGTCGAAGATCTTCACCAGTCTCGCCGGCGATGCCGACTACATCTGGCTCGCCACCCGGACGGATCCCAATGTGTCCAAGCACAAGGGCATCTCCATGTTCGTCATCCCCATGGACACCCCTGGCATCCGGGTCGTCCCCATGAAGCTCCTGGGCGATCACAACATCAACTACACCTTCTATGAGGACGTCCGAGTCCCTGCCACCAGCCTGGTCGGCGGCGAGAATCAGGGGTGGACGCTCATCACCAACCAGCTCAACCACGAGCGGGTGACGCTCTGCTCGCCCGGCATCATCGAGCGGGTCTTGAGCGACGTGAGGGCGTGGGCCCAGGCGACCAAGCTGCCTGATGGGCGGCGGGTCATCGACCAGGAGTGGGTCCAGGAGCACCTGGCCCGCGTCTACGCCGAGTTGGAGTTCCTGCGGCTCATCAATTGGAAGGTGGCCTGGCAGGGGACCCAAGGCCACCTCGATGTGGCCGACGCCTCGTCCATCAAGGTCTTCGGCACCGAGTTCTACCTGCGGGCCTTCCGCCTCCTCATGGAGGTGGTCGGGCAGGCCGGCTATCTCACTCGCGGCTCTCCCGCCGCAGTCATCGCGGGCCGGCTGGAGATGTACGCCCGATCGATGATCATCCTGACCTTTGGTGGCGGCACCAACGAGATCCAACGGGACCTGATCGCCATCTTCGGGCTCGGCATGCCGCGCTCCCTGCGCTAATCGAAAGAGAACGAACACCATGGACTTCACCTACAGCGAAGAGCAGGACGCCGTTCGCGACCTGGCCGGCCGGATCTTCACCGAACGGGTTACTCACGAACGCCTCAAGGCCATCGAGACGGCCGCGGCCGATGAAGGCCCGTTCGACCGGGAGCTCTGGAGCGAACTGGCCAAGGCCGGACTGCTGGGCATCGCGCTGGCCGAGGACGTCGGTGGTTCGGGCCTCGACTTCGTCGCCGCCTGCCTGGTGATTGAGGCCGCCGGTCGCACCGCCGCCTACGTGCCGGTGGTGGAGACCATGATCTACGGTGCGGCGCCCATCGAGCGCTTCGGCACCCCGGACCAACGAGCAGCGTGGCTTCCGGGCGTGAGCAGTGGGACGACCATCCTGACCGCCGCCCTGGCGGAGCTGGCGGGGGAGGTCATTCTCCCTGGAAGCTCAGCACCGGCCACCACGGCGACGGCCCAGGCGGATGGGACCTGGATCCTCAATGGGACCAAGGCCTGTGTGCCGGCGGCCTACGTGGCCGACGCCGTCTTGGTGCCAGCCACCCTCACCGCGACCGATGGCTCGTCAACCGGCGTCGGGGTGTTCATCGTCGACTCGAACTCCAGGGGGATGACCTACATCCGCCAGACGACAACGACCGGCCGGCCCGAGGCGATCATCGAGTTCGCCGGAGTTGCCGTCCCGGCCGATCGACAATTGGGCGACCATGTCGACGGGGAGGCCATCATCACCGTCATGACCGAGCTGGCGACAACGGCGTTGTGCGTTCAAGAGGCCGGTGCTTGCGCGGCCGCCCTTGTCCTCACCGCCGAGTACACCAAGACGCGCGTGCAATTCGAGAAGCCGATTGCCACTTTCCAGGCGGTGGGGCAGCGGGCCGCCGACGCCTATGTCGACACTGAAGCCATTCGACTGACGGCGTGGCAGGCCGCTTCACGGCTGGCCGACGGCCTCACCGCGTCGTCGGAAGTCGCCGTGGCCAAGTACTGGGCCGCCGAGGGCGGGCAGCGCGTGGTCCATGCCGCCGCGCACCTGCACGGCGGGGTCGGCGTGGACCGCGACTACCCCTTGCACCGATTCTTCCTTCTCACCCGGCACATCGAGTTGACCCTGGGAGGCGCCAACGAGAGCCTGCGTCGCCTGGGGCGCATCCTCGCCGCCGAGCCCGTCTGAACCATCGGGCGGTGACGAGCTCCCGAGGAAAGCTCGTAATCTGAGGGAATGACGAACGGTGCCACGGCCAGTGGGGTGGTCGACCCACGATCCAACGTGACGCCGGAACCAACCGAGGGTGCGCAATTAGAGGTGAGCCGTGCGTCGTCCTGACCTCGATGATTTACGCGCCGGCGTCTGGACGTTGCGCGGCGTGGTGCGCTGTCGCCGGCAGATCGGCCGACGAGATCTCCACGAGATCACGCTCCCGGTATCGGAGGGAATTTCACCGCGGGCCGGTCGAGTCGTCGTGCGCCTGCTCAGCCGCCGACGTGACCAGTGCCTCTCCAACGCCCTGATCGTCCAGGCGTGGCGGGCCGACCACGGCGATCCGGTTGATGTCGTGATCGGAGTCAAATCGCCGTCGGCCGGATTCACCGCTCACGCGTGGCTCGCGGATTCGGCTGATGCTTTGAGCGGCGAGCACCAGCCGATCCACCACCTGGCGCCGAGGCCGGCCCGAAGCCGGGTCCGATGACCGTTCGGATCGTGGGATGGGCCGCGTCATGAACGTCCGTGGTCCGGCCCCCAACGGGCCGCGACAAGGTCCGCCGCTCACCCGGCTTGAGCGGGCGTCGGGTGCGGCCGTCGGCACCCAACCCGGGCGCGCTCCCGTCGGCGCCCACCGCCGCGGCGTGTCCGCCCGCCAAGCGCTAGAAGAAGCGCTGGCCCGGGCGCTCCAACGGAGCCCGTGCGTCGTCAGCTTCTCGGGCGGACGTGACTCCTCAGCCATGCTGGCTCTGGCCACCCTCGTGGCCCGCCGTGAGGGGCTTCCCTTGCCGATCCCCGGGACCTTCCGCTTTCCCGAGGTCGCCTCGACGCACGAGAACGAATGGCAGGAGCTTGTCATCGCACACCTCGGCCTCGAGGATTGGGAACGGATGGATTTGACGACCGAGCTTGATCTGCTCGGCGACGTTGCCCGTGAGTGCTTGACCAACCACGGCCTGTGCTGGCCTCCCAACACCTATCTCCACGTGCCGATCTTCCGTGTGGCCCAAGGTGGAACGGTGGTCACCGGCCTCGATGGCGACGGTCTGTTCGGCGACTGGAAATGGTGCCATGCGCAGTCGGTGCTGCATCGGCTGACGCCGTTCGAGCGCCGCGACGTCATCCGCATCGGGTTCTCCTTTGCCCCGGCCCCGGTACGCCGCCAGGCCTTTGCGCGCCGCCGCCACTTCGTGCCGGACTGGCTGCTTCCGGAATTCCAGCGTGACTTCCTGACGGCCGTCATCGACCGTGAGGTGGAGGAGCCGAGACGCTGGGACCGCAGAGTGGGATGGCATGCCGGCGCTCGAGCGCTGCATCTCTGTATGGAGAGCCTCTCGGTGATCGCCTCCGACTACGACGTCGAGGTAGCCCACCCGCTCCTGGACCCCGTTTTCCTCCGCGCGCTGGCTGACGAGGGTGGCGCCGCGGGCTTTGGCGACCGGACCGCGGTCATGCATCATCTCTTTGGAGATCTTCTCCCACCCGAGACGGTGGCGCGCCCGACCAAAGCGGAGTTCGGTGGCGCCGTGTGGCAGGAGAACGCCCGGGAGTTTGCCCGTAACTGGGATGGCACCGGTGTCGACCTGGCGATGGTGAACGCCGACCTGCTCCGACGAGCCTGGTCGGCTGACAACCCGGTGATCCACTCCTGGACTTCGCTGCACGCGGTCTGGCTCGCCAGCCAGGAGGCGTCCCGAACCGCCCCCCTCGGCTGAAATGGTTGCTCAGCTGAAATAGTCGAGCAGTGCCCGCCCGAATTCAGGCAGTAGCTGCATGTCGCGAGGCCGGCCCGCCCGGATCATGGGCACGCTTCCGAGCTCGAGCATGGCGGTGGGGTTGGGGTCGATGCCGTGGAATGTGCGTTGGCGGTCGATGATGGCGAGTCGATCCTTGAAGCCGATCGGCTCGAATTGAAGGCGCGGCGCCCATTCGAGCACCACGAGGCCGGCCAGCGGAAGGCCGTCCGGCGCCAGGGTCAGCTGGACGCGGTCACGTTCGCCGCCCCGGACGAGGTGGGCTGACGAGCCGGAGTGGTCGGCCGAAACCCGCAGGTCAATTGAACGCGGACCGGCCAGGACCGTTCCCCCGTCGAGCACGGCGAGATCGTCGGTGAGCACCGTCACCCCGGCCTGGCGGGCCAGCCACCCCAGGGTGGTGCTCTTTCCCGCTTCCTTGTCGCCGGCCACCAGAATTGCGCCTGCCAGCGCTCCGAACGCGCCGGCGTGTATTGCCTCCCGGCCCGACCACTGCCAGAAGAGGGCGGCGGCCGGCGCCAGGTACGGGTGGAGGAGCTCCTCGTCCGGGGGTCGCCTCGGCAGCGTGAAGCGGGCCTCATGGCTGCCCCGGCTTATCTGGAGCCGCCCGCCCCCGATCAGCAAGAGGTCGGCGCCAGCCTCATCGAGCACCGAGGGTGCACCTGAGGAAGAGCCGACCTCGACCTGGAGCCGGAATTCGGGTGCCTCGGGCTGCTGGGGCTGCATCCACGGCGCCGCCCCGTTCAATCCCTCAAGTCGCAGACCGTAGGCACCGAGGGGCCTCGCGCCGGCTTCGGCGGTGTTCTCCCTGGCCACCGGCCACACCCTACGTGCTGCCGACAACTATTTTTGAACCTGGTCAATCCTTCTTATATGCTTCTGCGTAGTTAGCAGTAGGCAAACTGCAACATTGAAAGGAGTCCCCGTGGCGGAGGTACTTACGGTCGATGGCTACGAGCCGCCGGCATTGCAGGTCCTGGGAACGCTTTCCGAGCTCACGATGGGTAGCGGAACCGGCCTGGTGGCCGACGTGCTCCTTTCGGTCGGCTCCATTGTCGATGTGTTCGTGCACATCGGCATCCTCTAGGTAGACCCAGAGTCCCGAACTGGCGGCGCCAGTCGCCGATCAGGGGTACGCCCCGGGCAGGTTGTGCGTACCTTTGAGTATGTGTATAGTGGTCGTCACTTACCAGAGCAGTCTTGAAGGGAGTTCTTAATGGCGGAAGAACTGGCGAACGGAGAGTACGAGGCACCGTCTCTGACCGTTCTGGGGACGCTCTCCGAGCTCACCATGGGTTCACACATCAACATCGTGGGTGACGCGCTGCTGGCGGCCAACGCCTCCATCATCTCGATCATCCCCTAACCAACGGCTGCGACCACCCGGTCGCACTCAAGGAGCAAGTGACCGGCGCGGACTTCATGTCCGCGCTTTGTCATGTCCGGGCTAGGGCGCGAGTTGTGAATGGTGGAGATCGAAGTAGTGCCCCCTCGCCTCCATCAGCTCGTCGTGCGTACCCCGTTCCACGATCCGTCCGTGGTCGAGCACCAGGATCAGGTCGGCTCGGCGGACCGTGGACAGCCGATGGGCGATCACCAGGGAAGTCCGTCCCTCCAGGGCATGGAGTAACGCACTTTGCACGGCCTGCTCGGTTTCTGAGTCCAGGTGCGCCGTCGCCTCGTCGAGGATCACGACCGCCGGCGCCTTGAGCAAGAGCCGGGCGATGGCGAGGCGCTGCTTCTCTCCGCCCGAGAGCCGAAAGCCCCGGTCACCTACCACGGTATCGAGACCGTGCGGCAACTGCTGAATCGTCGCCAGCAGCCTCGCCCGGTCGAGCACGTCGAACAACTCCTCCTCCGAAGCGTCTGGCCGCGCGTACAAGAGGTTTGAGCGAACGGTGTCGTGGAAGAGGTGGACGTCCTGGGTGACCATGCCCATACAGTCCTGCATCGAGGTCAGGGTCGCGTCATGCACGTTGATCCCGTTGACCGTGATCCTCCCGCTCGTGACCTCATAGAGGTGGCGCACCAGGTAGCTGATGGTCGTCTTGCCGGCGCCCGTGTGGCCGAGCAGTGCGACGAGCTGTCCCGGCTCCATGACGAAGGAGACATCGAAGAGGACTTGGGGAGTCACCGAGTCTGCAGTGGCCGACTCAGGTTCGAGCGATTGGATCGATGTGCCCGCGCGCCCGGGGTAGGAGAAGTCCACATGGTCGACCACGATCCGGGCCGGTCCGGACGGGATGTCCACTGCGTCCGGCCGCTGACGGACACCAGATGACACGTCGAGGACCTCGAAGAGGCGTTCGAACGAGACGAGTGCGTTCATGACGTCGACCGGCGCATTGCCGAGCGAGATCAGCGGGCCGTACAGCCGTCCGAGGTACGTCGCCAGCGCGACGACTGTCCCGAGCGTCAAGGTCCTCTCTGACACGAGCACCCCGCCCCAACCGAAGATCAACGCGGTGATGAGGCCGGCCATGGTGAGCAATGTCGCGGTGAACAACCGCGAGTAGACGGCCATGCGGACGCCGAGATCGCGCACCTTCCCTGAGGTGCCTTCGTACAGGGCGGCTTCTGCCGCTGGACGACCGAAGAGCGTAACCAACAGCGCGCCGCCCACATTGAAGCGCTCGCTCATCTGCGTGCTCAACTCAGCGAGGAGTTGGTAGTTCGCTCGGGCGAAACCGGCGAGACGGTGACTGGCGAACCGTGCCAGCACGATCCCGACTGGTAGCGCGACCAACGCGATGAGCGAGATCTCCCACGACAACGTCAGCATGACGACGAAGGCAATGGCGATGTTGAAGACGTTCCCCACGATGACCGACAGCAGATCGCTGAACGCCTGCTGCGCGCCGTTAACGTCATTGTCGAGGCGGCTCATCAGCGAGCCGGTCTGCGTCCTGGTGAAGAAGGCGAGGGGCAGGCTCTGCACGTGCCGGTAGACGACCGAGCGGAGCTCGAAGATGATGCCTTGACCGATGCGCGCCGAGAGGTAGCTGATGACGACACCCATGGCTTGGTCGAGGAGAGTCACGACCCCCAGGACAACGGCCAGCAGGATGATGAGGTTCTTGTCGTGCGCACCGATGCCGTTGTTGATGATGCCCCTGATGATCAGTGGCACCGACGACGCGGTGAAAGCGTCGACGATGATGATCGTCACGAAAACGAGGATCAACGTCCGAAATGGCCGGGCAAATTTCAAGGCGCGCCGGGTTGTCCCCTTCGCCACGCGGTGTTGCAGGATGGGCGGCAGGTTGAGGAGTTTCACTCGTGCCTCTCATGCTCGGTCATCTCAGTAAGGGCACCAACCATAGGGGTCGGGCCACGAACGAAGGTCGTGCCGAGCGGGCTGCGGATCGACCGGTCTCGGACCGCACTACGACGCCAAGTTCGCTTCGATTCGCTTGGGAGGCAACCCTCGAACTTTCGGCACTGTCGCCGTCATCGATGGACGTCAGTGATGCATCGATGACGAACCAGTTGAAGGATGAAGCGCTGCTTCTTTTCGATCAGCGACAGGCGAACCTGCCGCGAACAACTCATGGCAAGAGGGTGTCGGTCCGAAATTTTCCTGCTCCCCGGAGGAATGGCGCTGATCCGACAGAGTCTCCCTGACCGGAGACCCTTTTAGGAATGTGTTGCAACCCCCGCTGGTGGCATTTCCCGTGGTCAAGTCCAAATTTGTCCCGGTTGCAATGCGGGGAGGGTTTAGTTACCATGCAGACACATACCGATAGGTACGTACTTGGCGGCTCTCATTTGGCGGGACCTCAAAGGCGGGGTTTCACACGGGGGAGAGTGCGCGGAAAGGTTGGGCGGTGCGTAATCGATTCGTCAAAATCCTCATGCCCCTCTTGGCTGTCACCAGCCTGAGTGGATTCCTGAGTGGACTCGTGGTGGCAACCACATCGGCTCCCGCCGGCGCATCACCCGTGCAGACTGCCGGTGATGACACGTCCGCGTGGCAGCCCGGTTGGAACTGGACTTATAACGAGGAATTCACGATCAACGATCCCGGCACGGGGTTCTTTCAAATCGGCGAGAGCGTGAAGTACACGGTGCAGGGCATCGTGTCGCACACCAACTACACGTGCCCGACGTCGTACACCGGCGGCGTGTGCAATTCATCAACCCCCGGCGCGACCCCTGTCGGTACCTACCAGGCGTACCAGGTGAACTTCTCCGGCGGCGTCACCTCGGGAACCGGAACCGCTGATGGCGAGACTCTCTCCGTCCAAAATGGTGCCTCGGGCACGACGGGCAGCGAGTGGCTGGAAGTCGGAAACCTGGCCTCGGTCGAGACAGACCAGACGCAGACCATCGTCGGTACCGCCGTCGGTGGGCTCGAGACGGTCACCATCAACTTGGTCAACGACGACGTCTACACGCCGGCGCAGGTGAACGAAGACTTCCGCCTGCACTCCGGTGACCAGTGGCTCGAGAACACCAGTGTTTACGACAGCGGCGTGGTGTCGTACGTCGGTACCGGAGCCGAGTCACTCAGCGGCACGGACCCCATCGACTCCTACGGCCCGATCAACGCCACCGCCACCAGCACGTCGACCACGGCGAGCCCGACCATCGCAGCCAACATCCCGGTCGACTCCGTCAACTACAACGACGTCACCGATCTGACTTCGGATACCCAAGCCTGGTCGAACACGTACCACAACATCGTTCTCGACAACTTCCTGACCGGTCTTCCGCAGGGCCAGACCTGCAGTTCTGCCGCGACCGCCACGTGTGAAGACGAGACCAAGAACCTGACCGCGGCCAGCACCCCGGCACCGAGCACGGCCGTGACCGAGGCGATCGCCGGCACGACGAGCGGGCTCGCCTGCGGTGGTCAAGTGCTGACGGTGAGCGGAGCCCTATCCAACGGGTCGGCCAGCGCAGTAGCCATCGGCGTTGACGAGTCCACCATCACACCCGGACACTTCGTCACCACCAACACGACCAGTTCCTCGCCTTCGGGCGCCTACTCGGCGACCATCGTTGCGCCGAACCTGGCCGACGGGCTCAACAAGCCCGGGGTCAACGGCACCTTCGGCGTCACCGTGACCAGCGGAGCCGCCACCAACGTCCTCACGCTCGAAGTGAGCCCGCAGGACTGCACCACCACGACTTACAACGGAGCGACAACCGCAGCCGTTGGGACTTCGGCAGCCGTATCGGCTCTCGTCAAGGATCAGGCAACTGGAGCGCCCGTCTCGGGTGGATCGGTCACCTTCTCCATGACGGGCCAGGCCGGAACGGTCACGGCCAACACCGGTGCCAACGGCATCGCCACGGCAAACCTGCCCATCACCGCTACTCCGAGTGGCACGCCCTACACCCTCACGGCTAGCTACGCCGGCGGTCCGATCGATACGGCTAGCAGCGGCACCTCGCCGTTCACCGTCACCCTGGACCCGACGAGCACGACCCTCACGGCGTCCGAGACCACGGCGACCATCGGGGACCTGGTGACGTTCACGGCCCAGGTCTCACCCACGGGCCCGGCTTTCGGCAGCATCGCCGCCGGCGCCACGGTGTCCTTCACCATCAACGGGGCGCCCATCGGCTCGCCGGTGCCCGTCTCGGGTACGGGTTCGGCGACCAGCGCCGCCCTGAACACGGCGACCCTGGCGGTCAACACCTACAACATCGTGGCCACGTACAGCGGCAACACGGATTACGCCACCTCGTCGGGTGCCCTCCCGGCCTACAGCGTCCACAACCCGCTGACGCCCACGACCACGACATTGGCCGTGGTGCCCAGTGGCTCGGTGTTCGGCCAGACGGAGACGCTCACCGCCACGGTGAGTCCCACGGTCGACAACACCAACAACGCCGTCAGCTTCTTCGACGGCTCGACCCTGCTCGGCACCTCCACCCTGAGCGGTGGGTCCCCGGACACGGCGACCTTCACCACTTCGTCGCTGGCGGTTGGCGGGCACTCGCTCACGGCTGATTACAACGGCGACAACAACGTTCAGTTCGCCCCGTCGAACTCGAACCCGGTCTCCGTGACCATCGCCATCGCGCCGACCACCACCACCATCGCGCTCTCGACCCCTCCGGGTACCCCGGTGGCGTTCCAGCCCGTCACCTACAGCGTCACGGTCGCCGGCCCAGCCGGTGACACGGCTGTTCCGACCGGCCAGGTGCAGGTGGCGATCAACGGGGTCAACCAGGGTGGGCCCCTGACGCTCTCGGGAGGATCGGCCTCGATCTCGGACTCGGCCGGCCTGCCTGCCGGGACGAATTCGATCACCGCTACCTACGTCGGGACCACGAACTTCTCGACCAGTAGCGGCTCGCTTGCCCAGGCGGTCGATCAGGCCACGACGGCGACCTCGCTGGTGAGTTCGACCGGCACCACCGGCTCGGTGGTCAACCAGCCCGTGACATTCACGGCCAACGTGTCGCCCCAGGCCGGCGGTAACCCCACCGGCACGGTCACGTTCTTCGACTGCCCGACCACGGCGCCGTGCTCGACGGTGATCGGCACGTCCAACCTGAGCCCGACCGGCTCGGCGGGCGCCCAGGCGACCCTCCAGTTGTCGAGTCTCAGCATCGGGGACAACTACATCACCGCCTCGTACGGCGGTGATGGGAACTTCACGGGAAGCTCCTCGGCGCCTCCGTTCGATCAGGTGGTCAGCCCACCGCCGCCCACCGCGGCGACCAGCACCGCTCTGACCAGTTCGGAGTCGCCGGCCAACAGCTCGCCTAACACCTCGGTGTTCGGCCAGATGGTGACCTTCACCGCCACCGTTTCGGTGGGGGCCCTCCAGGATGCCGTGAACGCCCCGGCTGGCACCGTCCAGTTCAGCGTCGACGGCAACAACCTCGGCGGTCCTGTCACCCTCTCGGGTGGCACCGGCTCACAGACCACGGGTTGGACAGCCACCGCATCGGTGACGACGACGTCGGCGCTCCTCGCCGGCGGCCACTCGGTGATCGCCACCTACAGCGGTCTCAGCGGGGCGGGGATTCCCCAGGCCTTCGAGGGCAGCGGTGACGTGATCACCCAGGAGGTCCAGCAGTCCGGGACCACCGCCACGGGTTCGTCCTCGGCCAACCCGGCCTCGTTCGGCCAGTCGGTGACCTTCAAGGTCGTCCTCTCGGCCACGGCTCCAGGTGTCGGTACCCCCGGTGGATCGGTGCAGTTCCGCCTCAACGGGGCTCCCTTCGGCGCACCGGTGACGGTCAGCGGTGGCACGGCCACCAGCGGCGCCGCCACCGGCCTACTGCCCGGCACCTACACGGTCTCCTACGTCACCTCGGGTGATGCCAACTTCCTCGGGACGTCCGGATCGTTCACCTTCGTGGTGTCGTCCATTCCCACCGTCACGACGCTCACGGCGACGCCCAACCCGGTGATCTTCGGTCAGCCGCTCACCCTGGTGGCGACGGTGACCCACACCACCGGCCCCGGCAATCCGACGGGAACGGTGACGTTCAAGGACGGCAGCACGGTGCTGTCGACCCAGACTGTGGCCAACGGCACCGGAACGTCGTCCAAGGCCTCGTTCACCACCTCGCTGCTGGCAACCGGTACGCACAGCATCACGGCGTCGTACTCGGGTGATCCCGACTTCGGGGTCAGTGTGTCGGGGCCGGTCACGGTCACGGTGACCGCGGGAGGCACCAAGGTGGTGGCGAGGGCAGCAGTCTTGACCTACAACCTGGCCAACCTGCTCACACCCAACGGCGTGCTCTCACTCGGGCCGCTCTTCGCCACCCTGACGACGGCGGCGGGCGTGCCCATTGCGGGTCAGACCCTGGTCTTCAGCGCAGTTGCCAGTCCCGGTGGACCGGTGGTGTGCTCAGGCGTTACCAATGCCCTGGGCGTGGCAACGTGCACGCCCACCCTCGCAGGATCACTAGAGGTTGATCTGACCGGAGGCTTCACGGCAACGTACGCCGGGAATGGCTCGTACACCGGGTCGAATGGTTCAGCCGGTCTCATCTCCATCACCCTCTGACAGCCATGAGCAGATCACGTTCCCAATCGAGCATGAACCTTTACAAGGAGGCGCACATCGTGCGTAGATCAATCTCACGTGCCAGCTTGATCGGCGGGGTCGCGCTGGCAGCCGTGGTGGCGATGGCCATTCCGGCCGGCGCCGCGATCACGTCGCCGGCCGCCAACGCCACCGTGTCGGGCACCGTGGACCTGCACGACGACGGGGCCCAGAGCAAGGGCTGCGCCGGGACCTTCGGCAACACCAATGGGTCCACCAACATGTACGTCGACCAGGGTGCGGGCACCGCGGCCACGGCGGTGGTACCGGTCGGGTCCCCCGACACCGGGACGTCGACGGTGGTCAACTTGGGGACGGCCTCGGGCACCGGGACCGAGTCCCAGGACGGAAGCTGGATCACGGACAACTACGGCAACGGCACGTACACGGTCAACTCGATCGAAAAGAACGCCAAGGCCACCGTGATCATCATCACCGTCTGCTCGTCGGGCACGACCACCAACGCCAAGGAGACGGTGACCGTCAGCAACACCGGCGTGCTCAACTACGGCGGGGTCAGCGCCGCGCCGCAGGGCACCACCCTCGCCGCCAAGGCCACCCTCACCGACCAGAACGGGGTTGCGGCACCAACCGGAACGCCGGTCTCCTTCGAGCTCGGCGGCGGGGCGGTGGTCAACACGACCACCGGCGCCGGTGGCGTGGCCAACGCGAACGTGCCCGTGATCGGCCCGCCCGGCGTCGAGACCCTGCACATCGCCTACGCCGGAACGTTCTGGAATGCCGCCGCACAGGACGTGAACTTCACCGTTCAGGCCGACCCGACCACTACGGTCATCTCGCCGACCTCGTCGAGCCAATACGGCAACACGGACACGTTCACGGCCACCGTGACCAGCACCATCGCCGGTCTCGGCACGCCCTCGGGCCAGGTGACGTTCACGGAGGACGGCAACCCCGTCACCCCGTCGACCCTCACCCCGGTGAGTGCCGGCGTGGCCACGGCCACCTTCAGCGACGCCACCCTGGCCGCCGGCAGCCACCCGATCGGTGCGTCCTACGGCGGCGATCCCACGTTCGCCACCAGCACGGCGACGGCTGTAACTCAGGTGGTCAACCAGGCGCCAACCTCGACGGTGCTGAGCACCTCGCAGCAACCGTCGTTCTTCGGTGAGGTCATCACCTACACCGCCACCGTGACCGCCACCAACCCGGGTATAGCAACCGGATTCCCGGTCGGCAACGTCTCCTTCATCGAGACGCCCACCGGTGGCAGCTCCTCGCCGATTGGTGGCGCGGTCACCACGACGGGCACGGGCAACGTGAGTACGGCCACCAGCTCGTCCATCTCCCTGCTTCCTGCTGGGCCGTATTCGGTCGTGGCCAACTTCGCGTCGAGCCCGACCTCGAACTACGCCAGCAGTAGCAGCACGATCGCCCAGACGATCGACCCGGACTCGACCTCGGTCGGGGTGGTCTCCACCCTGCCAACCGAGTCGTTCTTCGGGCAGTCGGTGCAGTTCACCGCCACGGTGTCGAACACCTCGCTGGGACAGGGGAGCCCGACCGGACAGGTCGCCTTCGTGATCGACGCCGGCACCGGTAGCCAGATCAACCTCAGCACCAACTCGTTGAACGGGGCGGGGCTTGATGCCTCGTCGGCCACCAGCTCCGCCATCTCGAATCTCTCACCTGGGCTGCACACGGTGACCGTGACCTACACGGACAACGTCGACGGCAACTACGTGTCGGGTTCGAAGGGTACGGTGCAGCAGTTCGTGGCCCCCGACCCGTCCACCACCACCATCAGTACGGTGGGCAACGCCAATCCTTCGGTGTTCGGTCAGTCGGTGGCCTTCGCCGCCACGGTGACCCTCCAGTTCACCGACGCGGGAACGCCGACCGGCATCGTGCTGTTCTTTGTGAACAGCAGCGACCCACCGACCTGTGACACCAGCCAGCCCGGCTACCTCGCGACCGTCAACCTGGTCAACGGCGTGGCCACGACGGCAGGCGACGCCAATCTGGCCGTGGGCAACAACACCATTTCGGCTTGCTACGCCACCTTCAACGCGGACATCAGCGGGAGCGTCACCCAGGACCCGCAGTACGTCCAGGTAGTCAACCCCGATCCCACGACGACGACCCTGACGTCCGCCAACACACCTGGCAACGCATCAGGCCCGTCGGTCTTCGGACAGCCGGTGACGTTCACCGCCACCGTCAATGCGGCGCCTCCCGGAGCGGGTGTTCCGCCCGGAACGGTTACCTTCTCCGACGGCAGCACCGTGTTGGACACCGAGACGCTTTCGGGTGGCACGGTCAGCAACACGGCGAGCTTCACCACTTCAGCTCTGTCGGTGGGCAGCCACGCCATCAACGCGGTCTACAACCCGACTGGTCCGGACTTCCTGGGTAGCCAGGCTGGGTTGAACCAGACGGTGAACCAAGCCACGTCGTCCACCGCGGTCGTGCAGAATGGCGCCTCCGTGCAAGGGCAGCCGGTGAGCTTCACGGCAACAGTTACGGCCGTGGCCCCCGGGGCGGGAACGCCCACCGGAACGGTGTTGTTCGAGGTGAATGGAGCCAACATCCTGGGCCCGGCCCTGTCGCTCTCCGGCGGCACGGTGACCAGCCCGTCCATCTCGACCCTCACCCCGGGAACCTACGACGTCACCGCCATCTACTCCGGTGACGTCAACTTCCTGCCGAGCACATACGACCTCAACCAGATCGTCAACCCGGCGTCGACCTCGACCAGCCTGGTCGCCTCCCCGTCGCCCGACACGTTCGGCACGCCCGTCACCCTGACGGCCACGGTGACGCCGACCGGATCGGGTGCCGGATTGCCGACCGGAACCGTTGACTTCTACGACGGGACCACGCTGCTCGGTGCCGCCGCGGTCAGCACGGTTGGCGGAGTTCAGCAGGCCGTCCTGCCGGCGAATACCTTCGACACGGTCGGCAACCACGTGCTGAGTGCGGTGTACCTCGGCGAGTATGACTACGCCGGCAGCACCTCGGCCAACGTCACCGAGTCGGTTCAACTCATCGGGACCACCACTACGGTGGCATCCTCGCTGAATCCGTCGGCCTTCGGCTCCGCGGTCACCTTCACCGCGACCATCGTTCCGGCTAGCAACGCCGGGCCGGGTCCGAGCGGCGCGGTGACCTTCAAGGATGGGTCGACGGTCATCGGGACGGGCACGGTTGCGAGTTCGGGCGGTCACTTCACCGCCTCCCTCACGCTGTCGAGTCTGGCCGTCGGTAGCCACGGCATCACCGCCAGCTACAGCGGCGCCACCAGCTACTCGGCCAGTGCCAGCGGGGCACTCACCCAGACGGTGAACAAGGCGGCGACGTCCATCGCCGCCCAGCAGGCCACGGCTTCGAGCTCCATGACGGCGACGCTTTCGAGCGCCCAGGGGCCGATCGCCGGCCAGACGCTGACCTTCACGGCGGGAACCACCGTCCTGTGCACCGCGGTGACCGGAACCAACGGCTCCGCCACCTGCACGGCGACGGGCTTGACCGGCCTCACCTTGGACCTGAACAACGGGTACAAAGTGACCTACGCCGGCAACGGCAGCTACCTCGGTTCGAGCGCTTCAGCCGGGGTCGCCTAAGTAGTAGACGAGGTTCGGGCCCTGGGGGCGGATCCAGGGCCCGAACCCCTCTACACCTCGAGTGCCACAGGGGCTTACGCTTCGGTGGCGGTAAGTCCCAGGCCGTAACCGGCCAGGAAGAGCCCAGCCTCTTGGTGGCGCGGAAACGCATTGGCCAGCCGGTGGAACGCCGGGGAGTGGTTCGGGTGCGCCAGGTGGGCCAGCTCATGGACCAGCACGGCGTCGAGCACCCATTCGGGCACGGCTCGCAGCCGGTGGGACAACCGGATCTCTCCTGAGTGGAACGAACACGACCCCCAGCGGGCCGACTGGTTGGTGACCCACCGCACCGAGCTGGGTCGGACGCCTAAGCGGTAGCGATCGGACAACGCCACGGCTCGTTCCATGAGGGCATCCTCACCGGCCACCGTCCGCAGGGGATGTTTGGCCACCAGGCGGTCGACCAACCAGGCGATGGTCGTATCCCGGGCCTCCCCGGTGAGGTGCGCCGGAAGGGAAACCACGATCCGGCCGCCGACCCACCGGGCCTCCGAGGTCTTGCGCCGGCGGGCGCTCACCCGGACCTCGATTTCGGGCCAGTCCACCCGCTCGCCGTCCGGTTCGATCGGCGGATCCCGATCCTCCACCTCGGCCCCGTCGAGGACATCGTCGAGGGGCGGAGCATCGGGCTCGATCCAGTCGAACAACGTCACCCAGGCATTGTGGCCCACGCCTGTGACGATCCGGTGCACCCCAGCTCAGGGGGTGGGGCAATCGTCATTGGCCGGCAGCGCTGAGCGACTCAGGTGTCCCGCAAGCCCCCTGGGCCAGGCGGCCCGCTTCCCGGCCAGGCCTGCTCGATGGTCGGCTGCAACTGAAGAGCAACCATCGTGCAATGCGGGTGGAATAGGATCCGACCCGGCACGCGGGCCCAAGTGGCAGGGGGAAACACCATGCAGACACGTCGACGCTCGTTGGTGGGGGTGCTGGCTGGTGGCCTGGCCTTCGCCGCATTGATCGCCTTCCCGGCCGCCAGCGCCAGCGCGGCAGCACCCGCCGCCGGCAGCCCGGCTCCGGTCCGACCAGTCCCGAGCCACGGCACGAGCGTCGCCGTGTGCTCGGCCGCGGTGGCTCCGGGCCAGGCGGCCTGTCTGGCGCAGCGACGCACCGACGTTGCCGCCAGTGCTGCGCCGACCCCACCGGGGACGACGCCGGATCGGGCGGCCGGCACTGCGACCCTGGGCAACAACGGGGCCTACGACCCGTCCTACCTCCAGTCGGCCTACAACACGCCGTCGGCGACCAATGGTGTCGGCCAGACGGTGGCCATCGTCGACGCCTACGACGACCCATCGGTGGCGACGGATCTCAACACCTACCGGACGCAGTTCGGCCTGCCTGCCTGCACGACGGCCAACGGATGCTTCCGGAAGGTCAACGAGCACGGCGGTACCACCTACCCGGCGGGTAACACCAGCTGGGGCCAGGAGATCTCCCTCGACGTCGACATGGTCAGCGCCATCTGCCCCAACTGCCACATCCTGCTGGTCGAAGCCACCTCGCCCTCCATCGCGGACCTGGGGACCGGGGTCAACGAGGCAGTGGCGCTCGGAGCCAACGTGGTCAGCAACAGTTACGGTGGCCCCGAATACAGCACCGAGGCGACCGACAACGCCAAGTACTACTCGCACCCCGGCGTGGCGGTGACAGTGGCCGCGGGTGACAACGGCTACGGCCCCGAATTCCCCTCCACGTCCAACACGGTGACCGCGGTGGGTGGCACTTCACTCCTGCAGGCCACCAACACCGGGACCCGCAACGCCACCGAGACGGTATGGAGCGGGTCGGGTAGCGGCTGCAGCAGCTACGAGGCCAAGCCCGCCTGGCAGGCCGACAGCGGCTGCACCAAGCGCACCAGCACCGACGTGTCGGCCATCGGCGACCCGAACACCGGAGTCTGGGTCAGCGACACCTACGGCGGTGGCGGCTGGTTGGTCTTCGGGGGTACGAGCGTGGCCACGCCGATCATCGGCGCCGTCTACGCGCTGGCCGCCAACGCACCCAGCACGACGGCGATGAACTCGCTGCCGTACGCCCACCCGGGTGCGCTCAACGACGTCACCAGCGGCAGCAACGGAAGCTGTGCGGTGGCCTATCTGTGTAACGGCGAGGTGGGTTACGACGGTCCCACCGGCCTCGGCACCCCCAACGGCCTGGCTGCCTTCACCGCCGGATCTGTGGTGACCACGGTCCCGGGCGCACCGACGAACCTCGTCGCCTCCGGGACCACCGGGGCGGTCAACCTGTCGTGGTCGGCACCTTCGAGCAACGGCGGATCGGCCGTCACCGGTTACAAGGTCTACCGCGGCAGTTCATCCGGGGCCGAGACGCTCCTCACCACGCTGGGGGCGACGACCTCCTACAGCGACGCCGCCGTGACCGGCGGCAACACCTACTACTACGAGGTCAGCGCGGTGAACGGGATCGGGGAAGGACCCAGGTCCGCCGAGGCGTCGGCCACGCCGACGGTCAAGGCGACGGTCCCGGGCGCACCGATGAATCTCCTCGCCTCCGGAGCGACCGGGGCGGTCAACCTGTCGTGGTTGGCACCTTCGAACAACGGCGGATCGGCCGTCACCGGGTACAAGCTCTACCGGGGTAAATCGTCAGGAGCTGAGACGCTCTATGCCAATCTGGGGACGACGACTTCTTACAGCGACGCGGCCGTGACCGGCGGCACGACGTACTACTACGAGGTCAGCGCGGTCAACGCGATCGGGATAGGGCCCAAGTCGGCCCAGGCCTCCGCCGCGCCGACCGTCAAGGCGACGGTCCCGGGGGCACCCCGGAGTTTGACCGCCCGCACCGCCACCTCCAAGGGCGTCACGTTGAGCTGGTCGGCGCCCGCCAGCAACGGTGGATCAGCCATCACCGGCTACAAGCTCTGGCGCGGCACCAAGTCAGGGACCGAGACGTCGTACGGCTCGGTGAGCTGCACCACCAGTACCTGCACCTACACCGACTCGGGCACCACCACGGGTACGACGTACTTCTACGAGGTGGCGGCCGTCAACGGCGTAGGAACCGGCCCCAACTCCACGCAGGCTTCGGCCCGAGCCCGGTAGCCCCGGGGCGGTGCGCCGCACCTTGGTCCTGGCCGGTGTGACGCTCCCGCTCCTGCTCTCGGCATGCAGTGGCGCACCGACGCGGGCCGCTGGCGGTGGACCCCCGGCCCCGCCCACGACGAAGGCGACGACGCCCGGGTCCGGCTCGACGTCCACGACCACCGAGATCTCGACCGGTCCGCCGGAGACCACCGGGCCTCCACGATCGACCCTGCCTGCGCCGACCACCACGACGACGGGCACGGTCTCGCCCTCCCCGGTGGTCACTGCGACCGGCGCCGGCGGCGGACTCTCCATTGCGCTCACCGCAAACCCGTCGCACGGATCGACCGGCACGGTGGTCACGTTCACCCTCGAGGCGACCGAGACCGCCGCGCCCGGGGCGCTGCACTACCAGGTCGCCTACGGCGACGGGCAGAGCGACTCCAACATCACACCGACCGTGTGCACCTCACCGGCCCCGGCCACCCAGACATGGACGCTGAGCCACCAGTACGCCACGGCGGGGACCTACAGCGTGGCGGCCTCTGTCGCGGTGAACTGCTCGCCCGACCAAGCGACGGCGACGGTCTCGGTCAGGCGATCGGGCTAACCGCCCGGACCCGACCGGACGAAAGGTCCGCTAACCCAGGACCAGCTCGGCCATGGTGCGCAGGGTGGCCACGTCGCCGTTGATCAGCATGGTGGTGGCCCGCGACTCGCGCCAGGCCTCGAGATCATCGCGGATCTTCTCGACCGGGCCCACCAGGGCGATGTCCTCGACCATGGCCGTCGGCACCGCGGCGGCCGCGTCGTCCTTGCGGCCGTCGAGGTAGGCGTCCTGGATCTTGGTGGCGGCCTCCTCGTAGCCCATGCGGGCGAAGACGTCGAAGTGGAAGTTCATCTCCTTGGCCCCCATGCCGCCGATGTAGAGGGCCAGGTAGGGCCGGAACCCGTCCGCCGCGGCGTCGGTGTCGTCGGAGATGACCGTCGGGGCGAAGGCCAGGACCTCGAAGTCCTTGATCGAACGGCGAGCGGTCGGGCGGGCGAAGCCCTCGTCGAGCGAGGCTTCGAAGGACGACATGGCCTTGGGGGAGAAGAAGATGGGGAACCAGCCGTCGGCGATCTCGGCGGCCAGGGCCACGTTCTTCGGGCCCTCGGCGCCGAGGATGATCGGGATGTCGGCCCGCAGCGGGTGCACGATTGGCTTGAGCGGCTTGCCCAGCCCCGTGCCGCCCGGGTAGGGCAGCGGGTAGTGCGGACCGTCGTTGGTCACGGGCTTCTCCCGGGCCAGGACCTGGCGCACCACGTCGACGTATTCGCGGGTACGGGCGAGCGGCGCGGTGAAGGGCTGCCCGTACCAGCCCTCGACGACCTGGGGTCCCGAGACCCCGAGTCCCAGCACGAAGCGACCACCCGAAAGGTGGTCCATCGTCAGCGCCGCCATGCCCATCGCCGTCGGCGTGCGGGCTGAGAGTTGGCAGAGGGAGGTGCCCAGCCGCACCTTCTCGGTGCGCGAGCCCCACCAGGCCAGCGGGGTCAGGGCGTCGGAGCCGTAGGACTCCGCCGTCCAGACGGAGTCGAAGCCGAGGCGGTCGGCTTCCTGCACCAACTCGATCGCCCCGGGAGGCGGGCCCGCTCCCCAGTAGCCGAGCTGCAGGCCGATCTTCATGTCCTTCATAGCTTCTCCACAATCTCGTCGGCGAACCACTTGACGGCACCCAGCCGGTCAGACAGAGCCTTGTCGTCGGGCGTCCCGGGCGCCACCGTGACGAACATCCAGGGGGCGCAGACGAAGTCGGTGACGCCGGCGTCGGCGAAGCGGCGGTACATGTCGACGTCGGGCCTCTCGTTGAGCGAGAGGTAGATGGTGAAGTCCTCGTCGTCCCGGCCGGCCGACTTGAGCGCCTGACGCAGCGCGCCCAGGTGGGTCCAGGCCTCCTCTTCGCTGTAGGCCCCGGCGGCTATCCACCCGTCGCACAGGGCCGCGGTGCGGCGCAGCGCCACCGGCGAGTGCCCGCCCCCGATGATGGGTACCGGTGCGGTCGGAGCGGGCTCCATCTGGCACTCGGGCACGTCGTAGTAGTCCCCGTGGAACTCGACCCAGCCGCCCTGCCACAGGGCGCGCAGGGCGACGATCATCTCGTCCAGTCGCTTGCCCCGCGTGGTGAAGTCCTGGCCGGTCTGGTCGAACTCCTCCTTGCACCAGCCGACACCCACGCCGAGCCGGATCCGGTTGTCCGAGAGCACGGCCGCCGTGCCGACCGACTTGGCCACCGTGATGAGGTCACGGGCCGGGGCGATGTAGACCCCGGTGGTGAAGGTCAGGCGCTCGGTGACCGTGGCCAGGCCCGAGATGACGCACATGGGGTCGGGCCACGGGGTCTCGGACTCCCATCCCGGCGCCCCGTCCTCGCGCACCGAATAGGTGTAGCGGGACTCGAGGTCGCGGGGGTTGAACAGATGGTCCGAGATGTAGATGCCGCCGTATCCCAACTGGTCGCACGCCTTGGCCAGGGGGACGGCCTGGCGGGTGGGCAGGAAGGTGACGGACTGGTGGAAGCGCACGCGTGCGCCGGAGTCGTCGGGCATCACGGTCAGCGGGCCCGGGCCGGCAGCGCCATGCCGCCGATCGGCGCGGAGGGCGCGAATGCCACCGGGATGTGCTTGGTCCCGTTGATGAAGTTCGACTGGAGACGCTTGACCTCGCCGTCCTGGCGGATGTCGGGGATCCGCTCGAGCAGCCGGTCGAACATGACCATGATCTCCATGCGGGCCAGATTGGCTCCCAGGCAGAAGTGGGGACCACCGCCACCGAAGGCCATGTGATTGTTAGGGGAGCGGGTGATGTCGAAGTCCTCGGGGTCGCTGAACGCCGCCTCGTCGCGATTGGCCGAGATGTGCCAGAAGACGATCTTGTCGCCCTCTTGCAGCGCCTGCCCGCCCAACTCGGTGTCGGCCATCACGGTCCGCCGGAAGTGCATAACCGGGGTGACGAAGCGCAGCATCTCCTCGACCGCGCTGGGCAGGAGGGAGCGGTCGCCTCGCAGCAGCTCCCACTGGTCGGGGTGCTCGAAGAAGGCGGCCATGGCGCCCGACATCAGGTTCCGGGTCGTCTCGTTGCCGGCCACGATGAGGAGCATGAAGAAGAGGTCGAGCTCAAGCTGGTCCAGCTTCTCGCCCTCCACCTCGCCTTGGAGGAGGACCGAGACCAGATCCTCCCGCGGCTTGAGCCGGCGTTCGGCGGCCAACTCCTCGGCGTAGCTGAAGACGGCCATGGCGGCTTCGCCGGGGTCCGAGCCCGGGATCTGGAACTCGGGGTCTTCGGACCCGATCATGCGGTTGGACCAGTCGAAGACCATGCGCCGGTCCTCCTGGGGCACCCCCAGCAACTCGGCGATGACGAGCAGCGGGAGCTCGGCTGAGATCTCCTCGACGAAGTCCGCGGTGCCGCGCTCGCACACCGCATCGATGATCCCGTCGGCGTACCCGACGATCTTCTCCTCCAGGTCGCGCACCATGCGCGGGGTGAACCCGTGGTTGACCAGGCGCCGGTACCGCGTGTGCATGGTCGGGTCCATGTTCAGCATCATCAGCTGCTGCTGGGCCAGCTGCTCGTCGTCCATGTCGCCGAAGAGGGCAGAGCGCCGGGCCGAGGAGAAGCGCTGCCAGTCCTTGTTGACCGTGACGCAGTCGTCGTACCCGGTGATGGCCCAGAATCCCCCGCGCGGCGCCGTCACCTCGGGGTGCCAGTAGACCGGCGCCTCGGCGCGGAGCTGGCGGAACCAGTGGAAGGGCACCCCGGCGACGAAGTTGCGCCCGTCGATCAGGTCGATCTCCTCAAGGCCCATTGACCCCCCTTTCGGCCCACACCCACCTGTCCGGTTGCCCGGCTCTTCGGCGGTCCGTCGGGACCCGCCCCACTGGGGCAATTTCTAGAACGTGTGTCAGTGATCATAGGTGGGTGTTCGGGGTGAGGGACACCCCGGCCCGGCCAGCTCCAGGCGGTCGCCGCGCCGGTAGTCAATTCCCGGCACCGAGTGCGAAAAGGCGTACTCGTTCCGGAAATCATGGTGCCGGAGCCGCCCAACTGACGGCCACCCCCGGCCCCCGACCCCCGGCCCCTGCCTCTGCGGGCCCGCGCTCCCCTTCGGCCCGCGCTCAGTTCTCGGCGAAGAGCTTCCCGAAGCGCAGGCCGAGCCAGGGCTTGCGTCCCCAGGCGACGATCTGGCCGCCGAGCAGCGCCCGCCACTGGCTGCGGCGCTGGTAGCCGACCAGCATGTAGGCCACCGGATCGAACGACACGTGCAGGTCGGCCCGCTCGGGCCTGCCCCTCGATACGGTCGCCCCGCCCTCCGCCACCCGCACCGTCCAGTCGTCCCCGCCGCGGGGGTGGAGGTGGTAGGTGCCCGCCCCGGAAGCCGCCACCGAGGCGTCGGTGAAGTTGGGCAACGTCGGCAAGGTGCCGGCGATGGCGGCCAGCGCCTGCTCGGGGGTGATCGGCCAGGGCTGCCCCAGCAGGCGGGCCAGGTCCAACCCGTGGACCAGCAGCTCGCCCAGCGCGATGCCGGCCAGCCCCTCCACGCTGTGCATCATCCCGTAGAAGGGAGTCGGGGCGCCGGGGTCGTCTCCGAGCAGATCCATGAAGGCGCCCATCTCGGCTTCCAGCGCGTCGGCCAGCGCGCCGGTGTCCCGCAACTCGACCGCGTCGTTCGCCGCCCCGTTGAAGGCCGACATGCTGCCCGGGAAGGGGGTCGGCGCCTCCATCTGGGCTCGATACCGCCGGGGGAGGGACAGGAGGTGGGCGCCGACTTCGGCCACCGTCCAGGTCAGGGGCGGCACCACCGCGGCGGGGTCGGGGGCCGAGCGCAGGAGGTCGCCGACCCGCCCGGTCGAGTCCACCACCTCGTGTCGCAGCGCCGGCCAATCCACCTCTTTTACGGTACGCCGCCTCCCGGAAGCACGCCGTGCAGGCGCCACCCGCTTCCATCCCACCGCACCGCGCCCACCCCCGGGGGGCACCCCCGCCAGCCCGGGCCAGCCCGGGCCACCCGAACAAGAACCTGTTACAGTTTTGCGCCAGCGCGGCCTTGACCTGCAGGGACCGCCGTCAGATCACGCCGAGGGTGGGCCCGTGTTCCTCGAAGAGAGCCCCGAACAACAGCAGCTGCGGGCCGAGCTGCGCCGGTACTACGCCGAGCTGCTGACCGACGAGGTCCGGGCCGGTCTGGTCGAGGGCGGCGAGGGAGGCGAGGCCTGGAGCCGGGTCGTGCGCCAGGTCGGTCAGGACGGCTGGCTGGGCATCGGCTGGCCCACGGAGTTCGGCGGCCAAGGCCGCCCCGCCACCGACCAGTTCATCTTCTTCGACGAGACCCGCCGGGCCGGGGCGCCGTTCCCCTTCGTCACCATCAACACCGTCGGTCCGACCATCATGCGCTACGGCACCGACGCCCAAAAGTCCTTCTTCCTCCCGCAGATCCTGGCCGGCGAGCTCAACTTCGCCATCGGCTACACCGAGCCCGAGGCCGGCACCGATCTGGCCTCGTTGCGGACACGCGCCGTGCGCGACGGCGAGCAGTACATAGTCAACGGGGCCAAGATATTCACCAGCGGGGCCAACGAAGCCGATTACATCTGGCTCGCCGTCCGCACCGACCCCGACGTCCCCAAGCACAAGGGCATCTCGATCCTCTGCGTGCCGACCGCCACTCCGGGCTTCGAGTGGTCGATCATCAACACGGTGGGCGGGTTGACCACCACCTCGACCTACTACACCGACGTCCGGGTCCCCGTGGCCAACCGGGTCGGCGAGGAGAACGAGGGCTGGCGCATGATCACCACCCAGCTCAACCACGAGCGGGTCGGGCTCGCGGCCTGGAGCGGCCTCTCCATCTCCATGTACGAGGACATCGTGGCGTGGGCCGCCCGCCAGCCGACCGACGACGGCCGCACGCTCATCGATCAGGGTTGGGTGCAGATGGACCTGGCCAAGTGCCACGCCGAGCTCGAGGCGATGTGGCTCCTCAACTGGCGCATGGCCGTGCACGTCGCCGACGGCGAGCTGACCGGCGCCGAGTCGTCATCTATAAAGGTCTTCGGCACGGAGCGGACTATTGAGGTATTCCGCCTCCTGGCGGGGATCATCGGCGCGGCGGGGTACCTCACTCCCGGCTCACCGGGCGCCCTCTTGCGAGGGCGCCTGGAGTCCTCCGGCCGCCAGGCGCAGATCAACACCTTCGGCGGCGGCGTCAACGAGGTGCAGCGCGAGATCGTCGCCACCGCGGGTCTCGGCATGAAGCGGGGGACCCGGTGAGCGAGCGCTTCGAGGAGCTGCAGCCCTACCCCGACCACAGTGCCGCGCTGAAGAAGGTGATCGGCCTGTCGTCGGGTCCGCCGTTGCTCTCACCCGACGCCGTCAACGCGCCGATGATCCGTCACTGGGTCGAGGCGATGGGCGACGAGAACCCGGTCTACGTTTCCGACGAAGCCGCCCGCGCCCACCAGTACGACCAGGTGATCGCCCCGCCCACCATGCTCCAGGCGTGGATCATGCGCGGCCTGCGTGCGTCGCAGCTGGTCGAGGAGGCCCGCCAGGCCGGCACGGACCAGGGGAGTGACCCCACCAGCACCATGATGGGCCTGCTGGATCAGGAAGGCCTGACCTCGGTGGTCGCCACCAACTGTGACCAGCACTACGGCCGTCCCCTGGTCATCGGCGACCGCCTGCTGGTGCGCTCGGTCATCGACGATGTCTCCGCACCCAAGCGGACCGGCCTCGGCACGGGGCGCTTCATCACCACCCGACTCGAGTACGTCGCCGTCTCCGACGCCGGGGTGCCGGCCGATCCCACCCCGGCCGAGATCGAGGCCCTCGCCGAGAGCGGTGAGCCGGTGGCCACCATGCGCTTCCGGATCCTCAAGTACCTGCCGCCGGCCAAGACGCCCGCCCCGGCCCCCGGGTCCCGTCCGCCCCGGCCCCGTCCCGCGCTGACTCAGGACAATGCCTTTTGGTTCGAGGGTGCGCGCGCCCACAAGTTGCTCATCCAACGCTGCTCGTCGTGTGGCACCTTGCGCCATCCACCCCTGCCGGCCTGTGGGAAGTGCCAGTCACTCGAATGGGAACCGGTGGAGGCGAGCGGGCGCGGCGAGCTCTATTCGTTCGTGGTCGTGCATTACCCCCAGGTGCCTTCCTTCGACTACCCGCTCCCCATTGGGCTGGTCGAGCTGGAGGAAGGCACACGGGTGGTGGCCAACATCGAGGCGGAACCCGGGGAATTGAAGATCGGCATGGCCCTCGAGGCTCGGTTCGTCGACTTCGACGACGAGCTCGCCCTTCCCGTGTTCGTCCCCGCCGCCGGCAAGAAGGCCAGCATCTGATGGACTTCGCCTTCACCGAGGAGCAGCAGGCCATCGCCGAGGCTGCCACCGGACTCCTCTCCGGACTGGTCGCCCCCGACCGTGTCATGGCGGTCGAGTTGACCCCCGAGGCGGTCGACCGCGAGCTCTGGCGAGCGCTGGCCGAGGCCGACCTCTTGGGCCTCGCCGTCCCGCAGGTTCACGGCGGCGGCGGGTACGGGCTGATGGAACTGTGCCTCCTGCTGGAAGCACAGGGCAACGTCGTCGCCCCGGTGCCCCTGTGGGCCACGCTGGTCCTCGGCGCGTTCCCCATCGCCCGGTTCGGCTCGTCGTCGCAGCAGGCCCGCTGGTTGCCGGGCGTCGTGGCGGGCGACGTCATGCTCACCGCGGCCCTCACGGGCAGCGCCAACTCGGCCCACGGCCTGCCCACGGTGATCGCGTCCCCCGAGGGCGACCACTGGGTCCTCAACGGCACCGAGCTCGCCGTTCCCCAGGCCCACCTGGCCGCGCGCATCGTCCTGCCGGCCCGTACCGTCGAGGGCGCCGTCCTCCTGGTACTCCTGGACCCACAGAGTCCCGGCGTCTCACTCGAGCGGACGGTCACCACCAACCGGGAGATCCACCCCCACCTTCACCTGGCCGAGGTCGGCGTGAGCGGCGACGACGTCCTGGTCGGTCCCAAAGCCGGGCGCGACGCGCTCACGGTGTTGCTCACCGCGGCCACGACCGCCCTGTGCGCCCTGCAGGTCGGGGTGTGCGAGGCCGCGCTGGCCCAGACGGCCACGTACCTCAACGAGCGCAACCAGTTCGGGCGGCCTCTCAGCACCTTCCAGGGCACCATGCTGCGGGCGGCCGACGCCGCCATCGACATCGAGGCGATGCGCGTCACCCTCCTCAACGCGGCCTGGCTCTTCGATACCGGCCGCGACGCCACCGATGCCGCCGGCGTCGCCAAGTGGCAGGCCTCGGAGCGGGGTCAGCGCACCGTGCACGCCACCCAGCACCTGCACGGCGGCCTGGGAGCCGACATCACCTACCCGATCCACCGCTACTTCCTATGGGGCAAGCAGATCGAACTGCTCCTCGGAGGACCGAGCCTCCAGCTCTCACGCCTCGGTGCCCAGATCGCCGCACAGGCGCGGGACGAGGTCTCCCCGTGACCGGCGCCTCCCGATCCAACCCGTCGTTCTTCGATGTGGCCATCGGCGACGAGTTGCCCGAGCTGGTACTGCCCATCACCCGCACGCTTATCGTTTCGGGCGCCATCGCCAGCCGGGACTACCAGGACGTGCACCACGATTCCGTCCTGGCCCGCGCGCGCGGTTCGAAGGACATCTTCATGAACATCCTGACAACGAATGGGTTGGTGGGCCGCTACGTAACGGACTGGTCGGGACCAGGGAGCCGGTTGGCCGAGGTCAACATCCGCCTTGGCGCGCCGAATTACCCCGACTGCGTCATGACGCTCACCGGCTCGGTGACCGACAAGGGGCCCCTGTCGCCCGACGGGCAGAGCGGGATGGTCACGCTGGCCATCCGGGGCGCGAACAACCTGGGCGACCATGTAACCGGCACGGTGAAGGTCGTGCTCCCGATGGAGATCGAGGCGGCCGGGTGAGCCCTCACTCCTTCTCGGGCCAGGTCGCGGTGGCCGGCATCGGGGCCACCGAGTTCTCCAAGGACTCCGGCCGCTCCGAGCTCCGCCTGGCGGTCGAGGCGGTGGACCTGGCGCTCAAGGACGCCGGGATCGCCCCCGGTGAGGTGCAGGGGATGGTGACCTTCAGCTCCGACACCAATCCTGACATCGACATCGCCCGCAGTCTCGGCCTCGGCGAGCTGACCTTCTTCAGCCGCATCCACTACGGGGGAGGCGCGGCCTGCGCCACAATCCAGCAGGCGGCTCTGGCCGTCCAGGCCGGGGTGGCCGACGTCGTCGTCTGTTACCGGGCCTTCAACGAGCGTTCAGGTAGTCGCTTCGGTGCCGGGGTGCAGGGCCGGCCGCCGCTGCCCAACGCGGAGAACGCACACATGGCGTCCTACCTTCCCGTCGGGCTGCTCACGCCCGCTTCATGGGTGGCCATGGCGGCCCAGCGCTACCTCCACGTCAACGGAGCAACCAGTGAAGACTTGGGACGCGTGGCCGTTGCCGACCGTAAGCATGCCGCCACCAACCCCAAGGCGTGGTTCTACCAGCAGCCGATCACCCTCGAAGAACACCAAGCCAGCCGTTGGATCGTCGAGCCGCTCCACCTGCTCGACTGCTGCCAGGAGACCGATGGCGGTCAGGCCATCGTCGTCACATCGCTGGAACGGGCACGCGACCTGCCCGGCACCCCGGCGGTCATCTGTGCCGCGGTGCAGGGTTCGGGCGCCGGGCAGGACATGATGACCAGCTACTACCGGGACGACCTGCTTGGCCTGCCCGAAATGGCCGTGGTGGCCCGCCAACTGTGGGAGACCTCGGGGCTCGGGCCCGATGACATGCAGGCGGCCATCCTCTACGACCACTTCACCCCCTACGTGCTCTACCAACTCGAGGAACTGGGCTTCTGCGCCAAGGGTGAAGCCAAGGAGTTCATCAAGAACGGCCGGATCGAGCTCGGCGGGGACCTCCCGATCAACACCCACGGCGGGCAGCTGGGCGAGGCCTACCTTCACGGGATGAACGGCATCGCCGAGGGTGTCCGCCAGGTGCGGGGGTCGTCGGTGAACCAGGTTTCCGACGTGGAGCACGTGCTGGTCACCTCGGGCACCGGGGTGCCGACCAGCGGGCTCATTCTCGGGGTGGATCGCTAGTTCTCCGCCGGGTCCCCGCGGGGCCGGACGGCTCGGGGCCGTCTCACGGGCCCGAGCGCTCGTCAGGCTGTCTCCCGGGCCCGAGCGCTCGTCAGGCTGTCTCCCGGGCCCGAGCGCTCGTCAGGCTGTCTCCCGGGCCCGAGCGCTCGTCAGGCTGTCTCCCGGGCCCGTCCGTCGTGGCTAGTCCTTGACGAAGCAGTCCTTGTAGACCCCCACAGGCGGGGTCACCCCCGAAGGTGGCCCCCGGAATACTGAATGTCGTAAGGCAACATAGGGCCGACACTCACCACGGCATCCTGCTGGTTCAGGTGAATGCCTCGGGCGGGTCGGTAGTTACGAGACGTCTTGGTCGAAGAACCGGGGGGGGTCCTTGTCCGGGGGAGGTGGCTCGAACACTGGAGAGGGAGGAGCGAAT
>DASXZJ010000076.1:0-9166 GCA_036502025.1 Acidimicrobiales bacterium | reverse complement strand
GGGGCCCTGGTCTGCAACGCCGGCGTGCAGATCGTCGAGGGAACCCGGTTCACCGTGGATGGCTTCGAAGAGACGTTCGCCGTCAACGTGCTCGGGCACTTCCTCCTCACCAAGCTGTTGCTTGACCGGATGGGTGCCGGGGCCCGGGTCATCTTCATCTCGAGCGGCACGCACGATCCCGCGCTCAGGACGGGCATGCCGGGTCCTCGCTACACCAGCGCGGCCGACCTGGCCGCCGGACGGGGCTTCACCGAGTCCGACGAGAAGGCATTGGGTCGGCTCCGCTACACCACGTCGAAACTCTGCGATGTCTACCTGGCCTACGAGTTCGCCAAGCGGCACCCCACCATCGTGGCGTTTGCCATGGACCCCGGACTGATGGCCGGATCGGGACTGGCCCGGGACTACGGGGCGGTGAGCCGCTTCGCCTGGAAGCACGTCCTACCCCACCTACGCCGCTTCATCAAGGGTGCCATGACCACCACCACGTCGGGAGCCGATGTGGCCCGACTGGCCACCGACGCCGCCTTTGCCGACGGCTCCGGCCAGTACTACATCGGGACGATCCCTTCTTCGTCGTCCGTCGATTCCTACGACCAACTCAAGGCGGTGGACCTCTGGATGACCTGCGCCGCGCTGAGCGAGGTCGGGCCCTAAGCAGGGCGGGTACGCCCCGGCCACCCGAACATTGGCGTTCAACCGGACGGCAACCGTGCCGAGACCTCGACGCAATCGCCACTCCGTACTCTGGGTACCGGAGCGAAGGAAGGCTCGCGGGGTCTCCTTCACGTCGCTGTCGATCGGGCACCGGGTGCCATGGAGGGGATCCGCATGAACGTCTTGGCGGCCACGGCTTCACCGGCACGCGCCATCCCGTTCCTGCTGATCGCGCTTGTCTTCGGCTTTGCGGCCTACCGCTCCTCGGAAGCATTCAACAAGAAGCGCGGCACCACGCCGTGGCGTCTGCCTTCCTGGGCCTGGGCGATGATCGGCTTCCTTTCGCTCCTTCTCTGCGCGGTGCTGTTCTTGATCGCGTCCCGCACCACGAAGGTCGGTCCCGAGCCGCACCGGTCCGTCGCGCCGCCCGAGGCCGGTTGGTACCCGGACCCGAAGATGGAGCACCAGTTCCGCTACTGGGACGGCGCCGAATGGACTAGCCGGGTCGAGGACGCCGGCGTCGAGCGGAACGAATCGGTATCGCCGTAGCAAGGGGTCTCTGGGCCCATGGCTGGCACGACTCAAGATTGGGCGGAGCATATGACAGTGGACAACAACGCCAACCCGGGATCCCTCTGGGCCCCGCCCCACGGACCACCGCGTTCGATCAACGGAATGAGCGCGGGCGCCGAGCGCTCCTTGCCACCGCCCCGGGCGGAAGATCGCCGCTCGGCGGACGCCCGTGCGGAGACGGTGACCGACCCGAGATTCCGCCGGCTCTACGGCTGGGAGACCTGGGTCGTCATGGCTGTCTTCCCGCTCGGATCGACCATTGCCGCCATCGGATACCTGCTCATGCACGTCATGACGGGAGGCGCGGCATCGGTGGAGAACTTCATCATCGCTGGGGAGCCCGGAGTCTCCCTGGGCCTCTCACTGGCCATCGTGGCATCGGAGTTCTCAGCGGCCCTGCTTGTCATCTACCTGCTCGTGCGCAACGGGGAAGGTGTCGGGGCGATCGGGCTGGGCGGTCATCGCCTTCGCCAGGACCTGGCACTCATCCTCCCGGTGTACGTGGGGGTCCAGTACCTCCCCCAGCTGGTCGGCACCTCCATCGTCTCGGGCACCCACTTGCCCGTCTTCAACGTCTCGAGCCCCGCCCTTCCGTTCGCCTTCCTGGCCGTGGGTCTCCTGTCCAGCCTGATGGCCGGCGTCGTCGAGGAGATCGTCGTGCTCGGCTATCTGGTGCGACGGCTCGAGCAGCGGGGGTGGACCAGTGCCGCCGTGGTGCTGGTGGCCGTGCTCGTCCGCGTCTCGTATCACCTGTACTACGGACCCGGGGTACTGCCGATCGTCCTGTGGGCGACGGTGACCGTCCTGGCCTATCGGCGGATCCGGCGCCTCTTGCCGTTCATCGTGTGCCACTTCGTCTGGGACGCCACCATTGAGATCCGCCACTACTCCCCGGGTGGCGCCGGCGCCTTCATCGGCATCTTCCTGGTGGTCGCTCTCGTCTTCACGCTCTTGTGGGCCCGGAAGAGCCCGGCGCCGGCTGCCGTGGCCGCACCCATGCTCCCCGCCCTCTCCTAGATTCCGGAACCACTACCGTGAGGCGCTGTACGTGAGGAGCCCGCATGGAAATGAGTCGGTCACCCCAGCGGTTCTCGGGCCAGGTCGCCATCGTGACCGGATCAACCGCTCTCCCCAGCATCGGCCGGTCCTGTGCGGCGCGCCTGGGTGGCGAGGGCGCGTCGGTCGTCATCAACGGGCGTGAAGAGTCGGCCGTGAACACAGCGGAGCGCGAGCTGCGCGACTTGGGGTTGGCGGTGGTCGGGGTGGCGGGTTCCATGGAAGAAGCCTCGACCCCCGAGCGACTGGTCGAGGCGGCTGTCGAGCGGTTCGGCCGGGTCGATCTGCTGGTCAACACCATCGGCGGTACCCGCTTCCAGGGGTCGTTCGAGTCGATGGACCAAGTCGGACTGATGGAGACGGTCGCCCTCAACACCTGGCCCACGGTGGCGCTGATCCAAGCGGCCATGGGGGGCGGCCTGGGCGACGGCGGCGGTGCCGTCGTCAACATCTCGAGCGGGTCACCCCGCAAGACGACGCCCAGCATGGTGGCGTACGCCGCGGCCAAAGCGGCCCTCAACGCGCTGACCAGAACCATGGCCGCCGACCTGGGGCCCCGCGGCGTGCGGGTCAACGCCGTCAGTCCCGGACTTACCAAGACCACCGCGACCGCCGCCATGTGGCAGCACGACGATGGCCGCGCCGCCGGCGCCAACATCGTGCTGGGGCGGCTCAGCGAAGCTGACGATATCGCCGCCGCGGTGGCCTTCCTGCTCTCCGACGACGCCCGGCAGATCACCGGCGTCATCCTCGATGTCGACGGCGGCAACCACCTCGGCGGTGGAGGATGGACTCCGATCAGGCCGGTATGAGCTCCCGCAACGCCGGGAGGACCTCCGCCCCGAGCAGGTCGATCTGGCGGCGCACGGCGTCGGGGGGCAGGCCCGGAAGATGGATGCGCAGGTTGAGCGCGTCGGCCCCCGAGGCGCGCCACGCGGCGTGAAGACCGGTAGCCAGTTCGCCCGGGCTTTCGGCACTGATGGTCTGGTCGTCGCCGAAGGCCGCCGCCGGTCCCGAGTAGCTCTCGTAGACCTCCCGTTGCGCCGCTACCAACGCCGGATCAGGTGCCCCCACCCACACACGCCGGATCAGGACCTTGGTCCCCGTGCCCTTGGCGTCGTCGTAGCCGTCGCAGATGCGACGGAGCCGATCGACCGACGACATCCCCTCCAACAGGAGGCCCGCCCCACTGTGGGCGGCGCGGCGGGCGGCCGTGACCGAGGCCGCCGCGCTCAGCACGGGAACCGGGTGCTCCCGGCCGGCCGAGAGGGCAGGATCGTTTCCCAGTTCCCGGAGATCACGTCCACCCAGCATGTCGACCAGCCTCGGCAGCTCGCTCTTGAACCGGTCTACGGCCGAGCCGAGCGGCACGTCCATGGCCTCGAAATCGAGGGGCAGGGCGCCGGCGGCGACGCCCAGCCCCACCCGCCCGGGGTGGCGGGCCGCCAACCACGCCACCTCTTCGGCCACCAGGGCGGTCGGGCGAAGCGGCAGCAACAGCGGGCAGGCCGCGGCCCAGCCCTCGTCGTTCTCCTCGAGGATGAAGGTGGCCACCTGCAGCGGATTGGGGAGGTAGCCGGCGAATCCCCCGTGGTGCTCGCTGGTCATGATGCCGTCGAAGCCGTGCCGCAGGGCTGCGCTGGCCTGGGCGCAGATCTCCGAGAGCACTTCTGACGGCGCCAGGTCATTATGGGGGTACAGGCGGAGCGAGATGGAGCCCGGCGCGAACGGAGGGCCGCTCACGCTCGGCGCCGGAGTTGCCTGGATCGCATGGTCAACCGGTTCTCCCACCGTCCGTTCGGGCCAACGTGCGCTCAGCATACGGAGCACCCCGTTCCCGGTCCGTTCCGGGAGCAGTGCGGTGCGGCAAAAGCGGCATAGTGTCTCCCGGTCACGCCCGGCCCGGTCGGGCCTGGCAGCGGGACAGGCACGGGTCTCACGAGAGGGTGGACATGGGCAACCAATGGTTCGAGACGGTCGCCGAGGCGCAGCGGCGGGCCAAGAAGCGCTTACCCAAGTCCGTCTACGCCGCCCTGGTGGCCGGATCGGAAAAGGGCCTCACCGTCGAGGACAACATGGCCGCCTACGGCGAACTCGGCTTCGCCCCCCATGTCGCCGGATCTCCGGCCAGCCGGGATCTGGCCACCAGGGTCATGGGACAGGACATCTCCTTCCCGGTACTCATCTCGCCCACCGGCGTCCAGGCCGTGCACCCCGAGGGCGAGGTGGCCGTGGCCCGGGCGGCGGCGGCCCGAGGCACGGCTATGGGCCTCAGCTCGTTCGCCAGCAAGGCGGTCGAGGACGTGGTGGCCGCCAACCCCCAGACCTTCTTCCAGATCTACTGGGTCGGCTCACGCGACGACGTCCTCCGGCGCATCGAGCGGGCGAGGGCCGCGGGCGCCGTCGGCCTGATCGCCACCTTGGACTGGTCGTTCTCGCACGGGCGCGACTGGGGCAGCCCGACCATTCCCGAGTCCGTCAATTTCAAGGCGATGGCCCGTTTCGCCCCCGAAGCCCTGACCCACCCCCGCTGGCTGCTCAGCTTTGCCAAGACCGGCAAGTTCCCCGATCTCACCGCACCGAACATGGGCGAGAAGGGTCAGTTGGGCCCCACCTTCTTCGGGGCCTACGGAGCCTGGATGCAGACGCCCCCACCGAGTTGGGAGGACGTGGCCTGGCTGCGCGAGCAGTGGGGCGGCGAGTTCATGCTCAAGGGGGTGACCCGGCTCGACGACGCCAAGCGGGCCGTCGACGCCGGGGCGACCGCTCTCTCGGTGTCCAACCACGGCGGCAACAACCTCGACGGCACGCCGGCCACCATCCGCGCCCTCCCGTCGATCGCCGAGGCCGTGGGCGACCAGATCGAGGTGCTCCTCGACGGTGGCATCCGGCGCGGCAGTGACGTCGTCAAAGCCCTGGCCCTCGGGGCCAGAGCCGTGATGATCGGACGCGCCTACCTCTGGGGCCTCTCCGCCAACGGCCAGGCCGGGGTGGAGAACGTGCTCGACCTCTTGCGCAGCGGCATCGAGTCCGCGCTGCTCGGCCTGGGGCGCGCCTCCATCGGCGAGCTGAGCCCCGACGACCTCGTCATCCCGGAGGGATTCGCCCGCCGCCTCGGCGCACCGTCCTGACGGTCGCCCGGGTCAGCCGTCGAACTTGACCACGCCCCGGATGATGGTGCCGGCGGCCTGGTCCTCGTAGCCCTGCTGCACCTGGTCCAGCGTGTACTCCTGGGTGATGATCTCGTCGATCTTCAGCTGCCCGGCCTCGAAGAGGTTGAGCAGGTTCGGCACCTGGACGCGGGGGCTCTGCGAACCGAACACGGTACCCAGCAGCGCCTGGTTGAACATGGCGAAGTTGAACAGGTTCAGCTGCACGTCCATGGCGTGGAAGGGCGAGATGGAGGTCACCACCACCCGGGCGTCCTTGGAGCCCAGCGCGCAGGCGGCCGCGATCATGTCGCCCTGCAGCACGCCCGGGGTCAGGATGACCACGTCGGCGTTGCGACCCATGGTGAGCTCGGGGAGCATGAACTGCGCATCGAGCATGGAGGCCGCGGTGTGAGTGGCGCCGACCTCCTTGGCCTTCTCCAGCTTGAAGGGCACCGGGTCGACGGCGATGATCGTGCGGGCCCCGGCGATGCGGGCACCCTGGACGGCGCCGGAACCGACGCCACCACAGCCGACCACCACGACCGTCTCTCCCGGCTTCACCTTGGCCCGGTCCACGGCTGAGCCGAAGCCGGTGGAGATGCCGCAGCTGATGAGCGCGGCCGCCTTCATGTTGGCCCACGGGTCGATGCGCACCACCGAGTTCTCGTGGCACACCATCTCGTCGGCGAAGGTGCCCAGCTGCGCCATGCGGCCGAGGTTTTCGCCGCCCAGGTGGTACCGGTAGGTGCCGTCGCTGATCATGCCGCCGGCCAAGGTCGTCATGCCGAGGTCACAGAGGTTCTGACGGCCCGAGGCGCACCAATGACAAGTGCCGCACGACGGGATGAAGGACACCGCGATGTGGTCGCCCACCGCGACCTGGGTCACGTTGGTCCCCACTTCGGTCACGATGCCCGATCCCTCGTGTCCCCCCACGACGGGGAACATCGACTTCACGCCGATCATCTCGAGGACCTCGGGCGGCGCGCTGATGTCGCCGGTACGCAGGTGCTCGTCGGAGTGGCACATGCCCGAGTAGACCATCTTGACCTTGATTTCACGGTTACCCGGAGGGTCGATGTCGATCTCTTCGGTCTTCCAGGGCTCGTTGAGCCCCACACATACCGCTGCTCGTGTCGTCATTGCACATCCCTCCCGGTGGATACGTCGACCCTTGTCGCGCCATCAGTATCGTCCTCCCCGGGCATCCAGACAACCGGACCCCGGCGCTACAGTGCGCGCGTGGCCATTCCCCCACCGTTCGCCGAGGTGGCGGCCCGGGTCCGGAACTGGGGCCGCTGGGGACCCGGGGATCAGATCGGCACCCTGAATTTCATTGACGACGCCGTACGGGCCCGCGCCGCGGCGTCGGTCACGAGCGGCAAGTCCTTCGCCCTCGGTCTCCCCCTCTCGGAGGCCGAGGGGATACAGGCGGGGTTCATCCGGGGCCGGGTGAACCCGACCCGCTCGATGATCCAGGTCAACGAGCCCCTGAGCCCCGATCCGGATTGGGTGTGCTCGAGCGAGGATGTGGTGACGCTGGCCCTCCAGTGCGCCACCCACTGGGACGCCCTGGCGCACTGCAGTTACGGCGGCGTGATCTACAACGGCTTCCCGGCCTCGTCCATCGACGCCGGCGGGGCGCGGCGGTGCGGGATCCACCTCCTGACCACGCTGGTCAGCCGCGGTGTCCTGCTCGACGTGGCGCGGGCCAAGGGTCAGGAGGTCCTGGACCCCGGGTACGCCATCACCCCCGACGACCTGTCCTCCGCCGTCGAGCTGGCCGGCGTCACGGTGGAACCGGGCGACATCGTGCTGGTGCGCACCGGGCAGATGGTGCACCTGGTCCTTCCCGGGCGCGACCTCGTGGCCTACACCTACCCGACTCCGGGGCTGACCATCGAGACGGCCGAGTGGTTCTGGTCCCGCGATGTGGCGGCGGTGGCCACCGACACGCTCCCGCTCGAGGTGTTCCCGTGCCAGTACGACGACATCTACCTGCCGGTGCACCTCCTGCACCTGGTCGAGATGGGGATGACCCAGGGCCAGAACTGGGTGCTGGACGACCTGGCGGCGGATTGCGCGGCGGACGGGCAATACACCTTCCTGCTCGACGCCACGCCGCTGCCCTTCACCAACGGTTTGGGCGCCCCGCTCAACCCGCTCGCCCTCAAGTAGGGCGGTCCGGCGGGAGGGAGGGGTGGAGGGGCGTCGGACTCAGTCGATGGCGCGCCGGTGGCCGGCCACCGCGCCGCCGAGCACGGGCCCGGTGCGCGGGCGGGCCGCCTGACGCTCGTGGGGGTCGATGGCGACGCGGCCCACCACGTCGGGCGGACCGGGGCGCCCGGTGACGGCCCAGTGCAGCATGCGGGCCTGGGTGTCGATGAGGTTGCGGGTGCGGATGCCCCAGAACTCGAAGCCGTATCGATGGGCCGACACGCTGGCGAACATGGCGACCAGCGCCCCGGCCACGGCCATCGGGTCCGCCCCGGCGGGCGAGTCGACGAGCGTGCCCGCGGGCCCGCCGCCGTGCGACGGCGACGCCACCGTGATGACCTGGGCCAGCGCGATGGTCACCGCGTTGAGGGCCCGCACCCGGATGCCGCGCAGCTGGGCGTCCCCCTCCCCCGTCGCCAGGTCGACCACCCGGAAGACGGCGCGGTTGTCCTCCCAGTAGGCCAGGAACCCCTCGGTCACCTCCAGCGCGGTCTCCCAGCTGGCGTCCTCCGACCAGTCGCCCCCGACCAGCTCGGACAGCGCGGTGGCCTGGTCCACCATCCCCTCGGCCAGCACGCGGATGGCCTCCTCGACGTTGCCGAAGTACTGGTAGAAGGTGGCCGGTGAGGTCCGGGCGCGGCGCGCGATGTCGGTGACCTTGACCGAACGCCACGACGTGGTGGTCAAGAGCTCCACCGTGGCGGCCAGCAGCCGCTGCCGGGTCTGGCGGCCCCGCTCGCCGGGGACGCGACCGTCGGTGGTCGAGAGCGGCTCGGCCGGCGGGCCGATCGAGACGATCTCCGCCTCGGCCGGCTCCGCCGCTGCCCGCGGTGACTGTCTCGCCATGGCCCGCCAGCGTAGCGGCGGTCCCCAGCGCCTCCCGGTCCCGAAGCCCCAGGTGGCACCCCGGATAGCATGGCCCGATGGAGCAGACGCTCACCCGCCCGCTCACCCGCGCCCAACAGGCCCGGCGCCAACGCGTCATCGACGCGGCCATGGCGTTGGGCCACGACGGGGGCTACGAGGCGGTCCAGATGCGCGATGTGGCGGCGCGGGCCGACGTGGCCATGGGCACCGTCTACCGCTACTTCACGAGCAAGGACCACCTTCTCGCCGCGACGCTCGTGCACTGGGTCGAGATGCTCGACTCACGTCTCGGGCAACACCCGCCCCGCGGCGACCACCCGGCCGACCGCGTGCTCGATGCGCTCGACCGCGCGCTGCGCGCCATGGGCCGACAGCCCAAGCTCGTCGCCGCCGTGTTCACGTCGCTGTCGTCACCGGATCCGGCCGCGGTCGGCTGCCAGCAGCAGATCACCCTCTTGATGGAGGGCATCATCTCCCGGGCCATGGGCGAGCCCGACATCCCCGACATGTCCGAGCGTGCCCGCATGATCGGACACGTGTGGTACTCCGCGCTCGTCGGCTGGGTCAACGGCTGGTCGACCATGGCCCGGGTCTACGACGAGCTGGCCGTGTCCGTGCGCTTGCTCCTGCCCGACGAGCTCGTC
>DASXZJ010000075.1:0-2931 GCA_036502025.1 Acidimicrobiales bacterium | reverse complement strand
GTCGGCCCACGAGAAGCCACCCTGCAGGATGATCTCACCCGGATCGAGTCGCAGGTCCTCACAGGTCCCGCGATAGGCCTCGATGATCCGAGGTGCCGAAGTCGGGTCGGCGAGTGTCCACATCCCGTCACCGAAGCGCGCTGCCAGTCGCGCCGCGCGAGGGCCGAAGGCAGAGATGTAGATCGGTGGCCGTCGCTGGCTCATGGTGTGGAGGGAGGCGCCGCTTGTTCGGAAGCACTCGCCCTTGTGGTCCAAGCGCTCACCATCGAAGAGGCGGCTGATGATCTCCAGAGCCTCCTCGAGCCGATCGACCTGCCCAGCAGGGGAAGACCACTCCATTCCCGTCGGCACCTCGTTCAATGCCTCGCCCGAGCCCAGCCCAACAAAGGCCCGCCCCGGAAAGAGCTGCTCGAGGGTCGCGAACGCCTGGGCGACCACCGCAGGGTGGTAGCGGTGCACGGGAGCGGTCACTCCCGTACCGATGGGGATGCTATTCGTTGCCTGCCCGATGGCACCGAGCAGGATCCAGGCCTGTCCGGACTCACCTGGCTCCCACCAGGGCTGAAAGTGGTCGCTCACGTTGAGGCCGTCGAAGCCGGCCGCCTCCACATCCACCGCCTGCCTCACGAGGTCGCTCGGCGGGAACTGCTCCGTGGCCAGTTGGATCCAGTAGCGAGTCTCCGTCATGGTTCCTCCGTCGTCTCTCCGATCCGCCACGCTCCTGCGCCAGCGGGCGCAGGAGCTCGGTGACACGGTGAGGAGCGAACCGGGTCCTCACGCGCTCAGGCGGGGCCGAAGCTCCTTGACGAAAAAGTCGAAGAAGCCGAGTTGGTCGTCACCCACCTGCGAGAGGTAGATCTGATCGAATCCCGCATCGACATACTGGCGGACCACAGCGGCGTGGCGATCCGGATCCGGCCCACACGGGATCTGCTCGGCAACCATGTCCTCGGTGACGTGCTGCGTGGCCTGGTCGAAGTGCACCGGCGCAGGCAGCTCCTGATTCAGCTCGCCTGGGACACAGCTGGTGGGCCAGCGGTCGTGGGCCACCTTGCGAGCACTTCTTTCGTCCTTGGCCCAGCACAGCTTCACAGCGGCCACGGCCGGTCCCTTCCCGCCTTGCTCGCGGTATCGAACAACGGTGCTCGGGTCTGGGGCGACGGTCACGAAGCCGTCCCCGATGCGGGCAGCAAGGTCCACCGACTTGGCGCCGAAGCCCGAGACGAGAATCGGTGGCGGCTCCGGGGGCAGCGAGTAGATGCGGGCGTTCTCGATCGTGTAGTGGGTACCGCGATGGCTGTACCACCCGCCGCGCCAGAGCCCGCGCACCACCTCGACCGCTTCTTCGAGCATCTCCAGACGCACGTCCGTCGCTGGCCAGCGGTCGCCCAGGATGTGCTCGTTCAGGTTCTCGCCGCTACCGACTCCGAAGGCAAAGCCTCCCTCGAGCATCAGCTGAGCGGTAGCCGTCGCGTGGGCCAGGATGGCGGGATGGATTCGGATCGTCGGACAGGTCACGCCCGTAGTGACCCGTAGGTCGGTTGTCGCGGCGATCCCACCGATCACGGACCAGACGAAGGGGCTCTGGCCCTGACGGTCGATCCAGGGGTGGTAGTGGTCGGAGACGAGCACAGAGCGAAACCCCGCCTCTTCCGCCGCCAATGCCATGTTCAGCAGCGAACGAGGCCCGTGTTCTTCACACGACAGGAAACAGCCAAGTTCGGCCATGGCCCCTCTCCTTCCCTCTCAGTCCAGGGAGCGGATCGACAGTTCTTATTTAGTGTTGTCGTTTCCCCTAGGACGCCTTGTCAATCATTCTCCCGACGACTGGCGGCTGTTAGCTATCACTCCTATGTGGGTAGAAGAATTGACGTACCCGAATGGAAGGCCGGTCAATGGCTACTTCGCCTCGCCGACGCACAGATGTCGCCTTCGGCGCCGCCGAGGATGCTGTCCGGGCGAGCATCGAAGCCGCCGAAAAGATCGCCCGTACGTCCCTGCAGGCAGGCTCGGATGTCGCTCGAACGGTGCAGAGCTCCCTGTCGACTGCCTTCGAGGCTCTTGTCCCCTCGCAGTCGAGCCATCGTTCCAGTTGTCCTCGAACCGGAACGCCGGCCGCTCGGCATCACACACGAGCCGGCAGTCGTGACGGGCCCCGCATAAGCGGAGAGCCCGCGCATTCCCTCCCAGGCCGGGCCGGCCATCAGTTGGTCTGAGCTCTGCCGGCGCCGATGAGCCTTCAGCGCTTTGACGATACCCGGGTCGATCTGGACGACGCGGCGCCCAGCTGCAGCCTTCGGTTCCGCGAAGACGGCCTGACTGCCGGCGACCACGATCGATCCGACGACCGCTATCCGGCCCCGCTGCAGGTCGACCGTCTCCTACGTCAACCCGAGCGCCTTCCCCCGACGGAGCCCCGTCGACACCATGAGGGCCCAACCGAGCGAGCTACACGTGAACCTGGAGCGGACAACTGGCAGACAGGCGTCGCGGTCACGACGAGGGCTCGATCTATCGACGAGCGGACGCTCAATGGGTAGGTGCCATGGACCTTGGTTGGCGGGACGGCAAGCGCCAGCGCAAGGTGGTTCTACGGCAAGACCAGGGGGGAGGTGCAAAGCGCTCTCCGCAGAGTCCAGGACCGGGTGGACGCCGGGCTCACACCGCCCAGCGAGCGGCTCACGGTAGGTGCCTTCCTCAACGAGTGGGCCGAGCGGACGCCGCCGGGGACTGTGAGCGGAGCGGACCGAGGACATCTACCGGAACATCGTCCGTCTCTACCTCATCCCTGCGCTCGGCGGCGTCCTACTCGCCAGGCTCACGCCGGCCCAGGTCACCGGAATGCTCCGCGAGTGGCTGGATCACTCCCATCCAATGCAAGCCAGTTCCGGTTAGGTTCGGTTCATCCCCACACGCGTGAGGACGGACGTC
>DASXZJ010000074.1:0-19300 GCA_036502025.1 Acidimicrobiales bacterium | reverse complement strand
TGAAAAGACTCTCCTTGACGCCGCCGGAGTGAGCCGCTGACCCGTCACGCCCCTGCTGCAACGTGAGCCGCCCGAGGTCGTGAGACAACCAGCTGTTACAACGAAACGTGAAAATGGGGAGGTCTATAACGTGAACACCTCCGAGTGGAGAAGACGATCTCCTATTCAAACTTCTCTGAGCTGCGGGATCGACTAAGAGGACTCGTATCGGGCGGTTCGTTGGCAAATAGGGCGTGAGAGGTCGCCGTTGCCTGCGTATTGGCTACGCCGTTGCGGCAGCGCTGGAAAACCGAGCCCCGGGTGAGCGCTGGTGCTCGATCAGCTCGGGTGGCTCATCAACATCGAACTCGCAATCGAGCCTGGCGAGGGGAATGCGAGCCAGTCCAGGCTGTCCGGGTAGCTGTTCAGCCAGAGCGATCGACCGCCTATCAGGTGCCCAGGTACGCCAGCACCGCGAGGACGCGGCGATTGTCGTCTTCGGACGGTTGGAGACCGAGTCGCATAAAGATGGACGCCGTGTGCTTGGCCACGGCGCTCTCAGTGATCACGAGCTGCTGACCGATGGCAGCGTTGGACCGGCCCTCCGCCATGAGGCCCAGCACCTCGCGTTCGCGTGGGCTCAACGCGCTGACGGCGTCGTTGTCGGTGTTCCGGGCCAACAGGCGGGCGATCACCTCGGGGTCCATGGCCGTCCCACCGGCGGCGACCCGGTGTATCGCCTCGACGAACTGAGCGCTGTCGAATACCCGGTCCTTCAAGAGGTATCCGATGCCACCCGTGCCGTCGGCAAGCAGCTCGCGGGCGTAGAGCTGCTCGACGTACTGGGACAGCACCAAAATAGGTAGGCCCGGCACCTCTTGCCGCGCCGCCAGAGCCGCCCTGATGCCCTCGTCGGTGAAGGTGGGCGGGAGCCGGACGTCGACGATGGCGACGTCGGGTGGATCGGCGATCACGGCGGCGGCGAGGTCGTCGCCATTGTCGACGGCCGCGCTTATCTCCAGGCCGTGGGCCTCAAGCATGCGGGTGAGGCCGTCCCTCAGTAAGAACTGGTCTTCGGCTATGACAATTCGCACGGAATCTCCAGCTGGACAACCGTCGGTCCGCCCGGTGGGCTCCTCAGCGCCAACACCCCGTCGAAGGCAGCGAGCCGACGCTCGATGCCGCGCAATCCGGTACCGCTTCCTAGGTCTGCGCCACCTCGACCGTCGTCGGTGACACGGATCGCCAGCATTCCTTGCGCATAGTTGATGTCGATCCAGGTCTGGTGGGCATCGGCGTGCTTGGTCACATTGGCCAGCAGCTCGGACACGGCAAAGTAGGCGGCCGATTCAATGGGCGCGGTCAGGCGTCCGATGGCCTCCGCGGTGACCTCGACACGCGGCACGGAATCGAGTGCTAGCGCGCGGATGGCGTCCACCAGACCCCGGTCGGCGAGAATCGGCGGGAGAATGCCGGTCACCAGGGCCCGCAGCTCGGTAAGCGCCGAGCTCGACGTCTGACGCGCCTCGGCTAACAGCTTGCGGGTCGCCTCGGGATCGCTGTCGAAGAGATCTTCCGCCGCGCCCAGCGCCATGCCCATCGCCACCAATCGGGCCTGCGTCCCGTCGTGCAGGTCCCGCTCGATGCGGCGAATCTCGGCGGCACTGGCGTCGATGGTCTCAGCACGGGTCTCGGCCAGGTGTCGGACCCGCTGAGCCAGTGCTGGATCTTCGCGAGGAGCCAGGAGGCCGCGGGCCAGGGTGCCATACGCCTGCAGCAGAAATGGTCCCGACCACAACGCTAAGGCGGTCAAGGCCACGCCCAGTACCGCGAGGGTTACCCGTTCGAGGACCGATGCGTGGGACACGCCCACGATCGCGTAGCCAAGACCGCCAATCAGCCCCGCCGCCGCCAGGATGGCCGGCACCATGGCAAGAATCCACCCGAACGAGGTGTTCATCACCGTCCACAGAAGGTCTCGCCAGGTGGCAGGGTCCGACGCCATCCACCGCAGCCGCTGCACGCTCAACCACTTGGCGTCGTGGGATGGCGTCGGCAGGTAGGACTCGAGGATCGGCAACCCCAGCCACTCCTCCGACAGCCGCCTGGTGAGCTGCGCCAGCCGACGAGACCCCAGGAGAGCGAGAGGTGCGCCGTAGCGCAGCACCAAGAGGTCACCAGCCCATATCACCAGCGCCAGCATGGGGGCCCAGCGGTTGGGCAAGCCAACCAGCGCCACCACACCGAGCACCGCCAGGGCCGGTATCAGCACGAGAACCACGAGGAGGGCCAATCCGGCCATGGCCAGACCGAGGAAGGCCAATCCCTGGGCGAGCGCGACGAGTCCGGCGCGCAGTCGCTGACGCGACCCGCCTCGTCGGTCGTCTCTCTCCACCATCACACCTGCACTCATCACGCGTCTGCTTCCGTTGCGACACCCAGTCTGCCCGACGCGACACCGCGGTGGCAGTAGGGCTGAGCACCCAAGAGGGGGTGTACCTAGGTACACCCCCAAGACGCCGTCTAGCCGTATTCCCTGGTGACAACCCCACTCCGCACAATGGAGGCACTGAGCCCATCGCGACGCAGGGAGCCAGGGATCAGGTCCGCCGACTCGATGGAGGGACGCATGAGTCACACAACCGATAGCGCACGCGATCACCTAGCGGAAACGGCGGTCGGTAGGGCACGCAGCGAGACGGGAGGTGTCGCATGAACGTCATCGAAGCCGACGACCTCGGCAAACGCTACGGCAGCACGTGGGCCCTGCGCGAGTGCACGCTGGCCGTCCCCGAGGGCCACGTCACTGCATTGGTCGGACCGAATGGCGCAGGCAAGACCACCTTGTTGAACCTGGCGGTCGGCCTCACGGATCCGAGCTCGGGCACTATCTCCGTCCTCGGTGGTCGGCGGGCGGGGTCACTGGCCGCGCTCGATGGCATCGCGTTCGTGGCGCAGAACGCGCCGCTCTACAAGAACCTCTCTGCCGCCGACCTGCTACACGAGACGCGCAACCTCAATCGCCGTTTCGACCAGGGCTACGCCGAGCGTCGCCTCGGCGAGCTCGGCATCCCGTTGCGCCAGAAGGCGGGGAAGATGTCAGGGGGCCAGCAGGCCCAGGTGGCGTTGACGCTGGCGCTGGCCCGCCGGCCCAAGCTCCTCGTGCTCGACGAGCCCCTGGCCAATCTCGATCCGCTGGCCCGAGAGGACTTCATGGCCACGGTGATGACCGCGGCCGAGGAGGATGGCGTCTCGGTCGTGCTCTCCTCCCACGTGCTGGCGGAGCTGGAGCGGGTCGCCGACTACCTCGTGCTCGTCTCGCACGGGAACATCCGGGTGGCAGGCGAAGTCGAGCACCTTCTGGCGGCCCACCACATGCTGACCGGCCCTGCGGCAGAGTCCGAGAGGCTTGGCCAGCAGTTGAACGTTGTGCACGCCAGTCGTTCCGCATCCCAGGGGCTTCTGCTCGTTCGCAGCGACAGCGCCGCGAGTCCTGTCCCATCGGGATGGGAGGCGCGCTCCGTCACCTTGGAAGAACTGACGATGGCCTACCTGCGGGGGTCCGGCGCCGCCACCTCGTCCGGCCCGGCCCACGGCTCGGGCGCCGACCCGTCGGAGGTGACGAGATGACCGCGGTGACCGTACCGGTCCGCCCAGCGAAGGACGCGGTCCTGCAGCCACTGCCGTGGCGCCGGATGGCCTGGGTCTCCTGGCGGCACCACCGAGTTGCGCTGGGCGGCGTGGCCGTCTTCCTGGGCGTGCTGGCGGTGTGGCTCTGGACCGCCGGCCTTTCGCTCCACCACGCCTATGCGGCCGCAGTTGCCTGTCACCCCTCGAGCTCGAATGCCTGCCAAAACCTGATCAACGGCTTCCAGGCCACCAACGTCATTCTCAAAGGTGGCTTCGTCCTCCAGGTCCTGCCCGCCCTGATCGGGGCATTCGTCGGGGCGCCCATGCTGGCTCGCGAGATCGAGACCGGCACGTTCCGCTACGCCTGGACCCAGGGCTTCGGGCGACGGCGCTGGACGGTGGCCAAGCTGGTGCTGGTCGGGCTCGCGGTGGCCGCCCTCGCCGGCGCCTTCAGCCTGTTGGTCTCCTGGTACTACCAGCCGTATCTCGCCTCCGGCCACGGGAACGTGTATTCCTCGCCGTCCCCGCTTTCTCCGGGGCTGTTCGATCTGCGCGGAGTGGCGTTCGCCGCGTGGACGCTCGCCGCCTTCGCCATCGGTGCCCTCGCCGGCATGCTCATCCGTCGGATCGTCCCAGCGATCGTCGCCACCCTGGCCGCCTACACCGGTCTCGCCTTGTTGGCCGGGAACGTGTTGCGCCAGCACTACCTGGCCCCGCTGGTCGCCGAAGGCTCGAACCTACCGGGTGCCGCGTGGATCACCAGCGAGTGGTGGACCAAAGGTGGGAAGGTCGCGTTCAGTGGCCGACCCCCTGTCACCCTGCTCCAGCAGCTCTGTCCATCCCATTTCGTTTCTGGACCTGGGGGGGGAATAGGGGTCCGAGGCACGTTTAGCCCAACGACGTGCCTCGCCCAACACGGCTACACGCAATGGTCCGACTACCAGCCAGCCAGCCACTTCTGGCTGTTCCAGTGGATCGAGGGCGGCTGGCTGCTCGGGCTGTCGGTGCTGCTCATGGCCGTGACCGTCTGGCTGGTCCGCCGCCGGGTGGCCTGAAGGGCGCAGCCATGACCGCCGATCTTCTTGCCATTGGCTACGTCGAGCAATCTCGATCGGGCCACCGCCACCGGCGACATGCCACGGCCACGAAAGGAGAACCCGATGGGCGCTCTCACCACTCATAACCCGCCACCTGACGGTACTGTTCGGTCGGACTCAGAGGAGGTTGGGACTCCTCGCTCGACGCCATGCCGGCTACGCGTTGAGGGCCGCCGTGACGATGTTCGTGCTCGTGACTACCGGCGGGCTCGAGCACCTCGTCAACGAGCCGCGGCTGAGCTGGAATCGACTACGGATGCTAATTCGCGACGAGGCCGGTTACACGACGGCGATCGTCGTCGCGCTCGTCGCGGTGATCGCGTTGGCGGCCTTCATGGTTCTCTGGATGGGTCACCTCCAAGGAGATTCACACCCGAGCGTCCCGTCACCCTGGGCGACCATGCGGTTGACGCTCGCCAGTTGCGGCCCGGTTGTCGGTCAGAAACGATCCCAGCCTGGCGAGATTGGAAGGCAGTGCCTGAACGACGCGCAGGTGAGTCCAGTGGTTCGATGAAGGGGAGATACCGGTTGTGAGCACGTCTAGCGCCTCTCTGGTCCCGGGAGAGACTGCGGCCGGCAGCCTGTCGGATCGGCAACGAAGAATTCAAAGCGGTCAATCGCCGTTGAAGGTGACGAGGTGACGACGCTCACCCCTCCCGCTCCGCTGGAGATGGACGCGATCCCTCAGCCGCTGCCGTGGCGGCGCATGGCCTGGGTCACCTGGCGGCACCATCGTGTCGCTCTGGGCGGTGTAACTGTGTTCCTGGGCGCCCTCGCGGTGTGGTTGTGGACCGCCGGCCTTCAGTTGCACCACGCCTACGCCGCCGCCATCGCCTGCCACCCGGCGGGCTCGACTGCCTGTAGTGAGCTGATCCTCAACTTCCGGGTGACCGGCGGCATCCTAAAAGGTGGCTTCGTTCTCCAACCTGTGCCCGCGCTCATCGGAGCGTTCGTCGGGCCAGTGGTGCTGGCTCGTGAGCTCGAGACCGGCACCTTCCGCTACGCCTGGACCCAGGGCTTCGGGCGGTGGCGCTGGACGCTGGCCAAGCTGGTGCTGCTCGGGGTCGCGGTGGCCGCCATCGCCGGTGCCTTCAGCGTGCTGGTTTCCTGGTACTACCAGCCGTACCTCGCCCCCGGCAGACTCTACGACCCAACGTCCGGGCTCGCGCACTGGCTGTTCGACCTGCGCGGGGTCGCCTTCGTCGCTTGGACGCTGGCCGCCTTCGCCATCGGTGCCCTCGCCGGTATGCTCATCCGCCGGGTCGTCCCTGCGATCGTCGCTACCCTCGCCGGCTACACCGTTCTCGCCCTCGTCGTGGGGGATGTCTTGCGCGCCGACTACCAGCCGGCCAGCCACTTCTGGTCGGTCCAGGGGATTGCTGGCGGCGGGCTGTTTGCATTGTCGGTGTCGCTCATCGCGGCGACCGTCTGGCTGGTCCACCGTCGTGCGGCGTGAAACACAGAGTGAGCCAAGCAAGCGGCGTTGGGCGCTTACGGCAAGTACGAGGGAGGTCTCCCCGAGTGCGTTGCGTCACCGCCGGTGGTGCTTCGCCAAGCGGTTCGTTCGAACACGTCGTCCAACTACGCGCCAAGGAGTCTATGCCGTGCGTCGAAAGTCACTGATTTTGCTTTGTCTGCTCCCTGTATTGGCTGCTCCGGTGTTGTTAGCCAGCTGTTCATCGCCCAATGGTCCCCCGGGTCCGACGGGGACGCTGACCGGCTCGCTCCAGGCTGTCGGTGGTCCTTCGGGCGACGGCCCGCGACCCCTCAGCGGACAGATCACCCTCCACGGGTCGAGTGGACACATCGTTGGCATCACGGTTGGTGCGGACGGTCGATTCTCGAATCACGTACCAGTGGGTACCTACACCGTCTCAGCGCAGAGTTCGCAGTACGAAGGAGGCACCGGAGTCTGCCGAGCCACGGAACCGATCGTCGTGACCAAAGGCGTCACGAGCAGCGTAGAAGTTGACTGCCAAGAGAAGTAGTGGTTGGCGATCGAAGTTGAAGATCGGTTCGTCGTCCTCCTGGTGAGCACGAGTTCGCCGACCGGCTCGCAGCAGTTTCGGCACCTCGCGCACCCGTCAAGCGCCTTCGCGACTACTGCCTACCAGATGCTCACCGCTGGCCCGTCTTGCGGCGGATAGATACGCAGTGTATGTTCTGAGGACATGAGCGTACCTCTGATGCTGCTTGGCCTCCTCGATCGGGAATCGAGTCATGGTTACGACCTGAAGCGCGACTACGACACGTATTTCGGCAGAGACAAGCCTGTGCCGTTCGGGCAGGTGTATTCGACTCTTGCCCGACTTGTGCGCGACGGCAAGGTCACGCCATGCGATGTAGAGCCCGGTACCGGGCCAGAACGCAAGCGGTACTCGATCACCGAACTTGGAAAGGATGAGGTCGAAGGGTGGCTCAAGGGACCGGTCGACCCGGAACCCCACCTTCAACCGCTGCTCTTTGTGAAAGTGGTGCTCGCTTTGCTGCTCGGGCGTTCCGCTGAGCGCTACCTTGACGTCCAGAAGCGAGCCCACCTGCGACGCATGCGCGAGTTGACCAAGTTGCGGCGTTCCACGGAGTTGATCGATTCGCTGCTCGCCGACTATGGCCTCTTCCACCTCGAGGCAGACCTCCGCTGGATCGACCTCGCCGGCGCTCGTCTCGCAGAGCTGGCCGAAGAGGTGTTGGCATGAGCCAGCATTCGCAAGACGCTGTTGTCGTCGCAACCGGTGCAGCGCTCGAAGCGAGAGGGATCTCGTACGCATTCGGCGAGACCCCAGCGCTCCGGGGAGCGAACCTTTCCGTGAATTCAGGCGAGTTCGTCGCCATCATGGGCCCCAGCGGATCGGGAAAGTCGACCCTATTGCACTGCATCGCTGGAATTCTCGTTCCTCAATCCGGTGAGATCTGGCTCGACGGCGCGCGCGTTGACGATTTGGGGGAGCAGGAGCGGAGTGAACTCCGCCGAGACCATTTCGGATTCGTCTTCCAGTTCGGCCAGCTCGTTCCTGAGCTCACCGCTGAGGAGAACGTCGCACTCCCCCTCTTGCTCAAGGGGGTAGGCAGACACGAGGCGTTGGCTGCGGCCAGGGCGTGGTTCGAGCGCCTGGACCTCGACGGAGTAGGCCGTCACCGGGCAGGCGAGATGTCGGGCGGTCAAGCGCAGCGTGTGGCGTTGGCCCGGGCGCTGGTTGCGAACCCGGAGATTCTTTTTGCAGACGAACCCACCGGCTCACTCGACTCCGTCAACGGAGTGCGGGTGATGGAACTGTTGGCGTCCGCAGTGCGTGACGAAGGCACTACCGTCGTGTTGGTCACCCATGACCCGCGCGTCGCCGCGTACGCAGACCGGGAAGTCATCGTGCGCGACGGCACCGTTTTCGATTCGAGCGATTCGGATGACGACGCATGACCCGGCTCGGCATACGGCTGACCCTCGCCGGAGGACGGGAAGCACTCACTCGATTCTTTGCAACGGCGTTTGCAGTCGGCATCGGCGTCGGACTCCTCTTGATCGTGCTCGCCGGCTTCAACGCCGTTGACGCCCAGAGTCAACGCGCCGCCTGGCTTGAGTCGTCATCGACAACGGCACCGACGTCGATCGCTGCCCAGCACCAGCCGCTGTGGTGGATCTTCACCACCGAGCAGTACAAGAGTGAGACCATCTATCGCGTCGACGTGGCGGCCACCGGTCCGCATTCGCCGCGGCCACCCGGCGTCCCCTATATCCCCGCCGCGGGCCAGTACTTCGTGTCCCCGGCGCTCGCGTCGCTGATCCGCTCCGTGCCAGCTACCGAGCTCGGCGATCGCTTCGCCGCCCACGAGGTCGGCGTCCTTGGACCTTCCGCCGTTCCCTCTCCTAGTTCGCTGATCGTACTCGTCGGACACACCGTCGCGCAGCTGTCGAGCATGCCTGGAGCGCAGAAGGTGACCGGCATCAACTCGTCGCCACCGGCAAGCGTCGGTTCGGTTGCCGAGTCCGGAGCGAGCGTGGTCTCCAGCTCAGCGAAGACCGAGGTCCTCTTGGTGGTTGGCGCGCTTGCGCTCCTGCTTCCCGTTCTCATCTTCATCGGCACGGCCACCCGTCTCGCCGCCACGCGGCGCGAGCAGCGGTTCGCCACGATGCGACTGATCGGTGCCACGCCGCGGCAGGTCGCAAAGCTCGCAGGGGTTGAGTCCGTCCTCTCAGCGCTCGGCGGCGTGGTGATCGGCTTCGCCCTGTACTTTGCGCTCTATCCGCTCGTGGAGCACGCCTCCTTCACCGGCCAGGCCTTTGCTTCGGGCGAGTTTTCCTTGAACGTGATCGACGTCGCGATAGCCGTGTTGTGCGTTCCTATTGCTGCACTGATCGCTGGCCGGGTTGCCCTGCGGCGCGTGCAGATCTCCCCGCTCGGAGTAACGCGGCGGGTAACGCCCTCGGCACCCCGCGCCTATCGAGCGATTCCACTCGTCGCTGGGATCGTCGAGCTTGCTCTCTTTGCTACTTTCGGGAAGCCCACCAGTGTCAACGGACAGATCGACGCGTACGTCGCTGGCTTCGTGCTGCTGATGGTGGGGCTCGTGATCGCCGGCCCATGGCTAACGATGGTCGGCGCTCGTCTGTTCGTCGAGCGAACCGGACGAGTGGACGTCCTCCTTGCGGGTAGACGCCTTACCGACAATCCTCGGGGGGCCTTCCGGTCGGTGAGCGGACTGATCATCGCCGTCTTCGTCACGACGGCTACCGTCGGTATAACCGGAACGATCCTCTCTGAGCACGCGACCTCGACTGGTGTCGTGGCGAAATCCAACACCCTCGTCGACCAATTCGGCGTGGGCAACGCCGTCGGGATAGAGGGGATCTCGATTTCTTCCATCCCGACGACACTCGTGCCTCGGCTGGAGGCGATCCCAGGCGTCACTGGCGTGGCGGTTCTTCATACGGTACCCGGCTACAAAGTCCCCATGGCCATTTCGCCGGGTGAAATCCCCGCACTCGTGTCGTGTGCCCAGCTTGATCGAGCCGCGGCGTTTGGGAGTTGCGCGACCGATGCCGACGTTGCAGTGATGCATCCCAACTTCGGTTTCTCACTGACACCTGGCTCTCAAAAAGATTCCCGATGGCCTGCATCGACGGAGAGCACGAGCGCAATTGCTTCGCTCCCAGTGGAAGCGGTCGTCGTGGCTACCAACGACTCGAGCGTGGCGATAGAACAGGCCCGTACGAGACTGCTCGCCGATCTACCGTTCGAGGGACCTCCAACCTTGCTCGGCTCGGTTACGGGGGAGAACGCACAACTCTTTGGCGAGCTCGCACGAGTGGCCGACCTCGTGATCGTCGTCAGCCTTCTCATCGCCAGCTGTGGCCTGGCGGTCAGTGTCGTCGGCGGCATCGCCGACCGTCGGCGTCCCTTCAGCCTGCTTCGCCTCACCGGGGTCCCCCTGGCGATCCTGCGCCGGGTGATCGCGTTGGAGTCCGCAGTCCCGCTGATCGCGATCGCTGTGGTGTCGGTGGGCTTGGGGTTGCTGGGGTCTGAATTGTTTCTTACCGCCCAACTGCACTCCGGCCTTCGCATGCCAGGATTGGCTTACTTTGCCTGCATCGTGGGCGGCCTCGTGTTGTCGCTGGCTCTTCTGGGCGTGACGTTGCCGCTCGTGGGCCGCATTACCTCAACGGAAGTGTCCCGCACCGAATAGATGCTCTATTGGGTGATCAAGATCGATGACCATCATGCGCAACGTTGAGTGAACCAAGGATCATGAACAAGTTCCCCCCCGAGGCAACACAGTGACCGAGAAATTCCCTCGGAGCTCTGAGCCGTCGGCCGGATCTCAGCGACAGCCCAATCGCAGCGAGGAACCTACTCGCCCCCGGACGAGACCCCTTCGATGAACCGCGACGCCGCCAAGCCCGATACACAGCTCCCCCTCCGGGCGATCGAGTTGCTCGCCGGTCGCTGGACGCTCGCCGTGCTGGCACAACTTCATGGTGGTGGTCGCCGCTACCAGGACCTCCACGACGCCCTCGAGGGCATCGCCCACAAGGTCTTGACCGAAACGCTTCGTCGGGCAGAACGCGACGGGCTGGTCACCCGCCACCTCGATGCCGAGCACATCGAGACCGCCACCCTTTACGGGCTGACCGACCTGGGTCGGTCACTGGACGAGCCGCTGACCGCGTTCGATCGTTGGGTCGAGGTCAACTGGGAACGGGTGGAGGCGGCTCGCCGGGAATGGGATCGGCGAGCTGGTCGGGCTTGACCACACAGACGGGGTTTCCTCGGACACCTTGAGGTACCTGGGCACACCTATTGGTGCGCCCAGGGTGGTCTTCGCACTCGTCGTCCGGCGTCGCGTTCATGCTGGTGAGAGAGTTTTTTGTCGAAGGCAGAATTAGTTTGTCGGAAATTGAGCTCAAACCCTTTGTTCTTATAGGTAGAGAACGTTGCTCCGACCCCACCGCGGACGGCCCGCTCGATGGCCGGGGCGACGTACTCCCGAAAAAACTGCTGTCCGAATTCGGTCCCGAACCCCTTATTTGGGTGTCGAGAGCGCCGGTCGGCACCGAGGTGGCAGCGACGCCGCCCGGAGCGCTGAAGCGGTCCTCTTCGAAATCGTCTGTCCAAATTCAGCCCGTTTCTGGGTGTTCTAAAGGTGAACCCTTCGTTTGTGATCCGAGGAAGGTCCATGAACCCGTCTCCATCTCCGACCCCAACGCCAACGTCGCTTCCCCGCGGCCCGCTGGGTCACTACCTGCTCCACCCCGGACCCGACACCTCGGTGGTGGTCCACCACGTCCTGCACGTGCTGGCCGGCGCCGGCCGGGTGGCGGTCCCGGCCCTCCTCGTCCTGGTGGGATTGGTGGTGACCGCCCGCCTGGTGCTGGCCGTGACCCGCCGGCAGGGTGCCGGTGGTGCTCATCTGGTGACCGTCGCCCCGGGGCCGGAGGTGGAGCCGGCGGGTGCCGAGGCGTTGTGGAACGGGCTGCACGGGGTGCTCCGCCGGGGCGGTGTGGCTGGCCTGGTCTCTGGCCGGCCGCACGTGGCCTTCGAGGTGGGCTTCTCGGCGGGGCGCCTGCGGTTCGGGCTGTGGGTGCCGGCCACCGTGTCGGCGGGCCGGGTGGCCCGGGTGATCGAGGCGGCGTGGCCGGGCGCGGTGACCGAGGTGCTGCTCGCCGAGTCGCCGTTGCCCGGCGGCGAGCGGATCGTCGGGGGCGAGTTGCGCCTGGCCGGGCCGGAGTGGTTCTCGTTGCGAGTCGACCATCCCGCCGACCCCTACCGGCTCCTGCTCGCCGCGCTCTCCGGCTTGGGCGCGGGTGAGGCGGGGGTGGTCCAGGTGCTGGCCCGTCCCGCCACGCGTCGCCGCTATGCCCGCTGCCGCAAGGCCGCGATCGCGCTGCGGACCGGCCGGCCGCGCTCCAAGCTGGTGCGCTTCGTAGACTTCTGGATGACCAAGGGCGTGCCGCAACCGTCGAGCCTGTCGGCCGATCCGACCCGGGCGACCGATGTGCGGGCCATCACCGAGAAGGCGGCGTCGTTGTGCTTCGAGGCGACCGTCCGCTACGGCATCGTCACGGCCGGCGGGCACGGAGCACGCCAGCGGCTCCGGGCCGAGGGGCACGGCATCGTGGGCGCCTTCGCCATGTTCGACGGGCGCAACCACCTCACCCGCCGGCGTCTCGCCCTCCCGTGGCGCGCGTTGTCCACGCGCCGTCTCGGGAAGGGTGACCTGTACTCGGTCGCCGAGCTGGCTGCCCTGGCCCATCTGCCGCTCGACCGCACGGTGGCCGGACTGTCCCGCGCCGGGGCGCACGCCGTGACCCCACCGCCCGAGGTCCGCGGTGACGGCAAGGTGCTCGGCCGGGCCGAAGCCGGCGGGCGACGCCCGGTCGGGCTCTCGGTGGCCGACGCCCGCCAGCACCTCCACGTCCTCGGCGCCACCGGGTCGGGCAAGTCGACGCTGCTCACCAACCTGGTCCTCCAAGACGTCGCCGCCCACCGCGGTGCGGTGGTGATCGACCCCAAGGGCGATCTGGTGAACGACATTCTCGACCGCCTCCCTCAAGACGCGGCGGGGCGAGTGGTGGTGCTCGACCCCGACGACGACAGCGCACCGCCGGCCATGAACGTCCTCGACGCCGCCGAGCCGCACCTGGCCGTCGATCACCTGGTCGGCATCTTCCACCGGCTGTTCGAGGCCTACTGGGGGCCACGCACCGACGACGTGCTGCGCGTCGCCGCCCTCACCGCGCTACGCCAATCCGGTGCCACCCTGGCCGACATCCCTCGGCTTCTCACCGAGCCGGGCTTCCGGGCCGGGCTCACCCGCCATCTCGACGACCCCACCCTCAAGGGGTTCTGGGACACCTATGAGCGGATGAGCCCGGCCGCCCAGTCCCAGATGGTCGGCCCGGTCATGAACAAACTGCGCGTCGTGCTCACCCGTCCCTTCGTGGCCTCGGTGTTGGGGTCGGCCTCCTCCAGCTTCGACCTCGGTGCCGACGTGCTCGACGGCGGCCTGCTGCTCGCCCGCCTGCCCAAGGGGACGCTCGGGGAAGACTCCTGTCGGCTGCTCGGTTCCTTCGTGGTGGCCAAGGTGTGGCAGACCGTCACCGCCCGCGCCCGCCATGGCCAGACCGCACGCCGGGACGCCGCCCTCTACCTGGACGAGGCGCAGAACTTCTTGACCCTGCCCGGGTCGATCGGCGACATGCTGGCCGAGGCACGGGGCTACCGCCTCTCGATCGTGGCCGCCCACCAACATCTCGGTCAGCTCCCGAGGGAGCTGCGCGACGCGCTGTCGGCCAACGCTCGCAACAAGGCGTTCTTCAACTGTTCCCCCGAGGACGCCCACGTCCTGGAGCGCCATGTCGCACCAGAACTGTCCGAGCACGACCTGTCCCACCTCGGCGCCCATCAAGCCGCCGTGCGCCTGGTGGTCGACTGGGAAGAAGCCCCGGCCTTCACCCTGCGCACCGAGCCGGCACCTCAAGGGGCGGGTCACGCAGAGACGATCCGGGCGGCGGCCCGGGAGCGGTTCGGTCGTGATTCCGGTGACCGGCGCAACGAGGACGTACGACGCCGGCTCGCCGGGCGGCGGGGCACCGGGACACGGTGCAACGACGAGAGTGTTATTTCGTCCGGCAGGTCGGACAGCAGACCGGTTGGCAGGTCCCCTGGCAGCCCAGAGTTGCCGGGCTCACCGTGGGCGAACCGCCAGCGTGAGCGCTACCCCACCCCGGCAACCGCTGAGCCCGACTCCTGGAGTGATCTGTGACTTCTTCTGCTTTCGCTTCTGTCCGGCCCCCCGGCCGCCGGCCTACGGCCGTCCGGCCTCGGGCCGACCGTGACCTCGTCTCTGCGGTTGCTCGTCGGTTGACCCCACGGGACCGACTGCTGTGCCAGGTCCTCTTCGACCACAAGGTGCTCACCACCGAGCAGGTGACCGACCTGTGCTTTGCGAACCTGACCACCGCCCGCCACCGCCTTACCGCGCTCTACGACCTGCGGGTGCTGGATCGGTTCCGGCCGTTCCGCCCGGTCGGCTCTGACCCCTACCACTACCTGCTCGACACCTTGGGCGTCGAGATCGTCGCCGCCGATGGAGGCATCGAGGTCCCCCGACCGGGACTGCACCACAGCCGCGCCTTGGCGCTCTCCGACAGCCAACGCCTGGCCCACCTCCTCGCCATCAACGGGCTGTTCTGCGCCCTCACCTCCTGGGCCAGAAACACGGAGGACGGCGAGCTGGCCGAGTGGTGGTCCGAGCGGCGTTGCACGACCGAGTGGGGCGAGGTCGTCCGCCCCGACGGGTTCGGCACCCTCCGACAGCGGGACCGGGTGGTCGAGTTCTTCGTGGAGGTCGACCGGGGGACCGAGACCCTGGCCCGGCTGGCCGACAAGCTCACCGACTACGCCGAGCTGGTCCGGGCCACCGGCTGGTTGCCACAGGTGTGCTTCTGGTTCCCCTCGGCCCGCCGCGAGGCCGAGGCCCGCCGGGCCCTTGCCCACGCGGAGGTCCCTGTCGCCACCGGCGCCACCGGGCTGGGCGACGAGATGGGCGCCGGACCGGGTGGGCCGGGTGGGCCGGGTGGGCCGGTGTGGCTCCCGGTCGGCTCGACCGGACCGCGCCGCCACCTCATCGACCTCGCCCCCACCCCGAGGCGCTCCTGAGCCCGGCCCGCCAAGACCCCACGGCCGGCCACGATCGGCGCCCACGTGGCGCCCAGGGCCGCCCCGCCAACCAAGGTGGGACTGGTGGCGCCCCGCCGGCCTGTCGGCGCCCCCGGGCGCCCGACCCCGGCCAACTCGCCGGCCTGGCCCGAGCGCTCTTGGCGTTGGCCGAAGAGGTCCACGCCGAGCGGCTTGCGCTGGGCGCCCCGTCGAGGTCTGATCGAACCATGGGCCACAAGACCGTGACCCATGAGACCGTGCCCCCTGACAAGGCGTCGGGCCGGAAGCGAGGAGGTGGCCGGTGCGCTGCGTGATCTACCTGAGAGTCTCCACCCGCGAACAGGCCGAGCACGGCGAAGGTGAGGAGGGCTTCTCCATCCCCGCCCAACGCGAAGCCTGCGTCCGCCACATCCGCGACCACGGCTGGAATCTGGTTGACGAGTACGCGGATCGGGGCGAGTCGGCGCGCAGCGCAGACCGGCCGCAGCTGAAGGAGATGCTGGCCCGCATCGCCGAAGACGGCGACGTCGACGCGGTCGTGGTCCACAAGATCGACCGCCTGGCTCGGAACATGGAAGACCACGTCGCCATCCGCGCCCTGCTCCGACGCCGGAGCGTGACGTTGGTGTCGGTCACCGAGAACCTCGAAGAGACCGCCTCGGGCCGCCTGGTCGAAGGCATCCACGCCCTGATGGCCGAGTTCTACTCGGCCAACCTGGCCACCGAGATCAAGAAGGGCATGTCCCAAAAAGCCAAGATGGGCGGCTGGCCGCACGCTGCGCCGCTCGGCTACACCAACGTACGCGAGACGATGAGCGGCCGACAGGTCGCCCACATCGTGGTCGACCCCGAACGCGCCCCGCACATCTGCTGTGCCTTCGAGTTGTACGCCACCGGCGAGTGGACCCTCGAACGTCTCGTGGCCGAGCTCGACCATCGCGGGCTGCGCAACCGGGGCCGGCGCGACCGCTCCGTGCAGCCCATCGGCGTCTCGGCGCTAGCCAACATCCTCTCCAACAAGGCCTACGCCGGGATCGTCTCGTGGGAGGGGATCGAGTACCCCGGCTTGCACCAACCCCTCACCGACACCGCCACCTTCAACCGCGTCCAAGACCTCCTCGTCGCCCGCGCCGCGCGGGGAACCCGCGAGCGCCGCCACAACCACTACCTCAAAGGCACGCTGTTCTGCGGGGTGTGCGGACGGGGCCTCTCGTTCCAACTGGCCAAGGGGCGCTACGAGTACCTGTACTGCCTGGGCCAGAAGAACCGCAACCCCACCGGCTGCAAGGAGCCCTACATGCCCGCCGGTGACCTCGAAGCCCAAGTCGAACAGCTCTACGAGCGCATCCAACTCCCGAAATCCTGGCGCAAGCGCCTCCGCGAGGAACTCGAAGCCGAGATCACCGCCCGCCAGCACCGCAACGCGGCGGAGCGCGAGTTCCTCACCCGCAAGCTGGCCAAGGCCGACACCGAACGGCGCAAGCTCCTCGACGCCTACTACGCCAACGCCATCGACGTCGCCACTTTGAAGACTGAGCAGGCCCGGATCGCCACCGACACGCGCTCAGCAGAGGAGCGCCTCGCCGCGGTCGACGCCCACCTGGCCGAGTGGCAGGAGATTCTCGAAACGGCCATGCGCTTCGCCACCAACTGCGCCAAGGCCTACGCCCGAGCCTCGGCGCCGACCCGCCGCCGGTTCAACCAAGCCGTCCTCTCTCGCATCGACGTGCGCGACGGCAAGATCGCCGCCGTGGGGTACCACCCGCCCTTCGACCTGCTCTTTTCTTCGAGCGAGTTCGAATACGGCGATTTGGTGGAGGTGATGGGATTCGAACCCACGGCCTCTACATTGCGAACGTAGCGCTCTGCCAGCTGAGCTACACCCCCGGCGATGGGACAGGTTATCCAACGAACCAGGGTTCCAGAAACTCAGCAGACCCCATTGGACCCCGGAGTTGGTCCAGATGGGAAGGTCAAGAGGTCGGGAGACAACCGTGCCTGCACCTTGGCTCTCCCAAGTACGGCCTGGCCGACTACCCAATCCCCCGAAGCGGAGCAAGTAGTGGCTTACTTGAAGTCGAGGTTGTAGTGATCTCCGTCTCTCACACATTCAGCCAGTGGTTGACGGACGAGCACGAACCGGACCGACTCGAACAACCCTCGACCCACTGGACCGATTACTACCGAATCGTTGGGAGCGGTAGCACCGCTCAGTACTGCCTCCACCGTCCACGGCGCGCACGTCTCGACGTTGCCTGGCGTGGTCCCGCGACCTATGAAATAGAAAGAGCCGGAACCGTCACCAGCTTGAATCCGGTAGAAGCCCGCAACAGTGGTGGCTGGGTATTTGTACGAGATCGGGTCTTCTGTGTAGATGTATCCGTCCCAAATCCATCCTGCGCTTATGTCTTTAGCGTCATACCCAGATGGCAGATGTGCTGCCGATGTCTGCGCGAAGGCCCACTCTCCAGACAAAAATGCCGCACTGTCAGAGAAGATGGTCATACCCACTAGAGCGACCAGAGCTACCGCTCCCCACACCGCCCAACGGCTACGGGCCCGAGCGAACTCAACGACTTCGCTCAAATCTGCCTGTGCTTTACCCGCACGGATCAAGATGATGCTTCCTAACGCAACATCGATCAACCAATAGCGGTCCCAGTTGGCGAGTCCAAGTACGCGGCAGCCAACGAGAAAGCCGGTATAGGGAACGATGACGCAGAGAAGACCCCAATCAGCCCTCCGGTCCAGCGGCACGTACATCGCCCGAGGGCGTCGTGACCCCAACACAATCGTGATGCAGGCTGCAAAGGAGACGAGTCCGAGAAAGACCAGCGGCAGCCGCAAAGTCAGCGGAATTGCGGTGTCGACATCCACACTGTTGCCGACCTGCACCAACAGATCGGCATTTGTGGCCCGAGCTAGGACGCCCAGAATCGGAAGAAACATCACGATGGTGCCGACGAACCACGCACTTCGTGGGCCGCTTCGAATGAGCTTTGGAACGAGCGTCCAAGGTCTGAGAGCCAAGAGAACCGGAAGCATGAACAACCCGAGCATTGATGGGAGCCATCCCGAGAACCAGTCGGTGAAAAGCGGTGCCAAAGAGAGGTGCATCGGTGGCGACCCGCCAGACTGGAAGTGCTGCCTCCACAGCCACAATCCGCAAATGGCCACTGCCCATCCGGCACCAATGGCCAGCATTCGGCGCTTTGAGGCTAAGTCTCGACGGCGCGTATTGACAAAAGGTTCGAGCAATACCGGGACCGCGACGAGGGCCCCCGGCTCCCGGATGGTAAATGCCACGGTCGCCAACCCCAGTGCCACGAAACGCCGCCATTCGTAAGTTGACCGTTCCTTGCAGTCGATCCACAGACACAGCGATAAAACCATGACGCTGAACATGGGCACGTCAGTCATGAATGAAACATCAAGCCGCATGAAAAGGGGACACACCGAGAGCGCTGCAATCAACACAAGGGAGACGTTGCGCGCAACACCACAACGGCGAGCCAGATATGCGACGCCGAATATTCCGGCCATGCCAACGAACCAAACCCAGAGCATGGCGAGCGCGGGATGGACACCGAAGACCAAGTAAAGCGGGGATGTGAGGACCAGCTGACCCACGTCGAAAACGCTTGCCCAGTGGTTGAAATTGATTGTGCCGTGCTGAGCGAGATGAGCAAGTGCGTTGAGATAGGACCAGTCATCATTCAATGGTTGACCCAACGTGTGATACCTGGCGGCCTCCAGGAGCGGCAAAACACCAGCGAGCAGAATCACCACAGCGAACTCGCGACCCCATTTCGACCCGAGCGATTGAGACTTGCGAAACGCAGGCAGCCCTACTTCCGGAACGAAGCTCCCAATGCCGCCAACAGGTTTGTTCAGCCCTGTCTCACTCACGGCGTCACTGGCTGAGTGGATCCACGGAATAGTCGGCAAATCCCTACCGATCCCCGCCTCAAGGGAAGATGCCACTCCCGTGAGGGTGCGCCGCACCGACGAACACGAGGACAGCCAGAGCCCCTTGCATGGTGGCCATCATCCCGACCAACGGACCCATCCATGACGGGCGCAACTTCCACGCGAAGGCAGCGAAGAACGGGACGATCACCATGGAGTAGCGCAACGTGCTCATGGTCCAGTACGGGCTCATCGCTCCAAGAACAGACCCGACGGTGAACACCCACCAGGCTAGCGGGAGGCGTAGCCCCTCGTGCCGTGTCCGCCAGAGGACAGCGATCCCCAGGAAGATGAACACCATGGCGCAACCGGTCAACACGTCCGCGCCCTTCGTGAAGGCGTGCAGCCCGGTGGTGAGGCGGGCCAGCGAGGCGATCGGCGCCAGAAAGAAGACGAAGTGAGCGTTGGCCCAGAAGGTCTCGGCCTTCACAAAGGCCAGCGGCGTCCCGGCCCGCCACCAGCAGTACAGCA
>DASXZJ010000073.1:0-20936 GCA_036502025.1 Acidimicrobiales bacterium | reverse complement strand
GCGCCCGAGTTGCCCGAGATGGTGTCGTTAGCCAGCGTCGTGGGCGCTACGTTCCCAATATTGGCGATCCCGCCACCCTGCCCGCTGGTGAGCGCGGTCCCCTGGATCACGTTGTTCGAGATGCTGCTGAAGTAGGCGGCGGTAGTGTTGGCGCCGCCCAACTGGATCCCGGCGCCCTCCTGGGTGGAGCCGCCGATCTCGATGGTGTTCCCGTTGACGCTCTCGCTGACCAGGGTGAGGGAGCCTGCGCCCTGCTGGATCCCGGCCCCGATGGTGTTGGTGGTGCCCTGGACCTGGTTGCCGTTAACCGAGCCGTTGGTCAAAAGGACCGTCGAGCCCTGGTTCTCGATCCCGCCTCCCTCGCCGACGGTTGAACTGGCCGCCTGGTTGCCGTTGACGGTGGTGTCGTCGATGCAGGCCCGCGTGACCGGAAGGACCGGCAGCGGAGTGACGGAAAGGGCCACGGTGCAGGGGTTGCCAGCCGTGATGCCCGACAGGAGAAGCCCGCCCCCGTTGCCGCCAAAGGCCTTGTTGTTGCTCACGTCCGAGCCCCCGTTGATGACCAGTGGGTTGCTGTTCGAGTAGAGCCCGCCACCAGTTGAGGCCTGATTGTTGTCAATGGCGACGTCGCTGAAGGTGCTCTGGAGGGTCGAGGCCGAGTTGAGGTACACGCCCCCGCCCTTGGTGAGCGCGGCGGGCGCGAGGTTGTTCGAGATGCTGCCGCCTGTTACCGCGAGGGCATCACCCGGGTCGTAGATACCACCACCACCGTTGGTTCCGTTGGCGGTGTTGCCGTTGATCGTCTCGTTGGTGAGCACCACGGTGCCCGACGTGTCGTCGGCGTAGAGCCCCCCGCCGTCTTGTGAGGCGACGTTGGAGGACATTGAGCCCCCGCTGGCGCTCAGTGGCCCACTGGTGAAGACGCCGCCGCCGTTGATGGCGCCCGTGACGTTGCTCGACACGCTGACGCCGTCGAGCGTCGCCGCCCCGAGGTTGTCAATGCCACCGCCCACACCGGCGACGACGTTGGCCTGGATGCTGCCGCCGCTGATGGTCGGCGTGCCCAGCGTGAGCGTGCCGCCAGCGGCATTTTGGATACCGCCGCCAGCTCCGGCGGCGTGATTGTTGATGATACTGACCCCGGTGGCCGTGAACGTGCCGCCGTTGTCGATCCCGCCCCCGGAGCCGCCGGTGATGTTCCCCTGCACGGTCAGCCCAGTGGCGTTGAAGGTTGCCGTGTTGGCGTTGGCGATGCCCCCGCCGGCTACGGCACTCGTATTGGTATTGACCGTGACGTTGTTGGCGGTGAGCAGGCCCCCGACCTGGTTGAGGAGCGCAGCATTGCCGGCGATGTTGTTGGCGATGGTGACGTCGGTCAGCGTGAGGCCACCGGTGGTGGCGTTGCTCAGCGCAGTGGTGTTGGACGTGTGCTGGATGGTCATGTCCGTAAGGGTGACGGCGGCGTTATTGCCACTCGCGACGGCGAACCCGCCGACCCCGGCCGTGCTGTCGGCGTCGATGATGGTCTGCGTCGGCCCGTCGCCGGTAATGGTGAGGGGATTGGGGGGGGACGAGCTGGTGTTTATGGTCAGCGTGGCGCTGGCGCCGAGGGATCCGATGTTGAACGTCCCGTCGGCCGAGAAGGTGATGGTGTAGGCCTTCCCGCTGACATTGTCAGCGTTGTAGGTGTCGATGGCCTGCCGCAGCGTGCACGCCCCCGCGCTGGCACAGGCGCCGGTCCCGGTCCCGTCGGCGGTCGTGGTCACCACCAGGTTGACCGGGGTGGCGGCGCCGGCGGTCAGGGCGGTCCCCGCCTGGAGGAAGCCGGCCATGAGCAGGGCGGCCCCACCGAGCCCCCCAGCTCGAGCGACCATGCCGTGCCTGCGTCGACGGTGGTTGCCTCCAGCCGTCTCGATGCCAGCGCGTGCCAGATCAGTGCTCTTCATCAACCGCCTGCTTTCTTCGGGCCCCTCCCGTGGGGCGCGCCTGGGCGCGTCTCAGGAGGTGGTTTGCATCATGGATTTGGTCGGCCACAGTGCCCGGATGACGATTCCCCCGGATGGGCCGGCGAGGAGTCGCCAATCGCCTTCCGGACATCGATGTATTGAGCCGAACCTTGCATGCCGGCTGCGATCATATCCAGGGTGAACGTGAATTGCTCGGGAGAGTGAAAATTGCTCGCGGTAGTGGAATTGGCGCTGGCGGGGCCCGGACAACCGTCGTGGGCCGGGTGATATTCTTAGAACAGGTTCTATGTTCGGCACGCTCCAGTGGGGGCGACCGGCCGCGGGTCGGCACAGGCAACGGAAGGGACATCCATCATGGGCACTCCGGTCATCGTCGAGGCAGTCCGAACGCCCATCGGCAAGCGCAACGGGTGGCTCTCGGGTCTGCGACCGCCTGACATCCTGGGCGCGGCCCAGGTGGAAGTGGTCAAGCGGGCGGGCATCGACCCGGGCCTCGTCGAGCAGGTGGTCGGGGGCTGCGTGACCCAGGCCGGCGAGCAGGGCTTCAACGTGACCCGTACCTCCTGGCTGCTGGCCGGTTTGCCCTACGAGGTGGCCGCCACCACGATCGACTGCCAGTGCGGCTCGTCCCAGCAGGCCAACCACTTCGTCAACAACCTGATCGCTGCCGGCGCCATCGATGTGGGCATCGCCTGCGGTATCGAGGCCATGAGCCGGGTGCCGCTGGGCGCCAACGCGGCCGCCGGCGTGGGCCGGGCCATCCCCGAGGACCTGCCCTACGACATGCCCGACCAGTTCACGGCGGCCGAACGGATCGCCCAGAAGTACGGCATCACCCGTGAGGATGTGGACTGGCTGGGGCTCGAGTCCCAGAAGAAGGCGGGCGTCGCCGTGGCCGAGGACCGTTTCGGCCGCGAGATCGTGTCCGTCGAGGCGCCCATCGTCGGTGAAGAGGGCCCCCGGGGCGAGCACTCGGGCGAGAAGCTGGTGATCAGCAAGGACCAGGGCCCCCGCGAGACCACCGCGGAAGGGCTGGCCAAGCTCAAGCCGGTGCTGCCCGACGGCATGCACCACGCCGGCAACTCCTCGCAGATCTCCGACGGCGCCGCGGCGGTCCTGTGGATGTCCGAAGACAAGGCCAAGGCGGAGGGATTCACGCCCCGGGCCCGCGTGGTGGCCCAGGTGCTGGTGGGCTCCGATCCCTACTACCACCTCGACGGCCCCATCTCCGCTACCGCCAAGGTGCTGGAGAAGGCCGGCATGACCATGGCCGACATCGACCTCTTCGAGGTGAACGAGGCGTTCGCCTCAGTGGTCATGAGCTGGGCCAAGGTGCACAACGCCGACATGGACAAGGTCAACGTCAACGGCGGTGCCATCGCGCTGGGTCACCCCGTCGGGGCCACCGGCAGCCGGCTCATCACGACGATCCTGCACGAGCTCGAGCGCCGCGACGCCCAGTTCGGGTTGGTCTCCATGTGCTGCGGCGGCGCGCTGGCCACGGGCACCATCATCGAGCGGCTCTGATCGACCGATCGACCTAGCGCCCGCACCCGCAGATTCAGCTCAGCCAGTAGCTTCAGCCCGCACCAGGAGGGGAACGTGGAATCAACCGAGCACCTGACGTACGAGCGCGACGGCGCGACGGCCATCGTGACGATGAACCGTCCCGAGGCGAAGAACGCCCTCAGCCTGCCGATGCTGGTGGGCATGGCCGACGCCTGGGAGGAGATCAACAGCAACGACGACATCCGCTGCGCCATCCTCACCGGGGCGGGGGGGACGTTCTGCGCCGGCATGGACCTCAAAGCCATGGGGGACGCCAGCGCCGAGAAGTACCGCCCCCGCATGACGGCCGACCCGGACCTGCACTGGAAGGCCCTCCTGCGCCACTACGACGTGACGAAGCCACTCATCGCCGCCGTCGAGGGGTGGGCCGTGGCGGGCGGGACCGAGATCCTCCAGGCCACCCACATCCGGGTGGCGGGCGAGAGCGCCGTGTTCGGCGTCTTCGAAGCCAAGCGGGGCCTGTTCCCGCTCGGAGGGTCGACGGTGCGGCTGCGCCGGCAGATCCCCTACACGGTGGCTATGGAGCTCCTGCTGACCGCCCGAGAGGTGCCGGCCGACGAAGCGCTGCGCATCGGCCTCATCGGGCACGTCGTGCCCGACGGCACGGCGCTGCGGCGGGCGCTCGAGATCGCCGGGGTGATCGCCCAGAACGGTCCCTTGGCCGTCGAGGCGATCATGCAGTCGGTGCGGGAGACCGAGGGGATGTCCGAGGTCGCCGGCCTGGCCCGCGAGCTCGAGCTCGGGTGGCCCATCTTCGCCACCAAGGACGCCGCCGAGGGGCAGAAGGCGTTCGCCGAGAAGCGCCCGGCCAACTTCAGCCGCGAGTGAGCAATCAGGCCCCCGCGGGCGATGAGGCCCTCGTCCGGCTCGCCGAGGCCGTCCGGCGCATCAGCGGAGTGGCGGTGGGACGGCCGATCTCGGACGACGCCCTCAACGCAGCCGCCGAGACGCTCGAGACGGTGGCGGGCACTCTCGAGGCCAAGGCGGAGGATCGCAAACGTCCACGCCGTCAACCCACGCCCGGCCTCGATCCGCGCCAGCTGTTCCCCACCAGCCCGGTCATCGGGCATGCCAATCCGGTCGCCCCGCCGGTCCATGTGTGGGCGGTCGAGGGCGAGAGCGGGCTGCGTGAGATCCGCGGACGCGTCACCTTCGGCTACCCCTACGAGGGCCCGCCCACCTGCGTGCACGGCGGCGTCATTGCCGAGCTCTTCGACGAGCTGCTCGGGGCGGCCTGCATCATCACCGACAAGGCGGGCATGACCGGCACCCTTACGGTCCGCTACCGCAAGACCACTCCGCTCCTGGCACCGCTGGACCTGGTGGCCCGCTACACCGGATCGGAACGCCGCAAGGTATTCGCCTGGGGCGGCATCTACCACGAGGGCGAGCTCACCGCCGAAGCGGACGGGATCTTCATCTCCATGGAGCCTGGACGGATGCTCGACATCGTGACGACCAACGCCCGGGAGGCCGCCGACCCGGTGGTCGACCCGGAATTCATCGACCTCATCGCGCAGCGGGCCGTCAACCCGACCTAAGTCGGCCAAAGGGTGAGACGGCGGTGGCCTTAACTCGGGGCCGACCCAAGGCCGGAACAATGGGGACAACCCCTGACAGGATGGCGTGAACCCCCAACCGAGGAGTGATGTGGAGATGTCGCCACCTACGAGCCACACGTTGGACGTTCCCGGCGCCCGTTTGCACTACGACGTGCAAGGTTCGGGCCCTGTGCTCATGCTGGTCGGCCACCCCATGGACGCGGCGGGGTTTGCCACCATCGCGCCACTGCTCGCCGATTCCTACACGGTGGTGACCTATGACCCGAGAGGCTTCGCCCGCAGCACGATCGAGGACCCCGACCAGGACGCCGAGCCGGACCTCCTGGCCGACGACGTTCGCCGCGTGCTGGAGGCGGTCGGCCAGGTGCCCGCGCACGTCTTCGGCAGCAGTGGAGGCGCGGTCACAGGTCTGGCACTGGTCGCTCGCTACCCGGACCACGTTGAAACCCTCGTGGCTCACGAGCCACCGGTTGCCCTGCTCCTGCCCGAGGCCGAGGAAGCGCGCGCGGGAATGCACGAGATGTACGACACGTACCGCGACCGCGGCATCAGCGCCGCCTGGGCGAGTTTCGCTTCCTTCACCGGCATGAACATGCGCCCGCAGGACGGTGCCGATCCGCCGCCGCCGTCGGCCGAGGCGATGGCGTCGAGCGAGCGCTTCTTCGGTCATGGCCTCCTGCCCATCGCCCTGTACCAGCCCGACTTCTCCGCGCTGCAGGCGGCGCCGACCCGGGTGATGGTCGCCGGGGGAGCCGCCTCCAAGGGCGAGTTCGCCCAGCGCACGGCGGCCGCGCTGGCCGAGCGCCTGGGCAACCCGCTGATCGAGTTCCCCGGGGGCCACGCTGGCTTCGTTACCGAGCCAGAGGATTTTGCCGCCGTACTCCACCGCACCTTGGTCTGATTCACCCGACGGCACGCGGCTGCGGCAAACCCTCGGCGGTCAGCTCAGAGCGTCAAGGGTGGCGGCATCGAGGGTGATGTCCCCGACGGCGAGGTTCTCTTCGAGGTGGGTCAGGCTCGACGTACCGGGGATCAACAACACGGTCGGGGCGATGTGCAACAGCCAGGCCAGGGCCACCTGAGCCGGCGTGACGCCGAGCCGTGCCGAGCTGTCCACGACCACGGGATGGTTGAGCACCGGGTTCTCGGGGTTGAACGCGGAGCCGAGCGGGAAGAACGGTACGTAGGGGACGCCGTCGTCGCGGCAGGCGTCGAAGACGTCCTGCCCCGAGCGGTCGGCCAGGCTGTAGGAGTTCTGGACGCAGGCCACCTCCACCTGGGCCCGGGCCGTCCGGTACTCCTCGAGGGTCGCGTTGCTCAGGCCGATGGCGCCGATCAATCCCTCATCGCGTAGGGCGATCATGGCGCCCAGCTGCTCTGTGAAGGGGACGGCGGATTCGGGGTGCCGGCGCAGGTTCACCACTGGGACCTGGTCCACTTCGAGGGAAGCCAGGTTGGCCTCCACCCCGGCCCGGAGCTCGTCCGGCGTCTGGGCCGGGAGCCAGTGCCCATCGGGGTTGCGGGCCGCGCCCACCTTCGAGACCAGGACCAGGTCCTCGGGGTATGGATGCAGCGCCTGGCGGATGAGGTCGTTGGCCACGTCGGGCCCGTAGAACTGCGCCGTATCGATGTGGTTCACCCCGGCCTCGACGGCGCGGCGCAGGATCTGCAGGGCCACATCGTGATCCTTTGGTGGACCAAAGACGCCTGGGCCAGGGAGTTGCATGGCGCCGAAGCCGATGCGCCGCACCGGCCGGCGGCCGAGGAGGACTGAAGTCGAAGGGTTGGTCACCACTCCAGGATGCCGTGCGATCAGCTGGTCCCGTGCATGCGATTGAAGATCCACTCAGGCGTCTCGTCGCCCCGCCGTGTCGATTTCGGGATGTCTGTTCGTCGTCTCCATGCTGCAGGTCGCAGCCCATCACCCGAAGGAGACTCCTCATGCCCCACCCAGTGATCCACGCTGAGATCCGTTCCGAGGACCCCGACGCCACCCGAAAGTTCTATGCCGACCTGTTCGACTGGAAGGTGGCGTCAGAGGGCGGCTTCCCGGGCTACACCTTCATCGACACCGGCGTCGAGGGTGGCACCTACGTGGCCATCAGTCCCCGCCAGGGTCCCGACGACGAGGTCCTGTTCTTTGTCGGCGTCGAAGACGTCGAGGCCACGCTCAAGAGGGCCGAGCAGCTGGGCGGCACCATCATCCAGCCCGCGCAGCACGTTCCGGGCACGAGCTTCGGTGTATTCGCCGACGCCCAGGGACACAAGGTCGGCGTCGCCGCCAACGGGTAGGGGCGCTCAGAGCGCGCGCTGCACGCCCTCCCAGTAGGGGTCGCGCAGCTTGCGCTTGTAGAGCTTGCCGTTGGGATCGCGGGGCAACTCGTTGGTGAAGTCGATGGACTTGGGCGTCTTGAACTTGGCCAGCTTGTCGGCGCAGAAGGCCATGATCTCGGCGGCCAGGTCGTCGTTCCCCTCGATCCCTTCGGCCGGCTCGATCACTGCCTTGACCTCCTCGCCCCAATCGTCGTGGGGGATGCCGAAGACGGCGGCGTCGCCCACCTAGGGGTGGGAGAGCAGGACGTTCTCGATCTCGGCCGGGTAGATGTTGGCGCCACCCGAGATGATCATGTCGATCTTGCGGTCGCGCAGGAAGAGGTAGCCGTCCTCGTCGAGTAACCCGACGTCGCCCACAGTGAAGAAGTTGCCGATGCGATTCTTGGCGGTCTTCTCCTTGTCGCCGTGGTACTCGAACGTCAGCCCCTGCATGCCCATGTAGACGGTGCCGACCACGTTGGGCTCGGTGATGCGGTTGTCGTCGTCGTCGAAGATGGCGATCTCCGAGATGGGCCAGGCCTTACCCACTGTCCCCGGCTTGGCCAGCCACTCCTCGGCGGTGACCAGGGTGCCGCCACCCTCGCTGGCGGCGTAGTACTCGTCGACCGCGTTGCCCCACCAGGCGATCATCTTGTGCTTGACGTCGATCGGGCAGGGGGCGGCGGCGTGGATCATGTGCCGCAGCGAGGACACGTCGTACTTGTCCCGCACCTCTTGGGGCAGGGCGAGCAGGCGGTGGAACTGGGTCGGCACCATGTGCGAGGTCGTGACCCGGTGCTGCTCGATGAGGCGCAGCATTTCCTCGGGCGACCACTTGTCCATCAGGACCACGGTGTGGCCGAGGTGCAGCGATGCGCTCCCGAAGCGCAGCACGGCCGTGTGGTAGAGCGGCGAGCCGATGATGTGGACGTTGTCGTCCTGGGGCTGTACGGAGAAGAGGAACAGGATCCCCGACAGCCCGAGCGCAGCTTGCTCGGGCGTCACGCCCTGGAGTTTGCGAAAGATGCCCTTGGGGTTCCCGGTGGTGCCCGAGGTGTAGTTCATAACATCGCCGATGGTGCGATCCTCAGGCAGCGTCGTCGGTTGGGCGTCGCGCACGGCGGCGTAGGAGGCGAACCCCTTGACGTCACCCACGGCCCACCGGCCGGGCTCAGGGAGGTCCACCTCGTCGGCCGCCGCGATGGACGCCTCGGCGAAGCGCTCGTGGCCCACGAAGATCTTGGCGCCGGAGTCCCGCAGGATGTAAGCGACTTCCGCCGCCACCAGATGGTGGTTGATGGGTACCAGGTACAGGCCTGCCTCCATGGTGGCCAGGTAGATCTCGATCATCTCGGTGCCGTTGGGGAGGAGGGTGGCCACCACATCGCCCGGCTGGACCCCTTGGGCCCGCAGGGCATGGACGAGCTGGTTGGAGTGGGCCAGGAGCTCGCCGCCGCGAACCTCATCGCCTTCGGGGGTCACGAGAGCCAGGTAGTCAGGATCCTCCTGGGCCAGGGCCCAGAACCCGAGGTCACCCATAGCGACATTCTCCTTTTCGGTCTTCATCGGCCGCCGGCAGCCGCACGGCGCAAATGGCAGCGCCAGACGTGGGCAAGCTAGAACATGTTCTAAGTCAGGGCAACTGCGCCTCGGCGGCCCGGTCGACCCGGGTACCGGACATGATCAGGAGATTGACGATGGCAGGGTTCCTCGCAGGCAAGGTCGTCGCGGTCACCGGCGGTGGCGGCGGCATCGGTCGTGCGGTGGCCCTGGCCGCGGCGGCCGAGGGCGCCAAAGTCATCGTGGCCGACTACGGCGTGGGCATGGCCGGGGAGGACCCCAGCAGCGAGGTGGCTGACGCCGTGGTGGCCGAGATCACCGGCGCCGGCGGAGAAGCCCTCGCCGTGGCCGACGACATCTCGAAGATGGAATCGGGCGAACGCCTCATCGCCACGGCAGTGGACAAGTGGGGCCGCATCGACGGCGTCGTGGCGGTGGCGGGGATCCTGCGGGAGCGCATGCTCTTCAACATGTCAGAGGACGAGTGGGACGCCGTGATCTCGACCCATCTCAAGGGACACTTCACGGTCTTTAGGGCTGCCGCGGCGGTCATGCGCAAGCAGGTGGGCGGCGGGGCTCTCATCGGGTTCACCTCGGGCGCCTTCGCCGGCAGCGTGGCCCAGGCCAACTACTCTGCCGCCAAGGGTGGCATCGTCTCGCTGGTGCGCTCCGCCGCCGCCGGTTTGCACCGTTACGGGATCACCTCCAACGCCATCGCCCCGGTGGCGCGTACCCGCATGTCGGCCAACGTGCCGATGGAACTGGCCGAGATGGGCGACGCCGAGGACATCGCGCCGATGGTGGTCTATCTGCTCAGCGACCAGGCCAAGCACATCACCGGGCAGGTCTACACGGTCGTCGGTTCGAAGATCGCCGTGTGGAACCAGCCCAGCGAGGTGCGGGCGATGTTCTCGGAAGGTCGCTGGACCCCCGAAGAGATAGCGGCCCGGCTCGACAGCAGCATCGGCCAGGAGAAGATGGGGTTGATCGAGCGGCTGGATCAGATGCGCCAAGCCGCCGCGGCTGGCGATACGCCGAACGCTTAGGACGTCTGTTCGGCCAGCGGGGCGTCGTGGCCCTTCGGGTCGTGGGGAGCGGATTCCCACTCCCGCCAGCGTCGCCGGGTCCGGAGCAGGAGCCCGGCGCCCCCGACCACTAGCGCCGCGCCGGCGATCTGGACGAGCAAGGAGCCGAGGTGCCCGTCCTCGCCGAGCCAGAGATGCTCGTCGAGTGAGCGCTCTATGCCCCAGAGCACCATGGCGGTTCCCAGGACCGCGCCGGTGGGATAGCCGGTGCGGGCCGACCCGTCGGGCCACCGGGCCAGGCGCCGCTCGATGGCGATCAGCACCAGGTACACGCAGAAGTCCTCCGCCGATTGGAAGAGCGGCACCGGGAGCCGGCGACCGGCCTGGCCGGCGTAGTACATGCCGAACCACTGGTGGGTCGGGTGGCCGCCACCGGCCACCATCAACTGCGGCCCGAGCAGGCGACCCATGGCCCAGCAGGCCAGCAACACCGGCGCCACCAGGTCGAGGGCGCGGCCGATGGGGAGTTCAGGGCAGCGGCGGCGGGTCAGGATGATGGCGGTCGGCACCGCGAAGAGCAGGCCGCCGAACGAGGAGAGACCGCCCTGCCAGATGGCCAGCACCTGACCGAGGTGGTGGCTGTAGTACGAGGCGTTGGAGAGGACATGGAGGGCCCGGGCCCCCACGACGGCCGACAGGATGGTCCAGAGGAAGACCGAGACCCACCAGTCGGTCGGGTAGCCGTTACGGCGGAGCCGGCGCTCGAAGTAGGTGAAGCCGAACCAGAAGGTGATGGCCAGGCCGATGCCGTAGGTGTGGACCTGTAACGGGCCGATGTGGAAGACGACAGGGATCGGTTTCATGGCGCGCCTGGCGCCAGACTACGACGGGACGCCGGGAGGTTCGTCGCGGTGCGGTTAGGGACGGCCGGCGCCGACAAACCCGCCGCCGAGGCGGAGAGCCGTCAGGTGGACCACGTTTCCGCTGTCGGGCGCCTCGATCATGGTGCCCGGACCGACGTACATGGCCACGTGCTCGCTGCCACCCGGCCCGTAGAAGAGAAGGTCACCGGGCTGTAGGTCACTCAGGGGTACCGGGGCGGAGTCGCCCATCTGGGCACCCGAGTAGTGCGGGAGCCCGACTCCGACCTGGCCCCAGGACCAGGCGGTGAGTCCCGAGCAGTCGAAGCCCGGGTGGCCCGATCCCTTCGGCGACTCGCCACCCCAGACGTAGGGAACCCCGAGTTGGCTCTCGGCCGCCTGCACGGCACCTTGACCGCCGGCAGCTGTGGGCGGCGGCGCCGCCTGACTGAGCCCGGCATACGAAGAGCGGGTGGTGGCTGAGGCGAGCCGCGCCGTGGTGACCCGCTGTGAGGCGGCGACGGCGGCGAGCTGCTGCTGGTGGACCAGGTTGGCGACCTCGCCGTTCTCCTGGGCCAGGGCGGCCGACTGGGCCGTCACCTCCTGCTGGTTGGCGGCGATGGCGGCGTTCTCGGCGGCCACCTGCTGCTGGGCCTGGTTCTGTTGCGAGGCCAGCTGTGACTCCTGGGCGCTCAGCGTGTTCTCGGCCGTGTGCAGGTTGGCCACGGCCAGGTTGATGTCGCCCTCGGCGATCTGGTTGTACTCGTTGGCCGCGTTCATCGTCTTCTCGTTGCTGCTGAAGATCGGGTTGTCGGCCGTGGCCGACCCGTTGGAGACGTAGCTGGCCACGGCCGCCTTGGCGAGTGTCTTCTTGTCGCTCGAAACCTGCGCGTGGTCGGTGGCGATGTTCGCCTTGGTGGTGGCGATGTTCGAGTTGATCTGGTCCAAGCGGGTCTTGGCGGCGTCGTACTGCTGGCTCAGTGCCGACATCTTGGCCTGGGCCGAGGCCAAGGTGGCTTCGATGGCGGCCGCCTTCGCCCGGGCGCTGGAGACCGTGTCAGCGCCCACTGGGCGCGTGGCGAGAAGCACAGTGCTCGAGCACACTGTGACGACGGTCATAGCGGGTAGGCAAACCCGCCGGAGCAGCCGAGAACCCCGAGCTGACCGCGGCCTGGAGTGGCTGGATGGCCGCTCTACGTCAGTCACGATGGGCGCCATTCTTACTGCGCGCGCCGAGCGGTTTCAAACACCATCGCCCCAAATGGGTCGCCTTTAGTCCTACCGATGGTAGTAACCACCAGTTCAAAGGGGGAATCAACAAATCAGAAGTTTTCGTGCGAAGGCGCACATGCCCAACGGGGGCGGCCCAGGCTACGGTCGGCCGCATGGGTGAACTGATCGATTTTCCGAGCAATGGATCGACCGCGTCGGGCTACCTGGCCTGGCCCGAAGGTGGAAGCGGCCCCGGGGTCATCGTGATCCAGGAGTGGTGGGGCCTGGTCGACCACATCAAAGACGTGTGTGACCGCTTCGCCGCGGCCGGCTTCGTGGCGCTGGCCCCCGACCTCTACCACGGCGTCACGGTGTCCGAGCCGGACGAAGCCGGCAAGGCCATGATGGCGTTGAAGATGGATCAGGCGGCGCGCGACATGAGTGGCGCGGTGGACGAAGTGCAGCGACGCGCCACGGGCGAGCACGTCGGGGTGATCGGCTTCTGCATGGGGGGCGGGCTCGCCCTCGTGCTGGCCACGCAACGGCCCGACGCGGTGGCTGCGGTGGTGCCCAGTTACGGGCTGATCCCTTGGCCCGATGCGCAGCCCGATTACCGCGCGCTCAGCGCGGCGGTGCAGGGGCACTACGCCGGCAACGACGAGTACTTCACCGCGGCTGCGGCCGAAGCGCTGGGGGAGCAGTTGCGCGGTCTCGGGGTGGACGCCGAGATCATCGTCCACCCCGGGGTCGATCACGCCTTCTTCAACGACACCCGGCCCGAGGTCTACGACGCCACCGCGGCCACCGCGCTGTGGGACAGCACGCTCGACTTCTTCCGGTCGAGACTCAGCTAACCCACCCGCCGCGCCAGGTCCGGCCGCCCCGGCGGTGGGAGCGGACCGGTTTGTTACCATCGGCCCATGTCCGCCCGTTCCCGAGACCTGCCCCGTCGCTCCTGCCTGTCCACCCCCGGATCGAACGAGAAGTTCCTCGCCAAGGCGCCGACGGTGCCGGCGGACATGACCTTCCTCGACCTCGAGGATGCCGTGGCCCCACTGGAGAAGGAGAGCGCCCGGCCCAAGGTGGTCGATGCCATCAAGAACCTCGCCTGGGACGACCGCGTGCTGTGTGTCCGGGTCAACGCCTGGGACACCGAATGGACCTACGGCGACGTCATCGAGGTGGTGGGCAATGCCGGCGAGCGGCTGGACGAGATCATGTTGCCCAAGGTGCAGTCGGCGGCCGAGGTGGTGGCCCTCGACCTTCTCCTCACCCAGGTGGAGAAGAAGTCGGGACTACCCATCGGCCACATCGGGATAGAGGCGCAGATCGAGACGGCGCGCGGCCTGATCAACGTGGATGAGATCTGCGCGGCCTCACCCCGGCTCGAGACCATCATCTTCGGGCCGGCCGACTTCGCGGCCAGCATCGAGATGCCGGTGCTGACCGGAGGGATCGAGATCCCCGAGTACCCCGGTGACCACTTCAACTATGTCTTCAGTCGCATCCTCATGGCCGGCCGGGCCAACGGCCTCCAGGTCATTGACGGTCCGTTCCTCAAAGTCCGCGAGCTCGACGCGTTGCGCCACTACTCCATGCGCACCCGCATGCTCGGCTACGACGGCAAGTGGGCGCTCACCCCGGACCAGGCGGTGGTGCTCAACGAGGTGTACTCACCGACCCAGGAGCAGTTCGACCGGGCCTTCGACATCCTTGACGCCTACCAGCAGGCCACCGAAGGGGATCGCAAGGGCGCGGTCATGTTCGGCGACGAGATGATCGACGAAGCCAGCCGAAAGATCGCCGTCAAATTCGTGAGCCGGGGCGAGCGGGCCGGTCTGACCCGCAGTCCGCGCTGATCCTGCCTAGCCGATCAGCCGGCGGGCGATGACCTTGAGCGCCAGGGTCTCGTCGGCGCCCTCGAAGATGGAGAGCACCCGCGCGTCGACGAAGTAGCGACTGACGGGGAACTCCTCCGCGTAGCCCATGCCCCCGTGGATCTGCATCGCCTCGCGGGTGACCCATTCGGCGGCCCGGCATACGTAGGCCTTCACCATGGACGCCTCCAGCGCGCCCTCGCCCCGGGCCATCAGACGGGCCACATGGTAGGAGGACTGGCGGGTGGCCTGGATGATGACCGCCATCCGCCCGAGCTTGGCCTGCGTCAGCTGGTACTCGAGGATCGGCGATCCGAAGACCTTGCGGTCACTGGCGTAGGCGACCGCGGCCTCGTAGGCCGCCTGCATGACGCCGAGGGCCCGGGCGGCCGTCTGGAGGCGGCCGTTCTCGAAACCCTGCATCTGGAGGTAGAAGCCCTGGCCCAGCCCGTCCGGGCCGCCCACCAGGTTGGCGTCGGGGACGAACCAATTCTCGAAGGCCAATTCATAGGAGTGCATGCCGCGGTAGCCGATGGTGTCGATGGGGCGCCCTTCGAGACGTCCCGCCCCGATGCCCTGCGGTCGCTCGCTCTCCTCCTGATCGAAGACGAACCCGTGCCCGTCTCCCTGTGGCTTCTCCACCACGAACATCGAGAGGCCGCGATGGGCCAGCGAACGGTCCGGGTCGGTGCGGGCCAGCAGCATGAGGACGTCGGCCCGGGCGGCGAAGGTGCACCACGTCTTGACCCCGTTGATCAACCACCCGCCCTCGGTCGGCGTCGCCGCCGTCACGATGCCGGCCACGTCGGAGCCGAAGTCCGGCTCGGTGACCGCCACGGCCGCGAGGACCTCGGCCGAGGCCAGCTTGGGCAGCCACTGCTTCTTCTGGTCTTCGGTGCCGCCGTGGACCAGGGCCCGGGTGAGGATCTCGGGGCGCGTGATCAGGGAGCCCCCGATCCCGAGCGAGCCCCAGCTCAGTTCCTCTGTGGCCACGACCATGCCCATGTAGTCGCTCTCGCCCCCGCTGGCGAACCCGTCGTACTCCTCGGGGACGGACAGGCCGAAACCGCCCAGCTCGGCCAGACCGCTGATGATCTCCTCGGGGATGTCCGCATTGGTGCGGTGAACGTGCTCGGCGTGCGGCCGGACCCTCTGCTCGGCGAAGCGGTGGAAGGTCTCGCGCACGAGCTCGAAATCGTCGCCGAGATGGCGGGGCCCCTCCACCGTGGCCAGGGCCGCCAGCGCGGCGGGGTCACGGTGGGCGGTCACGAAGTCGGCCACCGGCGCGCTCCAGCCCACCTCGACCCCCCAGGCGCCCTCCCGGCCGGCCACCTTCCCGACCAGGTCGGCCAGCACGTCGGCGACGAACGCCGTGGTCAAGAGCTCCTCGTCTTCGCCCCGGGCGCCGTAGTCCAGGGTCGCCCGGGCCGTCGCCACCGCGGCGGCGGCATGGGCCACGTCGTAGGCGACCACCTGGTTGGCGTCCACGCCACCGTTGGCCCGCACGGCCTCGCAGGCTCTGTCGACCACCTGCTGGGCCAGTTCGACGGCCTGAGTGGCGGCGGCCAACCCGGCCGTTGTCGTCTTGGTCATGGCAAGCGACCCTACTGGCTCGTCCCGAGCCTCTTTGCTGGGTGATGACGTCAGACGGGTCGTTGGCCGATGACGGTCACCAGTGGGGGCAGCACCACGGGCTCGTCGACCGGATCGACCCCCGTGAGTGACTCCAGGTAGCGCGCCACGGGACCGGGACCGACTCCCGCCGGCGCCTCGGCCCAGGCATCGATCACTTCGAGCCCGGCCTGGCGGATGAGGGCGGGGAGCACGCTCCCGACGTCGGGATGCCGGGCGTCGGGCATCGACAGCGCAATGCCCCCGATCCGGCCGGCCGAGGTGATGGGCTCCTGGGCCACCACCCAGGACCCTGGCTTGACCACGGCGGCCATGCGGCGCACGACGACGGCCGGGTCGACCACATGGAGGAGGAGGAAGCGGCAGAAGGCCAGGTCGACCTGCTCGGGCAGGATCAGGTCCTCGCCGGCCTGGGTGAGCGCCACCACCTGGGTGTGCGTGGCGGCGGCATGGGCCACCTCGTCGCGGGCGAACGGGTCGCTGTCGACGGCGTAGACGCGGCCGTCACGCCCCACCATCTCGGCCAGGGCCACCGAGACGTCGCCGCCGCCGGCCCCGACGTCGACGCAGCGCCAGCCGGCCTCGAGGCCGAGCCGGAGGAGGGCGGTGGCCAGCGGGCGCCGGTAGACGTCGTCGCGCAGCCCGATGAGCTCGCTCACGCCCGGTCACCCCATTGCCGCGTTGCCATAGGCAGGCACTTTATGGCCGCCGGGGCGTCGCGGAACCCGGGCCGGGGCGCCGACCCGAAACTCAGCCACCTGGCGCGACCTATAGCCTGCTGCCGGTGAAGGTGACTATGTTGCTCTGCGACGCCGCACAGGTGTCCGACGGGAAGCTCTACATCCTGGGCGGGGGATGGAGCATGACCGGTCCCGACCCGGTTCCCTCGGCCGTGGCGCTGAAAATCGACGTGGACTGGCACGAGGCCGAGACGTCGCACCACTGGGAGCTCTTCCTAGAAGACGCCGACGGCCGCCCGGTCCTCATGGAGACGCCCGACGGTACCCAGCCCGTCGAGGTGCGCGGCGAGTTCACGGTGAGCCAGCCCCCGGGCATTCCCGAGGGATCGCCCATCGACGTGGCGCTGGCCGTGAACCTCGGACCGATCCCCCTTTCGCCGGGAACCCGTTTCGCCTGGCGCCTGACCATTGACGGGGAGTCGCTGCCCGGCGCCTCGCTGGGCTTCACCACCCGGCCCCGGCCGGTGCCATCGGCCTAGCAACATGACCACGTACGACCGCCCCTTCGGGCGCCATCTCGAGGACTTCGTCCCCGGTGACGTGTACCGGCACTGGCCGGGCAAGACGGTGACCGAGTACGACGACCATCTCTTCTGCCTGATCACCATGAACCACCACCCCCTGCACCTCGACGCCTGGTTCGCCGAGCACGAAACGGTCCAGGGGAAGAACGTCGTCGTCGGCAACCTCGTCTACTCGCTCGTCCTCGGCATGAGCGTGCCCGACGTGAGCGGGTCGGCCATCGCCAACCTCGAGATCGAGTCACTGCTGCACCGCTCGCCGACGTTCCATGGCGACACCATCTACGCCGAGACGCGGGTGCTCGAGGCCACCCCGTCGAAGTCCAAGGAGGACCGGGGCATCGTGACGGTCGAGACGAAGGCCTTCAACCAACACGGCGACGAAGTCTGTTACTTCAGGCGCAAGCTCATGGTGTGGAAGTCGGCGGATGCGCCGGCGCGTCAACGACCCTACGGCGACGACGTCTGGGACTGAGTCCCACCTCCCGACCGCGGCCCGGGTCCGGAGCTTCCGGGTCCGCCTGCTCGAGTGGGGTTCGGAGCACCGGAGAGATTTCCCGTGGCGACGCACGCGCGATCCGTGGCGGGTCCTCGTCAGTGAGGTAATGCTCCAACAGACGCAGGCGGACCGGGTGGTGGGGTACTACGACGCCTTCCTGCGGCGCTTCCCCGCCCCGGCGGACTGCGCCCGGGCGCCGTCGGGCGACGTGGTGCGGATCTGGTCGGGTCTCGGCTACAACCGCCGCGCCCTCGGCCTGCACCGGGCGGCCGCCCAGATCGTGGAAGAACACGGCGGGAAGGTGCCGGCCGGCGAGGCGGACCTGCGGAAGCTGCCGGGGGTCGGCCCCTACACGGCCCGGGCGGTGCGCTCGCTGGCCTTCGAGGCCGACGCCGCCGTGGTCGACACCAATGTCGTGCGCGTCCTGGCCCGCTGCGTGCACGGCGCGGGCCTTTCGTTGTCCGAGGCCCAGCAGGTGGCCGATCGCCTGGTGCCGGCGGGCCGGTCCTGGGAGTTCAACCAGACCATGTTCGATCTGGGCGCGCTGGTGTGCACGGCGAGCACACCGGCTTGCGACGACTGCCCCCTGCGCCGACAGTGCCGGTGGAGGCGGGACGGTCGGCATGCCCCGGACCCCTGGCGGGCCAGCCCGTCGGTCCGGAGCCAGCCGCCCTTCGCCGGATCGAACCGCCAGGGCCGCGGCCGCCTGCTGCACGCGCTGCGAGCAGGGTCGCTGGGCGCGGAGCTGGTCGCCGGCGCGTGCGGGTGGCCCGAAGATCGGGACCGGGCGGCGCGCCTGGCGGGCGCACTGGTGGACGAAGGGTTCGCCGAGTGGTCGCCCGGCCCGCGACCCCGGCTCCGCCTTCGCTGATCAGGGCGCGAGGAATTCCACGACGAGGCGGTTGACCAAATCGGGCTGCTCGACGTGGAGGAAGTGGCCGGCGTCGTCGACGATGGCCACTTCGGATCCCTCGGCCATGAAGTCGATCGGTCGGCCGATGGAGCGCAAGAGCATGCAGCCGTCGTCGCGCCCGTGCAGGTAGAGGGTGGGCTTGGGCGTGAGCGCCAGTGAGGCCGCCTGTTCGTCCGCCAGCTCGGGGTCCTGCAGTGACGGGTCATAGAGGGCGCGGTAGTACCCGATGGCCGCGGCGATATGGGTGGTGTCGCCGATGGACTCCTTGACGCGGGCCACGTCCCAGGTACCGTCGTAGCCCGGTGACCAGTCCCGCCACAGGCCGTCGATGAAGGAGTAGTCATCGAGCGGAAGGGCCATCTCGGCCAAGGGGGAGAGGAAGAAGAACATGTACCAGCTGCGCTGGAGCTGCGCGTAGGAGAAGAAGGTCATCCCCATCGACGCCGTGGGCGGGACGGCCATGGTCACCGCCCGGCGCCAGCGATCGGGTTGATGGGCCACGGCGCCGTAGGTGGCGAGCGCGCCCCAGTCGTGCCCGATGAGCACGGCCTCGGAGGTTCCCCCGAAGACCTGGTGCAGCGCGTTGGCGTCCCGGACCACGGCGCCCACCTGGTAGCGGCCGTCGGTTGGTATGGCGGTAGGCGCGTATCCCCGCAGGAAGGGGGCGATGGCGCGGTACCCGGCGTCACCCAACGCGGGCAGGAGATAACGCCAGGTGTGCGCGGAGTCGGGGAAGCCGTGCAGGCACAGCGCCAGCGGCCCGTCGGGCGGTCCTTCCTCGAAGTAGGCGAACTCGAGCCCGTTGGCCGTGACGGTGTGCTGGTCCATGGCGACCCAACGTATCGTCCGGGCCGGAGGTATGGTCGCGAGGGTGAACGTCACGTTTTATGGCGTCCGGGGGTCTTGTCCGTGTTCGGGGGACCGCTACCGGCGATACGGGGGCAACACGTCGTGTCTGGTCGTCGGTATCGAGGGGGACGAGCCCCTCATCGTCGACCTGGGCACCGGGCTGCGCTCGCTCGGTGACGTGCTCCTCAAGGAGGTGCGCGCCCTCGGCACCCCGCTGCATGCCACGGCGCTGCTGACCCACCTCCACTTCGACCACATCCTCGGGCTGCCGTTCTTCGCCCCGCTGCACGACCCCGGGGCGCGCCTGACGGTGCACGGGCCGGCGCAGGCCAAGGGGAGCCTGAAGGACGCGCTGCACGCGGCCGTGCAGCCGCCGGTCTTCCCGATCCACATGGAGCAGTTCCGCGGCGAGCTCTGCACCATCGACACCAGGGACGAGGACTTCTCGATCGGCTCGGCCAAGGTCATGGCCCGCACCATCCCGCACAGCGGCATCACGCTCGGCTACCGGATCGAGGCCGAGGGACGCGTGCTGGCCTACATGCCCGACCATCAGGCGCCGCTCGACCGCCGCACCATTCCTGACGCCGTGCTGGAGTTGTGCCAAGGGGCCGACCTCCTGGTCCACGACGGCCAGTACACCGACGACGAGTTCTCCGGGAAGGCCGATTGGGGCCACTCGACCGCCGCCTTCGCCGTCCACGTGGCGGCCGAGGCCGGCGTGAAGAAGCTCATGCTGTCGCACCACGACCCGTCGCACAATGACCGTGACATCGACCGCATCCTGACCGGGGCCCGGCGGCTGCCCGAAGCCAGGGCGCTCGAGGATGTGTCGTCGGCGCACGAGTCCCAGTCCATAGACCTCGGCCGGGTGTAGATGACGGGCCTTGATGAGGCCCGGTTCCGTGAAGTGCTCGGACACTTTGCCACCGGCATCACCATCGTGACGGCGGATGAGCAGGGTGAACCGGTTGGCTTCACCTGCCAGTCGTTCGCCGCGCTGTCGCTGGATCCGCCGATGGTGATCCTCGCCCCGGCCAAGAGCTCGACCAGCTGGCCGCGCATCGCCCAGGCCGGTGCGTTCTGCGTCAACGTCCTCGAGGAGCACCAGGAGTCGATCGCCCGGACCTTCGCCGTCTCGGGGGGCGACAAGTTCGACGGGGTGGAGTGGGCGCCGGGCCCGGTCACCGGTTCGCCGATGATCGCCGGTTCGTTGGCCACTGTCGAGTGCACGCTGGGCGCCATTTACGAGGGGGGCGACCACGAGCTGGTCACCGGCCACGTGGTGGCCCTGGGTCTCGGTGAGGGGTCGCCGCTCCTCTTCTACCGATCGGGCTTCGGCCACTTCGTGGCCTGAGCCTCGCTGTTAGCGTTCCCGCCGATGCCCGAGCTGATCCCGTCCTCGACCATTGACGATGTCGTGCTGGTGCGACCCGACGTGCACGGGGACGAACGCGGTCGGTTCGTGGAGACGTATCGACGCAGCTGGTTGCCGCTGGGGCGCGAGATGGTGCAGGGCAACCGGTCCGAGAAGCAGGCGGGCGCGGTGGTGGGGCTGCACTACCACCTGCATCAAGCGGACTACTGGTATCTCTTGCGCGGGCGGGCCCGCGTCGTGCTGCATGACCTACGTCTGGGCTCGCAGACGGACGGCGCGACCGAGCACATCGATCTCGACGGGGATGTGGACCAGGGGTTGTTCATCCCTCCCGGGGTGGCGCACGGTTTCGCCGCGTTGACGGACCTCCTCCTGTGGTACCTGGTCGATGGGTACTACAACGACTCGGACGAGCTCGGCTTGGCTTGGGACGATCCGGTCGTGGGTGCAGACTGGGGG
>DASXZJ010000072.1:0-4863 GCA_036502025.1 Acidimicrobiales bacterium | reverse complement strand
GCTGATGGGCAGCGCCAACCAGCCCACGGCGTGGGAGGTGGCCATCACCACGGTCGAGCGGGATCTGGCCCGCCTCGACTACGACCTGCCGCCGCTCTTCTATGCCACCCAGACGCTCCGCTACCTGCCCATCTCCGACATTCAAGATGATGAAGTCGTCAGCACCTGGTTGTCCTTCACCGCCGACCTGCCCGTCTGGCCCAACCCTGGCCGGCTTGGTCAGTACGAAGCGGCGCTGGCCTGGTCCACCGATCCGGCCCGCGCCACCCGCTGGTCGGAGATCGCGGTGCCGTGTCTGGTCCTGGCTTTCGAGCACGATGTCGATTCCCCACCGGGCCGGGCGCGCCAGGCGGCGGCGCAGATTCCTGGTGGCGAGTACCGGGAGATCATGGGCTCGGGCCACATCGGGATCATCACCCACGCCGACCAGGTGGCCGCCCACCTCATTGAGTTCTTCGCGCCCGGGTGAGTCCGGTAGCCATTGACTGGTTCACAAGTCGGCCATATCGGTGAGCGGCCCGAGTCCGGTCGAGCGACCGAGGTTCCACACCCAGGCGCCGTCGGACCAGGATGGAGGGAATCCCAACGTGTCCGTCAGGGCGGCGACCGTGCCGGGCTTGGCGTAGGCGGGAGTCACGACCACCACCAGTGGCCGCCAGTGGATCAGGGCCGCCCGGATCGCCAACTGCTCGCCCGTCGTCAGGCCGAGCGGGTCGGAGGAGAGGACTCGGAGCGCAGCGACCGGTCCACCGAACTTGCTCATCACCTCGTCTCGGGTGCCGTCATCCCCGGGCACGAAGGCCCATCCTCCTATGAGATCAAATCCGTCGTTCGTCTCGGCCTGCCAGGCCATGGGCGTCGACGCGATGCTGTAGGCGAACGGGACGGTCAGCACCGCGGTACCAGGTGAAAGTCGCGGTGCGTCCTGTTCGAACCACCGCGGCACGGTAGCTGTCGTCACCCGGAAGGGGACCGAGTAGGTGTCGATCAACGGGATGAACGCCAACGTCATCAGTCCCACGATGCCGATCCGTGCGGCCCGCCTCCGCCAGTCCGAGAGAGCCGTCGGCCGCCACCGAGCGGCCGCATCCCACCAGGCATCGATCGAGGCGGCCAGAAGGAGCCCCATGCACAGCGAGACCGGGAGGGCGAAGCGCACGAGCACGATGCTCGACAGCAACGGCAGCTTGATCCACAGCCGGCCCGGGAAAAACTCGAGCATCCACGTCGCGATGCCGACGCCCGCCACGATCATGCAGGAGCGACGGCGCCACCACAGCGGGCAGGAGGCCGCTACGGCGATCAGCAGACCGGCTCCGAGATAGTCCGTGTTGGGGCCCTGTGGCCCGAGGTAGCCCACCCCTCTCAGTCCCGTATGCGTATTGAACACATTGCGTCCGGCCTGGAGGATGCGCCACGGCATCGACGAAGAGACCGGCCAGTAGGGCCCGACTACATGGCGGGGACCGGCCAGGTAGAACCAGATGGGGTAGGCCAACACCACGGTGGCCAGCATGGTGGCGACCGATCCGGCGACCACGAGCGGCCGGCGAGCCGAAGCCACCATGCCCGGTCGCAGGATCAGCACCCCGAGGACGCAGAGGGCACCCGTGACCGCAGTGAGGGCCAGGACTTCGAGGCTGGTGAAGAACTCGAGGACGGTGAGCAGACCCAGAGAAAGACCGGTCAACACCGGGCGCGCCTCCCGGCTCAGCAACCGTAGGCCGAGCAGTAGGACCAGGGGCAGGTAGGCCGTGAGAGTTAGGTCGAGATGGCCGAGGACGGTATTGCGCACGATGAAGGGTGAGAAGGCGTAGAGACCTCCGGCCACGAGGCGCGTGGCGGTTCGACTCGATATCCGGCCCGCCAAGGCGAACGCGGCCCAGCCCGAGACCACGGGGGCGAGCAGGTTGGCCACATTGAACGACGCCACCGGACCGAAGAGCAGGGTGATGGGTGAGAGAAGAGCGGCCGGGGCGAGCCAGCTGGTGTTCGACAGGACGTTCACCCCACCGAAACGAGCCCATATGGCGTTGGTCAAGAGCGGGTTGTGGCCATGGGTGACGGCCCAGGGAAGCCACTCGAACCACCACACCTCCTGGACCGTGTCGCCGCAGTTGCAGGTGATGGCGTGCGCCGGGTTGCCCCCGATCCACACGTGAGCCCAGAGCACGACCGCCACGGCGAGGTAGGTCGCAATGGCAAAAAGGTGCTGCGTGCTCCTCGTTTTAGGGGGCAGTTCGGGGAGCCCGTCCGTCCTCTCCCGCCCAGAGGGCCTCCGCTGTGCGTGCGGTGCCTCCTCGGGATGGTCGGGCCTGGTCCGTCGCTCCACTTCGTAGTGGTCCGCTGTCCGGATGAGGACCATTCAGGGGCACCCGACGACGTTGCGGCGCAGGTCGCCCAGCTCGCCGGACACCCGGGGTGATTGCCGTCGGTCAGGAATCGTCGTACCCCTCTCATCGGAGGTTCACCTCATGCGAACCGTGATGCGGGTGCGTTGTACGACACCGCTGATAACGCGGGCTTTACGGGTCTTGTTAACGCCCTGTTAGGTGGGATCGGGCATCCTGGCCTCAGGCGTGCGGCAGGAGGCCGACGCTGGAACCGTGCGCCATCGGGCCAAGATTGTTGACCGACCGTTTCGAGATCGTCGCCCTTCCCGGCGGCAGAACTGAGGGACCATGGGCCTCCGTCACCGACTGACCAAAACCGAGCTGCTGTCCCACCTGCCGCGGCGGACGGTGCGTCTACGTCTCACCCTGGTTTACGGCGTGTTGTTCCTCGCCTCAGGTGCCCTGATCCTGTTGATCACCGATGCCCTCTGGGGACAGGCCACCAAGGATCAAGGCACTGTCTCGGGTGACGTCGTGCGCGGCATCGCCGTCAACCTCCCTCTTCGGCCGCCATCCGGTTCACAGTCCTTCACGGCTGCCGGAACCTTGGCGCCCAAAGGGACACTCGCGCAATTGGGCGTCACCGCCAGGCAACAACGAGTGGTCGGGAACCAGCTCCTTTCGATCAAGGCCCAGCAGCACACGAGCGACCTGCATCAGCTGATCCTCTACTCGGCCCTGGCCGTCATCATCATGGCGATACTGGCCGTCGTGCTGGGATGGCTCATGTCCGGACGGGTCCTGCGGCCGTTGCGGACGATTACGATGGCCGCACGTGACATCTCGGACACCAACCTGCACCAACGGGTCAGGCTCGATGGTCCCGACGATGAACTCAAGGAACTCGGCGATACGTTCGACGGGTTGCTCGAGCGCCTGGAAGGATCATTCGATTGCCAGCGTCAGTTCGCCGCTAACGCCTCCCATGAATTGCGTACCCCGATGGCCATCATGCGGGCGACCATCGACGTAGCTCTGGCCAAGCCCGGGCCGGTGCCCGAATCGACGGTCGCGCTGGCCGACAAGCTCCGTCAGGAGCTCGACCACGTGGACCGACTCCTCGACGGCCTTCTCGCGTTGGCTCGGGCCCAACGCGGCCCCACCGACGACGCCCCGATTTCGCTCCATGACCTGGCCGCGGCCGCCATCGCGCGACGGGGCGCGGTCATCGCGCAAGCCGGCCTGGACGTTGACCTGGCTGAGTTCGCAGGCGCCATGGTCGCCGGGAGCGAGACGTTGCTCGGTCGGATGGTCGAGAACGTCATTGAGAACGCCGTCACTCACAACGAGGAAGCCGGTTGGATTCGCGTCAGTGCTCGCTCGAGTATTGACCCCGAAGGGGAAGGAGGTTGGGTCCGCCTCAGCGTGGAGAACGGCGGACCGGTGCTCGACGAACGCACCGTGGAAGGCCTGGTCCAACCGTTCCGTCGACTCGGGGCGGAGCGGACGGGTTCGGAAGCCGGTAGCGGCCTCGGGCTCTCGATCGTGGCGGCCGTCGTGAAGGCACACGGTGGTCATCTGGAGCTGCACGCCCGGGATGGTGGTGGTCTGGCGGTGGTGATGGCGCTACCGGTCGCCGTGCGACAGCCCGCCGGAGCCTCCGCATGAGAGTGCTGGTTGTGGAGGACTCCCAGCGGCTCGCCGACGTGGTGGTCGAAGGACTCCGCGACCAGGGCATGGCCGTTGACGTCGCCTACTCCGGGCCCGACGCGGCGTCCAAGCTCGAGGGCAACGCCTACGACGTCGTCGTGCTCGACCGAGACCTGCCCGGGCTGCACGGCGACACCATCTGCCGGATGATCTCCGAGGCTGAGCGTCCGGTGATGATACTCATGCTGACCGCGTCGGGATCCCCCGACGACCGCGTCTCGGGGCTCAGCCTCGGCGCGGACGACTACCTGGCCAAGCCCTTCCACTTTCCAGAGCTCGTCCTGCGGGTGCGCGCCCTGGCCCGTCGCCAGCCCACGGCCCGCCACCGGATCTTCCGCGCCGCCGGACTCGAGCTCGATCCCCAGTGCCGCTCCGCCTCGCGCAATGGCCGCCGCCTCGACCTCTCGGTTAAGGAGTTCGGCGTGCTGGAGTCGCTCATGCGGGTGCACCCGGCCTTCCTCAGGGCGGAGGAGCTCCTCGAGCAGGTGTGGGACGAGCACGCCAACCCGTTCACCAACACGGTCTTCGTCACCATCAGCCGGCTCAGGCGCAAACTGGGTGAGCCGGCCGTCATCGAGAACGTCCCCAACGTGGGCTACCGGATCAAGGAGACCTGCTGACCTACGGCAAATATCAACGCAACCCCCCTACCAGTCACCCCACCCCGCCGCTGAGACACCTTCGTCGATGGTGCGGGGGTCCACCGAGCCGCCGGTCTCGGAGGCTCGATACACGGCGAAACACAACTGCAACACCTTGATGGCCGATTCGGGGCTCATGTCGGCCGGAGTGCCGTTGACCAGCGAGTCGATGAAGTGTT
>DASXZJ010000071.1:0-14359 GCA_036502025.1 Acidimicrobiales bacterium | reverse complement strand
CATGACCGTGCCGCCACCCCCTACCAGCGGGTCATCGACGCCAACGTGCTGAGGCCAGCCCAGCGCAGTGCGCTGACCCGAGCCCGAAATGCCCTCCATCCCGGCCAGCTCCAACGAGAGATCGCCCGGCTCTGCGCCCAGCTCGAACGCCTTGCCCTGTCCAAGACCGCGGCACCGCTACGAGCGGTCAACCGAGCCTTTAAGAATCCGCCTCAGGCGGAGGTTTCTTCGTGAGGCAACGATTCAGCCTTCCCGGAGGATTTGACGTGAGGCAACAGGTGGGGAGGTATGGACGGGGGAAGGGCGAGGGAGGCCGGCCCCAGGGAGGATGGTCCCGGAGCCGGCGGGGTCGCCCGATAGGGTCTGGCCGTGGGCCGAAAGGATATGGACCGCTGGCTGGGCGACGGGGGCATGCCCATCATCGCGGTGGTGGGGGGCGCCTTCTTGGGCTACGGCGTCGACGGTGAGGACCTCGGCTGGGTCGAGGGCACGTTTACCCCCACTGACCTGGCCTGCAACCCGCACGGGATCACCCAGGCCGGCATCCACTCCCTCCTGCTCGATGCCTGCATGAACTTCGCCATCAACGCCGCCCTGCCGGGGCGCGACCGGACCCGGGGCACCCTGGAGATGAAGACCGAGACCATGCGCCCGGCCCTCAAGGGCACCACCTACGAGGTGCGGGGCGAAGTGGTCCGCCTGGCCAAGCAGGTGGCCTACGGCGAGGCCCGCATGAGGGACGCGGACGGGGCGCTCGTGAGCCGGGCGACGGGGACCTTTCTTCTGTATCGAGCCGAAACCCCTACCCAAGACTGATCAGGCGGCCGGGGCGCCGTTCGGGGCGCCGTTCGGGGCGCCGTTCGGGGCGCCGGACCGTCCCGGGGCCTGTGCGGTGTGCACGGGAGCATCGAGCCGGGGGTTCGCCCAGTGCTTCGCCTGCCGAACCGTGGCGCGCCGACTCGGCCTGCCGCTGGCCCCGGTCCTCCCCGTGGACCTCTGCCCCCTGCCGGGACCGCTCTACGCCGTCCTGATGGGTTACAAGGAAGCGCCGGTGCAGGAGGCCCGGGTTCGCTTTGCGAGCCTGATCAGGGACGACTTCGCCGCCTTCTTCGGCCGCCACCTGGCGTGTCTGGAGGCCGCGCTGGGCGGCCCGGTCGACCTCGCCGTGCCGGTGCCGTCCACGTCTCGTCGGGGCGGAGCACCAATGGCCCGGGTGGGGGGACTGGCCGAGCTCATCGGCTCGCTTGGTCCGGCGACCCGGTGGAGCCCGGCGGCTCTGGTGCGGGCGGCTGGGCCGGTTGGGCATATGCACCCCAACCGGGACGCGTTCGCGGTGGCCGAGGTGGCCGGCGGCACCGTCCGCGGGGCGCGGGTGCTCGTGCTGGACGACACCTACGTCAGCGGCGCTCGTGCCCAGAGTGCCGCGGCGGCACTGCGGAAGGCTGGGGCGCGCTCGACCCTTATCGTGCCCCTCGGCCGGGTCCTCCGGCCCGATCGCTCGGCCGGCCATGCCGCCTTCCTGGCCGGGCGTCCCGATGCTCGGCCCGGTGCGGCAGACCGCTGTGCCCGGTGCGTGTTGCCGCGGCCGGTGGCGTCGCCCGCCGCCGCCGTCGGGCACCGGAGGTTCGGAGATGGGCGCTCCCCCGGCTGAAAAGGGGGCATGGAGCACAATGGGGAGGTGAGGCAGGCACCGCCGACGCTCTACGTGATGGTCGGACTCCCGGCCTCCGGCAAGAGCACGAGGGCCAAGCAGATTGAGCGGGAACGCCAGGCCCTGAGGCTGACCCCCGACGAGTGGATGATCCCCCTGTTCGGCCATCACAATGCTGACGGCAAGCGGGATGTCCTCGAGGGGCGCTTCGTCTGGCTGGCCCTCGGGGCCTTGCGAAACGGCATCGATGTCGTCTTGGATTTCGGCGTCTGGAGCAAGGACGAACGAACCGCCCTCCGAGCCCTGGCGGCCGCGGCGGGGGCGTCATGCGAGCTTGTCTACGGTGAGATCGACGAGGACGAGCAGCGGCGCCGGCGTGATGGTCGCGCGCCAAGCGATGGCGAGACGACCTTCTACATCAGCGACGACGACCTCGCTGCGTACCGGATCCTCTTCGAGGCTCCAGACGACGCAGAGCTCGGTGGGGCGGAGCTGGACCCGCCTCCGCCTGACCACGCCAGCTGGAGCTCGTGGGCATCCGAGCGGTGGCCAACATCGATGGAGTAGGCCGTCATTTCGAAATCGTCTGCGCCGCTGACCCGGCCAACCCGGTGCCGGTGGCTCAGACCGAGGCGGGAATGGAATAGGTGACCCCGGTCAGGCGCTCGGAGATCTCCCAGAGCCGGGCGGCGTCGGTGGCGTTGCGGGCCCGCTTGCTCGCCTTGACCGCCTTCGGCGCACCGAAGAGCTCGAAGGCCCCGCCCGGTCCGATGAACTGGCCCGCCACCACGTTGGGGGCGGTGGCGGCATAGAGCGTCGGCCGCGCGCCGACGGCCGCGGTCTGGCCCAGGTGGCGCCCGAGCGCGCTCCCGACCCGGGCGCGGAGCCGACCTTCGCCGAGCGCCGCCCCGCTCCCGATCAGGTTGCTGCGCGTCCAGCCCGGATGCGCGGCCACCGCCATGGTGAGTTCATCGGCGGCACTCAGGCGATGGCTCAGCTCCTGGGTGAACAGCAGGTTGGCCAACTTGGTCGCCCCGTAGGTGCGCCAGGTGTTGCGAACGGCGTTCCCCTCCACGTCGCCGAGGGGGATGTGGCCGGCTCGATGCATGAGCGAGCTCACGGTCACGATCCGGGAACGGCCCGACGTGAGGAGCCGGTCGAGGAGGAGGCCCGTGAAGGCGAAGGGCCCCAGATGGTTGGTCGCCATCTGCAGCTCGAGGCCGTCGCCCGTCTGGCGGTAGGGCGTGCCCATCACTCCGGCGTTGTTGATGAGCAGGTCCAGCCGGGCGTGCTCGGCCAAGAACTGCTCGGCCGCCCGCCGGACCGAGGCCAGGTCCGAGAGGTCGAGGGTCAGGAGCTCAATGGACGAGCGGTCCAGGTCCGTCTCCAGCTCGTCTGCCGCCCGGCGCGCCTTGGCCGGATTGCGGCAGCCCAGGACCACGTGGGCCCCGTGATCGGCCAGTGCCCGCGCCGTCTCGAAGCCGATGCCGCTGTTGGCTCCCGTGACGAGGGCGACCGTGCCGGTCCGGTCGCCGATGTCGCCCACGTTCCACTCTTTGCTGTCCATTGGGTGACTGCTCTTTCGGTGTCCTGTACCGGTTGCCCGGCCTACCGGCCCCTGACCGGTCGCCGGCCGCCTGGGCGGCCGCTTTTTGACCTTAAGGCCTCAGGCGTTGCCGATGTGGTCGGCCGGGACAGTACCCAGGCGCCCGGCTTGATAGTCCTCGAACGCCTGCACCAGCTCCTCCCGCGTGTTCATCACGAAGGGGCCGTGGGCCGCCACGGGCTCGCCGATGGGGCGGCCGCCCAGGATGAGGAGGTCGAGACCGTCGTGACGCGCCTCTTGGACCTGGTCGGCCCGCAGCGCGATGGCGTCTCCCGCGCCGTGCACCACCAGCTGCCCGCTGACGATCGGCTGCCCGTCCGCGCCGACCGTACCGTGGCCGGACAGCACGTAGACCAGGGCGTTGTACGCGCTGGGCCACGGGAGCACCAGCTCGGCGCCGGGGGCCAAGGTGGCGTGGACCAGCGAGATCGGGGTGTGGGTGGACCCGGGGCCGGAGTGCCCGGCCACCTCGCCGGCGATCACCCGGACCAGCGCCCCACCGTCGGGGGAGGTGACGAGCACCGAGTCCCCGGCTTCGAGGTCCTGATACCGGGGGTCGACCATCTTCTCGGCCGAGGGCAGGTTCACCCACAGCTGGATGCCGTGGAACAGCCCGCCGCTGGCGATCAGCGCGTCAGGCGGGCGCTCGATGTGCAGGATGCCCGAGCCGGCCGTCATCCACTGCGTGGAGCCGTTGGTGATCAGGCCGCCACCCCCGATGGAGTCCTGGTGCTGGAAGGTGCCGTCGATCATGTAGGTCACCGTCTCGAAGCCGCGGTGCGGGTGCCACGGTGTTCCCTTGGGCTCGCCCGACGCGTACTCCACCTCACCCATCTGGTCCATGTGGATGAAGGGGTCCAGGTCGGCCAGGTCGACGCCGGCGAAGGCGCGCCGCACCGGGAAGCCCTCCCCCTCGAAGCCCGCCGGCGCGGTGGTGATGCTCCGCACGGGCCGAACCCTCTCCTCGGGGGTGATGGCCTCGATCCGCGGCAGAGCCAGCGTGTCCGGCACGGTCACAGCAGGCATGCGATCTCCTTTTTGCTCACTTCTCGAGTGCTCACTTCTCGAGTGCTCACTTCTCGACTACTCCTCGTCCTCTATTCCCTATTCGCTTGTATTCCCTATTCCTTTGTATTCCCTATTCCCTTGAACGGCACCACGTCCAACGCCGATGGCGCTGTTTCTGTTCCGCCCGGCCAGCCCCCGGCGAGCTCAGGCCGTCGTCGGTTCGTCCGCCCCGAGGAACTGCGAGGCCTCGACGGCGATGAAGAGCCCCTCGGCCTCGGCCAGCAGGGTGTCGCCCCCGTGGAGCTCGGCGGTGATGGTGATCTTGCGCCCGCGGCGATGCGACAGCCGGGCCCTGGCCCTCAGGGGCACCCCGACCGGGGTCGGGGCCCGGTACGTCACCGCCAGTTTCCCGGTGAAGGCCGGCGTGCCGGCGAGGGAGAGCACCAGTCCCATGACTTCGTCGATCAGCGCGGCCACCACGCCGCCATGGGCGCGCCCCGGTGCTCCTTCGAAGGCCGCGCCCAGGGTGACTTGCATCTCAGCCTCGTCACCAACCATCTGCAGGTCGGCGTCCATACCCATGGGGTTGGCCTTACCCGAGACCACGCAGTCCGGGAACACGCTCTGCTCGCCGGCGGCGGCCTCGCCGCGCAACCGGGCCGCGAAGAGGTCAGGGCCGTAGACGAGGAAGGTGTGGGTCCGCTCGGGCGCAGCCTCGACGGCGGGCAGGAGCGCGTCGATCTGGGCCGTGATGGCGTCCAGGGTGGCCCCGTCGACCTGGTGCGCCACGAAGCCATTGCCCAATCGCCGCAGCGCCGCCGCCGCGGTCAGCCGGGCGTCCGACGTCGCGATATCGGGTCGCAGCGGGACCGGGGCCTCGATCACGCGGCGTCGAGGCGCGCCACCTGCTCGGCGCTCAGTTCGAGGTCGGCCGCCTCCGCCGATGAAAGGGCGGTTTCCGGGCGGCTGCTCCCAGGGATGGGAACCACCAACGGACCCTTGGCCAGCATCCAGGCCAGGGTGACCTGCTGGGGCGAGGCGCCAACTTCCCGGGCCACGTCGGCGAAGGCGGGGAAGTTGCCCTCGATGCGGTTGGACCGCCCGATGCCACCGAGCGGGCTCCAGGGGATGAAGGCCACGCCGATCTCCTGGCAATGCGCCAGCTCGCCCTCGGAGGAGCGGAAGCGGGGCGAGAACTCGTTCTGGACGCTGACCAACCGTCCGCCCAGGACCTTCTGGGCCTCGTCGATCTCGGCCACCGTGGCGTTGGAGACCCCGGCCATGAGGATCTTGCCCTCATGGAGCAGGTCGGCCAGGGCGCCGACCGACTCGGCCCAGGGGACCTTGGGATCGGGGCGGTGGTACTGGTAGAGGCCGATCGCCTCCACGCCGAGCGCGACCAGCGACGCCTCGCAGGCTTCCTTCACGTACGCCGGGTCGCCGTGCACGGTCCAGCTCCCGTCGCCCGGCCGGCGGTGGCCGCCCTTGGTGGCCACGAGGACCTGATCGGTCGAGCCCCCGTAGGTGGCCAGCGCCTTGGCCACCAGCCGCTCGCCGTGACCGTGCTCCTCGACGCTGAGTGAGTAGGCATCGGCGGTGTCGATGATGGTGACACCCGCATCGAGCGAGGCGTGGATGGTGTTGATGGCCTGGGTCCGGTCGGGGCGCCCCTCGATGGAAAGGGGCATCTCCCCCAGCCCGATGGCGCTGACGGTCCGATCGCCGATCTTTCGGTAGTGCACTTTGGTCCTCTCTGTAAGTGTGCGGCCGCAGACGCCCGCGGCCGCCTCGGCGACCGGCGGCGGGTCGGGCACCCCACGGTGTCATCTTCACCGAGGGTGCCGCAAGAATCAGAGAGAGGCGACCCCCGAGTTGTCCGGTCTGAGCCGTTCGTCAATGAGGGTACGACCTGCCGGCCCGATCACCGGATCGGGAGCGAGTGGCGAACTAGAACGGAATGATCACACCGCCCGGCGTCCCACACTCGATGACGACGTTGAACGTCTCTGCCTGGGCGAAGGAGACGGTCCAGGTTCCCGCTCCGGTGGCGATGTCCTCTACCGGCGACGGGAGAGGGTTAGCCGTGACCGACGCGCCGGTGAGGACATACCCGCCCCCCTGGACCTCGTCCCCGGCGTTCGAGCACGAAACCGACACTGTCGCTCCACCCTGTGCCCCGGTTCCTCCATTTACTTGGTAGGTCGATCCGGCCCCATTGGAACCCTGCGCACCTTGGATTCCCTGGTTTCCCTGAAACCCTTGGACACCCTGGAATCCCTGCGCGCCAGTACCAGCGACACCCTGAAACCCTTGAACCCCTTGGGGTCCCTGCGTTCCGTTTCCCGTGACCCCTTGGAAGCCCTGGGTTCCTTGAGCACCCGAACCGCCTTGCGCTCCTTGGTATCCCTGAAACCCTTGGACACCTTGGAACCCCTGGAAGCCCTGCACCCCCCGCGGTCCTTGGAATCCCTGGTTTCCTTGTAAGCCCTGGTTCCCTTGCGCTCCCGTGACCCCCAGGTTCCCCTGGAAGCCCTGATTCCCTTGTGCGCCGGTCGCGCCTTGAGAACCCTGGTTCCCTTGAGAACCTGTCGACCCTTGAGTGCCGATGACCCCCTGGAACCCTTGGCTCCCTTGTGCCCCGGTCGCGCCCTGCACCCCTTGGGTCCCACCGACTCCTTGGTTGCCCTGGCTCCCTTGTGGCCCCGTAAGGCCCTGGTAGCCCTGAGGTCCCTGAAGCCCTCGGGCTCCCGTCACCCCCTGGAAGCCCTGGGCGCCTTGAACTCCCTGGATCCCCTGTGGTCCGGTGATCTGGGTCAGCACCTCGCCCGGACTGTCGGCACAGAACTGGGGCGTGAAGGGCATGGCCTCGACGCCGACTATCTCGCCTCCCTCGAGGCAGGCGTAGAAGGTCTTGGCCGAAAAGGTGGGGGCCTGGGGTGGGGAAGCACCGGATTCGACGCCCATGCTCAAGCCCGAGGAGATGATGGCAGCCCCGAGGGCCAGGGCTGAGTTGCGGACCCGCCTGCCCCGTGAGGGTGGGGTGTAGCGGCCACTACCGCTCGTCCGCGAGTGTCGTGCCATCGGAACCTCCTCAGCCGTGAGAGGTGCCAGCGCAGCTCCCCTGGTGCGAGGTTACGACCGGCGATGGCGCGATGGCGGGCGGTGTGTACTGGGCCACTCCTCCGACCGGTGATTCGGCCTCGGAGCCGGCGCTGGTTGCAGTCGTCCTGATCGATTTGCAAAGCAACAGGCCCAGCAAAACCGCCAGAGGCCTCTCCGCGGCCTGACGGCAACGATGAAGCAACCGCAATGGATGTGATCCGTGCTCTGACCAGGGACGTGGCTGGTGGGGCTAGTAAGAATCGAACTTACGACCTCAGCATTATCAGTGCTGCGCTCTAACCGACTGAGCTATAGCCCCAGAGGGAGATTGAGGTTACACCACCCCTTTGCAGGGGTTCATTTGCCCGTCTGCAGGTCGTCGGGCCACAATCGCACCGCGACCGACTGGCTCGCCGTAGCCAGGAGGTCCCCCTCTCGAGACCACAGGAACGCGATGCCCTGGGCGTATCCGCCGATGAGCGCGTGCATCCGGATATCGCACAGCACCCATTCGGTCGGCTTGAGTTGGACCACCCGCAAGGTGTTATCCAGGCTGCGACCCATGGCGCGCCGACCTATCGGATGCGAGACGCCGCCCGAGACGTAGTCACCGAAGATGGCCAGGGTGGCGGCGGACGGGGAGAGATGGCCGGGGACACGGGCCCAGAGCGCCGACTCGGGGCTGCCGGGCTCACCGTGCATCTCGTCGAACATCCGCCCCTTAGCCGTGCGGACCTCGACCTTGTCCATGATCGTGTTGCGGAACATGGCCGGGAGGAACCGCGGCGGACAGTCCTCGGGATCCGGCACGTCGGGCGGCGTCACCCAGACCCCACCCACGTCGAGGTCGTCCTGTCCCAAGGCGGCGTTCACGGTCAGGATCTCGCGGCCATCGACCCGCCCGACGGCTCGTCCCTGGGTGACGTGTCCACCCACCACCGGCAGGGTGACCTCCCACTCCATCAGTGAGTGGGTCGGGGCATAAGAGAGGTACTGGCCGGTGGCCCAGACGGTCGGCCGACCGGCCGCACCTTCGAGCGCCACGAGGGCGGCGCCCAGCCCGCACCCGCCGAAGAGGAAGTTGCCGGGTGTGGTGAGCTGCGGCTCGACCCGCATCTGCCAGTGAAGTTGGTCGCCAACCGGCTCCATGCCGAGAAAGGTCCGTGCGTCCATCGGGGCGCACCATAGTGGCGCCCGTTAGCCTCCCGACAACGTGGAGGTGACCAGCGAGGCCAGTGCGGCGGCCCCGGCTCCGTCGATGGCCAGATGCGTCCCGTCAGCTCCGAACCACTCGGGATGCTGGTCGGCCAGGGCGTTCCAGTCCGCGATGACGACGTTCTTGTAGCGCGCCGCCCCCGCCGCGAGCACCGCGTTGTTGGGGTCCTGCCAGGGGCGGTCGACGTGCACGTTCACGAACTCCACGCGTGACGCGCCCTGGAGGATGGTCATCATGGCGTCGAAGTCGGCGGTGGCTATCGGGCCGTTGGTGCTCAGGGCGACGATCACTTGGGCGCCCAGCTCGTCGCTGCCCTTGAGCTGTTGCAGCAGTGTCTCGCCGGTGCCCCACTGCCGGCTGACCGCCGCCTCCACATCGATGCCGGGGATGTCGGTCTTCAACGGATCCTGGTAGTCGAGCACCACGGAATCACCGATCACAGTCACCTTTCCGGGCACGAACCCGGGACCGGGCGCAGGCAAGCCGGTGGTCGTCGTGCTGGTGATCGGAGCGGACGATGTGGTCGACGAACTCGTGTGGTGCGATCCCGACCCAGTGCCCGTGCCCGTGGTACCAGTCGCCGCGGCGGGGTGTGGCGGCCCCGAATGACGGGTTGCCACGACCACGGCGACGACGGTGGCGATCACCACTACCGCCGCCCCCGCCAGGAGGAGCGGTGTCCTGCTGTGCCGAGCCGCATGCCGCGCCATGGCGGTCATTGTTGTCGCTGGAGGATGACCTCGACCATGTCGCCCCCACCGCACCTGGGCCCGGGCGTACCCGTTGCCGCCCTAGGCTGGTGGGTCGACCTGCGATCCCGGTGATCGTGGTCGCCCTCCCCAGCCCGCTGGAGGACGGGGGTGTAGCTCAGCTGGAAGAGCGGCGGCTTTGCAAGCCGTAGGCCGAGGGTTCGAGTCCCTTCACCTCCACTTTCGCGATGTCTCACGACATCGGAGACAACCGGCGGCGGTCGGGCGCGGTCAGGTCTCGGTCGGAGCGGGGACGGTGACCCCGCCGGTACCGTTCGTGTGGGATGGGGCGGCGGCTCCATTGGCGGCGGCTCCGTTGGCGTGAACCAGGGGAGGCGCCGGCGCCACGTAGGGCGCGTCAGGGCGGGCCGTCCCGGTTCGCCGGAGGGCGCCCTTGGCCATGGTGCGCCCGAACTCGAAGAGGAGACCCGAGCCGGCGTGGGCATCGCGCAGCACGTCGTCGAGGGCGCCCACGAAGTAGTCGATCTCTTCCTGCCCGCAGACGAGCGGGGGGAGGAGCTTGACGATGTTGACGTTGTCGGCCGCCACCTGCGTCAGGATCCGATGGCGATGGAACAGGGGCACCACCATCATCTGGGAGAAGATGGCGGGCCGCATGCGCTCGAGCGCGTTGAAGCGCCGTCGCAGTCCGGCGGATTGGGGCGCCCCGAACTGCAGGCCGATCATCAGGCCCTCGCCTCTGACCTCGTGGAACATCTCGTACCGTTCGACCAGAGGCGCCAGTGCCGTCTTGAAGGCCAGACCCGAGAGCCGAGCCCGCTCGATGATGTCCTCGTCATCGAAGGCGGCCAGCGTGGCCAGGCCGGCCACCATGGCCAGCTGGTTCCGCCCGAACGTCGTCGAGTGCTTGAGCGCCTTCTCGAGCGAGCTGTACACCGACGAGAAGACCCGATCGGTGGTGAGCATGGCGCCGATCGGTACGTACCCGCCCGAGAGTGCTTTGGACACCGTGATGATGTCAGGATGCAGGCCGTAGTGCTCGAAACAGAAGAACTTGCCGGTTCGCCCGAGACCGGTCTGCACCTCATCGAGCACCAGCAGGGTCTTGTACTCCCGGCAGAGGGCCTGGGCCTCCTCCCAGTACGCGGGAGTGGCCATGTACACGCCCTTGCCCTGGATCGGCTCGACGATGAACGCCGCCACGTCCCGGCTCTGCAGAGCGGCGCGGAGCGCCGCGATGTCACCGAAGGGCACCGGTTCGCATCCGGGGAGCAACCGGCCGAACCCCTCGCGGAACTCGGCGCCGCCGTTGAGCGAGAGCGCGCCGTTGCTCAGGCCGTGAAAGGCGTGCTCGGCGTAGAGGATCCGCGGCCGTCTGGTGGCCTGCCGGGAGAACTTGATGGCGGACTCGATGGCCTCGGCGCCCGAGTTGCAGAAGAAGACGCGGTTGATCTCCTCCCCGCAGCGCTCGACCAGCTGTTCGGCCAGCAGGCCCGGAAGGAGGGAGCAGTCCATCTGGACCATGTTGGGCAGGTCGAGCTCGATGGCCTGGTGCAGGGCCGCCTTGAGGGCGGGGTGGCTCCGGCCCAGGGCGAAGACCCCGAAGCCGGCCAAGAAGTCGAGGTACCGCTCGCCCTCGGCGTCGAACAGGTACGAACCTTCACCCCGTACGTAGAAGCGGTCGAACCCGATTGTCTTGAGCACCCGCCCGAGCTGGTGGTTCAGATGCTTTTCGTGCAGCGCGAAATTCTCTCCGTGCCGGTCCCGGAGCAGCTCGGCAACATCGAACGACATTCTTCTCCTTCTCGACCTGGACGCCCGCGTTTCACACGGTAGCGGCGGTCCCGGCGATCCAATCGTCGGCTGGTGGCGCCCGAGGCCCGGGCGGGATCCCCCGGCCCTGGCCCGTGAGTGTCAGAACCTACCCCCGGGGGCCGCCTTGTCCCCAACTACGCTCCATGCACCCGTCCCGGGACCTTGCATCTGGAGTGTGACCATGAGCCCGCCGCGCCTCGCTCACGCCGGACCTCAGGTCCGCGCGGTCAGTCGCTGACGATGCTGGGCTGGCTCCGCCTCCCGCTCCGCTTCGTCGCCCTCCTCCTCATCGGAGGAGCCGTGGTGCTTGTCCTCTGGCCGCCCAAGGCCAACGTGGCCAGCGCCGATCTGCTGACCAAGGTGGACGTGGCGGTGCAGTGCTCGAGCGTGTGGGACCAGTGGACCAACCACGCGCAGCCGGCCGCGCTGACTCTCAACGGCAGTCGGCTGGTGAGCGTGCCTGCCGCGCAGAGTGCGTGCCAGTCCGCCAGCCGGAAGATCAAGTGGGCCGGCGGCGGGGCGGCCGGTGGCGCCGTCGTGGCGGTCGGTCTTTCCTTCCTCCTGCGACGGTCACCCCGCCGATAACCCGCGCCCGCGCCCTATCGTCGGGGCATGCCTTCGCCGAGCCAACTCCTGGCCTTCACGCTCACGGCGTTCGTCATCATCGTGATCCCAGGGCCGAGCGTCACGTTCATCGTGGCCCGGGCGTTGGCGCACGGCCGTCGGGCGGCTGTGCTCACGGTCATCGGCAACACGATGGGCGAGTACGTCCAGGTCGTGGCGGTGGCTTTCGGCGCCGGTGTCCTGGTGGAGCGCTCGGTCGCCGCGTTCACCGTGCTCAAGCTGTTCGGCGCGGCGTATCTGATCTATTTAGGGCTGCGGGCGATCCGGGATCGGGGTTCGCTCGGGGCGTTCTTGGATCCCGAGCCGCCACACTCAGCCGCTCGGTACGTGGTGCAGGGGTCGGCCGTGGGTGTGGCCAATCCGAAGACGGTGATCTTTCTCGCCGCCATCCTGCCCGAGTTCGTCAACCGCACGGCGGGACGGATCCCCGAGCAGGTCCTGTTCCTCGGGCTCCTGTTCTCGGCCATAGCCCTCGTCTCGGACACCGCCTGGGCGCTGGCCGCCGGTGCGGCCCGGGCGTGGTTCGCCCGATCACCCCGCCGCCTGCGCCTCATCGGCGGCGTCAGCGGTCTGGCCATCGTGGCGCTGGGCGTCCGGCTGGCGCTGACCGGGCGTAGGGACTGAGCGCCCGGTTCGCCCGGTTCGCCCGGTTCGCCCGGTTCGCCCGGTTTGCCCGGTTCAACCGATCAGCTGGTCGTCGTAACCGAACCGCACAAACTCGTCTGGTAGCTCGAGAGGGTCTGCTCAGCCTTCTGGAGGCTCTTGGCGCTGGCGGCTTTCTCGTCCGTCTTCTCGAATGCACTCTCGCTCTTGGACTTCTGCAGGGTGGTCTTCTCGAAGGCGGCGAACTTGATGACGACGGTCGTCGCCGCCTTGACCTTGGCCGGGGCCTTCGCCAGCGCGGCAACCGCCTGCCTCTCGAATTTGGTCCCCAGGGTGACCTCGGCCAGCAGCGCCTTCTTCGCCTTGTTCCAGTTGCCCGAGGCGAGAGCGGCTTCCGCCGACTGGCTGCTCTTGGTTTCCGCGGCCACGCCGGACTTCTCTATCCGGCAGAGCGGGGCATTGGGGTTGGACCCCTTGGTCGTGGAGGAGGACGAGGAAGAGGTCGTCGTCGTGGTGGTGGCTGCTTTTACGGCACCCCAGGATGGGGACGAGGGTGCCATGGCCATCACGGCGCCGATGGTGACGACGCCGATGCCGAACTTTGCGCGACTGAACCTCATACCGGATGTCTCTCCCTAGGTAGGTGCGCCCGAGCCCGCTGACCGAACGCGCGGCTAAGCCTAGGGGCGGCTCGCCTGCCCCACAAAAGGGCCTGGGCCAGGAGCGGAGGACCCGGCGGGCCCGGAACTACCGCTCCATGTCGTAGACGGGCATGACGTCGGGTGGCCCGGCGACGGTCACGCCGGCCTCGGCCAGTATGGGCATGAGCGTCTGAGAGAACGTTTCGAACGCCTCGGCCGACTCCCACACGTCGTAGACCATCAGGCGATCCGAGGGACCGAAGCACGAGTGATGGAGCCGCCCCTTGAAGAGGTCGGGGCCCGCCGCCTTGAGGCGACCGCTGACGTCGTCGTATTTCGCTTCGTTCATGTTTTCAGGATGCACATAAATGGCGATGGCCATACGAAGGGCTCCTTTCCCCGTGATCCCAGAGGATCCACGGCGCGACCATATCGGTCCCGGTGCCGATTCGGAAGGGCCGGACACGGCTTCGTCGCGTACGCTGCCCTGCCATGACGAGCACTCAAGCTGACACGAAAATTCCCGGCGCCGGCCTGCTGAGCGACAAGGTGTGCGTGGTCTCGGGCGTCGGGCCCGGATTGGGCCGGCAGGCCGCCAAAGCACTCGCGGCTCACGGCGCGCAGCTGGTCCTGGCGGCCCGTAAATCCGCCACACTCGAAGAGGTCAAAGCCGAAGTCGAAGCACTCGGGGCGAGCGCCATCACGGTGCCGACCGACATCACTGATCCGGAGGCCTGCGCCCGCTTGATGGCCAGCGCCACCGAGGCGTTCGGGGGCGTCGACGTGTTGGTGAACAACGCGTTCCGCTTCGACGCCTTCCAGAGTTTCGAGCAGGTCGACCTCGCCATCTGGAAGAAGATCATGGACACCAACCTGTTCGGGTCGTTGCAGATGACCAGGGCTGCCCTTCCGTCCATGCGCGAGCGGGGCGGCGGATCCGTCGTGATGGTGGCCTCGATGGTGGCCCGTCAACCGCAGCCGGTCCAGGGCGGCTACGCCATCTCCAAGGGCGCCCTCCTCACCGCCACGCGCGTGCTGGCCTACGAGCTCGGCCCCTCGGGCGTGCGGGTGAACGCCGTCGTTCCGGGATGGATGGCCGGCCCGTCCGTCGACATGTACATCGACATGACCTCCACCAGCCGGGGGATTTCCAAGCAGGAAGTGGCCGCCGAGCTCGATGCCCGAGTGCCACTTGGTCACATCCCAAGCGATGAGGAGGTGGCCGGGTCGGTGGTGTATCTAGCCTCCGACCTGTCGTCGGCCATGACGGGGCAGGCCATCGACACCAACGGCGGGGAGATCTTCACCTGAGTCACTTCGACGAGGCGACCCGAGCGTGAGGGCGGGTCATAGACGCCAATGGCTCAATGAGGTTCGCCGCTC
>DASXZJ010000070.1:0-17651 GCA_036502025.1 Acidimicrobiales bacterium | reverse complement strand
CCCCGCTCGGATACCGCGATGACGGCCAGGGCCCCGCCCCGGCCCAGGGCGGTCAGGGTGGTGCCGTCGATGGGGTCGACCGCGATGTCGGTCATGGGCGGCGTCCCGTCGCCGATCTTCTCGCCGTTGAAGAGCATGGGGGCGTTGTCCTTCTCGCCCTCGCCGATGACCACGAGGCCGTCCATGGGGACCGAGGAGAGGACCACCCGCATGGCCTCGACCGCGGCGCCGTCGGCTCCGAGCTTGTCGCCGCGCCCCATCCAGCGGCTGGCCGCCATGGCGGCGGCCTCGGTGGTGCGGACCAGCTCCATGGCCAGGTTGCGGTCAGGGGCTTGGGGGGACTTGGCCACGGCCCTGACCATAGTGGGTGACCCCTCCCGCTCGGCTGACCGCGGGCTCGGCCAGCGACGATACTGGGGGTTGTGGAACGCATCCTGGTCCAGCCCAGCGGGCCCCTGAGCGGGACCGTTCGGGCCGGAGGGGCCAAGAATTCCGCGCTCAAACTGATGGTGGCCTGCCTGCTGGCCGAGGGCTGCAGCGTGCTGTCCAACGTGCCCCGGATCGCCGACGTCGAGACGATGGCCGAGGTGCTGCGGGCCGTGGGCGCCGAGGTGGAGCGCCTCGACAACGGCGATGTGGCCGTGACCACCCCGCCCGTCGGGAGCCTGGTCCCGTCCGCCCCCTACGAGCTGGTCGAGCGCATGCGGGCCTCGGTGGTCGTGCTCGGCCTGCTGCTCGCCCGCTGCGGTGAGGTGCGCATGCCCCTGCCGGGCGGCGACGACTTCGGCGACCGGCCCATTGACTTCCACGTCAACGCCCTCACCGCGATGGGGGCGCGCTTCGAGACCTCGCACGGCCACATCCGGGGCCACGTCGACGGCGGCCGGCTGGTCGGGACCAAGGTCGTGCTGGAGTACCCCAGCCACACGGCCACCGACAATCTGCTCATGGCGGCCGCCCTGGCCAAGGGGACCACCGTCATTGAGAACGCGGCCAAGGAGCCCGAGGTGAGCGACCTGGCCGCCATGCTGTGCGCCATGGGCGCGGTGGTCCGCGGCGCCGGCACCTCACGCCTGGAGATCGAGGGCGTCGACGAGCTGCACCCGACGGAGCACACGGTGGTGCCCGATCGCGTGGTGGCCGCCACCTTCGTGGCCGCGGCCGGCCTGACCGGGGGCGACGTGACCATTGCCGACGCCCGGCCCGACCACATGGAGATGCTGCTGCGCAAGGTCAACCAGATGGGGGTGACGACCGAGCTGGGCCCGCACGGGCTGCGGGCCACCGCGTCACACCGTCTGGTGGCGGCTGACGTGGCCACGCTGCCCTACCCCGGGGTGGCCACCGACTACAGCCCCCTGCTGGTGGCCATGCTGTCGGTGGCCGATGGTGTGGGCATCCTGACCGAGAACCTCTTCTCCGGGCGCTTCCGCTACGTCGAGGAGCTACGCCGCATGGGCGCCGACATCCGGACCGAGGGGCACCACGCCGTGGTGCGTGGGGTGGCCCGCCTCTCGGCGGCTCCGGTGCGCTCGCCCGACATCCGGGCCGGGGTGGCCCTGGTGCTGGCGGGCATGGTGGCCGACGGGGTGACCGAGGTCAGCGGCGCGCACCACATAGCCCGGGGCTACGAGGACCTGGTTGGTGCCTTGGCGCACCTGGGTGCCAAGGTGTCCTACCAATGAGCCGACGCACGCCGACCGATCCCGCCGAGCTGCTGGCCCTGGCCCGGGAACACGACCGGGTGGCGCTGGCTCGCCTCCTCTCCATGGTCGAGCGCGGCGGCGAGGCCGGGCTGGAGGTGGCCCGGCTGGCCTACCGCGGGGACATCCCCTACACGGTCGGGCTGACGGGCGCGCCCGGGGCGGGGAAGTCGACCATGACCGACCGGCTCATCACCGCGGCGCGCGCCGGCTGGCCCGACCCGGCACCCGAGCCCGTCGACCAGGTCGGCGTGCTGGCCGTCGACCCCACCTCGCCGTTCAGCGGCGGGGCCATCCTGGGCGACCGCGTGCGTATGGGACAGCATGCGCTCGACGCGTCGGTCTTCATTCGCTCCATGGCCACCCGCGGCCACCTGGGCGGCCTGGCCCTCGCCGTCCCCGACGCCGTGCGCGTCCTCGGCGCGGCCGGGTTGCCGATGGTCTTCATCGAGACGGTGGGCGTCGGGCAGATGGAGGTCGAGATCGCGTCGGCTGCCGACACCACGGTGGTGGTGGTCACCCCGGGTTGGGGCGACTCCATGCAGGCCAACAAGGCCGGGCTCCTCGAGATCGCCGATCTCTTCGTCATCAACAAGGCCGACCGGCCGGGGGCGCGGGAAGCGAGGCGGGACCTCGAGCAGATGCTCGATCTCTCGACACCGCGCGATTGGCGCCCGAAGGTCGTTGACACCACGGCCACCAACGGGGAGGGGATGGAGGAACTGTGGGCCGAGATCGCCCGCCACCGGTCCCACCTGCTCTCGACGGGAGAGCTGGTCCAGCGGCGCGCCGAGCGGCTGGCCCACGAGTTGCGGCGGGTGCTTCAGGCCCGGAGTTGGGCCCGGATCGACGAGCTGGCCTCGGGGGAGGAGTTCACCAGCGCGGTCAAGGCGTTGGCGGCGGGGGAGATCGACCCCTACGCGGCGGCCGATCGGCTCCTCGGCTCGTAACGCCGGCGGAAACGGGTCAACTACCCTGCTCTGATGGCCGATCAGTTCGTCACCGTGGATCGCCGTCCGGACGGCGTGGCGCTGGTGCGCCTGGACCGGCCCAAGGCCAATGCCCTCTCGGGCCCGGTGCTGGCCCAGATGTACGAGGCCGCCCGGGAGCTCTCTGAAGATCCGCCGGGCGCCGTGGTGCTCTGGGGTGGGCGGCGCATCTTCGCCGCCGGGGCCGACATCGTCGAGCTCGGCGGAGGCGCCGATGCCGTGGGCGCGAACTTCACCGCCGCGTTGGGCGCCTTGGCCGCCGTGCCGCGGGCCACCATCGCCGCCATCAACGGCTACGCCCTGGGCGGCGGCCTGGAGCTGGCGCTGGCCTGCGATCTGCGCGTCGGTGCCGATGACTCCAAACTGGGCCTGCCCGAAGTGCTGCTGGGGGTCATCCCCGGCGGTGGCGGGACGCAACGGCTGCCCCGCCTCATCGGCTCGTCGCGGGCCAAGGAGCTCATCATGACCGGGCGTCAGGTGCGGTCCGACGAGGCGCTGTCCATCGGCCTGGTCAACCGCGTCGTGCCGGCTGACGAGGTGCTGAATGCCGCGCTCGAGTGGGCCGGGCAATTGGCCCGCGGGCCGTTGGTGGCCCACGCGCTGGCCAAGTCGGCCGTCGACCGCGGTCTCGAGGGGACACTGGCCGACGGCTTGGCCATCGAGCAGGAGGCGTTCTCGGCGGTGGCCCGCACGGAGGACGCGGGGATCGGCATCCGCTCGTTCAACGAGGTGGGCCCCGGCAGAGCCACGTTCGTCGGCCGGTGAGCTCCCCTCCGATTCCGGTCAGCGCGGGGGAGGGGCCGTTCGATCCCTCGGTGCGCTGGTTCCAGCACGCCGTCTTCTACGAGGTCCTCATCCGCGGCTTCTACGACGCCAACAACGACGGCACGGGTGATCTCAAGGGCCTCCGGGAGAAGCTCGACTACATCGAGTGGCTGGGCATCGACTGCATCTGGATGCTGCCCTTCTACCCCTCGCCCATGCGTGACGGCGGGTACGACATCAGCGACTTCTTCAACGTGCACCCCGACTACGGCAGCATCGGCGACCTGGTGGCCTTCCTGGAGGACGCCCACCGCCGCGGCATCCGGGTCATCGCCGACCTGGTCATGAACCACACCAGCGACGAGCACCCGTGGTTCATTGAGTCGCGATCGAGCCGCGACAACGCCAAGGCCGACTGGTACGTGTGGAACGACGACGACCAGCGCTGGCCCGACGCCCGCGTCGTCTTCACCGACGTGGAGCGCTCCAACTGGACCTGGGACGACACCCGGCAGCAGTACTACTGGCACCGCTTCTACCACCACCAGCCCGATCTCAACTACGAGAACCCCGAAGTGGCCGACACCATGATCGACCTCGTCCGCTTCTGGCTGGACCTGGGCTTCGACGGCTTCCGCCTCGACGCCGTGCCCTACCTCTACCAGCGCGACGGCACGGCCGGCGAGCATCTGCCCGAGACGCACGCCTTCATCCGCCGCATCCGCAAGCAACTGGAGGCCGACTACCCGGGCCGCATCCTGCTGGCCGAGGCGAACGGATGGCCGAGCGACGTGGCCGATTACTTCGGCGACGGCGACGAGTGCCATCTCTGCTTCCACTTCCCGCTGATGCCCCGCCTCTTCATGGCGGTCCGCCGCGAGCAGCGCTACCCGATCACCGAGATCCTGGCCCAGACGCCGACCATCGACGACTCCTGCCAGTGGGCCATCTTCCTGCGCAACCACGACGAGCTCACGCTGGAGCAGGTGAGCGACGAGGACCGCGACTACCTCATCGCCGAGTACGCCAAGGACCCCCGCATGAAGCGCCATATGGGCATCGGGCGGCGGCTGGCCCCCCTGATCGACAACGACCGGCGCACCGCCGAGCTGCTCTACGCCCTCCTCCTCTCCCTGCCCGGCAGTCCGGTCATCTACTACGGCGACGAGATGCTGATGGGCGACAACATCTACCTGGGTGACCGCGACTCGGTGCGCACCCCCATGCAGTGGTCGCCCGACCGCAACGGCGGGTTCTCCAAGGCCGACTTCGCCCAGCTCTACCTGCCGCCCCTGATGGACTCGGTGTACGGATTCAGCGCGGTGAACGTCGAGGCGCAGCTGCGCAACCAGGGCTCCTTCCTGCACTGGCTCCGGCGCATGCTCACCGAACGCCGCGCGCTGCCCGTGATGGGTGTCGGTACCATGGAGGTCCTGCCCTGCGCCAACCCCTCCGTACTCGCCTACATGCGCTCGGGCGAGGTGGCCGACATCATGACCACCCCGGCGGGCGCGCCGACGGCGCCCGTCCCGATGGGCGCCGCCGGGGACGACGGGTTGGACTGGGGCCGCACCATGGTCATGGCGCGCACGGTCCCGGCCGGCAACGAGGCCGCCGGTGACGCCGCGGTGCGGCGATCCCAGGCCGTGCTCTGCGTGCACAACCTGAGCCGGTTCGCCCAACCGGCCGAGCTGTCGCTGGCCGGCTGGGCCGGGTCGGTGCCCTACGAGGTGTTGGGCCGGGTGCCCTTCCCGGTCCTCACCGAGGAGCCCTACACCATCACCCTGCCGCCGTACGGGTTCTTGTGGTTCGACCTGGTGCACGAGGACAGGCACTCGACGGAATGACACCGGAGCGGGAGCAGGCCGTGCGCACCATCGTCGAGGCCTGGCTGACCCACCGCACCGCCGCTGTCGACGCCGACGCACTCCCGCCCGCCATCACCGTGCGGCGAGACGCCGTGCTCCTGGCCGGACGCCCGGGTCTGGTCGATGTGGTGGCGGAGGTGGACGGTCGGACCGCGCACCTGGTGGTCGGCGTGCGCTCGGTCGGCGACGAGCCGCACTTCCTGAGGGCCGGCGAGGAGTTGGCCCTGGGCCTCCTCGAGGACGACGAGGGACTGGCCGTCTGCACCGACGCCCTGAGCGACGCCCAGCTGGCCCCGCTCCTGCTGGCCACGCTGCTGGGCCGCGAGCCGCGTCCGGGACCGGTGGCGGTGGTGCGCGACGACGACGCCGCCACGGTGCTCGACTGCGGCGACCGCGGCGACCTCACCGTCTTTCCCTGGCCCGCCGAGGGGGCCAATCCCGCGGTGGACCTCCTGGTGGCGCTCGATGGGGCCGGTTTCAACCACGTGGCGGCGCCCTTGGTGCGCTGGACCTGGGAGGGCCGCGACCTGGGGATGGTCCAGGAACCCCTGTCCGACCGCTCCAGCGGGTGGGCCCTGGCCCTCACGTCGCTGCGGGACCTCTACGCCTCGGGCGGCCGTCCCGAGCGGGCCGGCGGCGACTTCGGCTCCGAGGCGCACGCCCTGGGCACCATGGTGGCCCGGATGCACCTGGCCCTGGACCGGGCGTTCGACCGCCATCCCGAGTCCGCGGCCGACTGGGTCGACGTCGCCGAGCTGGAGATCACCGAGGCCGACCGCTCCCTCCTGGACGCGCCGGGGGTGGCCGAATTGCTCAAGAACCTGCGCGAGGCGGAGGCCCGCCTGCCCGTCATCCGCACCCATGGGGATCTGCACCTCGGGCGGGTGGCGCGTACCGACCAGGGCTGGGTGGTCAGCGACTGCAGTCCCGGGGGCGTCCTCCACGGCATGTTCGAGCCCGAGCCCCGCTCGCCCCTGGCCGACATGGCCGACCTGCTCTGGTCGCTGCACCAGGCCGGCGTGGCGGCCGCCGCCGAACGCGATCCGACCGGGCGGCTGGGCCTGGCCACGCTGGGCCAGGCGTGGGAGGTGCGCAACCGCCGGGCCATGATGAGCGGCTATATGAGCACGGCGGGCATCACCGGTCTCACCGGGCCCGACCGCGAGCTCGTGCGCAACCTGGTCGCCCTCTTCGAGCTGGCCCGGTCGGTCCGCGCCTAGTGCGCCAGGGCCGAGACCTTCATCGTCTCGGCCGCCTCTTCGGGCGACACCACGTTGATGGCCACGCCCGTGCCCAGCTCGAAGCCGGCGGTGGTGGTGGCCTTGGGCCAGATGTGGGCGTGCCAGTGGTAGGGCTCGCCGACCCGGTAGGGCGCCGAATGGAAGACGATGTTGTAGGCCACGTCGCCCACCGAGTCGGCCAGCTGGCCGAGGGCACGCCGGATGGCCTCGCCCACCGCGATCAGGTCCTCGGTCGGGCTCTTGTGCAGGTGGGGGTTGTGCTGGCGGGGGATGACCAGCATCTCGTAGGGGACGGCACTCCAGAAGGGGCAGACCACGGCCACCCGGTCGTCGGCGTAAATGACCCGCTCACCCGAGTCCTCCTCGGCTTCGAGGGTGGTGCACAGGAGGCACGACCCGACAAAGCGGGCGAAGCGCGCCTGCTCCTCGGCCAGCTCGCGCGGGATGAAGGAGAGTCCGAGCAACTGGCCGTGCGGGTGCTCCAGCGAGGCGCCCGCCTCCCGGCCCGAGTTCACGATGGCCTGGGTGTAGCGCAGGTTGGGTTGCGAGGCGTGCTCCTCGAGCCGGTCGCGCAGGGCGGCCATGACCAGTTCGACCTGCTCCTGGCTGAGCTGGCCCAGGGTGGCGTCGTGCTCGGGGGAGAAGATGAGGATCTCGTGGATCCCGCCGGCGGTGGCCTGGGTGAAGACCGGACCGCGGTTGGCCACCACGAAGGGCTCGTCGCCCTCGAAGGCGGGGTAGAGGTTGGGCACCACCCGGACCAGCCACCGTCCCGTCGGCCCGTAGGTCTCGAGGGCCGGAGGGGTGGTCTCTTCGTTGCCGGGGCAGAAGGGGCACGGGCGTGCCGGACCCTCCTGCACCCACGGGGTGCGGGTGACGAAGGAGTAGGGGCGTTCGGACCGGCCGGGGCTGACGACGACCCAGCGGCCCGACAACGGGTCGAGACGGAGCTGGTTCATCGGGCGTGACCCTGGGTCATCACCCGTTCTCCCGGCATCTGTGGTCGCCTTCTCATAATTCTCCTCTACCTCTACGGTACAGGTTGAGATGGGCCTTCCCGCTGCACCATCACGCTCCGTTCACCTCGGTGTACCCGGGATGGGTGAAGATATCCGTCGTGTCTCACCAGCCTCAGGGGCCGGCCTTCGACGTCGTGCTGCTCCTCCACGTGGCCAGCGTGGTCGTCGGCTTGGTCACCACCGTGACCAGCGCCGCCACGGCCACCCGCCTGGGGAAGCTCCTCGAAGCCGCCGCCCCCCTGCCTGAGTCGGTCCGGCGCTACTTCCGGCCGGGGGTCAACTGGGCCGGCCGCGGCATCTGGGGGATCCCGATCTTCGGGTTCGCGCTCCTGGCCATGAGCCAGGGGGCCTACGGGTTCGACGACGGCTGGGTGATGGCCGGCCTGGCTATCTTCGTGGTGGTGGTCCTGGTGAACGAGATGGTGCTCTGGCCGGGCGAGCGCCGGCTCCAGTCCTCCCTGGCCGCCTACCCGGCCGGGGCGGTCCCGACCGACTCGCCGATCCGGCGGGACGTTCGGCTGATGGCGCTCTCCGCCACCGTCTCGCTCGTTCTCCTGATCGCCGGGACGGTGGTGATGGTGGCCCAACCCTGACCGGGCGGGCACCGCTCACCGCCGGCGCCGATTCGTGAGACCTCCGACGGCGGTCCTACCATCTGGGCGCCGTGCCGCCCCCTGATCCCCCCTACGCGCTCGTCGGCTCAACCGACGGCGTACGCGTCGCCGTCCATGATCTCGGTGGTCCCGACGACCCCTCGGCGCCGGTGCTGCTGTTCTCGCACGCCACCGGCTTCCACGGCCGGGTGTGGGTGCCCATGGCGGCGTCGCTGGCCGATCGGTTCCGCTGTCTCGCCATCGACTACCGCGGCCACGGGCTGACCGAGACGCCGAGCGAAACTAGCCTGGCCTGGTCGGGGATGGGCGACGACGCGCTGGCGGTGATAGAGAGCGATCTCATCGGCCCGGACCGCACCCTGCACGGCGTCGGTCATTCCATGGGCGCCGCCGCCCTGGTCCTGGCGGCCGGCCGGCGTCCCGGGCGGTTCCGTTCCCTCTGGCTCTACGAGCCCGTCCTCGTCCCGCCCGGCTCGTTCGGGCTCTCCGGCGTGGACAATCCGATGTCGGTGGCGGCGGCCCGCCGGCGGGCGTCCTTCGGGTCCTTCGAGGAGGCCATGGCCAACTTCTCCTCCAAGCCACCGCTGAACCAGCTCCGGCCCGACGCCCTGGAGGCCTACGTCAGGGGCGGGTTCGCCCGGCGATCCGACGGCACCGTGGCGCTGCGCTGCCTCCCGATCAGCGAGGCCGCCGTCTTCGCCGGGGCCACCTCCAACGGCGCCTGGGCCATCCTCCCCACCCTCGAGGTGCCGGTGGCGGTGGTGGCCGGTCGCCGCCAGGGAGCGGGACCGGTGGGGTTCGCCCCCGCCGCTGCCGACGCCCTGGCGCACGGCGTGCTGGTCGACCGTCCCGCCCTGGGCCACTTCGGACCGCTCGAAGACCCGGACTCCATGGCACAGGATCTGGCCGGCTGGGTCGACGCCCACCCGTGACCAGCGGCGGTAGCTACAGGGACACGCCGGCCGCCGCCGCCACGAGGGCCCGGGCCTCGTCCAGCCGGCCGGCCTCGACCAGTGCGGGCAGGGGGCCGTCGAGCAAGGCGGCCCAGTCGACCGACTCGGTGCTCCTGCCCTCCTCGTGCAGGCGCCGGCGGGCCGCCGCCAGCAGTCCCGCCAGTTGGCCGACCCGCCCACCGACCTGGTCGGCCAGCCGCCCCCGCAGCCAGGTGGCCAGCGCCGGGCTGGACCCGCTCGTCGATACGGCCACCGTCACCGCCCCGTCCCGGTGCACCGAGGGCAGGATGAACGAGCTGTGCTCCCGGTCGTCGGCGCTGTTCACCCACACCCCGGCCGACTCGGCATCGGCGAAGACGGCGCCGTCGACCTCGGCCCGGCCGGTCGCCGTGATCACCAGCCGGTAGCCCGCCGCCTCACCGGCCCGGTACGGGCGGCGCTCCACCGCCAGCGGGGTGAGCCGCGCCATGGCCTCGCCCACCTCGGGGGCGACCACGGTCACCCGGGCGCCGCAGGCCAGCAACGCGGCCGCCTTGCGGGCGGCCACCGGCCCGCCGCCGACCACCAGGCAGGGCCGGCCGGCCACGTCGAGCGACACCGGGAAGTAGGCGCCCGACGGCGGCGGGGGCACGTCAGTGGTGCAGGCGGGGTGGCCCGACCATGCCCGCGGCCACGGTGGCGAAGGTGAGCTCGTCAATCAGGACGAAGCTGCCCGTGATGCGGTCGACCGAGTAGGCGTCGAGCGCCAGCGGCGTGGCCGTGCGCAGGCGGACGACGCCGATGTCGTTCTCCACCAGTTCGGACGCGGCGGCCACCTCGAGCTCGTTGACGTCGAAGATGCCCTCGATGCTCTCGACCACCACCGGCGTCACCCGGGTGGTGTGCTTGAGCTTGAGCCGGTCGCCGGCCACCAACGGCTTCTCGCCGAACCAGCAGACGGTCGCCTCGAAGTTGTCGGTGACCGTCGGCTGCTCCTCCAGTGACGAAATGAGGTCACCCCGCGAGATGTCGATGTCGTCGTTGAGCTTCAACGAGACCGACAGGCCCACCTCGGCCCGCGGCAGGGGGCCGTCCGCCGTCTCGATGGCCTTCACGGTGGAGTAGAGCCCCTGGGGGAGCACCACGACGGGGTCGCCGGTGCGGAACGGGCCGCCGTTGACCATGCCGGCGTAGCTGCGCCCGCCGCCGGGCTGGCGCAGGACCCACTGCACCGGGAGCCGCCCGCCGTTGCCCTGCCGCAGGCCGTGCTGGGAGGCCCAGCCGCCGGCGCTGGCCGACTCGAGCGCGTCGAGGACGGTGGGGCCGTCGTACCAGGGTGCCTCGTCCGAGCGTTCCACCACGTTGTCGCCGTTGAGGGCCGAGATGGGGATCACCGTGCACGAGACCAGGCCCAGCCGGCGGCCCAGCGACTCCATTTCGTCGACGATGCCCTGGTAGGCGATCTTGTCCCAGCCGACCAGGTCCATCTTGTTGGCGCAGACCACCAGCTGGTCCACCCCGAGCAGCGCGGCGATGCAGATGTGCCGGCGCGACTGCTCGCGCAAGCCCGAGGTGGCGTCCACCAGGACCAGAGCCAGGTCGGCCGTCGAGGCGCCCGTCGCCATGTTGCGCGTGTACTGGACGTGGCCGGGGCAGTCGGCGATGACGAACTTGCGGTGCGGGGTGGCGGCGTAGCGGTAGGCCACGTCGATGGTGATGCCCTGCTCGCGCTCGGCCCGCAGGCCGTCGGTCACGAAGGAGAGGTCCACCTCGCCGAGGCCGCGGCGCTCCGAGGCGGTGTTGATGGCATCGACCTGGTCGTCGAAGAGCTGTCGGGTGTCGAACAGCAGACGGCCGATCAGGGTGCTCTTCCCGTCGTCGACTGACCCGATGGTCGCGAACCGCAGCAGGTCCATGGTGTCGGCGCCGAGCTCCTGGCCGCTGGCGAGCGGCGGGCTTGGCAGCTTGCTCACGGTCTTAGAAGTACCCCTCGCGCTTGCGGTCCTCCATGGCGGTCTCGGAGAACCGATCGTCGCCCCGCGTCGCTCCCCGCTCCGAGATACGCGAGGCCGAGACCTCGCCGATGATGTCCTCCACCGTGGTCGCCTCCGAGCGCACCGCGCCGGTCAGGGTGGCGTCGCCCACGGTGCGGTAGCGGACGCTCACCGTCTCGGCGACCTCGTCCCCCTCGGGCGTGACCCACTCGCTCTCGGCCAGCAGCATCCCGTCGCGCTCGATCACCCGTCGCTCGTGCGCGTAGTAGATCGACGGCAGCACGATCTGCTCGCGCCGGATGTACTGCCAGATGTCGAGCTCGGTCCAGTCTGAGAGCGGGAAGGCCCGCAGGTGCTCGCCCGGCCGCACACTGCCCTGGTAGAGCTGCCAGAGCTCGGGGCGCTGGCGCTTGGGGTCCCACTGCCCGAACGAGTCGCGGAAGGAGAGCACCCGCTCCTTGGCCCGGGCCTTGTCCTCGTCGCGGCGCGCCCCGCCGAAGGCGGCGTCGAACTTGTGCTCGTTGATGGCGTCGAGCAGCGTCGTGGTCTGCAGGCGGTTGCGCGAGGCGACCGGTCCCGGATCGGCCACCCGGCCCTGGTCGATGGAGTCCTGCACCCTGGCCACGATCAGCCGCGCCCCCTCGGCGTCCACCTGGGCGTCGCGGTAGGCCAGCACCTCGGGGAAGTTGTGGCCGGTGTCGACGTGCAGCACCGGGAAGGGGATCTTGCCGGGCGCGAACGCCTTGGCGGCCAGGTGGAGGAGGACGGCGGAGTCCTTGCCGCCGCTGAAGAGGAGGACGGGGCGCTCGGCCTCGGCGGCCACCTCGCGGATGATGAAGATGGCCAGCGACTCAAGGAGGTCCAGGTGCCCGAGCGGGTGACCGGTCGGCCGGACGAGGGCCCGCACCGAGGCGTCCGCCTGCCCGGCCCGGCCGGTGGCCGGCCCGGCGTAGGGGCGGGTTCGTGTGGTGCGCAGGGTGGCGGCGGTGTCCATGGGACCTCTCCGAAAGATGACCAATTTGGTCATGTATACTTTGGTCTGCAATCAGCCGGGCGTCAAGCGCAGGCCCCGGGCGTCGGGAGGCGTCGGTGGGGTCACGTGCGATGAACGACTCCCAGCATAGGAAGGAGGGCCCCTTGCCATGACCGAGACGGACGTGACGGACCAGACGATGAGTGCCGAGGAGCTGGATGCCCTCAACCGGGAGTTCGAGACCGCGCCCGCCGGCAAGGTCATCCGGTGGGCCGTCGACACCTTCGGCCGCTCGCTGGTCCTGGCCGCCTCCTTCGAGGACATCGTCCTGATCGACCTGGCCACCCAGTTCGCCCCGGGTATCGAGGTGATCTTCCTCGATACGCAGGCGCACTTCCCCGAGACCCTCGCCTTCGTGGAGGAGGTCCGCGCCCGTTACGACCTGAACCTGACCGTCACCCAGCCGGGCCCCGAGGCGGCCGCGCATCCGTGCGGCAGCGAGCAGTGCTGCCAGTTCCGCAAGGTCGCCCCCCTGCGTGCCGCGGTGAAGGGCAACCGGGCCTGGCTGACCTCGCTCAAGCGGGTGGACGGGCCGACCCGCGCCGACGCCCCCGTTGTCAGTTGGGACGCCGCCTTCGGGCTGGTGAAGGTCAACCCGTTGGTCACCTGGACCAACGACGACATCGCGTCCTACCTCACCGATCACGAACTTCCCTTCCACCCCCTGATCAGCCAGGGCTACCTCTCCATCGGCTGCGCCCCCACCACGCGCCCGGTCGCCCCGGGCGAGGACCCGCGCGCCGGCCGCTGGGCCGGCCTCGATAAGTCAGAATGCGGGCTGCACGCCTAGTGCCGCGTGATCTGGACAATCCCTACGGGATGGAGTTCCGCGGCCGCGAACGTGGCCTGAAGTTCGTCCGGCCCTACCGCAACATCGGCGAGCTCAACAACGTCGAGCAGCTCAAGCTGGCCCGCCACCCCTTCGAGGTGGCGCAGGCCGTCATCGACACCTACTCGAAGCAGGGCCCCGACGCCATCAACAAGGTCCCCGGTGAGCAGGAGCGCCTCAAGTGGGTCGGCATGTACCCGCAGAAGCAGGGCGGCGACGCCTTCATGATGCGCATCAAGGTGCCCGGTGGGGTGATGACCGCCCCCCAGGTCCGCGAGATTGGTGTGGCGGCGGACGCCTATGCCGAGGGACCCGACGACAGCCGGGTCTTCGGCAATCGCTACGCCGACCTCACGACGCGCCAGGACATCCAGCTCCACTGGATCCGCATCGGCGACGTGCCGCGTATCTGGCAGCGCTTCTGGGACGTCGGGCTCACCACCGTCCAGGCCTGCGGCGACTCGTCGCGCAACGTCTGCTCGTGCCCGGTCTCGGGCATCGACGCCGGCGAGGTGGTCGACGCCTTCCCGGTGGCCCAGGCCATCTCGGCTTACTTCACCGGGAACCGCGAGTACGCCAACCTGCCCCGGAAGTTCAAGATCGCGGTGACCGGCTGCCTGGAGGACTGCGCCCGGATCGAGATCAACGACATCGGCCTGTGGCCGGCCGAGCACGGCGACGGCTCCGTAGGGTTCAACGTGCTCATCGGCGGCGGCCTGTCCGATGGCGAGCGAATGGCCTCGGACATCGACCTCTTCATCCGCCCCGAGCAGGCGGTCGAGCTGTGCCGCGGGGTGGCGCAGGTCTTCGGCGAGCTGGGCAACCGGGAGAACCGGGGCCTGGCCCGCATGCGCTACCTGGCCCAGGAGCTCGGCCCCGAAGGCTTCCGCGCCGCCCTCGACGAGCGCACCACGTTCACCTTCGAGACGGCGGGGCGTGAGCTGACCAACGCCTTCCGCGGCGACCATGTGGGCGTCCACCCGCAGAAGCAGGACGGGCTCTTCTACGTCGGCTGCTCAGTCCCGGTGGGCCGGATGCACGGGATCGACCTGATTGAGACGGCCCGCCTGGCCGAGACCTACGGCGACGGCCACGTGCGCATCGGCACCGACCAGAACTTCATCCTCTCGGGCATCCCCGAGGCGCGCCTCGACGACCTGCTGGCCGAGCCGCTCATGTCCACCTACACCCCCTTCCCCGGTCCCTTCGAGCGTGGCGTGGTCGCCTGCACCGGCTCGGAGTTCTGCCGCTTCGCCGTGGTCGAGACCAAGGAGCGCGCCGTCAAGTGGGCCCGCGCCCTCGATGCCACGCTCAACGTCGCCGGGGCGGACGGCGGTGGGTCGGGTGACGCCGGCGTGATCCGCATGCACTTCTCCGGGTGCTCCGCCTCGTGCGCCCAACCCCAGATCGCCGATATCGGTTTCCGCGGTGACATCGCCCACGTGGGCGAGCACATCGAGGAGGCCGTCGACATCGGGTTCGGCGGTTCGCTCGGACCCGACGCCGCCTTCATCGACTGGGTCACCGGCGCCATGCCGGTCGACCAGGTGCCCGAGGCGCTGCTGCGGGTGGTCGGCCGCTACCAGTCCGAGCGCCGGGCCGGAGAGCCGTTCCACCTGTGGGCCCGCCGCACGAGCGGCGGCGAGCTGGCCGCCACGCTGTCGGGGTCGTCGGTGGTGGGCTCGTGAAGCGCTACCGCATCCGGGAGCAGATGAACGGCATCACCGAGCCTCCGGGCAAAGTGTGGTTCTGGGAGCTGGAAGCCGGGGTCATCCACGCCGAGCGTTGCATCCAGTGCGGCACCTGCGTCGCCGTATGCCCGTCCAATTCGATCGGCATCGACGAGGACACCAACCTGCCCGAGCTGGTCAAGATGTGCACCGGGTGCTCGCTGTGCTGGGACTTCTGCCCCCGTGGCGGCCTGCGCTACGAGGCCCTGTGGCCGCCGTCCACCCCCGCCGCCGACGAGGACGCCGTGGTGCAACCGGCCCAGGTCAGGTCGGACTCCTCGGACACCTACTGGAAGATCACCGGCGGGCCACCGGCCGACGGCCTCGGTGCGGTGATCGAGAGCTTCGCCGTGCGGGCCGGCGCCAGGTTGGAGGACGTGCAGGACGGCGGAGCGGTCAGCGCGCTGCTCATCGGCCTCCTGGCGTCCGGCGAGATCGACGGCGCGCTGGTGTCCAAGCCCAGTGGCGATCCCGACGAGCAGTGGAAGGGCATCGCCACCATCGCCACCACGGCCGAGGAGATCCGGGCCGCTTCGGGCAGCTTCTACAACCAGACCATGGCGCTGGCCGAGTTGGACCTCTCCAAGTACGCGCTGCCGGCCAAGCCGCGCATCGCGGTGGTCGGCACGCCGTGCGAGGTCCAGGGTCTCCGGGCCATGCAGGCGCGCCGGTGGCCGACCGGGGCGCACCGCGTCGACGCCGTCGTGCTCAGCATCGCCCTCATGTGCACCAAGAACTTCGACTACGAGGCGCTCACCCTCAAGGAGCTGCGCGACAAGCGGGGCGTCGACCTGGACCGGGTCTCGAAGATGGACGTCATCCGGGGCCGCATGATCGTCGAGTACCGCGACGGTGAGCTGGCGGTGGACGAGCCCGTCAAGGACTTCCACGGCGCCGCGCTGAAGGGCTGCGACGAGTGCGCCGACTTCCTCGGCCGCTCAGCGGACATCTCGGTGGGCAGCGTGGGCTCCATGGACGGGTGGACCAGCGTGCTGATCCGCACCGAACGCGGGCGCCTGGCCTTCCAGGCGGCTCGGGCCAAGCTCGATGTCCGCGGCCTCGACGACCCGGCCGCCCTGCTCCGCCTGGACGCGCTGGACAAGAAGATCGCCAACCGTTCCCTCCAGCGGAAACTCGACCCCGACGCGCCACTGTTCATCGACTTCGAAGAGCACGTCCGCAGTTACGACGGGACCGACCGCCAGCCCGTGTTCATCCGCCATTGACGGTGACCGCGTCTCCTTCGCTGCACGTTCCCGATGAGCCCACGGTTCGGGCGGAGGCCTGGCTGGCTGCCGTGCTCGACGGCACCGAGCTGACCGCTGTCCTGGGCGCCGAGGACGGAGTGGCACCGTGGTTGTGGTCCCGCTGGAGCGCCCTCAAGGCCGCCGGCGTGACCTACGAGGAGTTCGCCGACATCGTGGCGGGGTACCGCCGCGAGCTCTGGCTCTGGCTGGCCGGCGAGCGGACCTGGGCCCAGGCCTGCTCGGGGCTGGTCGGTCGGATCAGCCGACGTATCGCGCCGGTCGACACCGCGCCGGGGTGACGACGGCGGTCGAGCCCGGCGCGGTCATCGCGCTGAGCGGTGTGGCCGTCCGGCGGGAGGGCACGATCGTTCTGGCCGGCGTCGACTGGCTGATCCGGCCGGGCGAGCGCTGGGTGGTCCTCGGGCCCAACGGATCGGGCAAGACGACCCTGCTGGGGGTGGTCGGTGCCCGGCTGTGGCCCAGCGAGGGCGTGGTCGAGATCCTCGGGGCGCGGCTGGGCCGGGTCGACGTGCGCACGTTGCGGCCGCGCATCTCGCTGGTCAGCGGTTCGGTCACCCGGCAGCTCCGGGCCGACCTGCCGGCCCGCGACGTGGTCGTGAGCGGCCGCCACGGCGCCCTCGAGACCTGGTGGAACATCTACTCCGCCGACGAGTGGGCCCGGGCCGACCGGCTACTCGACGAGGCCGGGGTCGGTTCCATCGGGCCCCGGCCCTTCGGGGTCATCTCGGAGGGCGAGCGCCAGCAGGTGCTGCTGGCGCGGGCTCTGATGGGCCGGCCCGAGCTCCTGCTGCTCGATGAGCCGGCCGCCGGACTCGACCTTGGTGCCCGTGACCGCCTGGTGTCCCGCCTCGCCGCCCTGGCCGCGGACCCTTCGAGCCCGCCGATCGTGCTGGTCACCCACCACTGCGAGGAGATCCCGGCCGGGTTCACCCACGCCGGCCTGGTCCGGCAAGGGCGGCTGATGGCGGCCGGCCGACTGGAGGATGTCATCACTTCGCAACATGTCTCGGACTGCTTCGGTGTGGCCGTCACGGTCGGGTGTGACGACGGGCGCTGGTGGAGTCGCGCCCGTTGAACCGTTGGGCAACCCGCTGAACAGGGTCGCAGGAAAAAGCTTGCCAAGCGTGGCGAATAGAAGGTACATAGAGGGGACAAACGAGGAGAAGTGCTGACGTGGTCGGCGCTGCGCCTATCCCCACCATCCACCATTTCGAATTGGCTGCTGGTTAGCCTTTTCCACGGAGCGAAGGTAGGTCGTCGGGGAGTGACGATTGTGATCCTGCTGGTCCTCGTAGTCGTACTGTGGGTTGTGGTGCTGGTACCCGGCGCGCTCCGCCGGCGGGCCGAACGCCGCGGCGACGGCTCCATCGACCACTTCCACCACCAGCTTCAGCTCCTGGAGCACGCCGGACCCAAGTTGGTGGCGCCCGCCTACCGCCTTCACACCGCGATGCCCGGGGGCGACGGGTGCGGGGAAATGCCACCGATCGCCTCCATCTCGTCCCGCCCGAAGTTGGTCTTGCTGCGGCCGGTGGGCGACGAGGAGACGGCCGACGTCGACGGATGGGACGGCGCCCACTACGAGCGGGTCGGCGTCCTGGATCGGCCCGAACCGATCGTCAGTCCGGACCGGACCAGGGCCGGTCTGAACTACCACCGCCGCCAG
>DASXZJ010000069.1:0-61322 GCA_036502025.1 Acidimicrobiales bacterium | reverse complement strand
TCCATCACCTTGTGGATCTTCTCGGCGAAGACCTCGCCCAGCGCCCCCCCGAAGACCGTGAAGTCCTGACTGAAGATGCAGACCCGGCGGCCGTCAATCGTGCCGAACCCCGTGACGACCCCGTCGGTATACGGCCGGTTGTCCTCCAGGCCCATCCCGTGGGCCCGGTGGCGGGCCAGCATGTCGAGCTCCTGGAAGGACCCGTCGTCGAGCAGGTAGTCAATGCGCTCCCGGGCGGTCATCTTGCCCTTGGCGTGATGCCGCTCGACGGCGGCTTCGCTGCCGGCGTGCAAGGCTTGGTCCTTGCGTTCCGCCAGCTCGGCCAAGCGATCGGCCATCGAATGTTCCATAGTGGGGCAGGCTAATGCTCCAGGCGACGGCCCGGAATTGGGGGCGTAAGGTTAGAAACAAGAATGCGTTCTACTTTTTGGCACAATCTCAGGATTGAGCTGGGGAAAAGGTTCTGAGTGCTAGATGTGGAGTTGCATGTGGGTCGCACGTGCACCTGAGTCCGAAGGGGGGTGACTGACGTGGCGCTGCTCCAAGTGGCCGAGGCCGAGGTGCGATTCGGCGGCGTCCACGCGCTGCGTGGCGTCACCCTCGAGGTGGAGCCCGGCATGGTCACCGGCCTGATCGGGCCGAACGGCGCCGGCAAGACCACCCTCTTCAACGCCATCTGCGGGCTCCAGGGTCTGCACGGTGGGCAGATCTCCTTCGACGGCTCCTCCATGGGCGGGCTGCGCCCCCACAAGCGGGCCCGCCTGGGCATCGCCCGCACCTTCCAGCGTCTCGAGATGTTCGGCTCGCTCTCGGTGCGCGAGAACGTCCTCGCCGCGGCCGAGATCCGGCGCCGCTGGTCCCGCGACCGCTCCGACACCGGCGCCAACGCCGACGGGGTGCTGGCCTTGGTGGGCCTCACGGCCCTGGCCGGCCGGTCCGCCGACACGCTTCCAACCGGGCAGTCCCGACTGCTGGAACTGGCCCGGGCCCTCGCCACGCGCCCCCGGCTCCTGCTGCTCGACGAGCCCTCCTCGGGCCTGAGCGACACCGAGAGCGACGAGCTGGGCGACCTGCTGGTCCAACTGGCGGCGGCCGGCATGGGGATCCTCCTGGTCGAGCACGACATGGGCCTCGTCATGCGCGTCTGCGACCGCATCAACGTGCTGGACTTCGGCTCCGTGCTCACCGTCGGGACCCCGGCCGAGATCCGGGCCGACGAGCGGGTCCGCGCCGCGTATCTCGGTGCGGTCGACGATCCCGAAGAGGCCGTCGGGCCCCTGGTCGAGCCACCCGTCCTCGCCCAGTCCGGGGTCGTGGCCCATGACTGAGGCCGGCGTCGTGCCGTCCCCGCCGCCGGTGCTCGAGCTGCGCCGCGTCCACGCCGCCTACGGGCAGATCGAGGTCCTCCACGGGATCGACCTGGCCGTGCACAACGGTGGCGTGCTGGCCCTGCTCGGACCGAACGGGGCCGGCAAGTCGACCACGCTGCGGGTGGCCAGCGGCCAGATGGTGCCCACGGCGGGCTGCTTCCATGTGATGGGACGGCACGCCAACGGGATGAAGGCCGACGCGCTCTCCCGGGCCGGGCTGTGCACGCTGCCCGACGGCCGCGGCATCTTCCCCAACCTCACCGTGGCCGAGAACCTGCGCCTCATGACCTTCGGCGGTGCCTCAAGGGGCGAGGTCGAGGACCGCGCCTTCGCCCGCTTCCCCCGCCTGGCCGAGCGCCGGGGCCAGATCGCCGGGACCCTCTCGGGCGGAGAGCAGCAGATGCTGGCGATGGCGCGGACGCTGAGCGTCGAGCCGGCGGTGCTCCTGCTCGATGAGATCTCCATGGGCCTGGCCCCCATGATCGTGAGCGAGCTCTACGAGCTGGTGGCCCAGATCGCGGCCGAGGGGGTGGCCATCATCCTGGCCGAGCAGTTCGCCGCCACGGCGCTGGGGGTGGCCACTCACGTGGCCCTCGTGGTGCAGGGGAGGATCGTGGCGGCCGGCACGCCCGACGAGCTCCCCAAGGACCTGGCGGACGCGTACCTGGGAGGGGTTGCCGCATGAGCCGCACCATCAGATCCCTCCGACGTCTCGGGGCGGGGCGCCCGTGGGCCCGCCGGCGGATCCCCGCGCTCGGCCTGGCCCTGGCCCTGGTCGTCGGGAGCGGCACGGGTCTGGCGGTCAGCGCGCTCTCCGGCACCCCGGCCGGAGCCGACACCACGCTGGGTGGCTTCACCGTCTCGGCCCTGGCCGAGGGCATCACCGCCCAGTACGAGCAGCCGAACCTCCCCATCCCGGCCAATCCCTCCCTCGAGTTCGACGAGGGCTACTCGGCCACCAGTGACAACTTCGGGCCGAGCGGCAGCGCCGTCGCCTCGACGCTCTACCCCGGACAGGTCATTGCCAACATCGGACCGGAGCTCAGCCTCCTCGTCCCGGGCGTCCCGCTCCCACCGGCCCCGGTGTGGCCGGCCCAGGCGGTCAGCGGCTACCCCGAGGCGCCCAATACGGCCTCGACCGACGAACCCGGCTTGAACATGGACACCACCTCCACCGCCGATGCCAACCAGGCCACGGCCACGATCGGTGACGACGCGCCCACGGCCGGTGCGCTCGGGACCCTGCTCGGCGGGCTGGCCCCTTCGGGCTCGGGCAACCCGCTGGCTGCTTCGTCGTCGCTCATCGGGGTCGGGCTGATCTCGGGCACGTCCACCTCGGGGGCCTCGGGTCCGACCGCGTCCGCCTCGGCCAGCGCGACCGACTCGGGCATCTCCGTGCTCGACGGCTTCATCAACATCGGCGCCGTGACCTCCACCGCCACCGCGACCTCGGATGGCTCCACGGGCAAGGTGACCGGGTCGACGGTGGTCTCCAACGTCACCATCGCCGGCGAGGCGGTCACCATCGACGCCAACGGGATATCGCTGGTCGGCAAGGCCAAGGTGCTGTCCCTGCCCATCGCGGCGCTCAACACCCTCCTCAAGGAACTGGGTATCAGCATCTCGGTCACCAACCCGACCGACGCCGTGTCGGGCGCCTCGGCGGCGCGGACCCTGGACGGCCTCAAGATCGAGGTGAACCTCGACACCCTGGACACCGCGGCCAACAAGTTCGCCTCCCTGTTGCCGGCGACGCTCACCTCCAAGCTCCCCGTTCCCATCCCCAACATGCAGCTGCTCACCCTCGACCTGGGCACGGTGACGGTGAACTCCACCGCCTCGGGCGCCTTCACCGGCGACGACTCGGGTGGCACCGGTACCGATACCACGGGCGACACCGGGGGCGGGTTCACTCCGTCCACCGACGGCTCCACCGGCGATTTCGGCAGCACGCCCGGCTCCACCTTCACCCCGACCGGCACGACGGGCTCGTCCACCCCCACCTCGACCCCCGGCGGGTCGGCGTCCAACCAGCCCACGTCGGCCATCACCCCGGTCTTCAAGGGCATCGGCACCGGCCTGGTCCTGCTCCTCGTGCTGGCGTCCCTGGCCCTGGCCTACGGCTACAAGCGGGTCGAGGACGCCAGCGAGCTCGTCGGCTCGGGCTGCGTCGACGGGGATCCGATCAACGACCTTTTCCGAGATACGGGCGAACCCTTTGGTGATGCGGGAGGCTTCGGGGCATGAAGCTATTCGGAAGATCAGGTTCGCCCTCGTCGGGCGATGCCGGTGAGGTCCGGCGGGTGACCGGGACACCGCACCCCCACCCCGAGCTGGGCGGGGCCGAGGGCACCGAGGCTCAGGACAACGGCTCGGCCCCCGCCTCGGGCCGGTTGCAACGACTGGCCCAGGCGGTCGACCGCTCCCGGCGGAACCGCAGCGATCGCGACATCCGCAAGATCATGCAGGTCCTCGGGATGTTGGCCGTCGGCTTCGGGTTCGTGTGCATCATCCTCGGGTGGTACGGGGCTTCGCACAGCCCGTACCTGTACCAGGAGATCCCCTACCTCATCTCGGGCGGTCTGCTCGGTGTGGCGCTGGTCATCGGCGGTGGCGTGCTGGTGCGCTGCGCCTGGAGCCTGCGTCAGGTCGAGGAGGCTCGCCGCAACGCCGTGGCCATCGTCCGCTCGGTCGACCGACTGGAAAAGGTGCTGCGGAGCCTGGGGGACGGCACCTTGACCAACGGCACCCAGCGCGACGACGACCTCCGGGAGGACGCATCATCATGGCAATGAGGGGCACCCCCACCCGTTCCCCCCGGCGGGGGCGCCTGGCGCTGGTCGGGGCGGCGGCCGCGCTGGCCCTCGTGGCCTCGTCGTGCGGTTCGCGACTGACCGGGACCCAGCAGGCCGAGGCGCGTGGCGCCTCCTCGAGCACCGGCACCGGCACCGGCAGCGGCACCGGCAATGGCACGGGGACCGCGCTGGCCTCGGGGACGACAACCACGCTGGCCGGTGGGGCGACGGACACCGGGACCGGCACGGGAACGGGCACCGGGACCGGCACCGGCACCGGCACCCCGGGTGGGGCCACGACGGCCGGCGGGACGGCACCCGCCTCCACCTCTGCCCCCTGCGGGGCCAGCGGGAACCAGACGCCGGCCGGGGGCAACGGGGGAGCCACGGCGACCGGCGTCACCGCCACCACCATCACCGTGGGCAACATCGCCAGCATCAGCGGGGTCGCCCCGGGCCTGACCCAGAGCGGCCAGCAGGCCACCGAGGCCTGGGCGGCCTACGTGAACAGCCAGGGCGGGATCTGCGGGCGCCAGGTCAAGGTCCAGCCCTTCGACGACGGCAACGACTCGGGCACCAACTACGCCGAATCCCAGGAGGCGTGCTCGGCGGACTTCGCCATGGTGGGCAACGCGTCCGGCTTCGATGACGGGAGCGCCACCGCGGTGAGCGGCTGCGGCATCCCCGACATGGCGGCCGAGGTCTCGACCGCCGCCGCCGGGGCGACGGCGGACATCTTCGGGGCCAGTCCGGGCAACGAGCACGCCTGGTCGCTCGGGCCGGCCAACTACCTCAAGGCCACCTACCCCAACGCCATCCAGCACGCCGCCATGATCTACCTCAACGTCTCGGCCACCCAGACCCAGGCGACCCACGAGGTGGCGGCCTACCAGAGCGTGGGCTTCCACTACGTCTACAACACCTCGACCACGCCGACCAACGCCAACTACGCCGCCAACGTCCAGGCCATGCAGAGCGCCGGGGTGCAGTACGTGACCGAATACTCCGACGCCTCCTCAGCCGAGCGGCTGCTCCAGTCGATGCAGCAGGCCAACTTCGCGCCCCAGGTGGTGGACTGGTTCTCCGAGGAGTACTCGCCGCAGTTCGCCCAGCAGACCGAACCCGAGTCCAACGGCGACCTGGTCCTGCTGTCGGCGACCGACGCCTACGAAGAGGCGAGCGGCAACCCGGGCATGCAGCTCTTCCTGAGCTGGCTGAACCGGGTCGCCCCCGGCGCCCACCACGACATCTTCGGCATCCTGGCCTGGTCGGCCGGCCTGGCCTTCGAGCAGGCGGCCAAGGCCGTGGGCCCCGACCTGACGCGGCCGGCGCTGATCAACCAGCTCAAACAGATCACCAACTGGACCGGCGGCGGCATCACGCCCCCGGTCAATATCGGGGGCAAGGTCCCCTCCAAGTGCTTCGCCTACTTCAAGATCGAGAACGGGGCGTTCCAGCGGGTGTACCCGAGTGCACCCAACACGTTCGACTGCAATAGCGGCCTCTTCCAGTACTAGACCGGGGCGGCCATGCACGAGTTCCTGGAATTCACGATCATCGGGCTGGTGCTCGGGTCCGCCTACGCGGTGGCGGCCAGCGGTCTGGTCGTGACCTATGCCACCTCGGGCATCTTCAACATCGCGCACGGGGCCATCGGCATGTTCATGGCGTTCATGTACTGGCAGCTTTCGGTGCCCTGGCACCTCAACCCCGGCCTGGCCTTCGTGATCTCGGTGTTCGTCCTGGCGCCGATCCTGGGCGCGGTGATCGAGCGGGCCCTGATCCGGCGGGTTGACCCCTCCAACGTGGCGGTCACCCTGGCCATCACGGTGGGGTTGACCCTCCTCTTCATCGGGATGGTCGACAAGATATGGCCGCCGACCAGCCGGGTCGTCCCGCAGTTCTTCGGCAACCACGGCTTCAACTTCCTCGGTGTGTTCATCGAGTGGCAGGAGGCCATCACCATCGGGGCGGCCATCGCCATCGCCATCGGGCTGCGCCTGTTCCTCTACCGGACCAGGGTGGGCATCGCCATGCGGGGCGTGGTGGACAACCGGGAGCTGATCGGGCTCTACGGGGGCCGGCCGACGTCCTTCTCCACCCTCAGCTGGTCGATCGGGGCCTCGCTGGCCTCGGTGGCCGGCATCCTGGTCGCACCCCGGATCCAGCTCGATCCGCTCATCCTGACCCTGCTGGTCATCGACGCCTACGCGGCGGCCATGGTCGGCCGGCTGCGCAGCCTCCCGATGACCTTCGTCGGCGCCTTGGCGGTCGGCCTCCTGGCCTCCTACGCCGTCGGGTACTTCCCCCTCACCGGCATCTGGGCCTCGACGCCGATCCAGGGGTTGGAGCTGTCGGTGCCCTCGGTCCTGCTCTTCGTCGTGCTGCTGGTGTACCCGATGAGCCGGATCCGCAGCGGTACCCTCCAACGGCGCCTGCCCCTGGCCCCGGCCAGCCTCATGCGCAGCCTGCAGGGCGGGTTTCTCCTGGTGGCCGCGGTGGTGGTCGCCGTGTCCTTCGCCGGCCCCGGTGACGTGGCCAAGCTCGGCATCGGTTTGGCCTTCGGGTTGGTCTGCCTCTCCCTGGTGCCCCTGGCCGGGTGGGGCGGCCAGATCTCCATCTGCCAGCTCACCTTCGCCGGGCTGGGCGCCTACGCCATGTACAAATTCGGCACGGGCGGGTCAGTGCTCGGCCTCCTGGCCGCAGCGGGGTTGGCGGGCGCCGTGGGCGCCGTCATCGCCCTGCCGGCGCTGCGCCTACGCGGCCTCTACCTGGCCCTGGCCACCATGGCCTTCGCCAGCGCCATGGACAACATGTTCTTCCCCTGGTCGGCCGTGTTCGGCTTCAACGGCTCGGTCCACGTCGCCCGGCCGTCCCTCTTCGGCCTCAATGTGAGCAGTGACAAGTCATTCACCATCTTCCTGGCCGTCGTCTTCGCCCTCCTCTCCATCGGCCTGCTGGCCCTGCGGCGGGGCTCGTTCGGCCGGGTCCTGATCGCCATGAAGGACTCCGAGGCGGCCTGCGCCACCCTCGGTCTCAGCCTGACCCGCACCAAGCTGGTCGTCTTCGCCCTCTCGGCGGCCGTGGCCGGCTTGGCCGGCGCCCTCCTCGGGGGCGCGGAGTCGGTGTCGACGGGCACCGACTACCAGATGTTCGAGAGCCTCCTGATCCTGGCCGTGGTGGCCATCGGCGGGGTGTCGGTGTGCTCGAGCGCGCTGGCCGGCGGTCTGGTGCTCGGGTTCCTGCCCGGCACCGACCAGTTCCTCTACATCGGCGCCGGCACCCTGTTGCTGCCCAACTTCCCCGAGGGCATCCTGCCCATCTTCTACGTCTGGGCCAACCGGTGGCGCGACCGGCTCACGCTCGGTGGCACCGGCGGGCTCCCCGTCGAGGGTCCGGGGGAGGAACGGGCGCCGGCCCTCGCCGGCACCACCGCCTGACCCACGCCCGGACCGGGACCGCTCGGGCCGCCTCCGGAGGCCCGAGCGCGATTGTCGGACCCTCAGGCAGCAGCTATCATCTTCTGTCTGCCATGTGAGGCTTCGGCCAGCGCGGATCCCGCGTCGCACATGGATTCACCATTTCAGTATCGAGAGGTAGCGCGTGCCCACAATCGCCCAGCTCGTCCGCAAGGGACGACAGGCAAAGGTGACGAAGACCAAGACGCCGGCCCTCAAGGGCGCGCCCCAGCGCCGGGGCGTCTGCACCAGGGTGTACACCACCACGCCGAAGAAGCCGAACTCCGCCCTGCGCAAGGTGGCCCGCGTGCGCCTCTCGTCGGGCGTCGAGATCACGGCCTACATCCCCGGCGTCGGGCACAACCTCCAGGAGCACTCGATCGTCCTCGTCCGGGGCGGCCGGGTGAAGGACCTGCCCGGTGTGCGCTACAAGGTGGTCCGCGGCGCCCTCGACACCTCGGGTGTCCGCGAGCGCAGCCAGGCCCGCAGTCGCTACGGCGCCAAGAAGGAGTCCTGACCCATGCCCCGTAACGGACCCGCCACCCGCCGCGAACTGGCCCCGGACCCGGTCTACCGCTCGGTCCTGGTGACCCAGGTGGTCAACAAGATCCTCTCGCGCGGCAAGCGGACGCTGGCCGAACGAATTGTCTACGGCGCCCTTACACTGGTCGAGGAGCGTTCGGGTGGGGATCCGGTGGCCGCCCTCAAGCGGGCGGTGGAGAACACCCGGCCCGAGCTCGAGGTCAAGAGCCGGCGGGTCGGCGGAGCCACCTACCAGGTGCCCGTCGAGGTCCGCCCCCGGCGGGCGACGACCCTGGCCATCCGCTGGCTGACCACGTACTCGCGTCAGCGCCGGGAGAAGACGATGGCCGAGCGATTGGCCGGGGAGATCCTGGACGCTTCGAACAACATCGGCGCCGCCGTCAAGCGCCGTGAGGACATGCACAAGATGGCAGAGTCCAACAAAGCATTCGCCCACTACCGCTGGTAGTGGATCGCACTCCATTCACAAGGAACACACCGCACGATGGCTGAAGCCCTGCCGACTCGCGACTTCCCGCTGGCCAAGACCCGCAACATCGGGATCATGGCCCACATCGACGCGGGCAAAACCACCACCACCGAGCGGATCCTCTACTACACCGGGCGCAACTACAAGATCGGTGAGGTGCACGAGGGTGCCGCCACCATGGACTGGATGGTCCAGGAGCAGGAGCGCGGCATCACCATCACCTCGGCCGCCACAACCTGCAGCTGGCGCGACAACTGGATCAACATCATCGACACCCCCGGCCACGTCGACTTCACGGTCGAGGTGGAGCGTTCCCTGCGCGTGCTCGACGGCGCCGTAGCCGTCTTCGACGCCGTCGCCGGCGTGGAGCCGCAGACCGAGACGGTGTGGCGCCAGGCCAACAAGTACAGCGTCCCGCGCATCTGCTTCGTCAACAAGATGGACCGCATCGGCGCCGACTTCGAGCGCACGGTCGAGATGATCCGGGACCGCCTCGACGCGCTGCCCGCCGTGACCCAGCTGCCCATCGGCTCGGAGTCCGAGTTCCAGGGTGTGATCGACCTCTTGGAGGAGAAGGCTCTGGTCTGGGCCAACGACATGGGCGAAGAGTGGGAGACCCGCGACATCCCCGAGGCCATGGCCTCCGACGCCGAGGACGCCCGCCACCAGCTCATCGACGTCGTCTCGAACTTCGACGACATCATCATGGAGAAGTACCTGGCCGAGGAGACAATCACCGCGGCCGACCTGCGCCGCGCCCTGCGTACGGCCACGCTGGCCGCCGCGGTCGTCCCCGTCCTCTGCGGCTCGGCGTTCAAGAACAAGGGCGTCCAGCCCATGCTCGACGCCGTCATCGACTACCTGCCCAGCCCGCTGGACCTCCCGCCCACCCAGGGCATCCGTCCGAACCACCCCGAGGACATCGAGGAGCGCAAGGCCGACGACGGCGACGCCTTCTCGGCGCTGGCCTTCAAGATCATGACCGACCCCTTCGTGGGCAAGCTGACCTACATCCGGGTCTACTCGGGCACGCTGACCAAGGGGTCCTCGGTCTCCAACTCGACCAAGGACAAGAAGGAGCGGGTCGGGCGCATCCTCCAGATGCACGCCAACCACCGCGAGGACAAGGACGCCATCTTCGCCGGGGACATCATGGCGGTGGTCGGGCTCAAGAACACCACCACCGGCGACACCCTGTGTGACCCAGCCCACCCGATCGTGCTCGAGGCCCTGGAGTTCCCCGAGCCCGTGATCCACGTGGCCGTGGAGCCCAAGACCAAGGCCGACCAGGACAAGCTGTCCCGCGCCCTGTACTCGCTCAGCGAGGAGGACCCGACCTTCCGCGTGCGCTCCGACGACGAGACTGGCCAGACCGTGATCTCGGGCATGGGCGAACTGCACCTCGAGGTGCTGGTCGACCGCATGCTGCGCGAGTTCAGCGTCGACGCCAACGTCGGCAAGCCCCAGGTGGCGTACCGCGAGACCATCCGCAAGCCGGTCGAGAAGATCGAGGAGCGCTACATCCGCCAGACCGGTGGCCGGGGCCAGTACGGCCACGTGGTCATCAGCGCCGAGCCCACCGGGCCCGGGGGCGGCTACGAGTTCGTCGACAAGATCAGTGGTGGCGTCATCCCCAAGGAGTACATCCCTTCGGTCGATGCCGGGATCCAGGAAGCGCTCACCGCCGGCATCCTGGCCGGCTACCCGACCGTCGACGTCCGGGTGACCCTCACGTACGGGTCGTACCACGACGTGGACTCTTCGGAGATGGCCTTCAAGATCGCCGGCTCCATGGCCATCAAGAAGGCGCTCCGGGCGGCCAGCCCGGTGCTGTTGGAGCCGATCATGGAGGTGACCGTGACGGTGCCCGACGACTTCCTGGGCGCGGTCACGGGCGACCTCTCGTCCCGCCGGGGGAGGATGGAGGGCATGGACCAGCAGGGGACCAGCCACGTGGTCAAGGCGCAGGTTCCGTTGGCCGATATGTTCGGCTACTCTACTGACCTGCGTTCGCGCACCCAGGGTCGCGCCACGTACACGATGCAGTTTCACTCGTACAACCAGGTTCCGGAATCGATCTCCAAGGAGATCATCGCCCGGGCCCACGGGGAGTAGTCGGGGCCAGCGCCCCGGCCAACAGGTCGCACACACAGACAGACACAGCGGTGTCAGGCACCGCGGCGGGCCCAAGGGGGTCCCGTCCGATATCAGGGAGTAGTCACGGCAATGGCCAAGAAGAAGTTCGAGCGCAACAAGCCTCACGTCAATGTGGGCACGATGGGACACATCGACCACGGAAAGACGACGCTGACGGCTGCGATCACCAAGGTCCTGTCGGAGAAGAACCCCAACACGTCCTTCACCGCCTTCGACCAGATCGACAAGGCCCCTGAAGAGAAGCAGCGTGGGATCACCATCACCATTGCCCACGTGGAGTACGAGACGGACAAGCGTCACTACGCCCACGTCGACATGCCTGGCCACGCCGACTACATCAAGAACATGATCACCGGTGCGGCCCAGATCGACGGCGCCATCCTGGTGGTCTCGGCGGCCGACGGCCCCATGCCCCAGACCCGTGAGCACGTCCTGCTGGCCCGTCAGGTCGGCGTGCCCTACATCGTGGTAGCCCTCAACAAGGCCGACATGGTGGACGACCCCGAGCTGCTGGAATTGGTCGAGATGGAGGTGCGCGAGCTCCTCAACACCTACGAGTTCCCCGGCGACGACACTCCGATCATCCAGGTCAGCGCCCTCAAGGCGCTCGAGGGTGACCCCGAGTGGAGCGAGAAGATCGTCGAGTTGATGGACGCCGTCGACTCGTACATCCCCGAGCCCGAGCGTGATGTGGACAAGCCGTTCCTCATGCCGATCGAAGACGTGATGTCGATCACCGGGCGTGGCACCGTGGTCACCGGCAAGGTGGAGCAGGGTGTCGTCAAGGTGGGCGAGGAGGTCGAGATCGTCGGCCTGCGCGACACCCAGAAGACCACGGTCACCGGCATCGAGATGTTCCGCAAGCTGCTGGACCAGGGCCAGGCCGGCGACAACGTCGGCGCGCTGCTGCGTGGCACGAAGAAGGAGGAGGTGGAGCGGGGCCAGGTGCTGTGCAAGCCGGGTTCCATCACGCCCCACACCAACTTCGAGGCCAACGTCTACGTGCTGAACAAGGAGGAGGGCGGCCGTCACAAGCCGTTCTTCACCAACTACCGGCCGCAGTTCTACTTCCGCACCACCGACGTGACCGGCACCATCAGCCTGCCCGAGGGCACCGAGATGGTCATGCCCGGCGACAACACGGAGATGGTCGTCGAGCTGGGCAAGCCCATTGCAATGACTGAAGGTCTGCGCTTCGCCATCCGTGAGGGTGGACGCACCGTTGCTTCCGGTCGGGTTACGAAGATCCTCAAGTAACGACCTCGAGCAGCGACGGAACGAGAGCAGGCACCATGGCCGACGGCCCCAAGCAGAAGATCCGCATCAGGCTCAAGGCCTACGACCACGAGATCCTCGATCAGTCGACCGAGAAGATCGTCCAGACGGTGCTCCGGACCCAGGCCAAGGTGCTTGGGCCGGTCCCGTTGCCGACCGATAAGCACCGCTACACGGTGATCCGGTCGCCTCACAAGTACAAGGACTCCCGGGAGCACTTCGAGATGCGGGTGCACAAGCGCCTGGTGGACATCGTCGAGCACACCCCCAAGACGGTGGACTCGCTCCAGCGCCTGGACCTGCCGGCGGGAGTCGACATCGAGATAAAGATCCAAACCGCCTGATCCAGGCGTGACGCCTGGCACAAGCGTGCCCAGGTGGTGTAACGTCGCAAGGCCGATTTCGGCACCCCGGCGGCGCCTCAGGCGCTGCCACCTACAACAGAAGTGCGTGGACGCCGGTGTGTTCCGGTACCTCACGCCAAACCATTCGAGCGCTCCGCTCGGGATTCCCGGGCGGAGCGTTGGCGTGCACACGGGCAGCCGTGGGCAGCGCAGGGAGAAGTGACACGTGGCAAGCAAGGCGATCGTCGGCGAGAAGGTCGGCATGACCCAGGTCTGGGACGACCAGCACCGCGCCATACCGGTGACGGTGCTGAAAGTCGCGCCCGTGCGCGTGGTCCAGGTCAAGACCCCCGAGACCGATGGCTACGCCGCCCTCCAGGTGACCTGGGGCTTCCGGCGTGCCACCACCCTGACCAAGCCTGAGATCGGTCACTTCGCCAAGGCCAACGTCGAGCCCGGCCGGGGCCTGGTCGAGCTCCGCTTGGATGACGTGACCGAGTTCACCGTCGGCCAGGAGCTGGCCGCCGACGTCTGGGCCGCCGGCGACCGGGTCGACGCCATCTCGGTCAGCAAGGGCAAGGGCTTTGCCGGCGGCATGAAGCGCCACAACTTCAAGGGTCAGGGCGCATCGCACGGTAACCACAAGAGCCACCGGGTGCCTGGCTCCATCGGCGCCTGTGCCACTCCCTCGCGAGTCTTCAAGGGCACCAAGATGGCCGGCCGCATGGGTGGCCAGCAGGTCACCGCCCTGAACCTCACCGTGGTCTCGGCCGATCCCGAGCGCCAGCTCGTCCTGGTCAAGGGGGCGGTCCCCGGAGCCCGCGGCACCGTCGTGGTCCTGCGTGATTCGGTCAAGGCCGTCCCGGCCAAGCGCGGCGCAGGCCGATGACGATCACCGACACCGTGACGCGCGGCGCCGTGAAGCGGGAGCGTCCCGCCCCGACCACCCGGAGCGTGACGCGCCGGAACGCGGCGGGACACGATCTGGGCAAGGTCGACCTCGAACCCACCGTCTTCGGGCTCGAGCCCAACCTCGCCGTGATGCACCAGGTGGTGACGGCCCAGCTGGCCGCCGCCCGCTCGGGCACCCAATCCACCAAGACGCGCGCAGAGGTACGGGGCGGCGGGGCCAAGCCGTTCTCGCAGAAGGGCACCGGCCGGGCCCGCCAGGGCAGCAGCCGTTCCCCCTCCCAGAGCGGCGGTGGGGTGGCCCTCGGGCCCAAGCCGCGTAGCTACCGCCAGCACACCCCGAAGAAGATGATCCGCCTGGCCCTCCTCTCCGCGCTCAGTGACCGGGCCGCGCTCAACCGGGTCGCCCTGCTGGACGAGTGGGTCTTCGAGGAAGCGCCCAGGACCAAGGCCGCCGTCACCGTGCTCAAGAAGCTCAAGCTCACCGGCAACGTCCTGGTCGTGCTGGCCGACGACGAGACGGTCGCCGAGCGCTCCTTCAGCAACCTGCCTGAGGCCACGACCACGACCTTCGGCCAGCTCTCGGCCTACGACGTGCTGCGCAACGACTGGATCCTCTTCACCGACCGCACCCTGCCCGGGTCCGCCGGGATGGCCGATGGGCCCGCCGCCGCGGCAAAGGCCGACAAGGCCGACAAGACCGAGAAGGCCGAGAAGGCCGACAAGGCCGCCGACACCGAGGCGGCGGCGGCGGACGACGTCGTGGCTGAGGACACCCACACCGTGGCCGAGGAGGCCGACGCCGATGCGTGACGCCATGTCAGTGCTGATCCGACCCGTCGTCTCCGAGAAGAGCTACGGCCTCATGGACAAGAACGTCTACGTCTTCATCGTCGATCCCGGTGCCACCAAGATCGACGTCCGCCACGCCGTCGAACAGGCGTTCAGCGTGCGGGTCACCAACGTCAACACGCTCAACCGCAAAGGGAAGGCCACCCGCAACCGGCGCACCAACATCAAGGGTCACCGCCCCAACACCAAGCGCGCCATCGTGACCCTCCACCCCGACGACTCCATCGATCTCTTCGATCGCTGATCACAGGATCGCACTCATGCCACTTCGTTCACGCAAACCCACCAGCCCCGGTCGGCGCTTCCAGAGTGTCTCGGACTTCTCCGAGATCACCCGCGACCACCCCGAGAAGTCGCTGCTGGCACCCAGCCCGAGCTCGGGTGGGCGCAACAACCACGGCCGCAAGACGGCCCGCCACCGCGGTGGCGGCCACAAGCAGCAGTACCGGATCATCGACTTCCGCCGCAACAAGGACGGTGTGCCCGCCAAAGTAGCCACCATCGAATACGACCCCAACCGCAACGCGCGGATCGCGCTGCTCCACTACGCCGACGGCGAGAAGCGCTACATCCTGGCCCCGGCCGGGTTGAAGGTGGGCGACAAGGTGCAGAGTGGGCAGGGGGCCGACATCCGTCCCGGCAACGCCCTGCCGTTGCGCTACATCCCGGTCGGCTCGACCATCCACAACGTCGAGCTCCGGCCCGGCGGCGGCGGCAAGATGGCCCGCGGCGCGGGCATGAGCATCCAGCTGGTGGCCAAGGAGGGGGCTTTCGCCACCCTGCGGCTGCCCTCGACCGAAATGCGGCGGGTCTCGATCGACTGCCGTGGCACCCTGGGCGTCGTCGGCAACGCCGAGGCCGAGTTGATCAAGATCGGCAAGGCCGGCCGTAACCGCTGGAAGGGCAAGCGTCCCCAGACCCGTGGCGTGGCCATGAACCCGGTTGACCACCCGCTGGGTGGTGGGGAAGGCAAGTCCTCTGGTGGTCGCCACCCGGTGTCCCCCTGGGGCAAGGCCGAGGGCCGCACGCGTTCTCGCAACAAGAAGTCCGATTCGATGATCGTCCGCCGGCGTCGCACCCGCGGCGCGCGGCGATAGGCGAAGGGTTGAGCATCCATGCCGCGTAGCTTGAAGAAGGGCCCATTCGTCGACGACCACCTGCTGAAGAAGGTCGACGTGCTCAACTCGAGCGGGGAGAAGAAGGTCATCAAGACCTGGTCCCGCCGCTCCACGATCATCCCAGACATGGTCGGTCACACCATCGCCGTCCACGACGGTCGCCGGCACGTCCCGGTCTACGTGACCGAGTCGATGGTCGGTCACAAGTTGGGCGAGTTCGCCCCGACACGCACCTTCCGGTACCACGCCGGGCAGGAGCGGGGAGCGCGTCGTTGACATGACCGCCACCAAGACCAACGAGCGTCCGGGCACGCGGGCCGTCCTGCGGCACAGCGGCCTGTCGGCGTCCAAGGCCCGCCAGGTGCTCAATCTCATCCGGGGCCAGGACGTCGACCGGGCGGCCGAGATCCTCAACGGGACCGAGCGCGAGGCCGCCGACATCATCGGCAAGGTCCTCACCTCCGCCGTATCGAACGCGGCCCACAACGATCACCAGAACCCCGACGAACTCTACGTCGCGGCCTGCTACGCCGACGAGGGCGCCACCATGAAGCGGTGGCGGCCGCGGGCCCGGGGCCGGGCCACCCGCATCCGCAAGCGGACGTGCCACATCACGATCATCGTGAGCCGACTGCCCGAGGACAAGCTCGAGCTGCGCCGTAAGCGCATGGAAGCCGTCAGCGCACACCGTTCGCGCCGGGTCGACGCTTCGCGGCGCCGGGCCGATCTCTCGGGACGCCTGTCCCGCCGGCGGGCGACGCAGGCGGTGGCCGAGGCCGCGGCCGCAGCCGAAGCCGAGGCCGAAGAAGAGACCACCGAGGTTCTGGACGACACCACGGACGTGACCGAGGTCGAGGAGACCGAGACCACCACCGAGGCTGAAGAGGCGACCGCCGCCGACGCGGTCGAGGGCGGGACCGATGACGGCGCCGATGCCGTGGTCGGCGATGAAGAAGAGGCTGCACCGGCGCCGGCAAAGGCCGCCGCCAAGAAGGCTGACGCCAAGAAGAAGGGCAAGTAGATGGGCCAGAAGGTCAACCCCTATGGCTTCCGTCTCGGTATCACCACCGACTGGAAGTCCCGCTGGTTCGAGGAGCGCCACTACCGCGAGTTCGTGGTCGAGGACTGGAAGATCCGCGACTACCTCATGACGCAGCTCGAGGCCGCCGCGGTGAGTCGCATCGAGGTCGAGCGCACCCGGGACCGGCTGCGCGTCGACATCCACACCGCCCGGCCGGGCATCGTGATCGGCCGCCGCGGTTCGGAGGCCGACCGCCTCAAGAAGAAGCTCGAGGAGATCACCGGGCTCCAGAACCGGATCCAGTTGAACATCCAGGAGATCAAGCAGCCCGAGCTCGACGCCGCCCTCATTGCCCAGGGCATCTGCGACCAGCTGGTGCGCCGGGTCGCCTTCCGTCGCGCCATGAAGCGCGCCATCCAGACGGTGCAGAAGGCCGGCGCGCAGGGCATCAAGGTGCAGTGCTCCGGACGGCTCGGCGGCTCGGAAATGTCCCGCAAGGAGCAGTACCGCGAAGGCCGGGTGCCGCTGCACACGCTGCGGGCCGACATCGACTACGGGTTTCGCGAGGCCCGGACCACTTCGGGTCGGGTGGGCGTCAAGGTCTGGATCTACAAGGGCGACATCCTGCCCTACAAGGTCTCCATCGAGGACAAGATCACCCGCGAGGCCGCCATGGCCGTCGGCGAGACCTCGGGCCAGAGTGGTCCGCGCCGCCTGATCACCGCCGGTGGAGGGCGCCGCAAGGCCGACTTCGGGGCGCCAGGCGAGGATGCCCCAGCCGCCAACGGTGCCGCGGACGCCGACTTGCTCGACGAACTCCTGCTCGACACACCAGATGGGCAAGAGGAGGTCGCAGTCGACATCGTCGAGGCGCCGGTAGCCGACGAAACGGTTGAGGACGACACCGAGGAGGCCCCGGTGGCGGACCTCCTCCCGGCGGCGCCGGCCGAGCCCGACGACCTGGAGCGCCAGTTGGCCAAGGACGAAGAGATGGAGCGCCAGAACCGCCACGAACACCACGAGGCGCCGCACTTCCGCAAGGAATCTGACTGATCATGTTGATGCCCAAGAAGGTCAAGCACCGCAAGACACAGCGGGGCCGGTTGAACGGCCAGGCCCGCGGTGGCGCGTCCGTCACCTTCGGCGACTTCGGCATCCAGGCCATGGAGCCGGGATGGTTGACGGCACGCCAGATCGAGGCCGCTCGTATCGCCATGACCCGACACGTCAAGCGTGGCGGCAAGGTGTGGATCCGCGTCTTCCCCGACAAGCCGGTGACGCAGAAGCCGGCCGAGACCCGGATGGGCTCGGGCAAGGGCAACCCCGAACTGTGGGTGGCCGTGGTGCATCCGGGCCGCATCCTCTTCGAGCTGGCCGGGGTCGACGAAGAGTTGGCCCGGGCCGCCATGGAGCGGGCCATTCAGAAGCTTCCGTTCAAGGCACGCTTCGTCGTGCGTCCCGGGACGCACGGCCACGCGGAAGTGGCGATCTGATGGCGAGTGCAACCGACCTGGCGCTGCTGGATGGCGACGAGCTGGCCACCCGCCTCGGTGACGCCCGCCGCGAGCTGTTCAACCTGCGGTTCCAGCTGGCGACCGGTCAACTCGACAACCCGGCCCGGGTGGGTCAGGTGCGCCACGACGTGGCCCGCATCCTGACCGTGCTGCGCGCCCGGGAGATCCTCGAAGCCGAGGGCACCTACGTCGAGGCCACCGCCGAGGAGCGCGAAGGCGCGTTGGCCAAGTTGGCCGCCGAGGACGCCGCCGTGGCCGAGAAGGCCGCAGCCGCCCGTGCCGCCGCCGAGGCCGACGGGGATCACGATCACGACCACGATCACGACCACGGCGACATCGATGACATCGACGACGTAGACGACGACCTAGAAGAGGAAGAGGCCTGATGGCCGACGAGACCGAAGAGACGACAGACGTGACCGAGACCGAGCCGGCGGAGACCGTCGCCGAAACGGCCGCGCCCGAGGAGACCATCGCCGAGGTCGAGGCCCCCGAGGCGGCGCCGGCCGCGGCCGCCCCAGCCAAGGCAGCCAAGGTCGAGGCCCCGGTTGAGGACGGCCCGCGTCCCAACGGGCGCAAGGTCCGTGAGGGTGTGGTGGTGTCCGACGCCATGCAGTCGACCGTGGTGGTCGCCGTGGTCGAGCGGGTGCGCCACCCCCGCTACGGCAAGACCGTGCAGCGGACCAAGAAGCTCTACGTGCACGACGCCGAGGACACGGCCAAGGTGGGGGACCGGGTGCGGGTGGCCGAGACCCGCCCGCTCTCGAAGCTGAAGCGCTGGCGCCTGACCGAAGTCGTGGAGCGCGCCCGATGATCCAGCAGGAATCCCGGCTACGGGTGGCCGACAACTCTGGCGCACGCGAAGTGCTGTGTATCCGCGTGCTCGGCGGCTCGCGCCGCCGTTACGCCAGCATCGGCGACGTCTTCGTGGCCACGGTCAAGGACGCCATCCCGGGCGCCGCCGTCAAGAAGGGCGACGTCGTCAAGTGCGTGGTCGTGCGCACCAAGAAGGAGAAGCGCCGTCCCGACGGCAGCTATATCCGTTTCGATGAGAACGCCGCCGTGCTGATCAACGACCAGCAGCAGCCGCGCGGCACCCGCATCTTCGGCCCCGTCGGTCGCGAGCTGCGGGACAAGCGGTTCATGCGCATCGTGTCGCTGGCCCCGGAGGTGTTGTGATGCGGATCCACAAAGGTGATCAGGTGATCGTTCGCGCCGGCAAGGACAAGGGGAAGAAGGCCGAAGTCGTGCGCGCCTTCCCCGCCTCGGGCAAGGTGATCCTCGAGGGGGTCAACGTGGCCAAGCGCCATGCCAAGCCGACCCGCGCCACCCAGCAGGGCGGCGTGATCGACAAGTTCATGCCGATGCACGTCTCCTCGGTTGCGCTGTGGTGCAAGAGCCACGACGGGCCGGCGCGGGCAGGCATGAAGATGGAGGCGGACGGCGAGAAGGTTCGCATCTGCCGCCAGTGCGGGGCCACGCTGTGAGTACCACCGCCGCCCCGTCCGTGCCCCGGCTCAAGGAGCGCTACCTGGCCGAGGTCCGGCCCCGCCTCCAAGAGGAGCTGGGCCTGGGCAACGTGATGGAGGTCCCCCGGCTTGAGAAGATCGTCATCAACATGGGCGTCGGCCGGGCCACCCAGCAGGCCTCGCTCATCGAAGGCGCCCAGCGCGACCTCGAGATCATCGCGGGCCAGAAGCCGATCGTCACCCGGGCCAAGCAGTCGATCGCCGGCTTCAAGCTGCGTGAGGGCCAGGCCATCGGGGCCAAGGTGACCCTGCGCGGCGACCGGGCCTGGGAGTTCTTCGACCGGCTGCTCAGCCTGGCCATCCCCCGCATCCGTGACTTCCGCGGGCTCTCGCCGCGCTCGTTCGACGGCAAGGGCAACTACACCTTCGGCGTCACCGAGCAGCTGATCTTCCCCGAGATCGACTACGACAAGATCGACACCACCCGGGGAATGGACATCACGATCGTCACCACCGCACGCACCAACGAGGAAGGGCGGGCGCTCCTACAGGCGTTCGGCTTCCCGTTCCGACAGGAGACTCGATAAGCATCATGGCCAAAAAAGCGTTGATTGAGAAGCAGCAGCGCACCCCGAAGTTCAAGGTGCGCGGCTACACGCGGTGCCAGCGGTGCGGACGCCCCAAGGCCGTCTACCGCAAGTTCGGCCTGTGCCGTATCTGCCTGCGCGTGATGGTGCACGCCGGTGAGATCCCCGGCGTGACGAAGGCAAGCTGGTAGGCCGCCATGACCATGACTGACCCCATCGCGGACATGCTCACGCGTATCCGCAACGCGAACTCCGCCCAGTTCGAGACGGTCAAGATGCCGGGCTCCAAGCTCAAGGCATCGCTGGCCAGCATTCTGGAGCGGGAGGGCTTCATCGCGGGCTACCGCGTGGAGCCCAACGGCGACAAGCCGGGGACGACGCTGGAGATCACCATGAAGTACTCGGCTGACCGGACCCGCACCATCGGCGGCATCAAGCGGATCTCCAAGCCCGGGCTGCGCATCTACGCCCGCGCCGACGGCATCCCGCGCGTGCTCGGCGGCATGGGCGTCGCCGTGCTCTCGACCAGCCAGGGGCTGGTGACCGATCGTGAAGCCCGCAAGCGCCACCTGGGGGGCGAGGTGCTCTGCCATGTCTGGTAGTGCCGAGAGCCCGATGGGAGGTGAGGCCTGATGTCGCGCATCGGACGCTCGCCCATCCCGGTCCCCGCCAACGTGACCGTCACCCTCAGTGGTGACTCGGTGACGGTCAAGGGACCACAGGGCACCCTGGAGCGCCAGCTCCCCACCGGCATCTCCATCACCCAGGAGGGTGAGGAGCTGGTGATCAGCCGGCCCGACGACGAACGGCGGCACCGGGCCCTGCACGGACTGTCGCGCTCGCTGGTGGCCAACATGGTGGCCGGCGTGACCGACGGCTTCTCCAAGGAGCTCGAGATCGTGGGCGTGGGTTACCGCGCCACCGCCAAGGGCCCCGGCGCGCTGGAACTGGCGCTGGGCTTCTCGCACCCGGTCTTCGTCGACGCCCCCGAGGGCATCACCTTCGAGGTGCCGATCCCGACCCGCATCACCGTCAAGGGGATCGACAAGGAGAAGGTGGGCCAGGTGGCCGCCGACATCCGCAAACTCCGCAAGCCCGAGCCTTACAAGGGCAAGGGCGTGCGCTACGCCGGCGAGCGGGTCCTCCGCAAGGCCGGGAAGGCGGCGAAGTAGATGGCACGCACACACGATCGGACACGACTTCGCATCCGGCGCCACGCCCGGGTGCGGGCCAAGGTCATCGGCACGCCCGAGAGCCCTCGCCTGTCCGTCCACCGTTCGAACCGACACATCTCGGCCCAGGTCATCGACGACAGCACCGGGCGGACCCTGGCGGCCGCCTCGTCGGTCGAGCCGGAGCTGCGCGCGTCCTTGGGGAAGAGCGGCGGCGGTAACGTGACGGGCGCCGCCTCTGTCGGGCGCTTGTTGGGTACACGGGCCAAAGCGGCCGGCATCACCAAAGTGGTCTTTGACCGTGGTGGCTTCGTCTACCACGGCCGCGTCGCCGTCCTGGCTGACGCGGCACGGGCCGAGGGACTGGAGTTCTGATGGTCGACACACAGTACGAAGAGCGCACGATCAAGGTGAACCGGGTGGCCAAGGTGGTCAAGGGTGGCCGGCGCTTCTCCTTTGCCGCGCTCATGGTCGTCGGCGACGGCAACGGCAAAGTCGGCCTCGGCTACGGCAAGGCCAAGGAAGCCGGGCTGGCCGTTCAGAAGGGCATCGAAGAGGCGCGCAAGAACCTCTTCGACGTGCCGCTGGCCGGCACCACCATCGTCCACCCCGTCATCGGCGAGAGCGGCGCCGGCCGCGTCATGCTCAAGCCGGCTGCTCCCGGAACCGGCGTCATCGCCGGTGGGGCGGCCCGGGCCATCCTCGAGATGGCCGGTATCCGCGACATCCTGGCCAAGTCGCTCGGCTCGTCGAACGGGATCAACGTGGCGCACGCCACCATCGCCGGCCTCAAGGCCCTGCGTCGCCCCGATGAGGTGGCGGCCCTGCGGGGCAAGGCGGCCGACGAGGTCACCCCGGGCGGCGTGCTGCGGGCCTACCGCGAGCGCCGTCGCGAGACGGACCTCTTCACGACGGAGGTCCGGTAGCCATGCCGGCGCGACCCGCCAAGCCCGAGGCATCGGGGCCACGCCTCGTGGTCACCCAGACGCGCTCGGCCATCGGCACCAAGCCCAAGCACCGCGGCACGCTGCGCGCGCTCGGGCTCAGAGGGATCGGGCAGTCCAATGAGCTCCCCGACCGTCCCGAGATCAGGGGCATGCTGGCGCGCGTCCCGCACCTGATCAGCGTCGAGGAGGTGTCGGCATGAAGCTGCACGATCTCGCACCCCCCAAGGGCGCGACCAAGGCCAAGCGGCGGGTGGGCCGCGGTACCGGGGGCAAGGGCCACAAGACGGCCGGTCGAGGCACCAAGGGGCAGCACGCCCGCAACACGGTGCCCGTCGGCTTCGAGGGTGGCCAGCTGCCCCTGATGCAGCGCATCCCCAAGCTCAAGGGGTTCAAGAACCCCTTCCGGGTGGCCTACACGCCGGTCAACGTCGGCGTCCTGGCCGGGCTCGAGGGTGACGAGGTCACCCCGGCCTCCATGGTCGCGGCCGGCCTGTGCCGGCCCAAGGACCTGGTCAAGGTGCTGGGCCAGGGATCGCTGTCCCGGCCCCTGCGGGTCTCCGCCCACGCCTTCTCGGCCTCCGCCGAGGCCGCCATCACCACGGCGGGCGGTAGTGTCGAGCGGATCCCACTTCCCTTCGGCCATGGGCGTCCTCCGGCATCGGGCAACGCCTTGATGAACCGGTAGTGGCGACGACCGGTCTCAACTGATCGAAGGACGGCCATGCTCTCCCGGCTCGCCAACATCTTCAGGGTTCCCGACCTTCGCAACAAGGTCCTGTTCACCCTGGCCATCATCGCCCTGTACCAGATCGGGGCCAACGTCCCCGTGCCCGGGGTCAACTGGAGCCGGCTGCAGTCGCTCGAGAGCACGGCCTCGTCGTCGGGCGTGCTCGGGTTCCTCAACCTCTTCAGCGGCGGGGCGCTCGTCCGCCTGGCCGTCTTCGGACTGGGCGTCATGCCCTACATCACCAGCTCCATCATCATCCAGCTGCTCTCGACGGTCATCCCCAAGCTGGAGGAGTGGCGCGACCAGGGCGCGGTGGGGCAGAAGAAGATCACCCAGACCACCCGTTACCTCACGGTCGGCCTCGCCCTCATGCAGTCCTCGGGGCTGGTCTACGCCTTCCACGGCCACGACTCGGCCCTGCTCGGCACCAACATCGACCTGATCCCCAAGTTCAACTTCGCCCTGGCCGCGTTCATGGTCATGACCCTCACCGCCGGCACCGCCTTTGTCATGTGGCTGGCCGAGCTCATCACCCAGCGCGGCATCGGCCAGGGCATGTCCATCCTGATCTTCGCCAACGTGGTGGCGGCCATCCCGACCGGGTTCCGCTCCATCCTCGCCGAGGGGGGCAAGTTCAAGTTCGGGATCATCATCGCGGTGTCCATCATCCTGCTGGTGACCATCGTGTTCTTCGATCAGGGCCAGCGACGAATACCCGTGACCTTCGCCCGGCGGGTGGTCGGGAGGCGAATGTACGGGGGGAGCAGCACCTACATCCCCCTCAAGGTGAATCAGTCCGGTGTGATCCCGATCATCTTCGCCAGTTCGGTGCTGTACATCCCCGTGTTGCTGTCCAACGTCGTCCAGTGGGCGGGGTTCCAGAACTTCGTACGCAACAGCCTGACCCCGACCAGCTTCTTCTACATCGCGGCCTACTTCATCCTCATCTTCATGTTCACGTTCTTCTACGTCTACGTGGCCTTCGACCCGCACCAGCAGGCGGACCTGATCCGCAAGCAGGGCGGGTTCGTCCCGGGCATACGGCCCGGGCCACCGACGGAGCGTTACTTTGCCCACATCCTCAGCCGCATCACGGTGGTCGGGGCCCTCTTCCTCGGCTCGGTGGCCGTGGTGCCGTCCATCCTCATGGCGCTCTGGCATCTGAACCGGTTCCCGTTCTACGGCACCACCCTGCTCATCTCGGTGGGCGTCGCGCTCGAGACCATGCGCCAGATCGACAGCCAGCTGATGATGCGCAACTACGAGGGCTTCCTCAAGTAGGGGATCTGTGATCCCCGGGGTCAGGCTCGTGGTCCTCGGCAAGCAGGGGGCCGGCAAGGGAACGCAGTGCGTTCGCCTTTCGCACCACTACGTGGTGCCCCATGTCTCAACCGGGGACATGCTGCGGGCCGAGGTGAAGTCGAATTCGCCCATTGGTTCCCGCGCCCAGTCGCTGATGGACAAGGGTGACCTGATCCCCGACGACCTGGTGATGGAGATGGTGGGGGGCCGGCTGTCCGAGCGCGACACCCGCGGCCGGGGCTTCGTGCTCGACGGGTGCCCCCGGACCACCACCCAGGCCGACCTGCTGGAGGACATCGTCCACCCCTTCGGGCTGGACCTGGTGGTCGACCTCGACGTGCCGACGGCCCTGGTCATGAAGCGGCTGGCCTCCCGCCGGGTCTGCGTCGACTGCGGGGCCAACTACTCGACCGCCGCGCCGCCCATGGTCAACTGGACCTGCGACGTCTGCGGCGGCGAGGTCGTCCAGCGTGAGGACGACACCGAGGAGGCGATCGAGCGCCGGCTGGACCTCTACGAGGCCGAGACGGCTCCGCTCATCAAGTGGTACACCGAGCGGGACCTGCTGGTCACCATCAACGGGACCGGGTCACCCGACGCCGTGACCCGGCGGGTGGTGGGCTCCATCGACGAGCGACGGCAGCGCCTCCGGTGAGGCGCAACGACGCTGAGCTGGCCAAGATGCGCCGGGCGGGCCAGGTGGTGGCCGAGATGCACCAGGCCACCCGGGAGGCGGCCAAGCCGGGGGTGACCACGGCCGAGGTCGACGCGGTGGCCCGGGCGGTGCTCGAACGCCGGGGGGCCAGCTCGAACTTCCTGGGCTACCACGGCTTCCCCGCCGTCATCTGCACCTCGCCCAATTCCATGATCGTGCACGGGATCCCGGGCGCCTACCGGCTGGAGGAGGGGGACATCCTCTCCATCGACTGCGGGGCGATTGTCGAGGGGTACCACGGTGACGCCGCCTTCACGATGGGCATCGGGAAGATCTCGGCCGAAGCCGAGAGGCTGATCACGGTCACCGAGCGGAGCCTGTGGGCCGGTATCGAGCAGCTCAAGGCCGGCAATGCCCTCCACGAGGTGGGACGGGCCGTCCAGCAGGTGGCCGAGGCGGCCGGGTTCTCGGTGGTGCGCGAGTACGTCGGGCACGCCATCGGCACCGCCATGCACGAGCAGCCCCAGGTGCCCAACTACTGGCCCGGGAACCGGGGGCCCACGCTCAAGACCGGGATGGTCTTCGCCGTCGAGCCCATGGTCAACGCCGGGTCGGCCGAGACCGAGATGCTCGACGACGGCTGGAGCGTGGTCACGGCCGACGGGCGCCTGTCGGCCCACTTCGAGCACACCATTGCGGTCACGCCCAACGGGCCGGAGGTCTTCACCGTCCCCTAGACTGGAGGGGGTCGGGTCCACCCCGCTGTCTCCGCCGGACCCCCGTTGGGGGGCGTCACGGGGGCTTTTAGCAGCTCCGGCTGGAAATTGCCGCCGATTGGGGTAGAATCTTTCGCTGGCTCTGGGCCAGGTCCTCTCGGGGGCCACCTGCCGCCGGGCCACATCCGACCGCGTTCCGTAGGCCTCGCGCCGCCGGTGCGTCCGGAGTAACACCAGAACGAACAATTGAGGAGAGTCACCTGCCCAAGCCCAAGGAAGACGCCATCGTGCTCGAGGGCACCGTGGTAGAGCCGCTGCCCAACGCCATGTTCCGGGTCGAGCTGGAAAACGGACACAAGGTGTTGGCGCACAGCTCGGGCAAAATGCGGATGCACCGTATCCGCATCCTTCCGGGGGACAAGGTGCAGGTGGAGATCACTCCGTACGACCTCAACCGGGGCCGTATCACTTACCGCTACAAGTAGAGGACAGGGACACGACGTGAAAGTTCGGCCAAGCGTGAAGCCGATCTGTGAGAAGTGCAAGGTCATCCGGCGGCATGGCGTCGTCCGGGTGATCTGTGACAACCCGCGCCACAAGCAGCGCCAGGGCTGAGGAGAGGATCGACGGATGGCCCGTATTTCTGGAGTTGACATCCCCCGCGAGAAGCGGCTGGAGATCTCGCTCACCTATATCTATGGCATCGGGAACACCCTGGCGGACCAGATCTGCACGGCCGTCGACGTCAACCCCTCGACCCGGGTGCGCGACCTGACCGACGAAGAGGTCGCCCGGCTGCGCACCTACATCGACACCAACTTCCGGGTCGAAGGTGACCTGCGCCGTGACGTGTCCCAGGACATCAAGCGCAAGATGGAGATCAACTGCTACCAAGGGGTGCGTCACCGCAAGGGGCTGCCGGTCCACGGCCAGCGCACGCACACCAACGCCCGGACCCGCAAGGGACCGAAGAAGACCGTGGCCGGGAAGAAAAAGGTGAAGAAGTAGATGGCCAAGCCCACCAAGCAGGCCCGTCGGCCCCGCAAGCGCGAGCGCAAGAACATCAGCTACGGCGTGGCCCACATCAAGAGCTCGTTCAACAACACCATCGTCTCCATCGCCGACCCCGAGGGCAATGTGCTGGCCTGGGCCTCGGCCGGCAACGTCGGCTTCAAGGGCTCGCGCAAGTCCACCCCGTTCGCGGCCCAGCTGGCCGCCGAGGCCTGCGCCAAGCGGGCCATGGAGCACGGCGTGCGCAAGGTCGACGTCCTCGTCCGCGGTCCCGGCTCGGGCCGTGAGACCGCCATCCGCTCTCTGGCGGCGGTGGGCATCGAGGTCGTCGGCATCAAGGACGTCACCCCCATCCCCCACAACGGCTGCCGCCCCAAGAAGCGGCGTCGGGTCTAAGAGGAACGATTCATGGCTAGATACACCGGACCCGTTTGCCGACTCTGCCGGCGTGAGCGGACGAAGCTGTTCTTGAAGGGCGAGCGCTGCTACTCCCTCAAGTGCCCCGTCTCCGAGGCGGTGACCGACCGGCACAGCCGCGCCTACCCGCCGGGTGAGCACGGGCGCGACCGCATGCGCCAGGGCTCGGAGTACCTGACCCAGCTGCGCGAGAAGCAGAAGGCCCGCCGCATCTACGGCCTCTTGGAGAAGCAGTTCCGCAACCTCTACGAGGAGTCCAGCCGCCAGCCCGGCATCACCGGTGAGAACCTGCTGCGCAACCTCGAGCTCCGCCTCGACAACGTCGTCTTCCGGGCCGGCTGGGGCGCCAGCCGCCGCCAGGCCCGCCAGTTCGTCCGCCACGGCCACGTCCTGGTCAACGGCAAGCGGGTCGACATCCCGAGTTACCGGGTGCGCAAGGGCGACCAGGTCACGCTCAAGGACGCCACCCGCACCAACTTCTCGGTGCGCCGCAACATGGACACCCTCGAGCGCCAGACCCCGGCCTGGCTGGAGACCGGTGACGGCGGCTTCAGCGTCGCCGTGCTGAACCCGCCGCTGCGCGAGCACATTGACGAGCCCGTCCAGGAGCAGCTCATCGTCGAGCTGTACTCGAAGTAGGACCCTGGGACCTGGGACCGACGGCGCCCCTGCTCTTGCGCCTCCCTACCCGACCGACCACCCCCGCCCCAACAGGAGTCAAACGATGCTGATCATTCAACGACCGACCGTCGAAGCAGTCGACGAGGAGCAGGACAACCGGCAGCGCTTCGCCGTCGGCCCGCTCGACCCCGGCTTCGGCACCACGCTGGGCAACTCGCTGCGCCGGACGCTGCTGTCCTCCATCCCCGGTGGGGCGGTGACCCAGCTGCGCTTCGACGAGGCGCTGCACGAGTTCACCACGCTGCCCGGTGTCAAGGAAGACGTCACCGACATCATCTTGAACCTCAAGGACCTCCTGGTCCGGGTCTCGATCGACGAGCCGGTCACCCTGCGCCTCGACGTGCGGGGCCCCGGGGACGCCACGGCGAGGGACCTCCAAGTCACCTCCGACGTCGAGATCCTCAACCCCGACCTGCACATCGCCTCGATCAACGCCAAGGGCCGCCTGGCCGTCGACGTGACCGTCGAGCGCGGCCGGGGCTACGTGTCGGCCGACAAGAACAAGCGGTCGTCGACCATCGGCGTCATCCCGATCGACTCCATCTTCTCGCCGGTGCACCGGGTGACCTTCGACATCGAGCCGGTGCGGGTGGAGCAGTCGACCAACTTCGACCGCCTGGTGCTCGACATCGAGACCGACGGCACCATCACCCCGCGGGAGGCCCTGGCCTCGGCCGGTGACACGCTGCGCAATCTGGTGGGCCTGGTGGCCGACCTCGAAGACGCCCCGCAGGGGTTGGAGCTGGGCGACACCGGCACCACCACCAGCGGCTCGCCCGACCTGGACCTGCGCATCGAGGAGCTCGACCTCTCCGAGCGCCCCCGCAACTGCCTCAAGCGGGCCCAGATCAACACCATCGGCGAGCTGGTCGAGCGCACCATGGACGACCTCCTGGCCATCACCAACTTCGGGCAGAAGTCGGCCGACGAAGTGGTGCAGCGCCTGGACGAGCGCGGGCTCTCGCTCCGCACCCGGGACTGATCGGCCATGCAGGGGACTCCCACCCGCGGCCGCCGGATGGGCGGCACCTCGGCCCACCAGAAGGCCATGCTGGGCAACCTGGTGGCCTCGCTGATCGCCGCCGAGTCGTTGGTGACGACCGAGGCCAAGGCCAAGGCCCTGCGGCCGGTGGCCGAGAAGTGCGTGACCGCCGCGGTGAAGGGCGGCATCCACCAGCACCGCCGCGTCGTCAGCCTGATCCGGGACAAGGACATGGCCCACAAGCTCTTCGAGGAGATCGGGCCGCGTTACGCCGACCGCCCGGGTGGCTACACCCGCATCCTCAAATTGGGCCCCCGCCCGGGTGACAACGCGCCGATGGCGCGGATCGAGTTCGTCTAGGGGTGTCAGAACCGCCCGGCGCTGCCTGGCAGCGTTGGAGGCTCCTGGTCGCCTACGACGGCGGCGCCTTCCGGGGGTTCGCCGATCAACCGCTCGTCCCCACGGTGTCCGGCGCGCTGCGTCACGCCCTGGGCCGGACGGCCCGCCTGGTGGAGCCGCCGTCCATCACCTGTGCCGGCCGGACCGATGCCGGGGTCCACGCCCGCGGGCAGGTGGTCCACGTCGACCTGCCTCCGATCCCCTTCGACGGGCCCGGGCTGGCCCGCGCGGTGAACCGCCAGGTCGCACCCTCGATCGTCGTCCTCAGCGCCACCGAGGTGGCCGACGAGTTCGACGCCCGGCGCTCGGCCACCGGTCGCACCTACCGCTACCTGATCTGGAACGCGCCGGCGCCCGACCCCCTGCTCGCCCCGCTGGCCTGGCACGTCCGCGACCCCCTCGACCTGCGGGCCATGACCACGGCCTCCGACGTGCTGCTCGGCACCCACGACTTCCGCTCCTTCTGCCGGCGCAAGCCGGGCACCGGCGCCGAGGAGCCCATCGTCCGCCGGGTCACCCGGGCGGCCTGGAGCGTGGACCGGGGGCCCGAGGCGGCTGACGCGGCGGGGGCCGGCGCCGGCGCCGGGGAGGGGCGACTCCTGCGCTTCGAGATCGAAGCCTCCGCCTTCTGCCACCAGATGGTGCGCTCGGTGGTGGGGAGCCTGGTCGAGGTGGGCCGGGGCAAGGGCAACGCGGCCTCCCTGATGGACCGCCTGCGGGCGACCACCCGGCACCGGGCCGCCGACCCGGCGCCGGCGCAGGGGCTGTGCCTGATCTCGGTCGCCTACGCCTGAACCGGGCCGCCGTGGCGTGTGCTGGGCCGGGGCCGCGGCGGGCGGCTTGCCCACCTGGTCCCGGGGCCCTATCCTGGTACGTCGGCCCGCGGGACCTCCGGGGGCCTGAGCCCACCCCCCGGGGTGCGCGCTCTCCGCATCATCTGGCATCGAAAGACCGTTCCCTTGCGCACATTTTCGCCCAAAGTCTCTGAGATCAAACGTGCCTGGTACGTGGTCGACGCCGACGGCCTGGTCCTCGGTCGCCTGGCCTCCGAGGTGGCGCGCATCCTGCGCGGCAAGCACCGCCCCTACTTCGCCCCGCACGTGGACACCGGTGACCACGTCGTCGTGATCAACGCCGACAAGGTGGTCCTCACCTCGAACAAGGCCGACGACAAGCTGGCCTACCGCCACAGTGGCTACCCGGGCGGCCTGCGCTCGACCACCTACGCCGAGCTGCTGGCCAAGTCGCCCGACGAGCTGGTCCGCCGTTCCATCCGCGGCATGCTCCCCAAGAACACCCTCGGCCGGGCGCAGCTGAGCAAGCTCAACGTCTACGCCGGCCCCGATCACCCCCACGCAGCCCAGCAACCTGAGCCGCTCGAGCTGCCGTCGGCCCGCCGGGCCGGCTGAACGGAAGGAACCCATGCCCGTACCTCTCAGCCAGACCACCGGTCGCCGCAAGCAGGCGGTGGCCCGTGTCCGGTTCCGCCCCGGCCAGGGCGCCATCACGGTGAACAAGCAGCCGATCGAGGCCTACTTCACCTCGGCGACGCACCGCATGCTGCTGACCGAGCCGCTGCGGGTCACCAACACCGCCGAGTCCTACGACATCGACGCCACCATTGACGGTGGCGGGATCTCGGGCCAGGCCGGCGCCATGCGCCTCGGCATTGCCCGCAGCCTGTGCGAGATGGACCCCGAGCACCGCGCCGCGCTGAAGCGCTCGGGGCTGCTCACCCGGGACGCCCGCGAGAAGGAGTCGAAGAAGTACGGCCTGAAGAAGGCCCGCAAGGCGCCCCAGTACTCCAAGCGGTAAGAGGGGTGGCGCCCGCACGCTTCGGCACCGATGGGGTCCGGGGGGTGGCCAACGAAGAGCTGACGGCCGAGGTGGCTCTGGCCCTGGGTCGGGCCGCCGCCCGGGTCCTGCCCGCGGCGGCCTTCGTGGTGGGCCGCGACACCCGGCGTTCGGGACCGCTGCTCCAAGCCGCCCTCTCGGCCGGGCTGGCCACCGAGGGGGCCGACGTCCTCGACCTCGACGTGCTGCCCACGCCGGGCGTCGCCCTGGTCGCGCAGCGGCGCCAGGTACCCGGCGCCATGGTCTCGGCCTCGCACAACCCCTTCGGCGACAACGGGATCAAGCTCTTCAGCCAGCAGGGGACCAAGCTGCCGGTCGAGCTCGAGCACGAGGTAGAGGCGGAACTCAACTCCATCCTGGCCGACCCCGAGCGCCCGCCCCGCCGGCCCACCGGTCACGGCGTCGGCCGGATCCTCACCGACGTCGACGCGGCCGACGTCTACCGCGACCATCTGGTCTCGGTCCTCGACGGGCGGACGCTCGAGGGCCTGCACATCGTGGTGGACTGCGCCAACGGCGCCGCCAGCGCGTTCGCCCCCGGCACCCTGGCCGAAACCGGGGCCCGGGTGACGGCGCGGCACGACACTCCCGACGGCACCAACATCAACGACAAGTGCGGCTCGACCGATCCCGGTGACCTGGCCCGCACCGTGCTCGAGGTGGGGGCCGACATCGGACTGGCCCTCGACGGTGACGCCGACCGCGTCATCGCGGTCGACCACCAGGGCGCCATCATCGACGGCGACGTCCTACTGGCCCTCTTCGCGCTTGATCTGGCCCGCCGGGGTCAACTGGCCGGCAACACCGTCGTGGTCACGGTCATGACCAACCTCGGCTTCCGACTGGCCATGGAGTCCCACGGCATCGGCGTGCGAGAGACCGACGTCGGCGACCGCCACGTCCTGGCCGCCCTGGACGCCGACGGTCTCGCCCTCGGCGGCGAGCAGTCGGGTCACATCATCTTCCGGACCCGCTCGACCACCGGGGATGGCATCCTCACCGGCCTCTGCCTGGCCGACCTGATGGCGCGGTCGGGTCAGCCGCTGGCCCAGCTGGCCGACGGCCTGGTCGAGCGGGTGCCCCAGGTGCTGGTGAACGTCCCCATTCCCCAACCCGAGCGCCTGGCCGAGAGCACCGAGATCTGGGAGGCCGTGGCCAAGGCCGAAGCCGAGCTGGGGCACGAGGGACGGATCCTGCTCCGTCCGAGCGGAACCGAGCCGCTGGTGCGGGTGATGGTCGAGGCCCGGGCCGAGGCACAGGCCAACGCGGTGGCGGCGCAACTGGTCGGGCTGGTGGAGGCGGCGCTCGGCCAGGTCACCGGCTAAATGGTTGGGGTGCGAGATGCCGTGGTCGGCCGAGTGCCGGGGGTGCGCCGAACCGGCCTGGCCGCGGTGGCGGTCGCACTGGTCCTCGGTGCCGCCGTCCTGGCTCCGGTCTCGGCTGGTGCGGCGGATGCCACGACCAGCGCCGCTGCCACGAGCCGCCCCGCCGCCCTGACCTGGTCACCCCCGCACGGCGTCGACTTGGGCTCGGTCATGACCTCGGTGTCGTGCGCCACCTCGACGTTCTGCGCCGCCGTGACCCGCAAGGGCGAGGCGGTCGAGTTCGATGGTCGGGCCTGGTCGTTCCCCGTGCCCGCCGACCCGCACCCCGGCAACTCGCTCGACTCGGTGTCCTGTGCCTCCCGCACCTTCTGCATGGCCGTCGACACCGGCGGCATGGCCGTCTCCTTCGACGGCAGGTCGTGGTCGGCGCCGGTGACCTTCCTGCCCGCCTCGTTCGGGTCGGGCGGGGTGACCTCGGTGTCGTGCGCCGCCGTAAAGCATTGCGTGGCCGTGGCCGAGGATGTCGCCGTCTCGTTCAACGGCACCTGGGCCCGGCCGGTGGTGGTCAGCCAACCGAGCGCCCCGCTCTGGTCGATCTCCTGCCCGTCGGTGAAGAGCTGCGCCGCGGTCACCACGGCGGGACGGCCCTACGTCCTCCATGGCCGGAAGTGGAGCACTCCGGTGGCGCACGGGCCGTCCAAGCAGTTCCTGCTGTCGGTCTCGTGCCCCACCACCCGCTTCTGTGTGGCCGTCGGCCCGAACAGTGCACTGGCCCAATTCAACGGGAGGTCGTGGCAGTTCTCCCGGCCACACGGCCAGAAGGTGAACCGTTCGGCGGTGTCGTGTGGCTCGCCGTCCTTCTGCCTCGGGACCTCGTCGTTCTCCCCCCAGGTGATGTCGTTCAACGGCTCGACCTGGTCGCGGGGGTCGTCGGTCGGGTCACTGGTCGCCCTGACCAGCGTGTCGTGCGTCTCGTCTCGCCTCTGCGTCGTCGGGGCCGTGGATGGCTCGGTGGTGGTGGGGCGGGCCACGTAGGCCGGGTCCGGGGAACCGTCGCCCGGCCCAGGGTCGTCCACTCCGCCGGGTCCCGCCCGAGGAGGCCTGGCCATACCAATTTCGCCATACCAATTTCGGGAGTGAGTCGGAAATTCGACCCACTCGGGGATGACCGGCCTGCGGCGCTGTTCTCCAAAGCTGAACGGCCTCTGTCTCGGGCTACGAAATCGGGGTGGGTCGGAATTCCGACCCACCCCGCAGAACAACTAACGGAGAACTGCTTCCCGACCGAGCGGGCCGGCCGAGCCCAGCCAGGAAGCCCAGCCAGGAAGCCCGGACCGGCTGCCCCAGACCGGCCGCCCCAGACCCCCAGGTAGCCTGGAAGGCTATGTGCGGCATCATCGGCGTCACCGGAGAACCCGACGCCCTGCCCCTGATCCTGGGCGCCCTGCACCAGCTGGAGTACCGGGGGTACGACTCGGCCGGGGTCGCGCTCGTGGTCGACGGGGGCATCTGGCGCCGCCGGGCCGCCGACGGGACCCAGTCCGTGGCCGATCTGGCCACCCTGACCGCCGACGCCCCCTCGGGGCATGCGGCCGCCATCGGCCACACCCGCTGGGCCACCCACGGGCACCCCACCCCCGAGAACGCCCACCCCCACCTCGACTGCACCGGGCGCCTGGCCCTGATCCACAACGGGATCATCGAGAACCACGCCGCCCTGCGGGCCGAGCTCGAGGCCGACGGCCACGTCTTCGCGTCGGCGACCGACACCGAGGTGGTGGCCCACCTCATCGAGCGCCACCTGGCGTCAGGCCACGACCTGACCGGGGCCACCCGGGCCGCGCTCAAAGCCGTGCGCGGCGCCTTCTCCCTGGCGGTGGTGCACGCCGACGAGCCGTCGACCATCGTGGCGGCCCGCCGCTCGACGCCGCTCGTCCTCGGCCTGGCCGACGGGGTGGCCCTGCTGGCCTCGGACATCCCGGCCCTCCTCGGGCACACCCGCCAGCTCTTCGCCCTGGGCGACGACGAGCTGGCCGTCCTCACCCCCGGCGTCATCACCGTGACCACGCTCGAGGGCGAGCCGGTCACCCCGGCCCCGCTCACCATCACCTGGGACCTCGAAGCCGCTCAGAAGGACGGCTACGAGGACTTCATGTCCAAGGAGATCCACGAGCAGCCCCGCGCCGTGGCCAACACGCTGCTCGACCGGCGGGGCCCGCACGGCGAGCTCGTCCTCGATGAAATGCGCATGAGCACCGAGGACCTGCGCCAGATCGACAAGGTCTTCATCGTGGCCTGCGGCAGCAGCTACCACTCGGCCCTCGTGGCCAAGTACGCCATTGAGCACTGGGTCAAGCTGCCGACCGAGGTCGACATCGCCAGCGAGTTCCGCTACCGGGACCCGGTGCTGAACGGGCGCACCCTCTGCGTGGGCGTCTCCCAGTCGGGCGAGACGCTCGATACGTCCGAAGCCATGCGCGAGGCCGCCCGCCTCGGGGCCAAGGTGCTGGTCGTCTCCAACGTGGTGGACTCCTCCATGGCCCGGGCGGCCGACGGCGTGCTCTACACCCGGGCCGGGCCCGAGATCGGCGTGGCGTCGACCAAGTGCCACCTGGCCCAGATCGTGGCGCTCGAGATCCTGGGCCTGACGCTGGCCCAGATCCACGGCACCATGTCGCCGGCCGACATCACGGCCATCCTCAACGAGATGGACCGCCTGCCCGGTCTCATCGAGCAGGCACTCTCCCGGGCGCCCGAGGTCGACGACGTGGCGGCCAAGCTGACCGACGCCCGCGACTTCTTCTTCCTTGGCCGCCACGTGGGCTACCCCGTCGCGCTGGAAGGCGCCCTGAAGCTCAAGGAGCTCTCCTACCTCCGCGCCGAGGGTTACCCGGCCGGCGAGCTCAAGCACGGTCCCATCGCGCTGATCGAGCCCGGCACCGTCGTCGTGGGCATCGCCACCCGCAACAGGCTCTCCGAGAAGCTGCTCTCCAACATCGCCGAGGTGCACAGTCGCGGCGCCACCGTGGTGCTGGTGGCCGACGACGGCGACGAAGAGGTGGCGGCGGTGGCCGACCAGGTGCTGTGGGTGCCGCCCACCCAGCCGCTGCTCTCGCCGGTCGTCGGCGTCGTCCCGCTCCAGCAGCTGGCCTACCGCCTGGCCCGGCTGCACGGGCACGACGTCGACCGGCCGCGCAACCTGGCCAAGACGGTCACCGTCGAATGAGGCCCTGACCCATGACCGGCGCAGCGACGGCCGCGACCACGGCGGCCGATCTCCTCACCGCGGTGGCGGCCGCGCCGCCGGTCACGCCCACCACGGTGGTCGGCGTCGGGGTGGACGCCGTCGACGTGGCCCGCTTGCGGCGCATCCTGGCCCGCCGTCCCGGGTTCGCCGCCCGCTTCTTCACTCCCGCCGAACAGGCGGACGCCCGCCGGATGCCCGACCCGGCCGAAGGCCTGGCGGCGCGCTTCGCGGCCAAGGAGGCCGTGATGAAGGTGCTGGGCACCGGTCTCGGGGGTTTCGCCCTCACCGAGGTCGAGGTCTGCCGGGCCGCCGGGTCGGGCGCCACCCGGGGCGCGCCGTCGCTGCGGCTGCACGGGGCGGCCGCCGCGCTGGCCGAGGCGCGTGGAGCCGGGCCTCTGCACCTCTCGCTCACCCATACGGCGCACGTCGCCGTGGCCTTCGTCGTGGCCGAAGGGTCCTCGCCGTGCAACCTGTCCTGACCCGCGACGAGATGCGCGCCGCCGACGCGGCGGCGCTGGCGCGGGTGTCGCATGCGACCCTGGTCGGTCGCGCCGGCACCGCGGTGGCCCACGCCGCCCTGCGGATGATGGGCGGGGCCTACGGCAAGCAGGTCGTGGTGATCGCCGGCAAGGGGAGCAACGGGGCCGACGGACTGGTCGCCGCCGCCTACCTCGAGAGCCGGGGCGCCAGGGTCACGGTGATCGGGGCGACCGAGGCCCCGGCCGCGTTGCCGTCGTGCGATTTGGTCATCGACGGTGCCTACGGCACCGGGTTCCACGGCGCCTATGACGCCCCGCACGCGCCCCCCGGCACGCCGGTGCTGGCCATCGACGTCCCCTCCGGCCTCGACGCCGACACCGGCGCGGTTTCGGGCGCGGCCACCCGCGCCACCCGCACCGTGACCTTCGCCGCGCGCAAGCCCGGTCTCCTCCAGGGCGACGGGCCGACCCACTGCGGCACCGTCGAGGTGGCCGACATCGGGATCGAGGCCGGGGCCTCCCGGGCCGCGCTGATGGAAGACGGCGACATCGCCGCGCTCGTGCCGGCCCGGCCGCGCGTCTCGAACAAGTGGACCACGGCGCTCGGTGTGGCCGCCGGGTCGGTGGGCATGGAGGGTTCGGCCATCCTGTGCACCCGCGGCGCGCTGGCCACCGGGGCCGGCATGATCAGGCTCGGGTCGCCGGGCGATCCGGCCGGCGGGTGGCCCGTCGAAGCGGTGCGGATGCGTCTGCCCGCCTCGGGGTGGGCCACCTCGTTCACGGCCGCCACCGAGAAGTGCAAGGCGATCGTCGTGGGTCCGGGGTTGGGCACCGGCGACGGCACCAAGCAGGAGATCCGCGCCGTCGTGGCCGCCGCCACCGTCCCCCTGGTCCTCGATGCCGACGGGATCACCGCCCTGGGCCACGTCACCTCGGCCCGGGACCTGCTCTCACGCCGCACCGCGCCCACCGTGCTCACTCCCCACGACGGCGAGTACGCCCGGTTGGCCGGCGCACCGCCGGGCGAGGACCGGTTGGCCGCCGCCCGCCACCTGGCGGACCAGCTCGACGTCATCGTCCTCCTGAAGGGACCGCTCACCGCGGTGGCCGCTCCCGGGGGAGCGTGGCCCGACGTGCTGCTGTCGGCCGCCGGGGTGCCGGCGCTGGCCACCGCCGGGACCGGGGACGTGCTTTCCGGGGTCATCGGGGCCCTGCTCGCCCGCGGGGTCCCCGCCCAGGCCGCCGCCGCCCTCGGCGCCCACCTGCACGGGCGGGCCGCCGCCGCCGGGCGGAGCGAGGGCCTGGTGGCCGGCGACCTGCCCGACCTCATCGCGGCGCAGCTCAACGAGCGGCGGGCCCATGGCTGAGGGGACGTTCAAGCGCCTGGCTGCCGGCATGCGGGGCCCGGTCCCCGATCCGCCCAGCCACGGCACCCGGGAGGATCAGGCGGCGTTGGCCCAGGGACGCTCGCGGCCGGCCTGGGCCGAGATCGACCTGGCCGCCCTCACCCACAACGCCCGGACGCTCACCCAGGTGGCTCGCCCGGCCCAGCTCTGCGCGGTGGTCAAGGCGCACGGCTACGGGCACGGGGCGCCGTCAGTGGCCCGGGCCGCGCTGGCCGGCGGCGCGGCCGGGTTGGCGGTGGCCCTGGTTGACGAAGGCATCGAACTGCGCCAGCACGAGGTGGACGGCCCGGTCCTCCTCCTGAGCGAGTGCGGGCCCGACGCCGTCGACGACGCCCTGGCCTACCGGCTGACCCCCACGCTCTACACCCACGAGGGCATCGCCGCCTTCGGCCAGGCCGCCCGGGACCTCGGGCAGCGGACGGCGGTGCACCTCAAGGTCGATACCGGGATGCATCGGGTCGGGGCGCCGGCCGGTGAGATCCTCGGACTGGCCCAGGCCGTGATTGAGGATCCACTGCTGCAGCTCGAGGGGTTGTGGACCCATTTCCCGGTCGCCGACGGCGAAACCGCCGAGGATGTGGCCTTCACGCAAGGGCAGATCGAGGCGTTCGAGCGCCTGCGAGCCGACCTGGCCCAGGCCGGCATCCGCCCCGACGTGATCCACGCCGCCAACACGGCTGGGGCCATCGCCTTCCCGGCCGCCCGCTACAGCATGGTGCGGTGCGGCATCGGCCTCTATGGCTACCTGCCCGGGCCGGCCGTGACGTCCGCGTTCGGGGCGGCGGCCGACGGCGTGGCGCTGCAGCCGGCCATGTCGATCAAGGCGCGGGTGGTTTCCGTGCGGAACCTCGAGGCGGGCGAGCGCCCTTCCTACGGTCGGTTGCGCCCGCTCTCGCGCCGCTCCCTGGTCGCCACCGTCCCCATCGGCTACGCCGACGGCGTGCCCCGCGCCCTCTTCACCCAGGGCTTCAGCGTGCTGATCGGCGGGAGGCGCCGCCCGCTGGCCGGCATGGTGACGATGGACCAGATCATGGTCGACTGCGGCGAGGACTCCACCGTCCAACTGGGCGACGAGGTGGTGTTGCTCGGCCGCCAGGGCGAAGAGGAGATCACGGCCGAGGAGTGGGCGGCGCGGCTCGGCACCATCACCTACGAGGTCCTCTGCGACATCGGACCCCGGGTCCCGCGGCTCACCGTCAACGCGCCCGGGCCCAAGGGCCCGAGCATCTCGCCACCCCGGGACTGAGCGGTGGCCGCCACTTCGAGCCGCGCCTTCGCACAGCTGCGCGCCACCGCGCTCGCCTGCACGCGATGCCCTCTGGCCGAAGGCCGGACCCAGGTGGTCTTCGGGGTGGGGGACCCCGAGGCCGACCTCCTGTTCGTCGGGGAGGGGCCGGGTCGGGAGGAGGATCTCAAGGGCGAGCCGTTCGTCGGCCGCTCGGGCAAGCTGCTCGACCGCCTCATGTGGGAGGAGATCGGGATCACCCGGGACCACTGTTACATCGCCAACGTGGTGAAGTGCCGGCCGCCCAACAACCGCGATCCCGCCCCGGTCGAGATCGAGGCCTGCCGCCCCTACCTCGAGGAGCAGATCGCCCTCATCGCCCCCTCGGTCGTCATCACCCTGGGCAACTTCGCCACCCGGCTCCTGCTCGAACGCCCCGAGGGCATCGGAGCGCTGCGCGGCCAGGTCTTCCCTTTCCGGGGTGGCCACCTGGTTCCGACGTATCACCCCGCCTACGCACTGCGGGCGGGCGGGGAGGCCCTGGCCGAGATGCGGGCCGACATGGTGCGGGCCAAGCGGCTGATGGCCCAGCCCTCCGGGAAACCGTCATCCGAGCGTCCATGACGCAAGATCCCAGACAGTGGCCCCTCGCGGTCACGTCCGACTCCCCCGCCGCGACCAAGGCGGTGGCGGCCCGGCTGGCTTCGGTGTGCGGACCGGGTGACATCGTGCTCCTGATCGGTGACCTCGGGGCCGGCAAGACCGCCTTCGCCCAGGGGTTCGCCGCCGCGCTGGGCGTCGACGGTCCGGTGACCAGCCCCACCTTCACGCTGGTCCGTCAGTATCGATGCGGCGCCCGGGCCCCGGTCGACCTCCTCATCCACGCCGACGTCTACCGCACCGGTTCGCTCAGTGAAGTGGCCGACCTGGCCCTGCCCGAACTGGTCGAAGAGCGGGCCATCGCGCTGGTCGAGTGGGGGGACGTCGCCGCACCGGCCCTGGGCGACGACGCCCTCGAGGTGACCCTGGCCCGACCGGGTTCGCCAGACCCCGCGGACACCGATGCGCGCACGATCACCTTCAATGGTCGAGGCCGTTGGCAGCAGGCTGCCGGCGACGTCGCTCGGGCCCTGTCGGCGGCTGGGTCGGCGACGACGTCAACGTCGGCGGGGACACCGTGAACGCCCTGGCCATCGAGACCGCGACCGAGACCGTCGGGGTCGCCGTGCGCACCGACGGCGGGGTACAAGCCGAGCTCACGCTGGAGGGCCGCCGTCACCACGTCGAGGCGCTGACCCCCGCCCTGGAGCACCTCCTGGTCCAGGTGGGCCTGGAGGTGGGCAACCTCTCGGTCATCGCGGTCGACCTCGGCCCCGGCCTGTTCACCGGGCTGCGGGTGGGGGTGGCGGCCGCCAAGGGGTTGGCTCAGGCGTTGGGCCTCGGCGTGATCGGGCTGAGCAGCCTCGACATCCTCACGCACGCCGCCGCCGAGGCCGGCCACCGCGGCCTCGTCGTCTCCGTGGTCGACGCCCGCCGCGGTGAGGTCTTCGCCACCGTGTCCGAGGTGGGCGGGACGAAGGGGACGAACGGGACGAACCGGACGAACCGGACGATCGTGCCGCCTGGCTTGTTCTCGCCGGAGGCCTTGGCGGCGGTCCTGGCCGGTCTGCGAGGGGAGCCGATGATCGCCCTCGGTGACGGGGCCCGGCGGTACGCCGAGGTCATTACGCCGATTCCCGGCGTCACGGCGGTCATGGACACGCCGGCGGCACCGCCCCCGGGCACGATGCTGACCATGGCGGCCGCCCTGCTGGCGCAAGGAGTTGCGCCGGTTGAGCCCCAACTCGTCGTTCCCCTTTACATGCGGGAGGCCGACGCCAAGAGCAACTTCGCCCGGGTCACCCGCTCCTGATGGCCGTGGGGATCGAGCTGCGGATCGAGAAGTTGATGCGGAGGGACCTGCGCTACGTCCTGCCGATCGAGGCGACGGTGTTCCCCGAGCCGTGGAGCGTGGCCGTGTTCAACTCCGAATTGGCTCTGCGCCACGGCCGGCTCTACCGGGCGGCCTGGGTGGGGGAGGAGATGGCCGGCTACATCGGCTTCCTCATCGTCGACGACGAGGCGCACATCACGACCATCGCCACCGCCCCGGCCCACCAGCGTTCCGGCGTGGCCAGCGCCCTGATCATCGACGGCATCCGCACCCTGCTGGCCTCGGGCGTCAAGCACCTCTCGCTCGAGGTGGCGGCCAACAACGAGCCGGCCCAGGCCCTCTACCGCCGTTTCGGCTTCGCCCCGGTCGGCGTGCGCAAGAACTACTACCCGGTCACGGGCGAGGATGCGCTGGTCATGTGGGCCTATGACATCGACTCGCCCGAGTACGCCCAGCGCCTGGACGAGTTGGCGCAGTCGACGCCGTTGCCCTGACGCAGCTGGCGGCCTTGTCGGGTGGCCCGGCCCGACGCGCACGAAGGCCCCGAACGCACCGTATGGTCATCGATGGGGACAGTCGTCGGTGGACACAGGCATCGACGGCAGACGAGCGAAAGGCTGGTAACCGATGCAATACATCCCGCTGGGCACTCAGGGTCTCACCGTCTCACGGCAGGGTCTCGGCTGCATGGGTATGTCGGACTTCTACGGCGCCACCGACGACGAGCAGTCGACCGACACCATCCACCGGGCCCTCGAGCTGGGGGTGACGTTCTTCGACACGTCGGACATGTACGGCCCGTTCACCAACGAGATCCTGGTCGGCCGGGCGCTCGGCTCGCGGCGCGAGGACGCGGTCATCGCCACCAAGTTCGGGATTGTGCGCGACCCCGACAATCCGACGAGCCGCTCCATCAACGGCCGGCCCGAGTACGTCCGCAAGGCCTGCGACGACTCGCTGGGCCGTCTCGGCACGGACCACATCGACCTCTACTACCAGCACCGGGTGGATCCCGATACCCCGATCGAGGAGACCGTGGGCGCCATGGGCGAGCTCGTGGCCGCCGGCAAGGTGCGCTACCTCGGGCTGTCCGAGGCGGCGCCGGACACCATCCGCCGGGCCCAGGCGGTCCACCCGATCTCGGCCCTGCAGACCGAGTACTCCATCTGGTCCCGCGACCCCGAAGCCGAGATCCTGCCCACGCTGCGCGAGCTCGGCATCGGCTTCGTGCCCTACAGCCCGCTCGGCCGCGGCTTCCTCACCGGCGCCCTGCGCTCGGTCGACGGCCTGGCCGAGGACGATTTCCGCCGCTTCAGCCCGCGCTTCAGCGGCGACAACCTGGAGGCCAACATCGCCATCGTCGAGCAGGTGGACGCGCTGGCCGCGGCCAAGGGGTGCACGGCGGCTCAAGTGGCGCTGGCCTGGGTGCACGCCCAGGGCCGCGACATTGCGCCGATTCCCGGCACGAAACGCCGGACGTATCTAGAAGACAACCTGGGCGCGCTCGACGTGGCGTTGAGCCCCGAAGACCTGGCCACCCTGGGCGACGTCGCGCCGGCCCGTGGTGAGCGCTACGCCGACATGTCGCCGGTGAATCGGTAGTCCTTCGTCGGCTGACGGGCGCCGGCTAACCCCGACCTGCGACGTCGTGGTCGTGGTCGTGGTCGTGGTCGTGGTCGAAGTCGAAGTCGCGGGAAGCCAGGTCCACCAGAACCCCCGAGATGGTCTCGAGGGGATCGGTCAGGGCGATCTCATCGCGGAGCGCCTGGGCCCGCGCCTTGAACGAATGATCGGCCAGGACGCGACGTACCGCCCGGGCGATCCGGGCCGGCGACGGTTTGCCGGTGCGCAGGTCGATGCCGGTGCCCGACCAGCGGACGCGGGCGGCCACCTCGGGCTTGTCCTCGCTGTCGCCGGCGACCACCAGTGGCACGCCGTTGGCCAGAGCCTGCTGCACGCCGCCGTACCCGCCGTTGGTGACCATGACGTCGACGTGCGGCAGGAGGAGATCGTGGGGGATGAAGCGCTCCAGCCGGACGTTGGCCGGCAGCGAGGCGCGCCAGGGCTCGGGGTCCGGCCCACCAGTGGTGGCCACCACCAGCACGTCCTCGTCGGCCAGGGCCGCCATGGCCGGCCCGAGCAGGCGGCCCAGGTCGGCGTTGTCGAGGGTGCCCTGGGTCACGTGGACGACGGGACGGCCGCCGCTCGTCAGCTCGTCCCACCAGGCCGGTGCGTCGAAGCTGGTGGAGGGCAGTGGCAGGATGGGACCCACGTAGCGGACAGAGGCGGCGAGGTCCGATCGCGGGTACTCGAAGGCGGCCACGCACGCCTGCAGGTAGGCGTCGACCACCCGGGGCGGCAGATCGATGAGGTAGCCGGCGAAGCGCGGCGCACCGGTCTCGGCCAGGCAGCGCTGGGCCAGTTGCTGGATATCGCGCAGCGCCACGTGTTCGGTGATCCAGTTCAGGCTGGCATTGCGCAGGTGGGCCAGCCGGCCGGCGCCGGGTTGGAGGGCCACGCCGAAGGGGGCCGTGTCAACGCTCCGGGCGGCGAAGGGCATGACCCCGACGCAGGCGATGGCCGGTCGGGCCTCCCGGGGACCCAGGGCCAGCGGCAGGGCCCCGTAGAACATCGAGTCCACCACGATCACGTCGGCCGGGAAGGTGCGCCGGATCTCCTGGAGGTCGCGGAACTGGCCGGGCACCGGCCCGACGAAGATGCGGCGCAGGTCGTCCTTCACCCCGCGCACCCCGCGCTTGGATGACGCCTCGCGCTCGGGGTTGGCCACCATCAGGTCGTGGGCGTCGTACTCGCCGGCGAACGGGACGAAGCGGGCTCCGGTGGCGGTCACCTTCTCCCGGTAGTGCGGCGTGGTGAAGAACACGACCTCATGGCCGTCGGCCACCAGACGCCGGGAAAGGGCGAGCAGCGGGGCGGTGTGCCCCTGCGCCGGGGTGGTGCAGAGGAGGAAGCGCCGAGCGGTCACGCCGGTCACGCCGGTCACGCCGGTCACGCCGGTCACGCCGGTCACGCCGGTCACGCCGTCGTCATGCCACGACGACGACGCCGCTCCACGGCGGCAACGTCAGCGTCCCCGTCACCGTGCTGCCCTCGACGGCTCGATCCGTCGCCAGCGCCACGGTCCCGCTGACCCCGTCGATCTGACACGACGTGTCGGACAGGTTGAGCGCCACCACCGTCTGGGCACCCCGGGCGAAGGCCCACGTGCCCTCGGGCGAGGGGAGCGAGCGGTACTCGCCCACGGCCAGGTCGTCGCTGCCGGTGCGCAGGGCGATGGCCCGCCGGGTGAAGGCCAGCACCGAGTCGGGGTCGCCCGCCTGGTCGGCCACGTTGCACTGGGCGGGGTCGCCCATGGGTAACCACGGGCGGACGCCGGGGTCCGTGAAGCCGCCCCCGGGGGTGTTGGCCCAGGGCATCGGGGTGCGCTCGGCGTCGCGACCCCTGTAGTGGGGCCAGTAGCGGATGCCCACGGCGTCGAGGAGGTCGGCCTGGGTGACCGGGCCGTCGGTGAGCCCGATCTCGTCGCCCTGGTAGAGGAAGGGTGTGCCGCGCAGGGTGAGCAGGATGAGCAGTGCACCGCGCACCTTGGCCGGGTCGCCGCCAGCCCAGCGCGTGGCCAGCCGCGAGACGTCGTGGTTGGATCCGGTCCAGATGGGCCAGGCGCCCTCGGGCAGGATCGACTCGGTGTCCTCGACCACCTGGCGCAGGGCGCCGGCCTCGAGGGGCGCGTTGATGAAGACGAAGTTGAAGCCGCCGTGGAGCTCGTTGTGGCCGTTGCCGTAGAACTGCATGAGGGTGGGCAGCTGCTCCACGTTGGTCTCGCCGATCAGCAGGCGCCCCGGGTCGTAGCTGTCCGCGATGACCCGCCAACGCTGCAGGATGTCGTGGGCCTCGGGACGGTCGCTGTTGTAAACGGCCTTGACACCCATGAACTGCTGATCGAGCGGATCGTCCTCGGTGGCCGGCGGGTTGTCGCGCAGCTCCGCGTCCTTGATCATCATGTTGCACACATCGATCCGGAAGCCGGCCACGCCGCGGTCCCACCAGAAGCGCACGATGTCGTCGAAGGCGCGCCGCACGTCGTCGCTCCACCAGTTGAGGTCGGGCTGCTGGAGCTCGAAGTTGTGCAGGAAGTACTGGCCGCTGGGCGTATCGAGCTCCCAGGCCGAGCCGCCGAAGACACTGACCCAGTTGTTGGGCGGGCCACCGCCCGGCGCCGGGTCGGACCAGACGTACCAGTCCCGGTGGGCGGCGCCGCGACCGGAGCGGGCATCGATGAACCAGGGGTGCTGGTCGCTGGTGTGGTTGGGCACCAGGTCGAGCAGGATGCGGATGCCGCGCCGGCCGGCCTCCTCGATAAGGGTCGCCAGGTCCCCCAGCGTCCCGTAGTCGGGGTCGATGTCGCAGTAGTCGGCCACGTCGTAGCCCCAGTCGCGGTTGGGCGACACGGTGACGGGCGAGAGCCAGATCCCGGCGATCCCGAGGTCGGCCAGGTGGTCGAGCCGGCTGATGACGCCGGGCAGGTCGCCCACGCCGTCGCCGTTGGAATCGGCGAAGGAGCGGGGGTAGATCTGGTAGAAGACGCCGCCGTGCCACCAGCGGTCGGGGTCGTGGCCGGTCGCCATCAGACCGTCCCCACCGCGGTCATCCCGCCGTCGACGGTGACGCTGGTGCCGGTGATGTAGGCCGCCTCGTCGGAGAGCAGGAAGCGCACCACCGACGCGATGTCCGCCGGCTGGGCGAGGCGCCCCAACGGCGTGTGCTCGACCAGCCGCTCGCGTGCGCCGGGCAGCTCGAGCAGCGGCGCCAGCAGCGGCGTCTCGACCGCGCCGGGGCACACCGCGTTGACGCGGATGCCGTCGGGTCCGAGCAGCGCGCAGGCCGAACGGGTCAGGCCGAGCAGGCCCGCCTTGGACGCGCCGTAGGCCGGCAGGAAGAGGTTGCCCACGAAGGCCTCGATCGACGAGATGTAGACGATGGCCGAGCCCGGATTGGCCTCGAGCAGCGACGGATGGAGGGCCCGGGTGAGGGTGGCGGCGGCCCGGAGGTTCACATCGAGCACGGCGTCCCACGAGTCGTCATCGATAAGCGTCACCGGCGCCGCGCCCCCGATACCCGCCGCGTGCACCAAGCCGCCGATCGGCCCGAGGGCGGTGCGCGACCGCTTCACCGCGGCCTTCAAGGTGCTGGTCTTGGTGACGTCGACTTTGAAGCCGACCGCCCGCACCCCGAACTCGTCGGTGCAGCGGCGTGCGACGTTCCGGGCCGACGTGGCATCCCGGTCCCAGATCGCGACGGCCCGGCCCGCTTCGGCCAACGCCAGCGCGCTGGCCAGTCCGATGCCCGAGGCGCCACCGGTGATGACCACCGCGGTGGCCGGGGTAGGTGAGCCGCCGACGTGAGTCCGCCGCCGCAACGGTCTGGGCGCTCGCCGGGCGGCCGGACCGGAGGTCGGCGTCCCGGTCCGCGTGCGCGGCGAGGTACGCGGGCGCCGGGTCGACGGGGCCGGGCTCTTGTTGCTGGGTGCCGCCATGCTGGTTCCCTTCAGGGGCGCTGACCCCGACGCAGGCCCCGGGGGGCGTGGCGTGCCGAGCGTATCTAGAGACGGCCGATGGCCACGGCGGTGAGGTGTTGGGCCAGCGAGGCCGGGAAGGTCACGCCGTAAGAGTCGAAGCTGATGTTCTGGCCCAGCCTCCCGTTGATGAAGTAGAGCTCGGTGAGGTGCCCGATGACCGAGATCCCCTGCGCCTTGATGGGCAGGAGCATGGTGAAGCCGGCGGTGTTCTTGCCGTAGAGGGCCGGGTTGATGGCGGTGACGGTGATCGTGCCGACGCTGGCTCCCTTGCCGGCCGAAGCGGTGATCTGTGATTTGAGGGCCGCGCTGTTCATGATGGTGGCCGTGCAGCCGGGTGTCTTGGTGTTGGAGATGGCGGCCAGCTGCTGCCGGGCGTTCTTGACCGAGGGGAAGACCGAGACGCTGTCCTGCACCTCGAGCGCCTGGTCCTTGCTCTGGTAGTAGGGGCCGTCCGCCTCAGGCGGGTTGCCCGAGAGCAGGCTGGACGGGACGCCGATGCACGCGGCCAGCTGCTTGACGCCGGGGAAGTTGTTGGGGCCGTTGCTGCCACTCGAGCCCGACTCGGTCGTCCAGCCCTTGGGCATGTCCTTCAGCACCAGCAGGTGCGTCTTCGCCTCGGCCTTCTCCGAGGCCTTGCTGGCGCCGGCGGCGGTCGCCGTGAGGGTGGCCGTGAGGGTGGCCGTGGTGGCGGTGACGGTGGTTGCGGCCAGGGCGAGGGACCCGAACCTGAGCCCGGCGACGACGGCCGGTCGGGCCCGGCGCACTCCGGTGGTGTGGTGGCGCTTGCCGCGTATCTTGTGCCTGATCATTCCGCCCTCCATCGTTCCGGTGCGAGCGCCCCGACCCCTCGGGGTCGCCTCGGGGTCGCCTCGGGGTCGCCTCGGGGTCGCCTTGCCAAGGCCTTGGGTCGTCAGGATACGAGGTCGAACGCGGGCCCGTGAACGGGCGGGGGGCCGCTGCTGCACCGGCCGGGCCGCGATCTCGACCCGCCCTTGCCCATTACGCTGAGGCCCGCTATCTTTGGCACTCTCAACCCGAGAGTGCCAACGAGTGCCAAGGAGGCCCGTTCAGATGAAGCTGCACCCGCTCGAAGACCGGATTGTTGTCCGGCCCGGCGAGTCCGAAGAGACCACCGCGTCCGGCCTGGTCATTCCCGACACCGCCAAAGAAAAGCCCCAACAGGGAGAGGTTCTCGCCGTGGGCCCAGGACGCCGTGGAGAAGACTCCGGAGAGCTGATTCCGGTCGACGTCGCCGTGGGCGACACCGTCGTCTACTCGAAGTACGGAGGCACCGAGATCACCGTCGAGGGCGAGGATCTTCTCATTCTCTCCAGCCGGGACGTCCTGGCCAAGCTCTCCTAGGCCCCACCAGTCGGCTTTCGGCCCGCCTGGCCTGCCTGCCCCGGCCTTTCCGGAGCCCGGCTCGCCACGGGCCACCGCCCTGATTCCCCCATTTCCGCCGCACTAGAACTCGAGAGGAGTTCGACACAGTCATGCCCAAGATCCTGAAGTTCGACGAATCGGCCCGCCGTGGCCTGGAGGCCGGTGTCAACAAGCTGGCCGACACGGTCAAGGTCACCCTGGGACCGAAAGGTCGCAACGTGGTGATCGAGAAGAAGTTCGGTGCCCCCACCATCACCAATGACGGCGTCTCCATCGCCCGGGAAGTCGAGCTCGACGACCCGTTCGAGAACATGGGCGCCCAGCTGGTCAAGGAAGTTGCCACCAAGACCAACGACGTGGCCGGAGACGGCACCACCACCGCCACGGTCCTGGCCCAGGCCCTCATCACCGAAGGTCTGCGCAACGTGGCGGCCGGCGCCAGTCCGACCGGCCTCAAGCGCGGGATCGAGAAGGCGGTCAAGGCGGCGGTCGAGTCGCTGGCCAAGCAGTCCAAGGAGATCGAGGGCAAGACCGAAGTAGCACAGGTTGCTTCCATCTCGGCCGCCGACCCCGCCATCGGTGACGTGCTGGCCGACGCCATCGACAAGGTGGGCAAGGACGGCACCGTCACGGTTGAGGAGTCCAACACCTTCGGGATCGAGCTCGAGCTCACCGAGGGCATGCAGTTCGACAAGGGTTACCTCTCGCCCTACTTCGTGACCGACGCCGAGCGTCAGGAAGCGGTGCTCGACGACCCGGTCATCCTCTTCTACAACTCCAAGGTCAGCGCCGTCCACGACTTGGTCCCCGTGCTCGAGAAGGTCATGCAGACCGGCAAGCCGCTGCTGATCATCGCCGAGGACGTCGACGGTGAGGCGCTGGCCACCCTGGTGGTCAACAAGATCCGCGGCACGTTCACCTCGGTGGCCGTCAAGGCTCCCGGCTTCGGCGAGCGCCGCAAGGAGATGCTCCAGGACATGGCCGTCCTCACCGGCGCCCAGGTCATCAGCGAGGAGATCGGCCTCAAGCTGGAAAGCGCCACCATCGACCTGCTGGGTTCGGCTCGTCGGGTCATCGTGACCAAGGACGACACCACCATCGTCGAGGGTGGCGGAAGCTCCGAGGATGTCAAGGGCCGGGTCGCTCAGATCAAGCGGGCCATTGACGACACCGACTCGGACTGGGACCGCGAGAAGCTGCAGGAGCGGCTGGCCAAGCTGGCCGGCGGCGTCGCCGTGGTCAAGGTCGGCGCGGCCACCGAGGTCGAGCTCAAAGAGAAGAAGCACCGCATCGAGGACGCCTTGTCCGCCACGCGCGCCGCGGTGGAAGAGGGCATCGTGGCCGGCGGTGGCACTGCGCTGATCCGCTCCCGCAAGGCCGTCAACACGCTGGCCGAGACGCTGGAAGGCGACGAGGCCACCGGGGCCCGCATCGTGGCTCGCTCGCTGGAGGAGCCGCTGCGTTGGATCGCCTTCAACGCCGGCCTCGAGGGCGCGGTCCTGGTGAGCCAGGTCGAGCACGCCAAGGGCAACTTCGGTCTGAACGCCGCCACCGGCGAGATCGAGGACCTGGTCAAGGCCGGGATCATCGACCCGGCCAAGGTGACCCGCTCGGCCTTGCAGAACGCGGCCTCCATCGCCGCCCTGCTCCTCACCACTGAGGCGCTCGTGGCCGACAAGCCCGAGAAGGCCGGCGACGCCGCCGCGGCCGCCGCCGCCATGGGTGGCATGGGCGGGATGGGTGGCATGGGCGGGATGATGTAACTCCGCTCCCGCCCGCCCTTCAGGTGCCGGGTGAGTGCTTTTGTTGCGATGGCCGGGTCCTTTGGATCCGGCCATCGCTGTTTCTACAACTGTCTGCTCGCGTGGTCTGCTCGCGTGGTCTGCTCCGGGGCCGGTGAACGAGCCGGCAATGAATTTTGGTACTGAGTCGGAATTTTGAACTCACTGGCGTTGCATGACCTCCGGATCGTGCCTCGCCGGGCGAGTGGGTTCAAAATTCCGACTCAGTACTGAAAACCATCACCGGGCCGCCCCCAAAAAACGACCCCTCAGGCCCGTCGCCTTCGAGAACCGCCTCGCCCAGGGCCGAACCGGACCCCGCCCCCTATGTGAAGGCGTGCACCACCGCTCGATAGTGCCGAGTCGTAGCCGACTGCCGGTTGGGGGCCTCCGTGCCACGGAGCCGTCGTCCCACCCGCGCCAGGGTCGACTCGGCCGGCGATCCCGTCGGCGGGGGAGGGCCGACCACCGTCTTCACCGAAGAGAAACCGGCGGCGTGGCAGAGCGAGTGCAGGCCGGTCATGGTGGGCACGTACCAGTTCCCGAAGTCGGTCTGGATGTCGCCACCCGAATGGAACTGCAGCAGGCTGAGGTGCTCCTCGTTCTGCAGATGGAGGGCCTCGGTCTCGATGACCGCCACCTCCTTGGTGACCGAACGCAGCCGCTCCAGGCAGGTCAGAGGCTCCTTCATATGGTAGAGCACGCCGAGATAGAGCACCACGTCGAAGCGGCCGAGGTCCCCGAGATCCGCCGTGGTGAAGTCGGCCACGAACGGCTCCACCTTCGAACCCAAGGCGGCCGAGGCGAACTCGAAGCCCCGCCGGCCCGGAAGGTCGGGCCGCCAGAACTCGGTCAGATCGCGGGACTGATCCGGCAGCGCCCCGCTGGCGAAGCACTCGTTCCAGTAGGCGCCCCGGGCGACGAAATCCACGCCCCAGGCGTAATGGTCCAGAGCGATCACCCGGCTGGCGCCGTGCTTCTCGGCCAGGAAGGAGTAGTACCCGTCCCACGCCCCGATATCGAGCACCGACTTTCCCGTGAAGTCGGGCAGCTGGTCCGGGCTCCACGCCAGTTCGGACAGGCCCTTGGTGACGACGCCGTCGCCGAGGTCGATGGAGTGGAACCACCCCATGGTGTCGGCCTGCGCTTGCAGCTCTTCTGGGGTCGGCATGGGGGACGAGGTTAGTAGGACGCCCCGAAGCGCCCGGATTCCGAAGCGCCCGGATTCCGAAGCGCCCGGATAAGGGAACCCCAGATCCAACCCCCGACCGCCGGCCGTAACCTGAGCGTCGTGCCGAGCCAGCGCCCCGTCCCGCCCCAGGTCATCCCCCGCCCAGCCACCTGGTACCCCGGCCAGCCCGCCCCCTGGGGCAGCCTGAACCCCGCCCAGCGCCAAGGAATCACGACCGAGCGGGTCATCGCCGCGCTCGGAGCACGGGGCCAGGCGGGTCCGGTACCCGATGACATCGGCTCGGACCGCGTCCTCGGCCCAGCCGTCCTGATCAACGAGTCGATCGCCGCACCCGCCGTCCGGTTCATCAACGCCGCCGTCCTGGGCCTGCTCTTCGATGAGGCCGGCGAAGCCCGCCTCGTCTTCACCCGCCGCTCCTCGTCGCTGCGCTCCCATCGGGGCGAGGTGAGCTTCCCCGGAGGGCGCCTCGACGCCGGCGAGGACCCCCGGACCGCCGCCCTGCGCGAGACCTACGAGGAGGTGGCGCTCAATCCCAACGGCGTCAATGTCGTGGGCTGGATACACCCCGTGCTCACCCTCATGTCCGGATCCCTCATCATGCCGATCGTGGCCACGGTCGAGTCCCGGCCCCACCTGGTCGCCAGCCCGGCGGAGGTGGAGCGGGTCTTCGACGTCTCGCTGCGCGAGCTGGCCGATCCGGCGAACTTCCACGAGGAGCGCTGGCACGTTCCGGGCCGCGAGATCCCGGACAGCCCGGACAACACCTTCGCCGTGTGGTTCTTCGAGGTTGAGGGCGAGATGATCTGGGGGGCCACGGCCCGCATGATCCACGAGCTGCTCGACATCGTGCTCGGCAGCCGAGCCGCCGGGGACGAGTGAGCCGTCTCAGCCGAAGAGCCGCCTCAGCCGAAGAGCCGTCTCAGCCGAAGAGCCGCCTCAGCAGAACGTGACGGCGATCGACCCGAGCACCCCGAACGACACCTCTAGCTGGTCACCGGGGGCAATGGTCAAGGGCGGGATCATCGAGCCGGCGATGATCCGGTGTCCGGCGAGCAGTCGGGCTCCGTGTTGCTCCAGAAATATGGTGACCACCTCGACGGTGGTCACCGGCTCCTCCACGAGGCGCCCGTCGGCTACCAGCTCACCGGCTTTGACCACGCTGACGGCGAGGTCCCGCACGTCGGCGCCGGGCACCTCGGAGCCGAAGATCACGCCGCGGTGGAACACGTTGCCGGCCAGAATGGGCTCGATGCGATCGAAGGGGAGATCGAGGTCGACCAGCTCCAGAGCGGGGGCGAGGGCGGCCACCGATCCATCCGCCCCGACGGTGATGGCGACCTCGACCTCGAGCGCCGGACGTTCCCACCCGGAAAGGTCGACGGGGACATCGGCCGACCTGACGGTATTGCTGCACAGGTAGCCCACCACCGGCGTGGTCAGGCCGAAGTGCTGCTGGATGGCCGGAGTGTTGAAGCCGATCTTCCACCCGACGTCGGTGGCCCCCGACCCGAGCTCGGCCGAGCGGCGGGCCAGGAGGGCGCGCATGCCGGCCGACACGGGCCCGGCCGACACGGGCCCGGCCGACACCGGCCCGGCGGACAGGGCCCCGGCGGAGAGGGGCGACGCCGCCGCCGAAGCCGCCGCTGCCGACGCCGCGGCTCTCCCCTCCTCGTCCATGCGCGGAGTCTCGCGCGGGTCCGACTGCGTACGCTGGGGCGATCCGCCCAAGCGCCGTGGCGGGGCCGGGTCGGCCCATTCGGTGGCCGGGGACACCACCCCCAGCGAGTAAAGTAGGGGATCGTCGGCGTGTCGGCCCGGCGTTCGCTATTGACATGCCGGTGTGGACGGTGAGCCGTACCGGCCCCACGAATGCCGGAGGGCGAATCAAGTGGCTGAGATCGAGATCGGCATCTTCAAGTCCGGACGACAGGCCTACGGGCTCGACGACATCGCCATCGTCCCGAGCCGTCGGACCCGGGATCCCGAGGACGTCGACATCTCCTGGCAGATCGACGCCTACCAGTTCGAGCTCCCCTTGCTCGGTTCGGCGATGGACGGCGTGATGAGCCCGACCACCGCTATCGAGCTCGGCAAGTTGGGCGGGCTGGGCGTGCTGAACCTCGAGGGACTGTGGACCCGGTACGAGGACCCGACCAACCTCTTCGACGAGATCCGCGAGCTGGACGACGACAAGGCCACCGCCCGCATGCAGCAGATGTACCAGGAGCCGATCATCCCCGAGCTGGTGACGGCCCGCATCACGCAGATGAAGGAGGCCGGCATCACCACCGCCGCCTCGGTCACCCCGCAGCGTACCGAGCAGCTGGCCAAGGCCTGCCTGGCGGCCGAGCTCGACATTCTGGTCATCCAGGGCACCGTCGTCTCGGCGGAGCACGTGTCGAAGACCGTCGAGCCCCTCAACCTCAAGAAGTTCATCCGCGAGTTCGACCTGCCGGTCATCGTGGGCGGCTGCGCCTCCTACCAGGCCGGCCTGCACCTGATGCGCACCGGTGCCGTCGGCGTGCTGGTCGGCATCGGCCCCGGCAACGCCTGCACCACCCGGGGCGTCCTCGGCCTCGGGGTGCCCCAGGCCACCGCCATCGCGGACGTGGCCGGCGCCCGCATGCGCCACCTCGACGAGACGGGCGTCTACGTCCACGTGATCGCCGACGGCGGCATGTCCAAGGGCGGCGACATCGCCAAGGCCATCGCCTGCGGGGCCGACGCCGTCATGCTGGGCTCGCCGCTCTCCTCGGCCTTCGAGGCGCCCGCCCGCGGCTTCCACTGGGGCATGGCCACCTTCCACCCCACCCTGCCCCGGGGGGCCAGGGTGCGCACCTCGGTGCGGGGCAGCCTGCGCGAGATCCTGCTCGGACCCGCCCACGAGAACGACGGGCGCATGAATCTCTTCGGGGCGCTGCGGACGGCCATGGCCACCTGCGGCTACGAGTCGGTCAAGGAGTTCCAGAAGGCAGAGGTCATGGTCGCTCCCTCCTTGCAGACCGAAGGGAAGTTCTTCCAGCGGTCCCAGGGCGTGGGTATGGGCCATTGAGCCGGACTCGGTGACCGACACCGTCCTCGTCGTCGACTTCGGAGCACAGTACGCCCGGCTGATCGCCCGCCGGGTCCGCGAGGCCCACGTCTACTCGGAGATCGTCTCGCCCAACATCTCCGTGGAGGAGGTGCGGGCCCGGCAACCCAAGGGCATCATCTTCTCGGGCGGTCCCAAATCGGTCTACGAGACGCCGGCCCCCTCGATCGACCCCGCGCTTTACGAGCTGGGCATTCCCATTCTCGGGCTCTGCTACGGCGCCCAGCTCATCGCCCTGCAACTCGGCGGGACGGTGTCGCGCACCGGGCAAGGTGAGTACGGGCGCACCGAGCTGTCGCTGACCGGGGCGACCCCGCTGTGCCCCGACTGGCCGGCCTCCTCGCAGGTCTGGATGAGCCACGGCGACGCCATCACGGTGCCGCCCGAGGGTTTCGTCGCCACCGCCACCAGCCCGGGCGCGCCGGTGGCGATGATGCACCACGCCGAGCGCCGCCTCTTCGCGGTGCAGTTCCACCCCGAGGTGGTGCACACCGAACGGGGCAACGAGGTCTTCGAGCACTTCCTGCTCGACGTCTGCGGCTGCCTGCCGGGGTGGACGCATGTGTCGATTATCGAGCAGCAGGTGGCCGCGGTGCGGGCGCAGGTCGGCAACGAGCGCGTCCTGTGCGCCCTCAGCGGGGGCGTCGACTCCGCCGTGGCGGCCGCGCTGGTCCACAAGGCCATCGGCGATCAGCTCACCTGTGTCTTCGTCGATACCGGCCTCATGCGCTCGGGTGAGGCCGACCAGGTGGAGGACACCTTCCGCCGCCAGTTCAAGATCGACCTCATCCACGTCAAGGCGGCCGACCGCTATTTCGCCGCGCTGGCCGGCGTCACCGACCCCGAGCAGAAGCGCAAGATCATCGGTGAGCTGTTCATCCGCATCTTCGAGGAGGTGGCGCGGGACCTCGGGGCTGGGGAGGGCACGGGCACGGTCGAGCGTGCTGGCGCGGCCGACGGTGGGACGGGGGCCGCCGGCGAGAACCCCGACGGTGGGACGGGGGCCGCGGGCGAGAATGCTATCGGCGAGAACCCCGTCGGCGAGGGCCCGAAGTTCCTGGTCCAGGGCACCCTCTACCCCGACGTGATCGAGTCGGGCAGCGACACGGCGGCCAACATCAAGTCACACCACAACGTGGGCGGCTTGCCCGACGACCTGGCCTTCGACCTGGTCGAGCCGCTCCGCCTCCTCTTCAAGGACGAGGTGCGCGCCGTCGGCGAAGAGCTGGGGCTGCCCCACGAGATCGTGTGGCGCCAGCCGTTCCCCGGACCCGGCCTCGGGGTCCGCATCATCGGCGAGGTGACGCCCGAACGCGCCGAGATCCTGCGCAACGCGGACTCCATCGTGGTCGAGGAGATCCGGCGGGCCGGCCTCTACCGCACGCTGTGGCAGAGCTTCGCCGTCCTGCCGGCCGTGCGCACCGTCGGCGTGATGGGCGACGGCCGCACCTACGCCTACCCGATCGTCATCCGGGCCGTCACCAGTGACGACGCCATGACGGCGGACTGGGCCCGTCTGCCCTACGAGCTGGTCGAGCGCATCGCCTCGCGCGTCATCAACGAGGTCGAGGGCGTGAACCGGGTGGCCCTCGACGTCACGTCGAAGCCGCCCGGCACCATTGAGTGGGAGTGAGCGCGATGGAAGTGAGCGCTTCGTCCAACGGCCGCGTGCCGACGCCTCCGGCTGCCGGACCAGAACCCGGACCAGAACCCGACCCCAACCCCAACCCCGACCCCAACCCCAACCCCGACCGCCGAGGAGCCCCCCCCTCCGCCGCCGCCCTGCTCGAGGGCCTGACCCTGCCTCAACGCGCCGCCGTCACCCACCGGGGCAGCCCCCTGCTGGTGGTGGCCGGCGCCGGCTCGGGCAAGACGCGGGTGCTCACCCGCCGCATCGCCCACCTGCTGGCCACCGGGGACGCGCCGCCGTGGGGCGTCCTCGCCATCACCTTCACCAACAAGGCCGCCGAGGAGATGCGCAAGCGGGTGGCCGAGCTGGTCGGACCGAGAGCGGACAAGATGTGGGTCTCGACCTTCCACTCCTCGTGCCTGCGCATGTTGCGCAGCCACGCCGACAAGCTGGGGTACCGGGCCCAGTTCACCGTCTACGACGACACCGACTCGCGCCGGCTCATCGAGATGATCGTGGCCGAGATGGGGCTCGATAACAAGCGCCTCCCCGCCCGCTCCGTCGCCGCCATCATCAGCCAGGCCAAGGCCGAGCTGATCGACGTCGAGCAGTTCGTCGACGCCGCCCACAGTGGGCCCGACCCCTTCGCTCGCCGCATCGGCGACGTGTACGCGGCGTACCAGCACCGGCTGCTGGCCGCCAACGCGCTCGACTTCGACGACCTGCTGATGGTGACGGCCAACCTCCTGCGCGACCACGACGACGTGCGCGAGGCCTACCAGGAGCGCTTCAGGCACATCCTGGTCGACGAGTTCCAGGACACGAACAAAGCGCAGAACGAGATCGTGCGGTTGCTCGGCGAGGCCCACGGCAACGTCTGCGTGGTGGGGGACTCGGACCAGTCGGTCTACAAGTGGCGCGGGGCGGACATCCGCAACATCCTCGAGTTCGAGCGGGCCTTCCCCAACGCCACGGTCATCGTCCTGGAGCAGAACTTCCGCTCGACCCAGACCATCCTCGATGCGGCCAACGCCGTCATCGACAACAACCTCGGTCGGCCCTCCAAGCGCCTCTTCACCGCGGGTGACGCCGGCGACCCGATCCTGCGCTACCGGGCCGAGGACGAGCGGGACGAGGCGTCGTGGGTGTCCGGCGAGATCCTGCGCCTGCGGGCGGCCGAGTCGCTGGCCTGGGGCGACATCGCCGTCTTCTACCGGACCAACGCGCAGAGCCGGGCGCTCGAGGACTCGTTCATCTTCACCGGCATCCCGTACAAGGTCGTCGGCGGCGCCAAGTTCTACGACCGCAAAGAGGTCAAGGACATCCTGGCCTACATCCGGCTGCTGGCCAATCCCGACGACGAGATCTCGGCCCGCCGCATCGTCAACGTCCCCAAGCGCGGCATCGGCGACACCAGCGTCACCCGCCTGGCCGCCTGGGCCCGGGTCAACGGGGTCCCCTTCAGCGAGGCCATCGACCGGGCCGAGGAGGTCGGCCTGGCCGCCAAGGCGCTCCAAGGCGCGCAACGGCTCTCGGCGACCCTGTCGGAGCTCCGCCCCCTCGTGACAACCGTCAACCCGGCGGATTTCATCCAACTGGTGGCCGACCGTACGGGGTACATGGCCGAGCTGGTGGCCGAGCACAGCCACGAGGCGGACGGGCGGATCGAGAACATCGCCGAGCTGGGCAGCGTGGCCGGCGAGTTCGACGACGTGGTCGGGTTCCTCGAAACGGTGGCCCTGGTGGCCGACTCCGACGAGCTCGATGGGGACGGCACCCGCGTCTCCCTCATGACCCTGCACACGGCCAAGGGGCTGGAGTTCCCGGCCGTCTTCGTGGTCGGCCTCGAAGACGGGATCTTCCCCCACATCCGCGCCCTCGGCGAGCCGCTCGACCTGGAGGAGGAGCGCCGCCTCTTCTACGTCGGCATCACCCGGGCCCGGCGGCACCTCAACATCTCCCACGCCTGGGTGCGCACCATCTTCGGCCGGACCCAGCACAACATCCCCAGCCGCTTCCTCAGCGAGATCCCCAACGAGCTGATCAAGGACGTCGGCCTGGTCACCACCCGGGAGAGCCGGAACCTCTCGACCGATCTCCGGCCGGGATCGAGCTACCGGGCCAGCACCCCGCTCGTCCCCCATCGCACCGGGCCCCGGGCCAGCAGCGGCGCCGAGGACCTGGGACTGGTGGCGGGCGACGAGGTGATCCACGACCACTGGGGCCCGGGCGTCGTCATCGACGCCAAGGGCGAGGGCTCGCGGGCCCAGGCCACCGTGGACTTCGAGTCGGTCGGCAAGAAGAACCTGCTGCTGACCGCCACGCCGCTCCGCCGGGCCTAGTCCGCCACGCCTGATCCGCCACGCCACTCCGTCGTCGCCTGACCCAGGCCACCCGGTCTGGCGTCCTACCCAGGGCGTCCGTATCATCGGGCCTGCATGAAGCGTCCCTACAGGGTTGTCGTGGCCAAGCCCGGACTGGATGGCCACGACAGGGGGGCCAAGGTCATCGCCCGGGCCCTGCGCGACAGCGGCTTCGAGGTCGTCTACACGGGCCTCCACCAGACCCCTGAGCAGGTCGTTCAGGCGGTGGTGCAGGAGGATGCCGACGCCGTCGGCCTCTCGCTCCTCTCGGGAGCCCACCTCACCCTGGTCCCCAAGGTGGTCAAGCTACTGGCCGACCAGGGCCGCGAGGATGTCCTGGTCATCGTGGGCGGGATCATCCCCGAGGTCGACATCCCCACCCTCAAGGAGGAGGGTGTGGCCGCTGTCTTCACCCCCGGTGCCCCGCTCGAGTCCATCGGCAGCTGGCTGGGTGACGCCCTCGACGCCCGTGAGGAGGCGCTCGAAGGCTGAGTCGACCGGTTGAGTCGTCCGGCCGGTCGTCCGGCCGGTCGTTCGGCCGAACGAGTACCCGCACCAACCCCTCTTTTCATTTTTCCCAAGCAACGCGACACAAGGAGAAGGCACCGCAGTGGATCTCTACGAGTACCAGGGCAAGCAGTACTTCGCCCGGTTCGGCATCCCCACCTCACCCGGCGGCGTGGCTGACACCGTCGATGAGGCCGTCGTCCAGGCTGATGCCGCCGGCTACCCCGTAGTCGTCAAGGCCCAGGTCAAGGTGGGCGGCCGTGGCAAGGCCGGCGGCGTGAAGCTGGCCGCCGACGCCGACGAGGTGCGGCTCCACGCCGGCAACATCCTCGGGCTCGATATCAAGGGCCACGTGGTCAAACGCCTCTGGATCGAGCACGCCTCCGACATCGCCAAGGAGTACTACGCCAGCTTCACGCTGGACCGCCCGAACAAGAAGCACCTGGGCATGCTCTCGGCCGAGGGTGGGGTCGAGATCGAGGAGGTGGCGGTCACCAATCCCGACGCCATCGCCATGCTCCACATCAACCCGATCGACGGGCTGGACGAGGCGACGGCCCGCGACTGGGTGGACCGGGCCAACCTGGACCCCGAAGCCCGTGAGCAAGCCGCCACCCTGCTGGTCCGGCTTTACCACTGCTACGTCGAAGGCGACTGCGACCTCGCCGAGATCAATCCTTTGATCCTCACGCCCGAGGGCAAGGTGCATGCGCTCGACGCCAAGGTGACCCTCGACGAGAACGCCTCCTACCGCCACCCCGAGTGGGAGGAATACGACGACGACTCCGACATCGACCCCCGCGAGAAGATGGCCAAGGAGAAGGGGCTCAACTACATCGGCCTCGAAGGGTCCGTCGGCATCATCGCCAACGGCGCCGGGTTGGCCATGAGCACGCTCGACGTGGTGACCCAGGCCGGCGGCAAGGCCGCCAACTTCCTGGACATCGGTGGTGGAGCCAACGCCGATGTGATGGCCGCCGCGCTGGAGGTGATTAACGCAGACCCGGCAGTCAAGTCCATCTTCGTCAACATCTTCGGCGGGATCACCCGGGTGGACGACGTGGCCAACGGCATCATCGAGGCCATGTCCCGGGTCAAGCTGAGCTCACCGGTCGTCATGCGACTCGACGGCACCAACGCCACCGAAGGCAGGGCCCTGCTGGCCAGCCACCTGTCCGACCGGTTGATCGCCGAACCCACCATGCTCGACGCCGCCCGCCACGCGGTCGCTCTGGCCCAGGCCTAGGCGCCCGAGAACCACCGAGAACGACGCCCCGAAAACTACGCCCCGAGAACTACCGAGAACGACGCAAGGAATAGAGGAAGCAACGTGAGCATCTTCGTAGACGAGACGACCAAGGTCGTCATCCAGGGCATCAGCCCGACCAGCCAGGGTCTCTACCACGGCCTGCGCAACAAGGCCTACGGCACCAAGATCGTCGGCGGCACCAACCCCAAGCGCGGGGGCGAGGTCATCGAGGGGATCGACGTGTACGCGTCGATGGCCGAGGCGGTCAAGGAGACCGGGGCCACGGCGTCCTTTATCTCGGTGCCGCCGCGGGGTGCGGCCGACGCCATTATCGAGGCGGCCGAGGCCGGTATCGCCTTCATCGTCTGCATCACCGAGGGCATACCGGCCCAGGACGAGGCGCTGGCCTACAACCGGCTGGTGCAGGAATTCCCCTCCACGCGGCTGCTCGGGCCGAACTGCCCGGGCATTATCTCGCCGGGGAAGTGCAACATCGGGATCACCTCGGGCGACATCGCCCTGGCCGGCGGACCGGTGGGGATCGTGTCCCGCTCGGGGACCTTGACCTACCAGGCGCTGCACGAGCTCTCCCAGCAGGGGATCGGTCAGACCACCTGTGTGGGCATCGGCGGCGATCCGGTGCCGGGCACGAACTTCATCGACTGCCTGGCCGCCTTCGAGGCCGACCCCGAGACGCTCGCGGTGATGATGATCGGCGAGATCGGCGGCTCCGAGGAGGAGCGGGCGGCCGAGTACATCGCCGACCACGTGACCAAGCCGGTGGCCGCCTACGTGGCCGGCGTCACCGCGCCCCCCGGACGCAAGATGGGCCACGCCGGCGCCATCATCTCGGGCTCCCAGGGCACGGCCCAGGCCAAGATGGAGGCGCTGTCGGCCGCCGGGGTGTTCGTGACCCAGAACCCGACCGAGTGCGGCGAGAAGATGGTGTCGATCGTGCGGGGACTGGGTTAGTCGTGGGTTAGTCGGGCTGGGGTCCGGGGCTACAGGTGGCTCAGGCGGGGTGAACTCGGGCGGGGCGGACTCAGGCGGGGCGGCTCAGGCGGGGCGGCCGTGCGGCTTCGCCGGCTTAAGAGCCGACTTGAGGAAGGACCGCAGCGCCATCAGGAGGGTGGCGGTGGGCTTGGGCGTGGATGATGGCGCTCGGCCGATGTAGCCGATGATCCTGCCGGTTTCACGCGGAGTGGCGCGGTCCTCCTCGGCCACCAGCGCGGCCATCCGCCCGAAATGCTGGAAGGCCTCATACTTTGGCGCATCAGAAATACTCATCAGTATCTACTATACTTGTGGGTAGGACGGGAGCGCAACCCCATGACCCTTGAACCCCTCACAGCCGAGCGTCGCCGGCAGCAGACCAGGGATTATCTGCTGCAGGCGGCTGCCCAGGTCTTCGCCGAGCGTGGCTTCCACGGCGCCTCCCTCGATGAGGTCGCCGCAGCCGCCGGCTACACCAAAGGGGCTGTGTACTCGAACTTCAAGAACAAGGAGGACCTCTTCCTGGCCCTCCTCGAGGCCGGGTACTCCCGGGAGCGGGTAGCCCTACGAGAGACCCTGGAGGCCTCCGAGATCCCACCCGAAGCTCGCCTGGGCGACTTCGCCGCCCTGATCCGCAGCGAGCTGGACCAGGCGCCGGACAACTGGGGCTCGCTGTACCTCGAGTTCAGCCTCTACGCCATGCGGAACCCGGCCGTGAGGGAGCGTCTGAACGAGCTGGAGGCGGAGGACATCCGGGGCGTGGCGGACATTATCGAGAGCGGGCAGAACCGGCTGGGAGCCGAATCGGGTGAGGAGGGGGAGGGTGAACCGGGTGAGCAGGAGGAGCCGACTGAGGAGGCGATGACCCAGGCTCGGCTCGTCACCGCCCTCTTCCGTGGGATCAGCCTGATGCGCTCCCTCGACCCGGATGCGGTCGGACCTGAGCTCTTGGAAGACGCCATCGCCTTCGCCACCCGCGGTCTCGGAGTGGCAACGCCGGAGTAGGGGGAATGAGGGCGGTTGGGGCCCGCTGACCCCGCGGAAATGTCACATCCACGTGCTTCCATAGCTCCATGGGGTTAGACCTCCTGAGCGAAGCAATCGATGCCTTGGTGAGCGCCGGGGCCGAGTCCTTGGGCGACGGTGAGTCGGTCGAGATCTTGCACCGAGAGCAGGCT
>DASXZJ010000068.1:0-26870 GCA_036502025.1 Acidimicrobiales bacterium | reverse complement strand
TGCCGCCGGGGTGCTCGAACAGATCGGCGACGGGGTGGCGACCGACCTCGAGGTCGGTGACCACGTGATGGCGATCGTGGTGCCAAATGGATCGCACGGCGCGTACGCCGAACATCTCGTGGTCCCTATCGAATCCGTGGCCCGGGTTCCGAAGGGGGCAAGCGATCCCGAAGCGGCCACTCTCCCGATGAACGCTCTGACCGCCCGCATGGCTCTCGACATCCTGGACCTTAAGCCGGGCCAGACGTTGCTGGTGACCGGAGCCGCCGGTGCCCTCGGGGGCTACGCCATCCAGCTGGCCAAGGCGGAGGGCCTGCGGGTCGTGGCCGACACGTCGGAGAAGGACGAGAGCCTGGTGAAGGCGCTCGGGGCTGACGTCGTGGTGCGGCGGGGCGAAAGTTTCGCGTCGAGAGTCCGCCAGGAAGTCGGGCCGGGAGCCGACGCGGTCATCGACGGCGCAGTGCTCAACGAACAAGTGGTGGGGGCACTGCGCGACGGGGGACGCATGGTCACGGTGCGTGGCTACGAAGGGGACCAACCGGGCATCACGTACCTCCCGATCTTCGTGCGCAACTACGCCCGCGAGCAGGCGAAGCTCGACCGCTTGCGCCAACAGGTCGAGGACGGCACGCTCACGCTCCGGGTAGCCCGGACCTTCCCGGCCGAGCAGGCGGCGGAGGCCCACCGGCTGCTCGAGGCCGGTGGCACCCGCGGGCGCATCATTCTCGAATTCTGACGGCGCTCCCCGGAGGTGGCACGCTGAGGCGGTGCATCTGACGGGGGAGGGCTGAGCGATGGACCGAGTGGCCGGCAAGGTGGCCATCGTCACGGGCGGCGGTGGCGGGATCGGCGGGGCCACGGCGCGGGCGCTGGCCCGCGAGGGGGCCGCGGTGGTCGTCGTCGATATCGATGCCGGGGCGGCCGAGCGGACCGTGCAGGGGATCGAGGAGTCCGGGGGCGCGGCGCTGGTCGTGGCAGCCGACCTGTCGGAGGAGGTGGAGGTCATCGGCACCATCGAGGCGACGGTGGCTCGCTTCGGGCGGCTTGACGTCCTTCACAACAACGCCGCCCTGACCGATTCAGAGTTTCTCACCCGTGACACCGCCGTGACCGACCTCGCGCTCGACGTCTGGGAGCGGACGCTGGCGGTCAACCTGCGCAGCCAGATGCTCATGTGCAAGCACGCCATTCCCGAGATGGTGTCGGCCGGAGGCGGCTCCATCATCAACATGTCCTCGGGCGCGGCGCTCAAGGGGGATCGGACCCGGACGGCCTACGGCGTCTCCAAGGCGGGGGTCAACGCGCTGAGCATGTACGCGGCGACCAGCCACGGCAAGCAGGGGATCCGCGTCAACACCATCGTGCCGGGCCTCATCATCACCGACGCCGTGCGGGCCCACCTGACCGAGAAGATGCTGGCGGGGCTGGGCCGGTCAACGCTGACGCCGTATCTAGGGCAGCCCGAGGACATCGCCGACCTGGTGCTGTTCCTGGCCTCCGACGAGTCGCGCTACATCACCGGGCAGATGATCGCCATCGACGGCGGGATGTCGGCCCACGTCGGCCTGGCTGAGGAATGAGGCGAGGTGGTCGAGAGGGCTAGCTGCTCGGCCCCAGCACGTAGGCACCCGAGGTGGGGTGGTGGTACCAGCCGCTGGCGGCGTGGGTGCCCCCGTCGACGTGGATGGTCTGACCCGTGATGTAGCTGGAGAGGTCGCCGGCCAGGAACACCGCGGCGCCGGCCATCTCGTCGACGTGCCCGGGCCGGCCGGCCGGGACGGTCAACCCGAACTTCTCCTCCGAGCCCGGTGGCGCCACGGCCGCGATCCCCTCGGTGAGGGTGATGTCGGGTGCCAACGCGTTGACCCGGATGCCGTGCGGCGCCAATTCGAGGGCGGCGGTCTTGGTGAAATTGATGACGCCGGCTTTGGCGGCGGCATAGGCGGCGTATCCCGGCGCGGCGCGCACTCCTTCAATTGACGTCACGCTGATGATGCTGCCCCCGTTTCCCTCGGCCACCATCACCCGGGCCACCCGCTGAGTGCACAGGATGACGTGCTTGAGGTTGGAGCGGTAGAGGGCGTCCCATCCGTTCTCCGTCGTCTCGAGAATCGGCGAGGAGAACACGCCCCCGGCGTTGTTCACCAGGATGCTCACCGGTCCGAGCTCGGCGATGGTGCGGGTGAGCGCGTCGTCCACCTGTGACGATTCGCGCACATCGGTGGTGATGCCGATGCCGCCGACTTCGGCACCGGCAGCGGCCGCCGTCTCGGCGTCGCGTTCCCAAATGGCCACCGACGCGCCGAAGGCGGCGAGACCGCGGGTGATGCCCCGGCCGATACCGGCGCCGCCACCGGTCACGACCGCCACCCGGCCGTTCAACTGCACCGATGAAGGGCTTATGGACACGGGGGCGACAGTACAATAGGTTCAGCTCTGCGACAGCGAAACCACGCCGGCTTGGCCGGGTGAGAACCGGGGGGCCACATGCCGAGGATTGAACCGATTCCGATGGAAGAGCTCGCGCCCGAGCCCCGCCGGATCATCGAGGAGGGTGTGGCCGACGGCACCTACGCCACGCCGATCCCCCTCCAGATCTTCGCGTACAAGACGTCGCAGATCCTGATGACCAACACGGCGCGTGGCGCCTGGGGCAAGGATTCGCTGCTCGGCGGGCGCATCCTCGAGCTCATCCGGATCCGCAGTGCCCAGCTGGGGGAGTGCCAGCCGTGCATGCAGTCGCGCAAGCACGACTCGATCACCGACGAGGATGTCGCCTGCCTCATCGCGCCGGGCGGATCCGATCTCACCGACCAGGAGCGCCTGGCCGTGCAGTTCCTCGACCTGCTCTCGGCCGACCATCACGCCATCGACGACGACGTCTACCGGGAGCTGGGTGAGGTGTTCACATCGGCCCAGATCATCGAGCTCGGCTTCGCTTGTGCCAACTCAATGGGCCTGCACCGCTTCATCCACACCCTCGACGTCTTCGGGGCGGGTGCCCCCGTCATCCCCTTCAGCACCGACCAGGTGGACACGGCCCGGCAGGACGCACCCACACACGCCCCGGCGTGAGCCAATCGATCCTGGTCACCGGGGCCACCGGCCTGGCCGGGGCCAACGTGTGCAAGCTCCTCACCGAGCGGGGCGACCGCGTGCGCGCCCTGGCCCGGGAGAGTGCTGACACGGAGGCGCTCGTGGGCATGGGCGTCGAGGTGGTCACCGGAGACGTGACCGAGCCCGACGACGTCCGGCGGGCGGCCACCGGCGCGGAGGCGGCTATTCACTGCGCCGCCCTGCTGGGTGGGGCGAGCCAGGACCTCGCTGACTTCGAGGCCGTGAACATCGGCGGCACCAAGAACGTGCTCGATGCGGCCCAGTCCCTCGGCCTGCGCCGTGTGGTCGCCGTCAGCACCGGCACCTTCTTCGACACCGCCGGCGGCCTCGACCGCGAGGATGCGCCCGTCACCAAGGAACCGAGTTCCGATCCCTACACGATCACCAAGATGGCCGCCTTCCAGGACGCCATGGCCCGGGCGGCGGCGGGCATGGACGTCGTGAGCACCCATCCCGGCGCCATCTTCGGACCCTCGCCGGTGGTGAGCAACGCGCTCGGCCGGACGAGTTTCAACCGGGTGCTCATCTCGGCCCTGCGCCAGCGGGTGAGCAGCTATCTGAAGTTCCCGGTGAGCTGGGTCTTCGCCGACGACATCGCCCGCGGCTGCATCCTGGCGCTCGACAAGGGCGTCTCGGGTGAGCGCTACATGCTCGATGGGCGTCCCGAGGACATCGTGAGCATCGCCCACGCCTGTAACCGGATCTGCGAGTTGGCCGGGGTGGACCACCAGGTGGTGGACATTCCGCCCTCGGATGATCCCGAGTTGGCCCAGACGTTCGGCCCGACCCTGGTGGCCATCGCCTTCAAGGCCGCCGCCGAGAAACCGAAGCGAATTTCGTTGACCGACTCGAAGACCTACAAGCGCCTCGGGTACAGCCCGGTCAGCCTCGACGAGGGACTGAGTTCCACCATCGAGTGGCTCCGCCGCATCGGCAAGCTCGGCTAGCCCAGCCGTCCCGCCCGGCAGTTCAGCTGGCCGGAAGCTTCCAGCCCATGGACTGGGCGATCTCCTTGCAGGTGGGGCAGAGGCCGAAGCGCTTGGGGTCACGGCCCGGGACCCACTCCTTGCCACAGAGGGCGCGGACGGCGGTGCGGTTGACGATGCCCTCGACCACGCTCGGACCGGCCGACACGTACTCGCCGGCCTTGTCGCCTTCTTTCGGGGTGTAGCCCTCCAGGACGATATGGGCCATGCGGTCGTGGTCGCCGTCGTCCAGATCAGGGTCGGGTCGGGCGGGGGCCACCGTTACACTCCCGGACACATCAGGGCTCAGTGAGGCCCGCGGTCCCGAGTGGCCCGACCTGGCGACGACGTGCATCGGCACCAGCGTAGGCGGCGGAATATCCCGGGTGAAGCGGCAAACGTGCTGGTGGGTGGGGTGGGAATCACTTGAGGCCGTCATTTGTTGACTAGTCAGATGAATTCATACGGACCCATAGAGGACGGATCATGACGAACGAGAATGTGACACTCCCGTTGCTACCCCTGAAGTCAGGGGTGGTCCTGCCGGGAATGGTTTTCACCATGGCGCTCGAGTCCGACGAGGCTCGGGCCGCGGTCGAGGCCGCCCGGTCGGCCGGCGGTCGGCTGCTCCTGGTTCCCCACATCGAGGGCCGCTACTCCAAGGTGGGTGTGATCTCCGAGGTGATGGAGGAGGGCGCGCTCCCCGGCGGGCTGCAGGCCGTGGCCATCCAAGGCGATCGCCGGGCCACCATCGGCACCGCCGTCCCCGGGACCGGTGACGCCCTGTGGGTCGAAGCCGAGCCGCTGGACGAGGGCGAGCCGACCACGGAGGCGACCGAACTGGCGCGGGAGTACCGGGCCGTCCTGGAGAACATCCTCCTGAGCCGCGGCGCCGGACGGATCGCCAACCAGTTGCGTGACATCACCGACCCGGGCCGGTTGGCCGACGTGGCCGGTTACTCGCCCGATCTCTCATTGTCCCAGAAGGTCGACGTCCTCGAGACGCTCGACGTCGAAGCTCGGCTGCGGCTTGTCCTCGGCTGGGCCCGTGACACCCTGGCCGACCTCACCCTCCGTGAGCGGATCAAGACCGACGTCGAGGAAGGCATGGAGAAGACGCAGCGCGAGTTCCTGCTGCGCCGCCAGCTCGAGGCCATCCGCAAGGAGCTGGGGCAGCTCAGCGGCAGCGATGACGCTGACCCCGATGACTACCAGGCCAAGCTGGCCGAGCGGGACCTGCCCGAGCACGTCCGTGCCGCGGTGCAACGCGAAGTGGACAAGTTGGAGCGCACCAGCGACCAGAGTCCCGAGACCGGTTGGATCCGCACCTGGATCGACACCGTCCTCGAGATCCCCTGGGGCGTCGAGTCCGAAGACCGCCTGGACGTCCCCGAGGCGGCGCGCCTGCTGGACGCCGACCACGACGGACTCGAAGACGTGAAGGCGCGGATCCTGGAGCACCTCGCCGTGCGCAAGCTGCAGGCCGAACGCGGGCTGACGCCCGTCGACGGTCGCGGCTCGGGGGCCATCCTCGCCCTCGTCGGTCCTCCGGGTGTGGGTAAGACATCACTCGGTGAGTCGGTCGCCGGCGCGCTCGGTCGCAAGTTCGTGCGGGTCTCCCTCGGAGGCGTGCGTGACGAGGCCGAGATCCGGGGCCACCGGCGTACCTACGTCGGCGCGCAGCCGGGCCGCTTGGTGCGCGCCCTGCGCGAGGCCGGGACGATGAACCCGGTGATCGTGCTCGACGAGGTCGACAAGATCGGCGCCGATTTCCGGGGCGACCCGTCGTCGGCGCTGCTCGAAGTCCTCGACCCGGCGCAGAACCACACGTTCCGGGACCACTACCTGGAAGTGGACCTCGACCTGTCGCGGGTGATGTTCATCGCCACCGCCAACGTGGTCGACACCATCCCCGGGCCGCTGCTCGACCGGATGGAGGTCATCCGGCTGGACGGGTACACCGAGTCCGAGAAGGTCTCGATCGCCCGGCACCACCTGGTTGGTCGCCAACTGGAGCGGGCTGCGCTCCGGGCGGACGAAGTGGAGATCACCGATGACGCCCTGCGCACCATCGTGGCCGACTACACCCGGGAAGCCGGCGTGCGCTCGCTCGAACGCGAGCTCGGACGCCTCTTGCGCAAGGTGGCGACCAAGCTGGCCGCCGGCGAGCGAGACGCCCCCATCGCGGTCGACGCGGCCGACGTGCGGGAATGGCTCGGCCGTCCCCACTTCTACTTCGAGGCGGCTGACCGGACCAGCGTTCCCGGTGTGGTGACTGGGCTGGCCGTGACGGGTGCGGGCGGAGACGTCCTCTTCGTCGAGGCCAGCATGTCCGACGGGCCCGAGGGTCTGACCCTCACCGGCCAGCTCGGTGACGTCATGAAGGAGTCTGCGGAGATCGCGCTGTCCTACGTGCGCTCGCACGCCGAGGAGCTCGGCATCGACCCGGGCATCTTCGCCGGCAAGCGCTTCCACGTGCACGTGCCGGCCGGTGCCATCCCCAAGGACGGCCCGTCGGCCGGGGTCACCATGACCACGGCGTTCGTCAGCCTGCTGCGTGACGTCCCGGTGCGCTCGTTCATCGGCATGACCGGTGAAGTCACCCTTCAGGGTCGGGTCCTGCCCATCGGCGGGGTCAAGCAGAAGGTCCTGGCGGCCCACCGGGCCGGGTTGACCGAAGTGGTCCTGCCCGAGCGCAACGGGCCCGACCTCGAGGACGTCCCCGAGGAGGTCAGGAAGTTGATGACCTTCCACCTGGCGGGCACCATCGCCGACGTCCTCACCCCGGCGCTGTCCGGCGGTGAGGGCTCAGCGGGCGGGCTCCCCGACGACGCGCTGGCTGCCGTAGCGTAAGGCAAGCCCTCGTTTGAGTTCCCCGGGATGCGGGCATCCCGGGGAAGGTGAGGGCAGACGACAACTTCGAGTGGAGTGGAGAGACGCGTGGATGACAACGAGATAATCGCCCGGATCTCCGCCCTGGCGGACGAGGAGCAGCGGCTGGAGGAGGCCCACGTCGGTGAAGGACTCACCGACGACGAGCGCGATCGGAAGCGCTCCATCGAGGTGACGCTCGATCAGCTCTGGGACACGCTGCGCCAGCGGCGGGCCAAGCGGGACGCCGGGAAGGATCCCGACGAAGCGAGTACCCGATCCGCCGGGACGGTCGAGGGCTACCTCCAGTAGGGCCGGGTTACTTGGCCCGGCGGGCCCTGATGGCGGGCATGGCCACCGGTGCCGCCGCCACGATGGCCGCCACTAGGCCTACGAAAGCGCCGAACGACCAGCCCACCCCCGAGACGCCGTAGCCACCCGGCTTCAGCACGAAGGCCAGGACGACCAGCACCAGGTTGACCCCGGTGGCGGCCAGCAGAACCTGGTCGTGGCCGACCGGCGAGGACTCCGGGAGCTTCCAGATCCCCAACGCGCCGAGCGCGAGATAGCCCAGGATGCCCAGGCACACGAACAGCGTGATGTAGAGGTAGCCATGGGCCGTGAGCCCGTCGGCGCTGGCCGAGCCGAATCCGCTGCCGAGGTTGACGCTGAACCACGACAGGAACAGCGAGATGAACAGGACCAGCGTGGCGATCCCGACGATGCGGTCGGTCTGACTGAGCACGCTGGCGTCAAACTTGATCTGCGTGGTGCCCGACTGGGGGCTCGCCCCCGATGGCGTGGCCGTGGCCACATTCATCGGGCTCCCACAGCTGGGACAGGCGGCGGCGCCATCCGAAACCTCGGTCTGGCAATTGGAGCAGGGAGATGCCATCAGCCAACCTCCGATTCTCAAGTCGGGTTACGACAGGACGGAGATTAGTGGGGCAATGCGGGTGGCGCTCGGATGGCGGGGGGCCGCGGCTCGGCTCGGCAAATGCCCAGGAAGAGCCGAGTTTTTACAGCTTGGGGTCGAGCTCCTTGAGGAAGTTCAACATGTCCTCGGCGTGCTCCTCCTCCACGGCGAGGATGCCCTCGAGCATGCGACGCGTCGTGGTGTCCTTGGTGCCCAGCCACTGGATCATCTCGCCGTAGGAGGCGATGGCCACGCGCTCGGCGACCAGGTCCTCCCGCACCATGTCGAGGAGGCTGGTGCCCTCCACGTACTCGGCGTGGCTGCGCTCGGTGAGGGTGGACGGATTGAAGTCGGGCTCGCCTTGGAGCTGGACGATGCGGGCGGCGATCTCGTCGGCGTGTCCCTGCTCCTCGCCGGCGTGCTGGAGGAACTCGGCCGCCACCGAGGCCGCGTCGATCCCTTCGGCCATGTAGTAGTGCCGCTTGTAGCGCAGGACGCAGACCAACTCGGTGGCCAGGGCCTCGTTGAGCACGCTGACCACCCGTTTGAGATCGGCGCCGTAGGCGTCGGTGATCGGACCACGGTCGATGTGCTTGCGCGCGTTCTTCCGCAGGGTGGAGACGTCGGTGAGGAATTCGGACATGCCCAAGCGCTACCCCAGGTTGCACGGCCTGAAACACGGAACCGCCAGCCGGGTCCGGTACCCTTCACCGCCTGGCATCCCCACCGGTGTTCAGTCCGGGGCTGTAGCTCAGTGGTTAGAGCAGGGGACTCATAATCCCTCGGTCGCAGGTTCGATCCCTGCCAGCCCCACGCTGCACGGCAATCCTTATGTCAACTGGGGCGAGGTGACAGCACCGCCTGGGTCTGGGTGACCCGGCCGACCAGGCGGTCCTCGGTGTCGCGCAGCTCGGTGTCGACCACGATGGTGGTGCGCCCGGCGTGCAGGATGGTGGCCCGGGCCTCGACGTAGCCGCTCGAGACGCCGCGCAGGAAGTTCGTCTTCGACTCGATGGTGGTCGTCCCGGTCGCGCCCTCGGGGAGGTTGAGGAAGGCGCACCACGCGCCGGCGCCGTCGGCCAAAGCCATCAGCGCCCCGCCGTGGAGGATGCCGCCGCTGGTGCAGACCTCGGGGCGCCAGGCCAACCGCAACACCACCAGTTCGGGGGTGACGGTGTGGGCCTCGGCGCCCATCAGGGCCATGAACGGCATGATGGTGGCCAGGTCGGCCGAGAGGGAGGTGTCGGCGTCGTCGGTCACCGCGGGAATTCCTAGGCCTCGGGGTCGGAGGCCGCCCAGGCGATGGCCCCACCGGTCAGGTTCTCGGCCGTCCACCCCGCCTCGCTGAGCGCATTGGCCGCCACGGCGGAGCGGCCACCGGAGTGGCAGGCGACGACGATGGTGGTGGTGGTGGTGCCGGCCGGAAGCTCGTCGAGCCGGTCGCCCAACTGCCCGAGGGGGATGTTGACCCCGATGGGGTAGGCCCACTCGCTCACCTCGTCGGGCTCGCGCACGTCGAGCAGGAAGACGTCCTCGCCCCGGGCCAGGCGGGCCCGGACCTCGTCGGGTTCGACCTCGGTGTACGGCATCCGGCTCACGCTAGCGGCGCCCTGCCGGGGCGACGGCGGCCCCGCCAGTACTGTGGCGGCCGTGCCGTTGCCCAGGAAATTCCTCAACGACGACGAGGAGTTGCTGGTCGAGATGCGCCCGCATTGGGTCTTCATGGCCGGACCGCTCGCCGCCACCGCCGGGGTGGCGGCCGCCGTGGCGGCCCTTCTCCTGGGGGTCTCGAGCTTCACCCCGACCGAGTCCTACTTCTTCCTGGCCCTGATCCTGATCCCGGGGGTCTGGCTCATCGGCCGGGCGATCCGCTGGAGCACGTACCTCATCGCGCTGACCACGACCCGGATTGTGCTGCGCCACGGCGTGCTCAACCGTGACACCGTCCAGCTGCGCCTGCAGCGGATCACCGAGATCAACATCGCCCAGGCCCTGTGGGAGCGGGCGCTGGGCACCGGACGGCTGATCATCGACGTCCAGGGTGAGGACGACTCCATGATCCTCGAATACGTGCGCAAGCCGGCCATTGTGCAGCGGGTGATCAACTCGCAGATCAACGAGCTGGTCGGCGGCGGGACGGCCGAGCCGATCCCCGAGGAGTTCCGTCCCCGCAACCCGTCCCACGGCGATCGGACGACGCCTCCCGAACCGCCGCCCCGTGACCCCGACCCGTTCGAGAACCGCCAAAGCCGCCGGCGCCCCGACGACACCCCGCCCTTCGGTGTGCCGGCCTTCGCCGACCACGAGGCGGACGACGAGCACGAGCCGGTGCCGGCTTCGGCCGCCCCCAGCGCCCCGTTGGCGGGCGTGCCCGCGGGGGCTTCGCACGCCGACATACGCGATCGCCTTATCGAGCTGGACGATCTACGTCAGCGGGGCATCATCTCCAACGAAGAGTTCGCCGCCAAGAAGGCCGAGCTGCTCAACCGGATTTGAGTGGCGGTAATTCAGCGCAACGCACTCACATGCTCCATAGGGCTTGGGTGGGGGACATCCGAGCGGCGCGCAGCGCGGGCCAAAGGCCGGCCACGGCTCCGATGAGGATGGCGGCGCCGATGCCACCGCCCCAGGCGAGGGCGGGGATGACGACGAGCTCATGCTTGCTGTTGGCGTAGACAGCGGTGGAGAGCGCACCAGCTCCGACACCGATGGCGCCGCCGACAAGGGCCAACAGCACGGCTTCAGCAAGGAACTGGACGCGGATGTGACCTCTCGTGGCTCCAAGCGCGCGGCGCAGCCCGATCTCGGAGCGACGCTCGAGGACTGAGATGATCATGATGTTGGCAACTCCGACCGCCCCGACGAGGAGCGCCACGGCGCCGAGACCCAGGAAGAGGCCGTCGAAGGCACCTTGGGCGTCGGCTCGGGCGACCAGGGCAGCCGACGGTCGGGAGACATCCACCTCACTGGGGTTCTCAGGGTTGGCCGTGGCACCCAGCAGGTTGTCGACGGCTTCGACGGAGGCGGTCTGGGCGCGCACGTAAATGGTGGACGGGTGGTCGTCGAAGCCGAGATACCTCTCGGCGGCGGGGAAGCCGACCAGCACCGATGAGTCGATGTCGGGAGTGAGCACGGCCGGAGCCAAGATGCCGACCACGTAGAACCATTGGTGGTCGAGCCAGATCCGCTCCCCGGCAAAGACTCGGTCGATCCCGAGGCGCTGGGCCGTGGCCGCGCCGAGAACGGCGACGGGCTCGTGGGCGGTCGCCTCGTTGAGGTAACTGCCCTCGGCGATGCTGGTGCCCACTGTTGCCAGCAGGCCGAGGCTGGCCGCCTCGATGGAGAGGGCGTTGGAATCGATGGTGGGGATGAGAGGGCTGCGGTAGACGCTGCCGGTGACCAAGCCGGTCTGCTGCACCCCGGTGACGGCATCGATGCGCCCGATCATGGCCGGGGCCAAGGTGGGGAGCTCGGCGGCCTGTCCGGAGAAGGTCTGGCCGTCCTGGACGACGAGCAGGTTGGTGCCGAGGGCGGAGATCTCGTTCAGCAGGCCGGCGGAGGCCGACGAGGAGAGTCCCAAGACGGCCACGATGGCCGCCACGCCGATGGCGATGCCAAGGGCGGAGAGGCCGGCTCGGAGCTTGCGGGTACGCAGCCCCACTGTGGCCAGTCGGGCCAGGTCGGACGGGCGGAGCTTTTGCACCACCAGCGACGTGGTGGTCATGGCCGGGTGGCGCCGTCGTGAGGAGGGTCGCCGAGCGCACCGGAGCTGTCAAACACGATCCGGCCATCGAGCATCTCGATGCGCCGGCCCAGGCGCGCCGCGATCTCCCGGTCGTGAGTGATGACCACGATGGTCACCCCGAGCTCGTGCAGGTCATCGAAGAGCCCCAGGATGGCCCGTCCCGTCGCCTGGTCGAGGTTGCCGGTGGGCTCGTCGGCGAAGACAATCGACGGGCGGCCGACAAGAGCCCGAGCGATAGCGATCCGTTGGCGTTGGCCGCCCGAGAGCTGGTTGGGGCGGGCGTGCGGGCGCTCATCGAGGCCGACCAGTCTGAGGGCTTCGAGGGCACGGGCGCGGCGCTCGGCCTGGGCAACGCCGGCGTAGACAAGGCCGTCGGCCACGTTGTCAAGCGCGCTCTGGTGCTCGGCCAAGAAGAACTGTTGGAAGACGAAGCCAATCCGACTGGCCCGCAGCGCAGCCACTTCGCGATCCGAGAGCCGTTCGACGTCCAGACCGGTGATCCGCACCCGGCCGGCGCTGGGCCGGTCCAAGGTGCCCATCAGCTGCAGAAGAGTGGTCTTGCCCGATCCCGAGGGGCCCACGATGCCCACCAGTTCGCCCCGGGCAACGCTGAAGGAGACGTCCCGCAGGGCGCTCAGGGGCGGCTCGGACGGGTAGACCTTGGAGACCCGGTCGACCTCGAGCACCGGCCCGGGGACGGTCACAGGTTCGGCACTACCACACGCTGGCCGGTGGCCAGCCCCGACCCGCTCACCTGCACCAGGCCCTCGGCGTTATCGAAGAGGCCCAAGGTGACCGGCACCAGGTGCCGACGGCCACCAGGGCCCGCCACTTCCACCGCGTACGCGGCACCCGATTGGGCCAAGAGGGCATCGACGGGCACGACGAGCACATTGGTGACGCCCCCGGTCGTGATCGTCACGTTCACCGGCGCCTGGTCCTCCGTCCCGGTGGCGGCCGGATCGGTCAGGTTGACGAGCACCGTGATGGTCGGTGAGTTGTCCGAGCTCCCCGGCGCAGGGGCGGCCGCCACGGTGCCTACCGAGGAGATCACCCCCGGCGTGGTGTGGTTGGTCGGCAAGGTGATCGCCACCCTGTCCCCGAGCGCCACCTCGGACTGTTCGGACGCGTCCAGGGCGATGCTGACCAGACGGGCCGAGGAGGTTGCTGCGAGCTCCGGCTGGCCCGGCTGGGCTGGCGCACCCAGGGCGGCCGACACCGATGTGATCCGGGCCGAGGTCGGCAAGAAGACCACCTGGCCAAAACCAAATGATCCGGTCTGCGTGACTCCAAGCGCAGCCTGGAGCTTCTTGACTCCGTACTCGGTGGCGGAGTCGAAGGTGTCAGAGGCTGGCCCGATCTCGCCGCGTGGATACTCGCCCAGGGCGACCAGGTCGTAGTTCAGCTCCGCGACGTCTGGGCCGGTCAGACCCGGTGACAGGGTGCGGTAGGCGGGGGTCGAGCCGTACAGCAGCACGACCGGGGCTCCACTCACCTGATAGAGCACGTGGCCTTGGCTCACCACCTGACCCACCGCGGGGAGGGCGGTCAGCGTCCCCTGCGCCTGGTTCACGACGCTGTAGCTGCCGGCATAGCCGAGCGTGGCCGGCACTTGGGTCTGTGAGGACAGGTCCTGGCGGGTGACGGTGTAGAGCGACGTTGGACCGAGGTTGTCGGCGTCGCCCGCTCGGCTCATCGCCTTGGTGGAAAAAGGATCGGCGAGGCCCACCGCCACGGCCGCCCCGACCAGCACGACGGCGGCTGCGATCAGCCATAGGCGCTTGCGCTTGCGCTGGCGATGGTGGGGCAGTGCGGCCGTGTCATGCAACTTCTCCTGGTCGGTCGCCGCGTTCACGATCCCTGCGTCTGGGCGTACGCGTTGTATTGGGCATTCGAGGGCATGTAAGGGGGGCGGTACTTACCGCAGGCCTGGTTGGCGGCCTCGAAGGACGGCGAACCCTGATTGATTCCTACGGTGGCCGGGTCGGGGATCCTTCCAGTGCTGTCGGGATCGGGTAGTCCGACACCGCGGGTGCGCATGCACTGGGCGTACCGCAGCGCCTGCGCTCTCTCCTGCTGCACCTCGGCCTGGTTCGGTCCGTTGCCCCCGTTTGGGAGCAGATGTCGACAGGTGCCCTGAGCCGACTGGAGCCTCGAAGTGGTGACCCCGAGTTCCTGCGGGCTCTCCTTGGGGATGACTCCGCTGGTGCTGGGATCGGGATAGTTCGTCACACCACTAGAACGCATGCAACGGGAGAAGGCGACCTCATGGGAGTCTGTTGTCCCCGCTGCATTCGACGAGCCGCCCGAACCGGCCGGAGCCGGGCTGCCGCCGCATGCCGCCACCAGCAGGATCACACTGGCTGTGGCCATGAAGGCTGCCGCGGTTCGCGCCGTGGCCGGCCGTGGCCGGCGCTCGGCTTGGACGCCGCCCGGACCTCGCGTGGTATCGAGGGAAGTCGCCCTCGCGAGTGCGGGCGGACCGATGGGCATTCGCTTCATGCCTCGAGTTGTACGCCGGCGCACGTGACATCTCCGCTACACGCGATGTCGCACGGATGTCATGGCGACCACCTGCGAACATGGACCGGTCGGAGTGGTTCTCGGCCGGGAGCGCCGCATTCTCGCCCTCGTCGCCGGCGAAGCGAACCCCTACGCGCCTGGAGGGATCCCTATGCTGGCGGAGAAGACGTGCTCACATTCGTGCACCTTGACGCTGATACGCGGCGAGTTCGTGTCAATGCCGGCGGCCTGCGGATCGAAAACGGCTCTGCCCTGATCGAAGGTGGGATCAGGCCAGTTCGACACCCCATGGGAGCGCATACATAGGGCGAATTGCGTCATGTCGTTCTGGATCTGCTGGTCCACAGCCGGGGAAGGCGCGACGCCGGGGCCGCCGTCTGGGAGCAGATGCCCGCAGGACCTGGTCGCCGCAGGGTACTGGGGGTTGCTGGCCGCGCCTTCCACTTGGGGCTTCGGCCAGACTCCGCTGCTGTTGGGGTCGGGGAAGTTTGGCACGCCGTTGGAGCGCATGCAGCGGGAGAAGGCGAGCGGCTGGGAGTCCACCGACTGGGTATTCGTTGGCCCTCCTGCATTCGATGTGCCGGTCGAGGGTGGGCTGCCGCCACATGCCGCTGCCAGCAGGGCCAGAACCGCGGTGACCACGATGGCGGCCGCGCTATGTGAACCAGCCGGCCGAGCCCCGAGTGGCCCGCGCCTCACGCGGGGCTGTTCCTCGTCATGCTGGTCCCAGGAGTGAAGATCGTGGCGGCCGCCGGAATGGGCGTCCGGTTTCGACGGGGGCGCTGACCTGAGGGTGTGCCAGTTACCAGGGCGGTCTGGGAACGGGTGAGGAACTGCGGCGCCTTGCCGCCGCGAACTACCTGCAGCATGGGAACCCGGTTCATGCCGGCAGTTCTACGCCGGGGCACGTGACATCGGCGCTACACGCGATGTCGGACAGATGTCATTCCTGCCGGCGCATACTGGTGCGATGCGGGTGCTGGTGGTTGAGGATCATGCGACTCTGGCCGACCGGATCGCCCAGGGGCTGCGCCAGGCCGGGATGGCCGTTGACACCGCGTACGACGGCGCGGCAGCGCTGGACGCCGCCGCGCAGACCGCCTATGACGTGATCGTGCTCGACCGGGACATGCCGGGAGTCCACGGTGACCGGGTATGCCGGGCGGTGGCCGGCACGGGCCCGCGGATCCTGATGCTCACTGCCGCGGGCGACGTCGATGACCGGGTTGACGGCCTGGAATTGGGCGCGGACGACTACCTACCTAAGCCCTTCGCGTTCGCCGAGCTCGTCGCCCGCGTGCGGGCGCTGTCGCGTCGGGCGCCGTCGTCACCCCCCATCCTGCATCGGGGGGACCTCAGCGTTGACCTCGCCAGGCACCGCGCCAGGCGCGGCTCGCGCCCGTTATCGCTGACCCGCAAGGAGTTCGGGATTTTGGAACTCCTTCTGACCGCCGACGGGGCTCTGGTCAGCGCGGAGGAACTTCTCGAGCACGTGTGGGACGCCAATGCCGACCCGTTCAGCAACATCGTCTCGGTGACGATGACCCGGCTTCGGCGCAAACTCGGTGAGCCGCCGCTGATCGAAACCGTGGTGGGCAAGGGTTATCGCGTGTGAGCCTTCGCCCGAGCCTGACCGTCCGGGCACGGTTGACGCTGCTCTATACCGGCCTGTTTGCTGTGTGTGGAGCGATCCTCGTGACGGTCAGCTATACCTTGGTGGCGCAGCTGGGAACGTCTGCGCAGGGCCAAAAGCCCTCTACCTCTGATCTGGCCACCGTTATGGCGCGGTGTCGTTCCCAGCAATCGGGCACCCAACCCAACAAGCCCGCCCTGGCCCAGTGCATTTCGTCCCTCGAGCAGCAGCTTGGCGCGCAACACCAGCGAAACCTCACTTTGTCGCACCTTCTGCTGTTCTCCTTGATCACGCTCGCCGCGGTCATCGCCCTCGCCGCGATCCTCGGCTGGATCTTCTCGGGGCGGTCGCTACGCCCGGTGCACCGGATCACTGCGGCCGCCCGTGCCGCGTCGGAACACAATCTGTCGGCGCGGGTCGCGCTGCACGGCCCCCGCGACGAACTCAGCGAGTTAGCCGAGACGTTCGACGAGATGCTCAGCCGGCTCCAGGCCGCGTTCGAGGGCCAGCGGCAGTTCATCGCCAACGCCTCGCACGAACTGCGCACTCCGCTCGCCGTCATGCGCACGTCAGTCGACGTCGTGTTGAGCAATCGAGACAGCTCGACTACCGACCTGCGCGGCATGGGTGCGGACATCCGTGCCGCGGTGGATCATGCCGAGCACCTCATCGGCGCGCTGCTCATCCTGGCCCGCAGCGAACGCGGGCTTACCGTCCGCGAGGAGGTCGACCTGGCCACGGTCGCCGAGGACGTACTCGACACCGCCGACATGGGCGATCGACGGGTACACGCCAGGCTCGAACCCGCCGCCATATCGGGCGATCCGGTGCTGGCGGAACGCCTCATCGCGAATCTGATCGACAACGCGGTCCGCTACAACACTGCGGCCGGCGACGTCTGGATCAGCACTCGCTCCTCGGACACCAGCCAGCTGATCGTTGAAAATAGCGGACCGACCATCATCCCGGCGGATGTCGATCGCATCTTCCAGCCGTTCCAGCGCCTGAGTGACCGCACGTCCCATGAGGGCTCAGGACTCGGACTGGCCATCGTCGCATCCATCGCGGCGATCCACGGCGGCGCCGCCACGGCCCGTCCCCGGAAGGGCGGCGGCCTGTCCGTCACCGTCACGATCCCCTCAGCCAGCGTCACCATGCGGGACACCACCACGCAGGCAACCGAACGATCAGGGGTTCCACTACCGGACTGACGTATGCATGGGCAGCGGGAGCTGATCGGCCACTGCGCCCATTGTCTATGCCTCCCACTCCCGCTCGGTGCCGACCGACTAGTCGGCGTTTGGCCCACGCGCCGAAAGGGCAGTTGCACGGAGCGGGAACCGTCCCCGCTCGATACGGCCCGCCTCGCCATGCCGGGCCCACGAGAGGAGCAAACGCCATGCGGAAGTTCTCGGTCAGGCCGACCCTGACCATCAAGGGCCGCACCTTCAAGGGTCTGCGCGGGTGGTCGGGCAAGCCGGTGCACCCGCCCCTCACCGACTTCCCGATCGCCGCCTACATCTTCGGCGCCGGGTTCGACGTCCTGTCCTATGCCGGCGGGCGCCAGCACACCTGGGCCCGGCAGATGTGGCACGCCGGCACGTTCGTGTTCGTCGCCGGTGCGGCGATCTCGGTCCTGGCTGCGCTCACCGGGTTGTGGGACGCCTGGAAGTCCTCGCAGGCCGGCACGCAGGCCCGCCGCACCATCAACACCCACGCCACCATCATGCTCACGGTCACCGTGCTCGCCCTGGGTGACATCGCCTGGCGGATCGACCGCTACCACCGCGCGCTGGTCACCCCGGTCGGCGTCATGGTGCTCTCGATCGTCATCGCCGGCCTGGTGTCACTCGGCGCCACCTTCGGTGGGACCCTGGTCTACGACTACGGCTTCAACGTGGAGACCGCCACCGACGGCCCGGTCTGGCACGTCTCGGAAACCGACGTGCTCCCCGGGCCGCACTGAGCACCCCCGCCGGCCAGTCGCCCCGCCCGAGCCCACCCCTGCCGCCCGGCTCATAGGACCGGTTTTGACGCCGACTACCGTGGGGGTCGTGGACGAACCTCGATACAGGTGCGACGCCTGCGGCAACCTGACCCGCTTCGACGTCACCATCTCGCAGACGACCAAGGCGTTCCACCACTACACCGTCGGTGGCGACCTCACGAAGGAGGAGGAGACCGTGCTCTCCCGCCGGGTCGACGAGGTCGTGTGCCGGTGGTGCGGCCACGGTCGCAGCGTGGTCGAGGTCAGCCAGGGTGAGGCCGAGGAGCCGGGCGCCGCGTCACGGGTGTCGTGACCGAGCGGCCGCCGGCGGGGATGGTGGGCCGGCTGCGACCGATCCCCACCTACCGCGACCACCCGGCCACCACCCCGGCCGACATCGAGGGCGTCCGTCCCGACGACCCGCTCGGCCCCCACCTGACGATTGACATCCTGGGAGCCGCCGCCCCGGTGCTCCTCCTCTTCCTCTCGGCGGCCTGCCTCGGCTGCCGGGACCTGTGGGAGGGCCTGCCCGCGCTGCGCGGGGAACTGCCCGCGGACCTGCCGGTCGTCGTGGTGACGCGGGGCCCGGGAGAGGAGGACGCCGCCACCATCGCAGCTCTGGCGCCGCCGGGCACCGAGGTGGTGATGAGCTCGCCGGCCTACGACCACTACCGGGTCGCCGGGCCTCCCTTCCTGGTCGTGGTCGACGCCCGGGAGGTCCGGACCGAGGGGGTGGCCTGGGGCATGGCCGAGACGGCCGCCACCGTCTCGGCCGCGCTGGAGCGGTGAGGTCCGTGCAGACGCGTCGTGGGAGGGGCCGGGGTGTCACACCCGTGGTGCAGGCTATTGGCAAAGAGAGAACGTGCACAACGAGAGTGCCCGACCACGGAGGGTCCGTACCATGCCAGAGTCGAACATCTTCAACGTCGAGGACTTCAATCAGCCGCCTTCGGGTGCGGTCACCATCGACTGCGATTGCTGCGAGCTGCAGGGTACGAATGCCTGCGACGACTGCGTGGTCTCGTTCCTCCTGGACCGTGAGCCCGACGACGCCGTGGTCATCGACGCCGACGAGGCCCGGGCCATGCGCATGCTCGAGCGCGCCGGCCTGGTCCCCACCCTGCGCTTCAGCTCGAAGGCCGGCTAGGCAGCCATACCACCCGGGCCGCCCGCCCCGGCCCCTTCGTGGCGGCGAGCGGTCGGCGCCATGAAGCGCCACCTGCTGGTGACCAACGACTTCCCGCCCAAGGTGGGAGGGATCCAGAACTATCTCTGGGAGCTCTGGCAGCGGCTGGATCCGTCGACCTTCGTCGTGCTGACGGCGTCGTCGCATCCTGGCGGGCCGGCCTTCGACGCCGAGCAGGCCGAGCGCGGCGTGCAGATCGTGCGCGTGCCCGAATCGATCCTCTTCTTCCCGACGCCCGGCGCGCTGACCCACATCCGGCGCGCGGTGGCCGAGCACGCCATCGATCTGGTGCTGCTGGACCCCGCGCTCCCGCTGGGCCTGCTCGGGCCGCGGCTGGGTGTGCCCTTCGGGGTCATCCTGCACGGCGCCGAGGTCACCGTGCCCGGCCGGCTCCCCGGCGCGCGAGCCGGACTGGCCCATGTCCTGCGCCAATCGTCGGTGATCATCTCGGCCGGGGGTTACCCGGCCGCCGAGGCACAGCGCGCCGCCGGCGCGCTCACCGCACCCATCGTCGAGATCCCGCCCGGCGTCGACACCACCGCCATCAACGTCATGAAGGCCGCCGGGCGTCGAGCGGCCCGGGCCCGGCTCGGCCTGCCCACCGCGGGCCCGTTGGTGGTGAGCATCAGCCGGCTGGTGCCGCGCAAGGGCATGGACGTCCTGATCGACGCCGCCGATCGGCTGGCGCCCTCGTACCCCGACCTCGTGGTCGCCATCGCGGGGGACGGGCGCGAACGCGCCCGGCTGCAACGAAAGGCTCAGGCGAGTGCCGTCCCGGTGACGTTGCTGGGACGGGTCAGCGACCAGGACCGTTCGGCCCTGCTCGGTGCGGCCGACGTCTTCGTCATGGCCTGCCGCAACCGATGGTTGGGGTTGGAGCAGGAGGGGTTCGGGATCGTCTTCCTCGAGGCCGCCGCCGCCGGGGTTCCCCAGATCGCCGGCAACAGCGGTGGGGCTGCCGAAGCGGTGGTGGACGGGGTGACCGGACTGGTGGTGGGCGAGCCCGGGGATCCGGGGAGCGTGGCCCGGGCCCTGCGCACCCTGCTGGTCGATCCCAGGTTGCGCACGCGAATGGGCGCGGCCGGACGAGCCCGCGCGCAGGGATCCTTCGACTACGACGTTCTCGCTTCTAGGCTGGCCTCCACCCTCGGGGAAGTGGCAGTCTGACTGCCCGATGGGCGCAGCCGTGGACCAGGTCGACACAGAGAGGGAGCACAGAGCCGTGGCCGATGAAGCCACAGAACACATGTCGGTGTCGGCACCGCCCGAGCGGTGCTTCGCGGTCGTCGCGGACTTCGAGCGCTATCCCGAGTGGGCCGCCGACATCAAGGAGATCGTGGTCGACGAGCGCGACAGCGAAGGCCGGCCGGTCCTGGTCACGTTCCGGGTCGCCGCCTTCGGCCGGAGCACCACGCTCACCCTGACCTACGACTACTCCGAAGCCCCGCACATCCTCTCGTGGACCTCGACCAAGGGCGATATCACCTCGAAGTGGAACGGGAGCTACGTCTTCGATGCCAACGGCTCGGGCACCGATGTCACCTATCACCTCGAAGCCGAGTTGCGGGTGCCCATCCCGAGCTTCATCAAGATGCGCGCCACCAGCCGCATCATGTCGACGGCCATGCGGGAGCTGAAGGCGCGGGTCGAGTCTTCAGCGTGACCGCCGGTCCAGGACCGTCGGCCGGCGCCGACGTGGCCTACGGCATCGACATCGGCGGGACCAAGGTGCTCGGGGTAGCGCTCGGTGCGTCCGATGGCGTGGTGGCCGAAGCGAGGGTCAGCACTCCGGCGGGGCGTTTCGGCGCCGCCGAGCGCGAGGGCCACGCCGGCTCGGAGGTGGCGAAGGCGGTGGCCGACGTGGTGGGGCAGCTCGACGCCGCGCTCGGGGTGGCTCCGTCGGCGGGTGGCGCGCCGGCCATCGGGGTCGGCGCGCCGGGCATGCTCGATCGCCAGGGTCGTCTGCGCTTCGCGCCGAACCTGCCGCAGGCCCACGGGGTCGACTGGAACCAGCTGATGGCCGAGCAGGTGGTGGGCCGCCCCATCATCATCGAGAACGACGCCAACTTCGCTGCGTTGGCCGAGCACCGGCTGGGCGCCGCCCAGGGGTTCACCCACGTGCTCATGGTGACGCTCGGCACGGGTATCGGCGGGGGCATCATCGTCGACGGCCGGGTGCAGGTGGGAGCGCACGGTTTCGCCGGGGAGATCGGCCACATGGTGGTGGACCCGGCCGGCCCCCCCTGCCCGTGCGGGCGGCGCGGCTGCTGGGAGCGCTACGCCTCGGGCGGGGGGTTGGGACTGCTCACGCGCGAGGCCGCCCTGGCCGGGAAGCTGCCCGGCGTGGTGGCGGCTGCCGGCGGTGATCCCGAGAACGTGCACGGCGAGGACGTCACCGCGGCGGCCGAGTCCGGTGACGTCGACGCCCGACGCGTGGTCGAGCAGGTCGGCTGGTGGGTCGGCTTCGGGCTGGCCAATCTGGCCTGCGTACTCGACCCCGAATGCGTGGTCATCGGCGGCGGGCTCGTCGGGGCCGGCGAGATCCTCCTCGATGCCGCCCGCGGCGCGTACGCCGAGCTCGTCGAGGGAGGATCGAACCGGCCGGCGGTGACCATCGTGGCCGCCTCGCTCGGTGAGAAGGCCGGCGCCGTCGGCGCCGCGTTGGCGGCCCGTCACGGGGGGCTGTGGTGATCCGGACCGGCATCGTGCTGCCCACGTTCCGCGACACGCCAGATGACGCCTTCGCGGCCGCCGCGCTGGCGTTCGCGGCCGGCGTCGACGGCGTGTTCTGCTACGACCACATCTGGCCCATGGGGCAACCCGAGCGGCCGGCGCTGGCGCCCTTCCCGGTCCTGGCCGCGCTGGCGACCACGCTCGAGGCGGTCGGCCGCGCGGACGGCGGCCCCTTCATCGGGACCTTGGTGGCCCGGGTCGGACTGGCGCCCTCCCGCGTCCTGCTGGGTCAGTTCGACGCCCTGGCGCAGCTGGCTCCGGGGCGCGTCATCGCGGCCCTGGGGACGGGGGACCGCCTGAGCGAGGCCGAGAACCGGGCGTATGGGATCCCGTTCCCGCCGGCGGCCGAGCGGCGGGCCGAGATGGTGGACCTGGCCCGGACCTTGAAGGCACAGGGCTTCCCGGTGTGGCTGGCGGGCGGCGCCGGCGCCCGGATCGTCGAGGCCCGGGCGGCCGGCGTGGCGGTCAATCTCTGGGCCGCCGACCCGGCCCTGGTGGCCACCAGGACACAGGGGTCGGAGGCCGTCGAGGTCACCTGGGGTGGCCCACCCCCGAAGTCGAGCGACGACCTGGCCACCACGGTGGCGGCGCTGGCCCGGGCTGGCGCGACCTGGGCCGTCTTCGGGTGGCCGGTCGAACCGGCCGAGTTGGTGGCGGCCGCTCGCCAGGCTGAGCGGGGCGGCGCACCCTGATCGTCCAGGCCGGCGCAGTGCGGGCCGTAGACTCGTCCGATGGAGTTCCGCCGGATCAACGGATTGCCGCCGTACGTCTTCGCCACCATCAACGACCTCAAGGCCGTGTCACGGCGAGCCGGCAACGACGTCATCGATCTCGGCTTCGGCAACCCGGACCTCCCCTCGCCAGATGTCGCCGTCGAGAAGCTGGCCGAGGCGGCGCACAACTCAAGGAACCACCGCTACTCGGCGTCGCGCGGCATCCCCAAGCTGCGCAGCGCCATCACGGACCTCTACCAGCGCAAGTTCGACGTCGACCTGGACCCCGAGACCGAGGTCGTCACCACCATCGGCGCCAAAGAGGGGTTCTCCCATCTCATGTGGGTCCTGGTCGGTCCGGGGGACACCGCGCTGGTGCCCTCGCCGTCGTACCCGATCCACATCTGGGGCCCGTTGTTCGCCGGGGCCGACGTGCGGCAGGTGCCGCTCAACGGACCCGAGGCCGCCGTCGACGGGATCAGCCCTCCCGACCCGGGGGACGCCTTCTTCGACGGGCTTATCCACGCTTGGGAAGAGTCGTGGCCCAAGCCGCGGGTGATCGTGCTGTCGTTTCCCCACAACCCGACCACGGCCTGCGTCGATCTCTCCTTCATGGAGCGCTTGGTGGCCTTTGCCCAAGAGCATGAGATCGTGCTGGTGCACGATTTCGCCTACGCCGACCTCGGCTACGACGGCTACGACCCGCCGTCGATCCTGCAGGTGCCCGGAGCCAAGGACGTCGCGGTCGAGCTGTACACCCTGACCAAGTCCTTCTCCATGGCCGGCTGGCGCGTCGGCTTCGTGGTCGGCAACCGCGAGATCGTCCAGGCCCTGACCAAGTTGAAGACCTACCTCGACTACGGCACCTTCCAACCGATTCAGATCGCCGCCATCGTGGCCATGAACGAGGCACCGGAGTACCCCAAGGAGCTCAACGCCATCTACAAGGGTCGTCGCGACGCCTTGTGCGACGGGCTCAACCGGATCGGCTGGGACCTGGTACCGCCCAAGGGGACCATGTTCGTCTGGGCACCCATTCCCGAGCCCTACCGCGAGATGGGGTCCCTCGAATTCGCCAAGCACCTGATCAACGAGGCCGACGTGGCCACCTCTCCGGGTGTCGGCTTCGGACCGGGGGGCGACGGCCACGTGCGCTTCGCCCTCATCGAGAACGAGCAGCGCATCGGCCAGGCCGTGCGCAACCTGCGGGGGGCGCTGACCAAGCTGGGCTGAGGTCGAGCGGCGGGCCCCGAGCGGCGGGCCTCAAGGCTTGGGAGGGGTCGTCGTCGTGGTCGTGGTCGAACTGGTGGTCGTTGACGTCGTCGAGGAGCTGCTCGTGGTCGTCGAACTCGATGTCGAGCTCGTGGTCGGCGGCGGGGTGGTGCTCGTCTTCGACGTTGGCGTCGTCGTGGTGGTGGTGGTCGAGGTGGGGCTGGAGGCCGGGGGCGGCGCGTTGTTCGACACCGGCACCACCCCCCATGGCCCAGCGCTTCCAGAGCGCTGCGGAACGACGAATGGGTTGGAAGGGCGACCGGGATTGGTGGCGCCCAGGCTCAGCACGATCACCAGTGCGCAGGCCGCCAATCCGCTGAGTACGACCGAGCCGGCCGCCACCGGACGCAGGACGGCCACCAGTCGTTCCCGGGTTTCCTCGCTTCGCCGCCGGCGCTCGAGTTCGGGTGACAGCTGCGTACGCTGGGCCAGCCAGGAAGTGAGCGGCGCCGCGGCATAGACGACTCCTTGCCAGGCCAGCAGGCCGAGCAGCAGCGCGGTGGGGTGGGTGTGCACTCCAAGCGCGATGGCCGACGCCCAGAGCAGCAACCAAAGAATCGTCTCCGAGCGGGCGGCGAGAAGCGCGGCTGAAAGCTTGTCGTGGGACTCTGTCTTCGGAGTCCGAAGGAACACGCCCTCGCGGCGCAGGAGCCCCTGGATACAGGCGAGCGCGACGGTCCACGAGAGCGAGAGCCAGTTGATGAAGGCCAGGAGGGCCCGTCGATACGACACGTGGGTCCGCTGTCGTAGCGCCCAGACGGCCCGCAGGAGTCCGGAGACCAAGAGCGCAGCGGGCAGTAGCACCGTTGGACCCACCAAAGGTCGAATGGCCACGCGGTGGCCCGACAGGAGAAGCCCCGAGATGGTCAGGAGCACGATGGTGAAGCACAGGTAGACCAAATCGTTGAGCCATTGCACACCACCGATCAGGTAGTCGAGGCGTTGGGCGATGGACAGGTGATTGTCCGGTGAGCGATCCCATGGCATCAGGCTCTTCCAGTGCTGGCGCAGGATCTGCATTCCACCGAAACACCACCGGAACCGCTGGCTCTTGAGCGAGGTGAACGTCAGAGGCATGATGCCCCGCCCGAAACTCTTCCCCACGAACAGACCCGAGTATCCCGCCCGCAGGAGGCGCAACGAGGTGTCGGCGTCCTCGGTGATGCACCACTCATCCCAGCCCTCGATGGAGCCCAGGAGTCGCTTGCGCAGCAGTCCCATGGTGCCGGCGAAGATGATCGAATTGCGCTCGTTGCGCGATGGCATGGCCGTGGCAAAGAAGTACCGGTAGGCGTCGTAGCAGGCCGTCAGGTAGGTGCTTCCCTCATAGGCGCGGTAGTCCTGGGGCGTCTGGACAAAGGCCATGTCACGGTCGGCGAAGTATCCGACCGTCTCATTGAGCCATTGGGGATCGACGAGATAATCGGCATCGATTACTCCGACAATCTCGGCGTCGGCGTGGGTGAATTGCCGCAGCGCCAGGTTGAGTGCTCCCGATTTGAATCCGGGCCACGGGGCGACGTGCACGAAGGTGACGTTGGGGCGACCTACACAGTAATCCTCCACCGGATGCCACACCTCAGGGTCGGCGGTGTTGTTGTCGACCACGATGATCTCGAAATCTGGGTAGTCCAGGGCTTCAGCTTGCTGGATGGTTCGGAGGAGCATGTCAGGCGGTTCGTTGTAGGTCGCGATGTGCAGCGACACCTTGGGGCGATAGTTGGCATCGGGGACGGGAAAGTCGCGTGAGTGCGCGGTGCGACAAAGCACGTCGCAGGTCTCGAACGCGAAAGAGCAGGCCAGGGTCAAGGCCATGCCCTCGAGGAGAAGGAGAAGGGCTGACGCCAGGGCGCCAATCACGGAGAGGTTGCCGTCGACGGTGATCGAAGCGGCGAAGATGAGGTAAGCCAACGCCGCGGCCACGAAGCTGGCCATGAAGAGCTGTCCGACCGGGTTCCAGACCCGACGAAGGGCGACGACGCCCAGGCTCACCGCGAAGCAGAAGACCTCGGCGGCTTCAACCGGTCGGGCGGGAACCGACCAGACCTCGGCTGAGATCCATCCGGCTGCGAAGAACACTGCGGCCGACAGGAGGGCACCCAAAGTCCTGGAGGAGTAGTGGATGTGCCGGTCCGCGGCGGCCAAGAACACCGTCGAGATACCGAGCGACACCGAGCAGACGACAAAGAAGCTGAAGAGCATCCGGTTTGGGATCCGATCCAAGGTGACCGCGCACGATTGTCCGGGTTGGCCGTTCTATACCCGCGGCCGATCAAGTCATACACATGTCATCGTCACGTCATTGCTCATCGAGCCGCATTGTGCGACCAAAGTCGCTCGCCTTTCCCTGTAGGGATGCCGTTTTCGTTGTGGCCATTCGCGTCGCGCACGGCACGATCGGGTTTGTGCAAAGGGCAGAAGGGTACATATGCATTGGGCCGCGGAGGCCCAATCACAAGGAGCAGGCGTAACTATGGGAATCGTTTCTAGCTTGGTGATTTTTGCCGCAGGTGCGATCCTTCGTTTTGCTGTAGTGGTGAATTCAACTCACTTCAACGTCAACACGATCGGCGTGATCCTGATGATTGTTGGCGCGGTGGGGTTCGTACTTTCGCTGATTTTCTGGGCGAGTTGGGGCGGCTTTGGCGGTTACCGGCGTGAGCGCACCATCGTCACGGACGGTTCCACCTACCGCGACCGGGAAGTCGTGTAACTCCTCTTTCTTCCTGACGTCCACGTCCATATCGATCGAAAGGCTTATGAGAATGGTCGTTGTGCTTGCTCTTCTACTGGTCCTCCTCTTCGCCGGACTGGGGACGGCTGTCCATTTACTTTGGGTGGTGGCCGCCGTGCTGCTGTTGCTGTGGCTGTTCGGGTTCGCGGCCGGCCGCGGTGAGACGTCCGGATCCCGTCGCGGTTGGTACCGCTGGTAGGCCGCTGAGCATCGAGAGCGGTTGAAGCAAGTGAACCCGATAGGCATCAGACCGAGTCGGGAGATCTTTGGCCGTTACACGGTTGAGTCAGTCCTGGCCGAATCCGACGGAGGGTGTTGTACCTACGCCGCGTCCGCCAGTTGGCCGACGTCACCGACAAGCTGACCCAGGCCGGGTTCTGCGACGTGGTGACCTATCTGCTCGACGCGGCCGACGACATCTTGGCCTTCAGTGCATTTCCCACCGAGCACTGGCGTCAGATCCGCTCGAACAACC